>CAIOKE010000207.1 GCA_903858815.1 uncultured Planctomycetaceae bacterium | reverse complement strand
CAGTTGACTTCGGCTCGGCGGGAGCCTCGCCCTCCCGGGGGGGACGTGTTGTGGGAGCACCGAGCAGCAGTTCGGTGACGATGCCGAGGAGCCCCATTTGCTGGGTGGTTATCAGCCGACGGGATGGCTGAGCGACGGGCAAGCCTGCGTGACGTCGCGGGTTTGTGTGGGCAGAGGGCCGCCGGGCAGGAATGCCCGGGCTACGGTTGTGGGCGACGAACGACGACTGACAACAGGCAGTTGACTTCGGCTCGGCGGGAGCCTCGCCCTCCCGGGGGGGACGTGTTGTGGGAGCACCGAGCAACAGTTCGGTGACGATGCCGAGGAGCCCATTTGCTGGGTGGTGATCAGCCGCAGGATTGCTGAGCGACGGGCCAACGAGCGTTGCGTTGGGGCTTTGTGTGGGCAAAGGGCTGCCGGGCAGGAATGACGCGAGGGACAAAAGTCGGCTGGGTCCGTCAAATCGACTTCAGTTCATTGAAAAACATCGTGTGTTTGCAATACGGGGCCGAGCAGGAATGCTCGGGCTACATTTTTGTCCTCGGTGTCAGGATTGCCGGAATTACGTGTTTGGTCTCGCGCGTCATAGCGGTTTCGGTGAATCTGACAGTGGCAGGACATCAACGTTGACTGCAAGGCGATGCTGACTGCCTCCAACGCAGACTCCGGTGACTGGCGGAACATCGCTGTAATCGCGTCCCCAGGCCAATGTCAGGTGATCAGTGCTGCAGAGTGTCTTGTTGGTGGGGTCGCAGTCGATCCATTCGCCGTTGCCAGCGTAAGCGGCGCACCAGGCGTGGGACGCGTCGGCGCCTACCAGTCGTGGCTGGCCGGGTGGTGGGACCGTCCGCAGGTACCCGCTGACATAGCGGGCTGGCAGGCCTGCTGACCGCAGTGCTGCAATCTGCAGATGCGCGAAATCCTGGCAGACACCGCGGCGGATGCGAAAGATTTCCGGGACTGGCGTGTTCACTGTCGTAGCGCGACTGTCATAGGTGAACTCGTGGTGGATCCGCGCTGTCAACGCGAGTACGGCCTCGGGCAATGTCATTTCGGGCAACAGAGTTTCGGCAGCCCATTGCTGAATTGCCGATGTCCACTGCACTTTGGCTGACGGGAACAGGAATTCGAGTGCCTCGCGATCCGCCAGAACAGCTTTACGTGGCAGGCGTTCACGAAGTTCTGAGATTCTGGTTCGGCGGACAAATTCCGGCACGCAGGGTTCTCGTACTGTCACCGTGGTTGTAGCTGTGATTTCCAGCTGCTGGTAGCCTTCGTTGAACGAGAACAGGTGAACCGGGTTGCCAAAGGCGTCGATTCGGCGTGAGCGAATGGACGGTTCGGGAGTGATCTGCAGGGTAAAGGCTTCGACCTGCTGTCGATCAGAAGGGCGGAATTCCAGCCACGCCTGATTGTGTCCAACAGACACGCTGTCAGCACCGGCATAGCGAGTTCTGTGTGTGACGCGGTATTTCATGGTCGTCCCTCGGCTTCACCAAAGGGGCGTGGTGCAGCAGAATGCACAAAGTACTTTCCGGTCAACGCATCTGACAATTTCAGCATGGTTTCTTCAACGGTTTTCAGCGTGTTGATCACGGACTTCAGAGTTGGGCTGGCGAGGTCTGCGGCGGTCAGCATTCGGACGGCGTGTGCTGCCTCCATCACCAGTCGCATTTCCTCGGATCGCAGCGGTTGTGTTGTGACCCCCGGCAGACGATCGGTATGCTGAATCAGCCGTTCCACCTGAAATGCAAGTGAGCGAGGATTGGAATCATCGGCGATAGCAAGGTCCAGTACGGCATTGCGCTGCAGGTTATCGCGGTAGCGAAATCGGTAAGTCATTCTGACGTCAAGAATTTCGATCAGTGTGCGCAGTACGGCTGGGCTGGCCTGACTGCGTCGCAGGTCTGCGGTCAGCAGCATCTGAGCTGTCGAGACGGCGCGTTCGATGGAGCGACCGATTTCAAGGAAACGCCATGAGGGGCCGCGGTTCATACCGTCCGCAATGAGGCCGCTGACAGACGCGAGGTCGCCGATCAGGCCATTGGCGGCGGTCACGACATCGGTCAGATCCCGAGTCTCGCGTCCCGGGGCTGAGCAGAATGTATCAGCAGTGACATTCATCCGCTGCCATGTATCCGGGCTGATCCAGTCGCGGACGAGTGAGGCGAGGCGGGTCAGTTCGCGGACGCTGCGGGCAAGTCCACCGTATTCGTGGGCGTCAAACACGGTCAGTGGCAGTGCTTCCGCAAGAGAGGGCAGCTGTGATTCAAGACCTTCCAGAACAAAGCCGGGCTCAAGCTGCCCCTGTTCACTGAGCAGTCGGGCGAGCAGGCGGACTTCCTGAACGTCTACACTGCCTTCCCCTGCCAGTCTTTCGGCCAGTCCACGAATCAGTCGTGCGAGGAAGTCGCAGCGATCGATGGATCGACCCAGCCAGAACAGATTATCCGCGACTCGACTGGGAAACAACGCTGTCGTGCGCTGCAGTTCGGCCGGCTGATCCTGCGGTGTCAGCAGGGTGACTGGTTCGACTGAGCGTTCGGCGAGGACCCACAGATCCTTGCTGCTGTCGCCTCCGGAAACCGACAGCTGCATGGGTTCTGTGTTGGGGGCGATCCGAATCAGACCACCGGGCATCAGGTGCCACTGCCGATCATCCTCAACCAGAAAGGCCCGTAGTGCGACATGACCGGTGCGGATCCCATCGGGGGTCCAGACGGGGGCTCCGGAACGACGCACTTTTTCCTGGGCGACCCAGTTCCATGGTTCTGCCTGCAGGCGTGAACGCCAGTCAGCCTGCTGTTGTCGAGTCAGATCACTGAGGATGATTTCTTCGCCACCACTTTTCTGAAAGGCCGGTTTGAGTACGAGGTCGTCGAAACGTGCCAGCACTTCGCTGAGTGCTGAGTGGGCACCGCACCACCAGGATGGGATCGAAGGCATTAAGAGGGGTTCAGACAGCAGGTGCTGACAGAGGTCCGGGAGGAACGGCATGAACACCGGGGCCCCCACGATGCCGCAACCGGGCGTATTCACTACGGCGACGTTGCGAGCGCGGATGGCATTCAGAATTCCCGGCACACCATGTTCCGAGTAACCGCCCAGTTCCAGCGGATCCAGCCCGGCTTCGGCACAGCGAGTCATGACGATATCGACCGGCACAAGTCCGGACAGAGTTTTCATACAGACCACATCACTGCGAACTGCGAGGTCGCCACCTTCCACAAGCGTGTATCCGAGATAGCGAGCGAGATAGACGTCTTCGAAGTAGTAGGGGTGTCGGGGGCCGCTGGACAGCAGCACGATGCGCGGGCTGTCTGTGGGGCGAGCGGTGCGACGTCTCAGCGAATTCTGCAACCGGACAAAAAACTGCGCGAGGCGTTCGACTGGCATCTGTTTGAAAGCCGCGGCCATCGAGCGGGAACTGACAATGCGATTCTCGAGAGCGAAGCCCGGTCCGGCCGGTGCTTCGCTGCGATCGGCCATGACACAGAACGACCCGTCAGCACGGCGGGCCAGTTCGGCGGCATACAGAAACATGGGAGTCTGGTCGGCAGGCTGCAGATCCGTGAATGGACGCAGGTATTCCGGATTTGCATACAGGACCTCCGGTGGGAGAAGCCCGGATTCCAGCAGCCTTCGTTGTCCGTAGATATCGGCAATGATCAGGTTGAGCAGTCGGGCACGCTGAGCCAGAGCCGTCTCAACTTGTCCCCATTCCCCTGCGGTTGTGACCAGTGGCAGCAGATCAAGCCGCCATGGTCTGGCACCTTCGCCGCTGTCGCTGGGGGTGTGGTAGTTGACCCCGTTGTCGCGCAGCATGCGATCAGCCTGCAGGTTGCGGCGGGCAAAATCGGACGCCGGCATTGTGCGAAACAGCTGAAGAAATCGCTGCCAGTGCGGACGAGGCTGACCGTCGTCCGTAAACACTTCATTGAAGACGTCAGCGGGGCACTGAAACAGCCGGTCATTGCGCGGAGTCGAGGAGCCTGCCGTGTTCATACCCGTGATTTCTGTCCGAACTTCTGCCTGTCGAATGTGATACCGTGTTGCTGCGGGGACCGCAGCCCTGTCAGTGAGGCCGGATGGCCTGCCACCGCAGCCAGTGATCAGCCAGCACAATTGCCACCATCGCTTCAGCCATCGGGATAAACCGCGGCAGCAGACACGGATCGTGCCTTCCGGTTGTGCGAATGGTTGTGGGCTGGCCACTGCGAGTGACGGTGGGTTGTTCACGTGCCATGCTGCTGGTGGGTTTCACAGCGGCCCGCAGCAGGATGGGTGTTCCGGTCGAGATCCCTCCCAGCATGCCTCCATGACGATTGCTGGCCACCGCCACCGGGGGCGCCGTGGGGTTGGCGGGGCTGGCGGTTCCGGGCACAAACAGATCGTTGTTCTGACTGCCTCGCAGCTCGCAGCAGCCAAAGCCGATGCCATATTCGACCGCAAGGACCGCCGGCAGGCTGAACAGGGCTTTGGCAAGGTCTGCTTTCAGTTTGTCGAACACCGGTTCGCCCAGTCCTGCCGGAACTCCTGTTGCGACAATCTGTGCTGCTCCACCGATCGAATCCAGATCCCGGCGGACTTCGTCAATCAGGGCAACCATGCCGGGGACGGCGTCGTAGTCGGGGCAGCGAACGAGATTTGGTGAACCATCGGGCAGAGTTTCGACCTGTTCCAGCGTGACCTGCGCGGGATCCGGAACGTGAGCCGTCAGAGGGCCGATTTGCGACACCCATGCCAGCACCCGCCCTCCAAAAGCTTCGTGGATCAGTTTTTTGGCAACGGCTCCAGCGGCTACGCGAGCGGTGGTTTCGCGAGCACTGCTGCGACCGCCACCGCGATAGTCGCGGAACCCATAACGTGCGTCAAAAGTGAAGTCCGCGTGTCCCGGACGGTACTTCTCACGAATGTCCGAATAGTCACTGCTGCGCTGGTCTGTGTTGCGGATGAGGATGGCGAGACTGGTGCCGGTCGTGCGCCCGTCAAAGACTCCGGAAAGGATCTCCGGTTCGTCCTGCTCCTGTCTCTGCGTAGTCAGCAGGCTTTGTCCGGGGCGGCGCCGCGCAAGGTCGGGACGCAGGTCGTCTGCCGAGAGAGTCAGTCCGGGAGGGACGCCGTCGATGATCACCACATTGCCCGGGCCATGACTTTCTCCGGCGGTGGTGATGCGAAACAGTTTTCCAAAGGAATTACCGGGCATGCTGGTTCCTGAAACTCAGAGCGGGACTGTTAATAAGGAGAGGTGCCGGCCACGAGTTGCTTCATTTCACGGACGGCACGTTCCAGCCCCACAAGCACCGCTCGTGAGATAATGGAATGCCCGATGTTGAGTTCATGGGCTTTATGCAGGCGAGCGATTGGACTGACGTTGTCATAGGTCAGGCCGTGTCCGAGATTCAGGATCAGCCCCTGCGAAACCGCGTAGTGCCCGGCTTCCCTCAGTCGGTCCAGCTCAGCCTCCCGCTGCTGCCGTGTGCGGGCTTCGGCATAGGCCCCGGTGTGCAGTTCCACGGCCGCTGCCTTCAATTCACAGGCCTTCCGGACCTGCTCAACGTCAGGGTCGATGAACAGGCTGACCAGTATACCGGCTCCGCTTAACTGATCGGCGCACTGCTGGACACGCTGAGCGTGCGTGATGACGTCGAGGCCGCCTTCGGTTGTCACTTCTTCCCGACGCTCGGGGACCAGTGTGACCTGGTCCGGCATGGTCTGCAGAGCGATGCGGGTGATTTCGTCGGAAACTGCCATTTCCAGGTTCAGGCGCAGACGGACCGTCTCTCTCAGGACGCGGACGTCTCGATCCTGAATGTGTCGGCGATCTTCCCGCAGATGGATAGTAATCGCATCGGCGCCGCCGAGTTCCGCGAGAACGGCAGCCTGCACTGGATCGGGTTCGGCCGCACGTCGCGCCTGACGGAGGGTGGCCACATGATCGATGTTGACGCCTAACAGAGCCATGCTAAGGAATGCTCCGCAGAGTTTCTGATGGAGTGACAATGTTCTGTGATGCGGTGAGCCGCCAGTTCTGTCTCTGGAAGGATTGTGCAGAATCCGGAGAGTTGTGGGAAGTTGGAATTCGGCCTAATGACTGATTCAGCGCATGGTCTCTGCAACGGCTCCACCTTCCCGGAATCGGTACGGTTTTTGCAAATGGGAAACTCGGTCGTGACGACTGCCTTTCTGGCACCCTTGGATGGTGTTTTCAGTAATTCCCGAGATTTTTGCGATTAACGATCGCGAGAAAGCCGGCTCGGCAACTGCTGACTGCATGGGGTGCGCTGGAAATCGGTTTGGGATCTGGGAAGATAGCTTCTGGCAGACGATTGTTGTACGGACTTTTCGGGGCAGGACATATGGGTTCTGTGAAGCAACAGGCTTCACCGGCTGTGGCTGGTGCGGCGGACGTAATGATTGAGGCTCGTGGGCTCAGCAAGTTCTATGGGGATTTTGCGGCCACGCGGGATGTCAGTTTCAGCGTGCCACGAGGTCAGGTGTGTGCATTTCTGGGTCCGAACGGGGCTGGAAAAAGCACCACGATGAAGATGCTTACCGGCTTCCTGGCTCCCAGTCGTGGCGAGGCTTTTATTGCTGGTCACAACATTGCTGACCAGCGACTGCAGGCCAGCGAGCATCTGGGCTATCTGCCAGAGAACGGTCCATTGTACGTCGAGATGACTCCTGAGAGTCTGCTGACCTATATGGGTCAGGTGCGGGGCCTGCACGGGGATTATCTGGCGGGGCGGTTGTCGTGGGTTGCTGACAAGTGCTCGCTGTCGGAAGTCTGGCGGAAGCCCATTGCCAAGTTGTCTCGTGGTTTTCGTCAGCGTGTCGGGATGGCGCATGCCATGCTGCACGACCCGGGCGTTTTGATTCTGGACGAACCGACCAGTGGGCTGGATCCGAATCAGGTGCAGGGTGTTCGTGAGCTGATCGAGGAGCTGGCGAAGACGAAGACGATCCTGTTGTCGACTCATATTCTGCAGGAAGTGCGAGCGGTCTGTGATCGCGTGGTGCTGATCAACAACGGTCGGGTGGTCTTTGATGGTCCGACGTCCGGGTTGGGTCAGAACGAAGTGGAAATGGAAGAGAATTTCCGTCGGATGACGACGGGCAGTGCTGCTTAGTATTGTGTTGATCGCAGTGTGGCTGGTGCCTGGTTGTGAGTTTGGGTGAAGGATTCAGGGTGAGGGATATGCTTCGCAGTCATGTGATCAAAGCTGTCGCGCTGCGGAATTTCCGCAGTTACTTTTCCGGTGTGCTGGGTTATCTGTTCATTCTGGTGTTTTGCGTTGCCGCTGCGTCCATGACATTTTCGGATGCATTTTTTGCGGCGAACCAGGCCAGTCTGGACCAGCTGACGCAGGCCTTCCCGTGGTTGTTGCTGTTCGTTATTCCGGCGATCACCATGACGGTGTGGGCGGACGAGCGGAAGCTGGGAACAGACGAGTTACTGTTCACCATGCCTGCCACTGAGGTTGAGGTTTTGCTGGGCAAGTATTTTTCGGTTGTTGGTGTGTATTCGGTCGCGCTGGCGTTTTCGCTCGTGAACGTTCTGGTGTTGCTGTTGCTGGGCAGTCCTGATCCGGGCGCCGTGCTTTGCACTTATGCTGGATACTGGTTTGCGGGCAGTGCCCTGCTGACAGCGGGGATGCTGGCATCGGCATTCACGAACAGTGCCACAGTGGCCTTCGTGATTGGTGTTGTGTTCTGCTGTGTACCTGTTTTGTTGTTTCACGTCACCGACGTCGTGGAGTGGCTGGCAGGTTTATTCGGTGGTGCTCAGGATCTCTATTCTCTGCGTAACGCCTTTTCTGCCCTCAGTCTGCAGCAGCAACTGCTGGATTTCAGCGTGGGTGTTCTGCCTTTGCCTGGGATCTGCTGGTTTGTGTTTTTCTCTGTCGTCATGCTTTATGCAAATCTTGTGGTGATTTCAAAGCGTCGCTGGGCGGAAGGCAGTGAGAAGTCGGTTGGGCTGCAATATGTGCTGCGCACCGTGTGTGTGGCGGTCACCTGTGGGTCACTGCTGTTCATTCTGTCACGCATGCCGCTGCGGGCCGACCTGTCATCCGAGAACCTGTTTACTCTGACTGATGCGACTCACCAGACGCTGGCCGGAATCCGGCAGACACAGCGCGTCACAATTCAGGCATTTCTCAGCCCTGAAGTGCCATCGGATTATGTGGAAACCCGCCGGCAGCTGGTGGGGTTGCTGCGTGAATTTGGGCGCTCGAGTGGTGGTGCGATTGAGATCCGGGAGATTCTGGTTGAACCGTTCAGTGAAGAGGCAGAGCAGGCACGAGCTCTGGGTATCGAGCCGGTTCGACTGCAGTATGATCGGGACGGCAAGCGTGAGGAGGCTGAAGTCTTCCTGGGAGCCTTCATTCAGAGTGCGAGCGACGAGCTTGTGATTCCGTTTTTCGGCAAGGGGTTGCCGATTGAGTACGAGCTGACTCGGTCACTCAGAACTGTTTCGGCTGAAAAGCGACTGAAGCTGGGTGTGCTTGTCACGGATGCTCAGGTGATGACTGAGGGTGCTGGTGGTGGACGCTGGGAGATCGTCCGTGAGTTGCAGAAGCAGTACAAAGTTGTCGCTGTGAACCCTTCGCAGAGGCTGTTACCGGAAGAAAAGCCGGCAACTGATGCGGCAGAGGCTGAGAAGGGCGCTGAAGCGAAGAAGGATGGGGAGCAGGACGAGAAGAAGCCGGCTGAGGATTTCGATGTGCTGCTGGCCATCATGCCGTCCGCACTGACTCAGCCGCAAATGGACAATTTCCTCGAGTATGTGAAGTCGGGTCGCCCGGCGTTGATTTTCGACGACCCATGTCCGTTTGTCTTCCAGACTCAGGCTGGTCTCTCGATGGCCCCGAAGATGCCCAAAGCCGGCGGTGGCGGCATGTTTGGTGGACCTCCGCCTGAGCAGAAAGCTGACAACGGTGAGCTGACTGGTTTGATGACTCTTTTGAATGTGAAATGGGATAACGGCCAGATCACCTATGACCGCAACAACCCGCACAGTCAGTTTGGCACATTGCCTCCGGAGTACGTCTTCATTTCTCGCACTGGGAATGATGCCGTCCCGTTTGCTCAGGACAGTGCGGTGACGAAGTCTCTCCAGGATCTTGTACTTTTGTATCCGGGGACGATTACGGATCGAGCGGGTCGCAAGGAGCAGGAGTTTACTCCGTTGCTTCGCACAAGCCGTGAATCGGGACTGCTGGGTTGGGACGACTACACCTCTGCGTCGTTCAGTCCGTTCTCGATGTCACCATCCCGAGAGATCAACCCGAGTCCTCGACGTCGGGATGACGGTGATTCGCATGTGATCGCCGCACGGATTCGCAATGAATCCAAAGAGAATCCATTGAATGTGATCTTCTGTGCGGATCTGGACATGATTACGGACTGGTTCTTTATGGAACGTAACCGTGGCATGCTGGATGTGCAGTTTGACAATGTAACGTTTGTGCTGAATGCTGTCGATGCACTGGCAGGTGATGAGACATTCATCCCGCTGCGTTCTCGTCGTGAAACGCTGCGAACATTGCAGTTCGTGGAAAGTCGCACCAGCAATCTGCGGCAGAACCTGAACCGTCAGGAGAAGGAGGCTCAGGCGGCCATGGATAAGGCGCTTGAGACTGCTGAGAAGGAGCTGCGTGACGAGATCAGTCGGATTGAGAAGGACGAGACTCTGGATGACCGCAGTCGTGAAGTGCAGGTCAGTCAGAAGGAGCAGCAGTTAAGTCGGCAACTGGAAGTGCGTAAGGAACAGCTGGAGCGAGATGTGAATTCGCAGATTCGCAAATCGGCTCTGGAGATGAAGCGTGAAGTGAGGCGTGTGGAGAACACGGTCCGGATTGTGGCCTGTATTGTGCCAGCGATCCTGCCGATCTGTTTTGGAATGTTGTTTCTGGGGATGCGAAATCTGGCTGAGCAGCAGTCCATCAATCCGAATCGAAGGAAGAGCTGAGGCTGGGGGCTATGGCTGTCCGTGACGGCCGCGGCAGGGAATTCACTTCTTCGGCGATTTTTGCAATTCAGGCTGATTTATGAACTCGACAAAACGGACATTCATGTTTTTGGGTACAGCGGCTGGTTCACTGCTGCTGGCGTTTCTGGTGAACCTCGCAAGTGCTCCAAAAGCGGTTGAGGGCTTCTCGGAGATCGGGCAGGAGTTCTTTCCGGAGTTTCTTGATCCGTTGAAGGCGACGGAATTGAGTGTCGTGAAGTACGACTCTGAGCTGAAGGAACCTCAGTCGTTCGCCGTGAAGAAGAACGATCAGGGGTTCTGGGTGATCCCCTCGCACCACGACTATCCGGCGGAAGCTGCAGAGCGTCTCGCGCGGACAGCGGCTTCCATGATTGGTATTCGTAAGGTGGCAGTACAAAGTCGCAGCAAGGACGACTGGGGGCGTTACGGCGTCCTGCAGCCGACTGCTGAGGCGACGGTTGCGGCCGATGGCACGGATCCGCGAGGCACGCAGCTGGCACTGAAGGATGGCAGTGGCAATGAGCTGGTGAACCTTGTGATCGGGCGCGCCGTGGAAGGTCGGGACTCACACTACTATGTGCGACAACCGGACAAAAACACTGTGTTTGTGGCGAAACTGAACGTCGATCTTTCGACGAAGTTTGCTGACTGGATTGAGCCCGATCTGTTGAAGGTCAATCAACCGGATCTCAGTCGAATTCTGGTGAATCGGTATTCGGTGGATGAGCAGCAGGGAACGATCAATCAGGGTGAGGTGCTGGACTTCCTGAAAGATAAGACCTCCGGTAAGTGGGGTCTGGACGGGCTGAATGCGGAAACGGAGCAGGTGAAGGAAGCCGCACTTACGGATCTGGTGCGCAATCTCGATCAGTTGAAGATCGTGGGTGTTCGTCCGAAGCCGCAGGGCCTGAATGCTGATCTGACGGTATCCGAAGAGGTTGCTCAGAATCCCCTGTTGCGTCAGGTTTTGCAGACCGACATGCAGCGTCAGGGATACTTTGTCGCTCGTGGTCCGCAGAATTCGGTGCAGTTGGTTTCGAACGAGGGTGAGTTGGTCGCTGGCACCACGAACGGCGTGCGTTATACGCTGTACTTTGGCGAGATTGCTCGAGGTACGGCGAAAGACATTGAGGTGGGATTGAAGGAACAGCCTGCCGAGGGTGCTGCGGCTGAGCCTGCGAAGGAAGGTGAGACTCCGGCAGATCCAGCATCGGGGCCTGAGAAGGGGCCGCGACGTTACTTGCTGGTCAAGGTTGACTATGATGAAGGTCTGTTGGGGGCGAAGCCTGAAGAGCCTGTGGCTCCTGAGAAGCCGGCAATTCTGAACGACGCGAATGCTCCGGTCGAACCTGCTCCGGCGGCGGACAAGCCTGCCGAGCCGGCTGAGAAGCCGGCAGAGGGGGCACAGAAGGCAGAGGGTGACAAGCCAGCCGATCCCGGTTGTGACGAACCGCAGCCAAAGTCTGATGGTGGTGACGAGCCGCAGGCAACGCCGGCCGAACCGGCTGCCGCTGCGGCTCCGGCAACCCCTGCTGCAACCGCAGCTCAGGACCCTGCTGCTGCGGAAGCCCCTGCAGCCCCAGTAGCCCCTGCAACTGACGAACCCCAGCCCGCTCCGGTCGATCCGAGGGCAGAGGCGCAGAAAACCTATGATCAGGCATTGGCCGAGTATGAGGCGGCCAAAGCGGGTCATGCGGCGGCCGTCAAAGCCTGGGATGATCGGGCCAAAGAGGGGCAGAAGCGAGTGAAGGAATTGTCGCAGCGATTCGCAGGCTGGTATTACGTGATCACGGCGGAAAGTTTTGAAAAGTTTCAGATCAGTCGTGCGGTGGCGGTGGAACCAAAGTCTGCGGAACCTGCTCCGGGCGCTGCTCCCGGTGGTGCAGGCCTGCCGGGTCTTAATGTCCCCGGTCTGGGTGCTCCGATTGTTCCTCCTGGTGGCGGTAACTGACACAGCTCTTCAATTTGTTCCAATCACAGCAGCCTCCCGATGTCGACATCGGGGGGCTTTTTTTTGCGTTACGCAAATGGATTGGGGAGGGTGAGGCTCCCGCCGAGCGGTTGGTTTGTATTTCCATGTGGAGTTTCGGCTCAGCGGGAGTTTCGCCCTCGCGCGGGGGGGGCGAGCAGGACCGTGCATGGGAGGGCGAGGCTGCTGCCGAGCCTTGCGTTTTGCCGGTGCGGGCAAGGTATTGTTCCCTGCGGCATGTCCATTGGCCCACTGAACGTTTGGGGCCAGTGTCCATGGGGCATGTCTGGTTTCTGGTTACTGGTTGTCGCGGGGTGGGGATTGGTCGCTTGAGTCCGCAGTCGTTTGGTCAAGTGGACGATTGTTCGGGGACAGGGCGGGATTCGTGGTTGCCGTTGGGTGTAATTGCTGAGCGATGCGGTGGACAGTGTCTTTACTGACTTTGCAGGCTTGAGCGATGGCTCGAATCGATCGTCGTTTTCCGGTCAGTGCAACGTCGTCCTGCAGCATCTGCAGGACCTGTTCGCGGCAGTTATTACGGATCGTGGGTTTTCGTCCTGATCTGGGTTTATTGATGGTCAGGCACTTGAGTCCATCTGTCTGAAATCGTTTTCGCCAGAAGGCGGCGGTGCGTCGTGAGCAACCGACCTGCAGCGAAATCTGGTGGCTGTTGAGACCGCGGGTAGCGGCCAGCAGAATTCTGGCTCGAAGTTGCACTTGCGTGGAGGTTTCCGGGCTGCCGAGCAGTTGCGACAGGGCGCTGGCTTCGGCTGGAGAGAGCTGAATTGGAGCGTAGTTTCGCATCACTTCACGGATTGGGTGAGGAGTTCCGGGGGGTTGTTTGGGTTTGGGGCATGTGCGGTGTTGTGGCGGGTGTCTGCTTTTCACCGTGTTACAAGGCGCTGCGAGTTGGGTATTGACGGACATCTTTTTCTGATTTTTTGCGGGTATGTGCTCATATGGCTGCGGAAATCGTGGGGGTCGCGGGGGCAAAACGGCTTTACAGTGAGGGATTCGTGGGCGAGACTGTGCAGAGGAGTTTTCGGGCCCAGCGATTCGCGGGTTGGGTGTCCATCACTGCCGAGCAAAGTGGAAGGGCTGGTTGATGTTACGTCGCAAACCTGCGGTAATTCGGCTGCTTGTCGGACTGGGTGTACTGGTCAGTGCAGCGTTGGTGGTGGCCTGCCAGGTACCTGTTTTTCGCTTTGCGCTTGAGCGTTGGGCTGCCGACCCGTATCGATATGTCATCCTGAGCGACCAGCCGTTGTCGGCGTCTGAGCAGGGGTTGGTGGACAAACTGGTCAGTCCTGATCGGTCTGCAGCGGCGGGTGTGCTGCGTGTTCATCAGGTGACTGACAAGTCGGATGCCTGGTTGCAAAAGCTCTGGCGGGGCCGTACTGGTGGTCAGCCTCTTGTTGTCTGCCTGTTTCCTCGAACAGCCTCCGTAGAGACGACTGGGCCGGCGTTTGTCTGCAGCCTTGAATCGAATGCGGTGCAGCGAGTGCTGGACAGTCCGGTGCGAACCGAACTGCGTCGTCGTTTGCAGCAGGGGGATTCTGCTGTCTGGTTATTTCTGGAGTCTGGGCAGGCAGAGCGGGACAATGCGGCGCGACAGCGACTGCAGGCATCGCTGGCTCTGCAGCAGTCAAAGCTGAAGCTGCCGACGCCGGCAGAGATGGAGGTGACGGTCGATCAGTTGCAGTCGTTGCAGGTGCCTTTGAAGCTGTCGTTTTCGATCCTTTCGCTGCAGCGTTCCGATGCGGCTGAGGCCTTTCTGGTGAATTGCCTGCTGCAGAGTGAGGAGGACCTGTTAAATCTGAATGAGCCGATGGCCTTTCCGGTGTTTGGTCGTGGCCGAGTGTTGTATGCTCTGGTGGGGGACGGGATTTCAGAAAGTACGATTGCCGATGCCTGTCAGTTCCTGACTGGCCCCTGTTCATGCCAGGTGAAGGAGCAGAATCCGGGATTCGATCTGCTGCTGCCTGGCGACTGGGAGCGAGTGATCGGGGATGTTCTGATCAGCGATCCATTGCCGACGGCGGGTGAGGGGCAGCGGAACGGAGCTGCTCCGCAGTTGCTGACAATTCCTCCGGGACGAAAGTCGGGTTCGTCGGCGGACGGTGGGAAAAAAGTTCCGTGAAGTCCGAAGTCGTGCTTGGTGGGCTTTGCTGGGTGTGGTCAGGGTGGTGGAAGGTGGAAGATGCAGGCGGCTGAAACGCGACAGTTCGTGCGTTCGATTGTCGGTGGGCGCTGGGCCTGGTGGTTTCTGTTGCTGCTGCTGCCGTCCGTGGTCCCGACGTTGATGGTGTGTCGGCAAAGGGCTGCGGATCCATTCTGGTGGCCATTTCTGGCCTGCTGGTTGTGTCTGCCGGTTTTTTATCGTGCTTCGGCAGGAACATTTACAGTGTGGCGTCGTGGCAGTCACCTGCTGCTGGTTCTCAGTTCGCTGTCGCTGGTGACTGCGGTGGTGATGTGGTCTCAGTGGCTGGGGGCCGTTGCATTTTGTCTGGCATTATGGGCTGTGCTCAGCTCCAGCCAGAATGTCGCGAAGGATCGTCGTCTGTCGCGGCTGGTTCTACTGCCGATGCTGGCAATTGGTCTGCCGCGCAGGGTCAGTCAGGTGGCAACTCCGTGGCTGCAGGACACATTGACGTGGCTGGTGAATCTGCGCGCGCTGGAGAGTGGCTGGGAGCAGTGGTCTGACGGCGGTCAGCTGATCAGTCCGGCGGGCACATTTTCGGTGGCAGCGATCTGCTGGTCGCCCTGTGCGTGGTCAGGTGGGATGGTACTGGCGTTGTGCTGGTCTTTGCTGCAGCGACGATCTGTTGTGCAGATGGTGTGTCTGCTGGGGCTCAGTTTTCTGCTGTGCTGTACGGCAGTTGTTATTGCTGCTCAGTATGGAGCCTATCAACTGCATCTGGGGACGGCGCTCCGTGCGCCGGACAGTCTGCTGCTGTGGTTATCAGCGGCTGAGCTGTTGCTGATTGTCAGTGCTGACAGTCTGGTGCTGTTTCTGACATCTCCGGTACTGCGACCTGAACTGCTGGAGCAGCGTAGAGAATCCGGATTATTTGAGCAGGAACAGCCAAATCCGCTGGAAGTGGTTTGGAATCGTTTTGTGGCGGCGGAGCCGCGTGCATTTTGCCAGGTGATTGCCGTGCGATTACCGGATGGCGATCCGTTACCCTGGGCAAAGCTGTTTCGCATGGTGTTTGAGTTGTGGCTGGGATCCCGCAACATCTGGTTTCTGCTGGGCGGTGTTCCGGTACTGTTGATGTCACTGTTCTTCGGGAATTCGATTCGTGGCATTTCGGTGTTGAGTGCTGAGCAGGCGGTGATTCGTGCGGGTCGTCTGGACGAGGCACTGGAGCGGCGAGATCCGGTGGCGGCGCGTGTGGCACACGATGTGCTGCTGGGTCTGCGGCCGAACGATCAGCAGGCGACGTTTCGGTATGCGGAGTTTCTCTGGGAAGTGGGGGAGCGTGAGGAGGCGTGGGAGCGGATGTACGAGCTGGCACAGTCCGGTCCCGCCAGTCTGCCGGCAGCGCAGATGTGGCTGGCGCAGCGTTCTCGTGAGCGAGTTCCGTGGCGGCGGCTGTCTGATGCGGAGTGTCAGGGTTTGCTGCAGCAGGTGATCCAGCGAGAGCCGAGCAATGCGCGGGCGCATGCGTGGCTGGCGGAGCTGCTGTTACGCGGTGGTGAAACGAAACTGGCTGAGCGGGCTCTTGAGCGTGCGTCGGACGAGGATCTGCAGTATGTGAACAGTCTGCTGAGGCTGCGTCAGCGAATGGGGCGACTGCGTTTGCCGGATGAGCGACTGGAACGGGCCATTCGTGAGCTGGGTGGGCAGTTGCAGTCAGTGCCGACTGATGCTGATCTGCGGTTGCGGCAGGCTGATCTGCTGCTGCTGGCGGAACGGTCCGAGGAGGCCGAGCGGTTACTGCGACAGGCTACCGCTGTCGGGGCTGAGTCGAAGTTGAAGGCGGGGTTGTGCGGTGTTCTTTTGCAGCGTGTTCGCAGAATGCTGGACGGTGGCGAGTTTGATGGCGTGGCGGCGATTCGGTGGCTGGAGGAGGCGGTGCTGCTGGATCCGCGGCAACCGGAGGCTGTGAATCTGGCGGTGCGGTTGCGCACGGTGGGAGTGACACTGAGGCCTGACGTGTTGGCGTCGCTGGTGGCTGCCTGGCCGGCAGCGGAGGCTGTCGAATCGGGGCCGGAGGCTCCGGAGCGTGCTTTGCCGAGACATCTGGTGCGCGTGCTTTCCGAGGGGACGGTTGGGGAGTTGAATCCTGATGTGGCCGAGGCCCAGCAGGTTTCGCTGCTGGTGCAGTTGCTGCGTGTATTGGGTGCGGAGGACGAGGCTGGTCGGGTTGCGGATCAGTTGCTGGAAAGGCTGGCGGCGCTGCCAGTGACTGGAGTTCGCAGTGAGCGACGCGTGGAGATCCTGCTGGCTGCCGGAAGATTTGCGGAGTTGCGAGTGGTGTTGCAGTCATTACTGGGGCGCAGCAGCCCGTGGAATACTGTGGCGCTGCAGCGGTTGCAGGGGTTAGCGCTTGTGGCTGAGTACGATGTGCTGGCGGGGCGTCCTTCGGCTGACTGGCGAGTCCTGAGTGGGTGGCTGCCACCGTTGGCGTCTGGAGAGGAGGAGGTGGGATTGCGTTTGAAGTTGCTGGAGGCGGCGTTGGCGAATACGGCCGTGGTGGCTCAGGCGATTGACCGTTTGAGTCGGGAGGTGCTGGCGGGTGGGAGTACGCGGCCGGGGGCGGAGCAGCTGTTGACGCAGTTGCAGTCAACGGGGCGGAATGTGGGGTTGATCTGGACGAAGATGGCGGGGACGGCGGCGGCGGTGGGGCGTTATTCCGAGGCGGTGCAGTGGTATCGAAAATCGCTGCAATTGACGAGCGAGCGAGGTTATGGGGTGCTGAACAATCTGGCGTTCTGCCTGATTCGCTCGAGCGGTGTGGCGGCTGCTGAGGAGGCGTTGGCATTGGTGCAGGAGGGGTTGCAGCAGGCTCCCGATCACCCTGCTCTGCTGGCAACGCGGGGTGAGATTCTGCTGCGTCAGGGGTTGGTGGTGCGAGCGCGGGCGGATCTGGAGCGGGCTCTGGAGCTGAATCCGGGTGGTGTCGATGTGCAGACGCTGCTGCGGGAGCTTGATGAGCGTGAGGGGGATCGGCAGGGGCTGGAGCGGTTGCAGGGGTTACAGGGGCGACCGTAGCGGTCCGAGGGAAATTTCTGTGTATTGGCAGCAAATCACGGCGGGCCTGGAAGCTGCATTGGGGCAGTGTTTTTCCGTTGAATTACTGGTATTGGGAGTTGTTCACCAGTAGTATTTTCCACACGGGTCATCTGCCATCCAGTCTGTCGTTTGGATAGGCAGGGATCTGCTGTTGGGGGCTAGCGATGTCAAAGAGAGCGGTTCGGGGTCTGGCGGTGTCGGGATTGCTGCAGGGGCTGAAAGATCTTTCGGCGGACCTCGGCAGCCTTGGAGCGGCGGTCATCCATCGCTATCGACGGACTGGCGTGCGGGGGCGTGCGGGTCGCCGTTTTCGGGGCGAGCAGTTGGAGGATCGCCTGCTGCTGACGTTAAACGTTGGGCTGACGGCCAATGGCGACCTGTTGCTCAGTGAAAGTTCATCGGGCGTTGACGACCTGCAGTTGGACTATGACAGCAGCAAGAGCGAGTTCATTTTCAAGGATGCAAACAATTCGCTGACGACGACGATATTTGGCGCGACGGGTGGTGGCACAAAAGAGGTGCGTGTGCCAAAGAACAAAGTTTCGGGTACTCAGATTCTGGTACAGACCGGAGCGCAGTCCGACGTGATCAGTGTGAACGCGGCTTTCAACCCCGGCTCATCTTTTGGACTGAATCTGGATGGTGGGGCCGGCACGGACCTTGTGAAGTGGACGTCTGCGGCTCAACTGGCTTCAGCATCCATTACAGCGGAGTCTGCAGAAGTCTATAGTGTTGAAGTGCGCACCGTTGGAGTACAGACATGGACTACCGACATTTCATTGTTCAACAACACAAAGTTCATGGCGTCGAGCATCAGCGTGCAGAGTCTGTCTGCAGGCCCGAAGAATCTGACAGTTGACGCCACTGGGCTGGTCACAATCAATGGTGTGGTTTCAGCGACCACCAGCGCCTTCATTTCAATGACTGGCAATCAGGGAGTACTGCTGAATGCCGGCAGTCAGGTTACGGTGGAACTGGGCAATCTGACTCTTTCCGCTGGTACAGGTGCTTCGGGTTCAGCGCTGCGAATTCTGGATGGCAAAGTCAAATCTCAGGGGGGGACAATTACGCTGCAGGGGAATTCCGGCAGTTCGGCATCTGCGGGCAGTTCCGGAGTGCTGCTGCAGGGTGCTGAGATCGTCAATCAGGGAGCGGGTGAGATATTTGTGAGTGGGACGACCGCTGCAGGGGCTTCGTCGCCGGGGGCGGGAGTGAGCATACAGAGTGGTGCCTCCTCCAGCAGCCTCCGTAGCTTTAACGGTCTGATTGAGATCTGGGGGTCCGGTGGCGCTGCGGGATCCATGGGAAGCGAATTGCTTGGCGCTGAGGTGCTGACGCAGGGCTCCGGAGCAATTTCTGTGATTGGCACGTCTGACTCTCTGGCTGTAGGCCTGAAAGTCGCCAGCAACAGTCGAATTGAAGCGGCCGGGACCGGAACTGTACATGTCGAAGGTGCGGGGGGTGGTGTCCCCCAACCAACGATCACATTTTCCGGCCTCGCAGCGTCAACTCCATCGCCTTACACGGAAAGTGGTCTGCAGTTTACCAGTGCCAGCAATTTTTCGAATCAGTTTCCGCAGCAGATGGTGGGCAGTACCGCGACAAGTGGATTTGTGGATGTCACCACAGTGGATGGTCAGTTGTTTTCCGTGCAGTCGATGCGACTCTCTGAAACCAAAGGCTCGATTGGCCCTCGCAGTGTGACATTTACCGGGACTCGCCTCGATGGAGGAACAGTTCAGCAAACCTATACGACTGACAGCAAGTTCGAAGCTGAAACCGTTGTTTTGAGTGGGTTTTCCGGGCTGACCAGTTTTCGGTTCACCTTCAACGAAACGACCTGGGATGATCTGCAATGGTCATACGCGGCGCCGCTGGATGTTTCGTTTGGTTTGGCCGAAATGCGAGCAGCCAGCGGTGCAGTCAGTCTGGCGGCTTCGCGTCTGGAATTGACCGACATTTTGACGTTGAACATCCCAGGTTCTCTGGAGCTCTGGCAGTCGATGACCGGGTCCGGCGGCATTGTGAAGGCGGGATCGGGCACTGTGCGGGTCAGCAGTCAGGCGAAGTACACCGGGCTGACGAAAGTGGTCTCGGGGTTAATGAAGGTGGACGGCAGTCTGGCTGGTTCTGTGACGGCCGACGGGCCCGGCCAGGTTTCTGGTGTGGGTTTGGTTTCGGGGGTGCTGGAGACCAGTGGAACTGGCAGTCTTCTGCCGGGGGGAATTCCGGGCGTTCTGACAGCCGGTGGCCTGCAACTGGGAGCATCGGGAACTTTGCAGGCGGATATCGGCGGCACGACAGCTGGCAGTCAGCATGACCAGTTGGTTGTGAATGGCACTACCAGTGTTTCCGGCAGTCTGCAGATCAGCCTGCAGGGGGCTTACACAGGTACGGCAAATGATCAGATTCTGTTGATAGCGAACGACGGCACTGATGCAGTCGTGGGAACATTCTCGGGGCTGCCGGAAGGATCGGTACTGACAACTGGCGGAGTCCGCTGGCAGGTCAGCTACAAGGGTGGAACGGGGAATGACGTTGTCCTGACATGTGTGGGGCACCAGTTCATTGTGACCACGACCAGCAGCAGCGGAAATGGCAGTCTGTATCAGGCGATTGTGAATGCGAATGCCACAGCGGGTACGGACGAGATTGTCTTCACGGTGGCCGGGCAGATAGCCGTTTCGTCGACGTACCCGTTACCGGCGATCGCCGGCACGGTGGTGATCGATGGAAGTACCGCTCCGGGCTTTACCGGGGCTCCTGTTATAGAGATCAGCGGGGCAAATGCCGGCAGTGTTTCGGGGTTTGTCTTCGCTGCTGGCTCGGGTGGATCGGGACTGCGCGGGTTGAGCATCGTACTGTTCGCCAAGTCCGGTGTTGAGCTTAACACTGCCGATCTTTGGCTGCAGGGTAACTGGATTGGAGTGAATCGTGCGGGAGCAGCCGGTGGCAACGGCACGGGTGGTGGTGCTGCCGGGGTGGTTGTTCGAGGGTCAGGTGCCGTCATTGGTGGCCCTGGCTCGGGGGCTGGCAACGTGATCAGTGGTAACTCTGGACGTGGCATTCTGGTGGATGGTGGCACCAGTGCAGTGATTCAGGGGAATCGTATCGGGACGACGACGACAGGTACGGGTGCTCTGGCGAATACAGGTTATGGGGTGCAGATCATTGCGGGCACCAATAATCAGATTGGCGGAGCGTCGTCCGCTGCGATGAATGTGATTGCTG
Organism: uncultured Planctomycetaceae bacterium; assembly: GCA_903858815.1. Lineage (GTDB taxonomy): Bacteria > Planctomycetota > Planctomycetia > Planctomycetales > Planctomycetaceae > SXXK01. The sequence goes on along the minus strand of CAIOKE010000207.1, from coordinate 2,078 downwards.
GCAACACCAGTGCGGGGATTATCCTGGAGGGGGCTGGGACGGCAGGGACCCTGATATATGGGAATCGACTGGGTGTGGATGTGGCTGGCAGTCGGCTTGCGAATGGTGCCAGCAGCATCGCAGTCATCAATTCGGCCTCAGGGACGCGTATTGGTGGTCGGTTGACCGGAGAGGGCAACATTATCGGTGGCAGTTTTGATCAGGGGATCTTCCTTGCGAATACCGACCAGACACAAATCAGGGGCAATCGGATTGGGACCAATCCGGCGGGCAGTGCAAAGTCCGTAAATAACCATGGTGTGTTTGTTACGGGCAGTAATCCCGGCCTGCAGATTGGTGGTCCGGAAGCCGGGGATGGCAATCTGATTTCGGGCAACAACAGCGACGGGATTCGAGTCAGCAGTGCCACCGGGGCGATCGTGATTCAGGGCAATCTTGTGGGGACCGATGCGACGGGCACGGTGGCCTTAGCGAACGGTGGAAGCGGGATTTATGTCTCGCAGTCGCCCGGCGTGCTGATCGGAGGAACCTCGGCGGCGACACGAAACGTGATCAGCGGTAATACCGGGCCCGGGATTTGGGTGACGGGCGGGGCTTCCACAGGGGGCATGATCCAGGGCAACTACGTCGGCGTGCGAGCGGACGGTCAGGGGGGGGTAGCGAACGCTTCGGGCGGGGTACTGGTAGACGGCGGAGCTTCTGATGTGGTGGTGGGAGTTGCTGGCAATGGTAATGTGATTTCGGGCAACAACCTCTATGGCATTAAGATCAACAGCGCGCAGGGCAGTCAGCTTGCGGGCAATCTGGTGGGTACGCGTCCTGATGGCACGACATGGCTGGGTAACTCAGGGCCAGGCGTTTATCTGACCGGTAATGTTACGGGGACTCTGCTTGGGGGATCCGTCAGTGGCAGTGGGAATGTGGTTTCCGGTAACAGTTACGGAGTACATCTGGATCAGACAACAGGGGCAGTACGGATTTCGGGTAATCGTGTGGGGACGACAGCGGATGGGATGGCTGGACTTGCAAATGCGAATTTCGGGATCTTTGCGTACCGTTCTCAATCGATCGTGATCGGGACCAACGGCGACGGGACCGGTGATGATCTTGAGGGCAATCAGATTTCGGGCAATGGAAAGTTTGTAGGTACCGGCGACGGAATTGTGATCGACGGCAACAATGATACCGTATACGCGACGGTGGATTCGGTCGTGATTGCCGGCAATCGGATCGGTACGACTGCCGACGGAATGTCGGGGATCTGGAACAGAAGCACGGGAGTGACTCTGAAGAACGGCGCGAGTGGGGTGCGGATCGGCACGGACGGTAATGGGGTCAGCGATGTTGCTGAGCGCAATCTGATTTCGGGCAATGAGTACTATGGCATCTATGTGTCTGGTGCGGCGACTTCGGGCAATGTGATTGCAGGGAATTATGTGGGGCTGAAGGCCGATGGTCTTGTAACGCTTGGGAATGGCTCTGCAGGAATCGCCTTTGCTTCAGGTACTCATCATAACCGCGTGGGCACCGACAACAGTGATGATGCGTACAATGCGTCTGAGCGAAATGTGGTGGCTGGCGGGACGGCCAATATTGACATCCACGAAGCTCATGACAATGTGATTGCCGGCAACTATGTGGGCTTGACGGCTGATGGCGTCACCGGGCTGTACTCCAACTTTGGTATCCTTGTCAGGGCCGGCAGCAAACGCAACCGGATTGGTACGGATGGCATCGGAGCTGCCAACGAGCGTGAACGCAACGTGATCGGCAGTACTACGGACTTCGGCCGAATCTACGTCGGGGACTCCGGGACTGAAGATACAGTCATCGCCGGTAATTACATTGGTCTGAATGCTGCGGGAACATCGTCGGCTGCGGGTTCCAACAAGGGAGTGGTCGTTGCAAATGGCGCCAAACGCACGGTCATTGGTACAGAGGGTGACGGGGTCAACGACAGCGATCAGCGCAATGTGATCATCAGCAACAGCACGGGGCTGCTTGTCACTGGGGTTGGTACATCTGACACGGTGATAGCCGGTAATTATATCGGAGTACTGCCTGATGGCCTGACGGGT
>CAIOKE010000206.1 GCA_903858815.1 uncultured Planctomycetaceae bacterium | reverse complement strand
GGGACCACCGAGCACCAGCTCGGTGAGGATGCCGAGATTCCCCTGCACTGCGTGGTTATCAGACCACGGGATGGCCCAGCGACGGGCATCCGAGCGCAGCGTTGTGACGTTGTGTGGGCAAGAGGTGGCCGGGCAGGAATGCCCGGGCTACGGTTGTGGGTGAACAACGACAAATGAAAACTGACAATTGACCTCGGCTCCGCGGGAGCCTCGCCCTCCCGAACGGGGGGGGCTTTGCCTGACTGATCACTGATTACCGCTCACTGATCTGCAGGCTCGTGTGCATCACGAGCTGCCTGACGAGCGATCACAACCATTGCGATGATGTCATACAACGCATGCACCACCATCGCACCCAGCAATGTCCCGGTTGATTGCACCAGCCACTGCATCAACAATGCAATCGCCAGAATCACCAGCATACTCTGCAGTCCCTGCTGCCGATGAGCCAGCACAAAGCCAATGGCCGAGATCCCTGTCGCCAGCCAGAACTCGCCCAGCGAATACCACAGGATCTGCACCAGCACTCCGCGATACACAACTTCTTCAGAAATCCCGGCCGTCACTGCCAGCGCAATCTTCAGAACCCAGTCAGCACCAGTCCCCGGCACGAACCGATAAACAAACATCTGACGACGCTGCTGCGGAGTTCGAAGACGCGAAGAACCGAACAGCAGCGCGAGGCAAGCCACCAGACACAGCAGCGACTGAATGACGGTTCGTGGCAGATCCGCCGGTCCGCGAAACGCAGAATAGCCGAAACCCCACCCGGTTGCCGTAGCCATCCAAAGCAAGAACAGCAGCATGACGATCGACGATCGCCAGATCCTGCGCCGCACCCGCAGATCATCCAGCAACTGCGGGTTCTGCTGCAGACGTCGAGTACTGCGCAAGGCCAGCCACGGCAGCAGGACCAATACATAAAACACAAAGACCAGCGATGGCGTCCCCGGTAGCCGCAAATCTCCGTTCAGCATCTGTACCCCAAAGTCAAGAAAAATCGCAGGCTTTTCTCGGATTCCCGTCCACGTTCGCCTATTGCGATTGTCCCAACCCACGAACGAATTCCAGCACATCCGCCAGATCCTGGTGGCTCAGCTCCTTCTCCAGACCTTCCGGCATCAGTGACTTCCCCGTGCTTCGCAGCTCTTCCACTTCCGATCTCAGCAGAGTCTCTGTCCTGCCCTCCGCCGCCAGAAATGTCAGCCCCGTCGCAGTCTCAGTCGTCAGCATGCCGGCGACTGAACGACCGGCTGAAGTGACCGCCACGAAATTCAGATATTTCGCTTCCACGGCAGCACCCGGATCAAGGATGGCATGCAGCAGTACGGCCGGCTCACGATTGGTCAAAGACGCCAGATTCGGTCCCACTTCGTGTCCCACACCGTTCTGGCGATGACAGGTTGAGCAGCGTTTGACGAAGATTTTCGCCCCACGTTCAGCGACACCCTGCAGCGAAAGCACCGGCTTCGCAGCCTCCAGCACTGCACGTCGATCCGCGTCACCGGCAAACAGCTTTTCCAGTCGCGATTTCAGCCTCTCATCGGCCGCCACCACCAAACGCTGTCGCTGTGCCGCATCCAATTCCCCCGCAGCAACCGCACCCGACTCCAACTGCGTTACCAGTCCGCCAATCCACTCCCGACGACCAGTAATCGCCTGAAATGCCTCCCGGCGAACGGCCGGAGTCAGTGAGTTCCAGCGAGCCAGCAACAACTCGGCAGCCCCTTCGAAACCACGTGTGCTCAGTCCCTGAACCACCAGAATCTGCAGGCCGGCTTCCGTACGCGGCAACAGCAACTGCTCCACAACCTCACGCCTGTGCTGCAGCTGAGGATCCAGCATCAACAGTCGAACAGCGAGGGGCCGATCCGAAACTGGCCGTTCTCCCAATGCCTCTGCAACCGCTCGGTCCAGTGCCTGCGTCAACGCAACCCCCGTCTCGCCCTGATCCAGAAGTCTCTGTAATCGCGGACGGTCCGTCAGCAGTCGCTGCAGCAGCCCCACCAACAACGGACGGTAGACGTACATACCCGCAACACCACGCTCCTCGGTGCTCTTCAGCAACAGACTGGCCAACTGGAAATCCGTCCCCAGAGCCGCAGCCTGCTGCCCCAACTGCTCCAGTTGCTGCCCCTGCCCAGCACCGGCAACAGCTTCTGCCACCGCCACTGCGTTCCCCGCATGCAGCGAGCTCAACGCCGCCGACTGCACCCAGACATCATTCGTCGTCAGTAACAGATCCCGCAGAATCTCTGACGAGACAGCAGCAGGCAGAGCACCAGCCGCTGTCGCCAGCTCCAGTCGCACCTTCAGATCATTGTCACCCGCCAGCCGCTGCAGCTCTGGCAGCTGATCTGCCGCCACACCGGACGATGCGGCCAGACGCACACCCCAACGACGCACACCGGGATGAGCATCCGCCAGTGCCGCACGCAGATCGCCCGCCTGCAACTGCTGCAGCTCGGCCAGCGTGCACAAGGCATGCAGGCGCGTGGTGGCCCGCGGCTCCGATGTCAGCAGTCCTCGCAGCCGCTGCACGGCGCCGTCCGGACGCTGTTCCACCAGCAATCTCTGAGCCGCATCACGCAGCCAGCCATTCGAACTGCGCAGCTGCTGAATCAACGTGTCCGCAGAAATTCTCGCCGCCGCCAAACCGCTGGTCTTCAGAAAAGCAGGCGCCGGTACCCCTGCCGCTTCAGCCCGTGGCACCACGCGGTAGATCCTGCCCCGATCATCGCCAGCACGGAAAAACGGTCGCAGTTCGTCCTGACCTTCCTTCGGCAGCCACTGCGGATGCTCAATCATATACCGATACATGTCCACGACCCACAAGGCACCGTCCGGCCCCGTACGCACCATGACCGGACGACACCAGCGATCCGCCGATGCGAAAAAGTCCGTCGCTGCCCCCTCTTCCGCCGGATCACGCTGCAGCCGAAACGTTGCCCCGTCGTCCAACAACTGATTGTGCTGCACCAGATTACTGAACGGCTCACACGTGAACGCATGCTGCACGCTGTCATCAAACAGCAGCTCGTCCAGATAGACCATTCCCGAACATGCTGAGGTGAAGCGACCGGACTGCTCGAAACTATGATACCGCTTTTCCGCAGCTGCCGCCGGCCACACTCGCGGATTGGACTCCGTTAACAAATGCCGTGGATTCGGAGCAGCAAAATGAGGATTCCGCTGAATCGCCCCATCCTCCAGAACATAATGCCACAACGGAAAACTGTTCTGCTCACCAAACCAGTTGCCCCACGCATCGCGATTGCGCCCAAACTGCGACGGTCCACTCTGCGGCTCAATTTCCCCCGTGAACGGCCGGAATCGAAAATCACGACTGCCGATTTTCGTGATCTCGCCCGTCAAAGCCGACGTAATCTGACTGTCCGCACCATAACCGGGATGATGACTGCCAATCGCACAATACACCCAGCCATCAAGCCCCCACCGCAGACCATTCACTCGCAGCTGTTGATTGCCCTCCAGAAACCCCTGAAACAACGTCTTGCGCAAATCGCACTTGCCGTCACCGTCCGTATCGGTCGCAAGGAAAATTTCGGGCGCTGCCGTGACAATCACAGTGTTCCCAACCACCAGAATGCCGTTCGGAAAAGGGATCCCGTCCAGAAATACGTGGCCGGCGTCATACTGACCGTCACCGTCCCGATCCTCCAGCACACGAATCCTTCCGCCAGGCTGACCGTTGCCATCCATCCCCGATGGATAATCAGCCATCTCCGCCACCCACAACCGGCCATCAAGGCCCCAGTCAATTGCCACGGGATCCATCACCAGAGGCTCAGCGGCCACCAGCTGCACCTCATACCCCTCACGCACACGAATCATGGACAGTGACTGCTGAGGATCCACGGGTTCTGAATCCGGTCGCAGCACTCGCTCGTTGATCTGTTCAGCATGCTGCACCTGCGCTGCCAGATAGTGCTGTCGCACTTCCGCTCCGGTCAGCGGACGATCGTACACTGCGAACTCGTCCAGGCGGCCCTCAAGACCATACAAGCCGTCGCTGCGACCACCCAGAAACAGGTCATGCTCAGCCCCGAACGTCGCTCTCAGCTCACCGTCAATCTCCGGCTGCTCAGCACCATCCAGCCACACCGTGACATGCGAACCACGTCGTGCGAATGCAACATGATGCCACGTTCGCGGCTGCAGGACTGTGCGACCTGCCAGCAATCCATTCGCCCCATTTCCGTTGAACAGAATCAAACGACCATCGTTCCCTGCCCCCTCATAGTTGCCTCCCAGTCCAAGGTGATCGCCAGCCGCCTGCGGATCACCCGCCGGCCCGCGAGAAAAAAAATACCCTGTGACCGCTCGATCACTGTTGGGAAAACCATTCCACACCCAGCACTCCACCGTGTAGTCTTCAGGCAGCCCCTGACGACTGGCTCGCACACGACCGCCGGCAAACTGCACAGCACGATTCCCGCGAAACTTCTGCTGCAGCCCTGCCCCCCGCGGCCCCGGCAGAAAGAACGCCACTCCCGGTTCATAAATCGCCTGCCGTCCCGCGCCTGCAACCGCCAGTTGATCCTGCACGCGCCACCCGTCCTGAACCTGCTCCGAAATCGGCTGCCCCTGCAGTTCACCCAGACGCCAGTAAGCCCACGGCAACGACTGACTCACGGCCCGCGCATAAGCATGCTGCTCATCGCTCAAAGCCCTGGCCACCTGCCCCGAAACCCGTTCCAGCAACTTCGTCAGCACACTCACTATCTGTGGTTCCGCCTGCACCTCAAGCGCTGCGGTGCGAGCCGGCCAGGTGGTGTAGCCACCCAGAAAATGCTGTTCAGGCGGAGGAATATAGCCCTCCGCGCCATTCGCCAGCTCGATATTCATGGTCACAGCCAGCGGACTGGCCTGCTTCAGCTTCAAACCGGTAATCCCAAACACCTCGTCGGGAATCGCCGTGATTCCCAGCTCACCAATCCGAATGGCCTGCAGTTTCAATTCCCGCTCCGGCTCTTCATGCAGAAACAGCTGCTCGAACGAATACACCTCGGACCAGCCGCGCGGCAGACGATCACCCACCTCGGCGGAAAGCTTCCGAGCCCACTCGAGACGCCCCTCGTCAGGAATTCGACGCTGCAGCCGCAATCGCTCTTCCGCCATCGCAAGGCTGACATCCGGCCGCCACTGAATCAATCGCCACGCCTCCAGCGCCTTCGTCGCCAATCCGGTCACATACCCATCCAGATCATTCGCCACCGGCGGGCGACTGTAGTCCATCCACATACTGTCACCGCTGGTGCCCTGCGACAGCAGCCCGACAAACGCACGCGATTGACCGGCTGCACCCAGCAATTCGGCAAACCGCTGACCAAAGCGACCACAACAGTCCGCCGATACCAGCGGAGACCCATAATAGTGCATGGCGTAATTCGCCAGCACCGCCAGCGGTCGGCCATCAAGCGAACGCAGGCCCAGCAAAGTCAGGTCTGTGTCGGCAGGGCCCGCTGGACCCGTATGATTTGCACTCTGATAGCCCGGATGCATATGGGCTCGCACATTCCGCACGCCAAACGGATCCGTCATGCTCATGCGATCTGAACGAAAAATCCAGCGACGACAGTGATTGTGCAGATCGTCCGTTACGACCGCCCAGCCGGCTTCCGCCGGCTCCAGTCGTTCCTGTGCCTGCACGATACTGCGGACAATCTGAGTCGGCAGGAACTGCGCATACTCAGGGTCCACCCGACTGCCCAGACAGGGCATTGCTGACGGGGCCGAATGTGTGTGAGTCGCTGAGATCAGCATCCGATCTTCCGGAATTCCCGTCAGCTTCGCAGCCTGCTGCTTCACATCATCCAGCATTTCACGAGGCAGCATCAGGCTGTCCACGACCACAATCGCCAGCTGCACGGAGCCATCATCAAGCACCAGAGCACGGCTCATCAACGCATCCGCAGCACGCTCTGCAGTCCGCTCCTCCACCATCCCGTTGACACGCACGGGGAACTGCGGCGGAGTAATATCCACCTGAGCCGCACCAGCGCGGAGCTGAGCAGCCACGCTGACAGATGGGCCCGGCAGAATCACCAGCAGAACAGTCCACAATCGCTTCCACGCAGCACTCATGACAAACACTCCGCCAATCCGGCCAGTCACTGGACGACACTGAACTGTGGCAGCATAGCAGACGCACGACGTCACTGACACCACCGCCGGGTGACTGCAGCGACAGGGAACCGTTTCCACCGTCGGCTCGGCAGGAGCCTCGCCCTCCCAGAAGGGGACTCCCCGGGACCACCGAGCACCAGCTCGGTGAGGATGCCGAGATTCCCCTTCACTGAGTGGTTATCAGACCACGGGATGGCTCAGCGACGGACAACCGTGCGCAGCGTCGTGACGTTGTGTGGGCAAAAAGGCGGCCGGGCAGGAATGCCCGGGCTACGGGTGTGGGGGCACAACGACAAATGAAGGCTGACCATTGACTTCGGCTCGGCAGGAGCCTCGCCCTCCCGAAGGGATTCTTCGGCTCGGCGGGAGACGCGTCGTCCCGAAGGAGGGGGGGCAATGGTCATGGTCTGCATCAGCAAGCAGCCGGATTGAGCGTCAGTCTGCCGCATTTTCGTTCCGCTTGACGGCAAGGGAAACCGCTGCAGCGGTTATCTGACGAGCAGGACGGTGTGCTGTTAACGCAGCTGTCGTCTGAGCTGAGCGTATCTGCGCGGACGGTGTGGCGTGATTCGGGAGTTTTGCAGACGGCCGGTTTTTCGGTGGACGAGCAGCTGGGAGAGCGTGGAGTGAAGGGGTGGCGGATACCTTCGCCTCGGCCGCAACTGCAGGTTGGCTATGCCGATCTGATCTCGGTGATGATAAGTCGTCAATTCAAATCCGGCCCCCGCCATCGAACCCCGGCGCCGAATCCATTTCGCCCCCGGGGTTATTTTTTTTCGCTCAGCTTTGAGCCCCGAAAAACGCGTCGCCCTATCCCGCTTTCTCGCAACAACCTGCGATCAGCCTCGGACTGGGTCTTGTGCCTCTGGTCACAAGCAGCTCCGCACACAACAGGATCAACATGAACGGTGCTCCTTTAACCGGGCAGCAGGGGAAACCCGGCAAGTGCCTGGAGAAACAGGGCATTTACGGCCACTGAATAGCAGCAGGCGAAGCCGATGATCGTCGCTCTTCCAGCATGGAGCCTGGCGACGAGAAACCCGACGATCGCCAGAATTTGCTGGGCGTGCAGTGCCATGAAGTGAGGAACTCTCAAATCTCCCACTTTCCGTGACCAGCCGAACCACGGTATGACGGTATCAGCGGCAGAAGTCGCTCCAACAAAATGTCCCGGACCAGCAGACATAACACCTCCGCTCGTGACCCCGAGAACAAAAGTTAAGATCAGGCCCAGCATGACCGCCAGCCGATAGTTTGGGTGGAAATGCGTTGCATCGCTCCGCGTGATGCCCCAGGCAAGCACAAGACCCGTTGCGGAAAGCGCGGTCGCGCCGATCCCCATGAGCGCATACATGGCACCGGCAATGGGAGTCGACAAGTTGAAATGCGATGCCTCTTCTCGTGACGCCCGCCAAATGATATAAACCAACTCAAAGAGTGTCGTGGCGATCGAGCCCCAGACGACGAAACGGCCAGCCGAAGACCTGCGGAAAGCGTCACTTGTCATCGGCATAAAGAAGCCGAGCGTAGCCAGGAATAGTCCGCTGGATATCAGGAACTTCAGCGGCTTGAACCAAACGTTGACCCCTTCCAGGGTGCGATCATCAATCGTTGCGGTGAAAGCGATCGGGATGATCATCGCGAAGCAGGCGAATGCAGATGCCATCAGTCGTGGCTCACGTGTGGTGAGTCTGGACAAGCCCTGATTGAACGGCCAATCATCTGTTTTCTGACCAGGTCGGCTCAACCGAATTCGCCACGCTGCCCGAACAATCAGCGAAACCAGATAGCCCATCGGGCCGAAGAGAAACGTCAGGATCAGGATTGGGACGACCACAAAGTGCGGGATGCCCTCAAGCCGTGATTTCTGAGCAATCCAGCCACCAATCATAAGGTCAAACGCAAGGTAGTGCAGCCATCCTGCAAGAAGTGCGCCTCGAGTTTGAAATAGAGCATGGACTTCGTCAAGTGAGCCGAACCCACCTTGACTGCGACTCCACCACACGCCAATCAGCGCCGAGTAGGCCACGGCAAGAAGGGCAGGTGCTGCGACTGTCGACACGGTCTGGGCCACTCCTCGCCAGCGAGGCAGAAAAATGAGCAGCCCCCAGCTCGCCATCGCTAACAAGTTGCCTGCCGTGAACAAAGTGTCGATCATCATCTGTTACCCATGTGGATGCCGCTTCCCGTGGTACCTTCGAGCAGCGTGGGATGATATCTGAACAGCGTCAGGATGGAATCCGTGAACTGTTCAGATCTGAAATTGCGAAGAAATCGAATGTGAGATCGAGGCCAGAGAAGTCAGCGCCGCACGGCTATCACCACGGCGACCTGAGACGTCACCTGATCGGTGTGGGTGAACAACTACTCGACGAGAAAGGAATTAAGGAGTTTACGTTGCAGGAATGCGCACGGCGGCAGGCGTGTCCTGCGTGGCGGATCGTGGGACTCCGAATTGGCATTTGCCCGATGTGCAAGTCGGCTTGGCTGTGATCCGGACGACACCAGCGACGCGGTTGGGTTTCGAGTGGTGCTGGAGTAGGGCCGCCTGGTTCCCGGTCAGTGCTTGCAATCATGAACTTGGTGATCGAGGATGGTTGACATCACGGGCGGGAGAAGTGAGACTCGTACGGGCAGTCTTTTTCTTGTGAGCCAGAGGTGCTGTATGCGATTTGTGCCTGGTGCTGTGGTGGGGCTGTGTGTGTCAGTGGCGTCGCT
>CAIOKE010000205.1 GCA_903858815.1 uncultured Planctomycetaceae bacterium | reverse complement strand
TCCGGTCGCTCACACACCTTGTCACGACACGCCTGATAGTGAATCTCCACCGTCACCTCAGCCTGCTCAGACAGCTCCTGCGCATCAGTCTCCAGCACGCCGTAAATCATTACCTTGCCGTCATACACCACCTGCGGTGTCTCGCCCGCTTCCGCCGACAATTTGTGACCCTCAGGATACTTGACCCGCGACAGCTTCACCTTCTGACCACTGCTGACCTTCACCTCCGTCGGTATCAGATAATCCTCGCTGGCCGGATTCGCATTCACATGCCAGCCCTCCGCCACCGTCAGCTCAATCGCCACCGGACACTTCCCGCCACGCGGCAACTTGTTGAAATACGGATATATCTTTGCTTTGATCGGACGCGATTCCTTCTTCTTTTCACTGGACTGTCCTGCACCTGATTCATCAGCGATGGTCGGTTCCAGCAGCAGCGAAACCGGAATGACAGCTCCCGCCGAACGACGCCATTCCTCACCGTCACCCAGCTGCCCAACCGTTCCCTTCCCGTCCCCCAGATGCTGCAGCAGCGCCAGACCCAGACCCGCACAGCTGGCAGGTGATTGAGCCATGCGATCACTGAATCGCTGCAGTAATGACTTCGCCACCTCGCCATACTCCGCCCGCTCAGATCGCAGTGCCAGCAGATTCAATGCGGCCACACTGTTGCCCGCAGGTGTGACCGAATCAAACGGTGAACTGGTCCGCGCAAACAGCTGCTCATGATCGCCGGAAGTAAAATAGAAGGCCTTCTGACCGGCGTCGTAAAACAGTTCCATCTGCTTCTCTGTCAGGCGTTTCGCCTCATCCTGCCAGCGCTGCTGACCGGTTGCGGCATGCAGCGTACGCAGAGCCGATGCCAGACACGCGTAGTCATCCAGATACGCCAGCGGACCCTGCACTCCCTGACGCCATGATCGCACCAGCTGACCCTGTTCGTTCTGCAGCTTTTCCAGCAGAAATCCGGCCGCTCGCTCGGCCAGCTGCAGATCGCCCGCTCGATCCGGCAGACGACCACTGGTCGCCAGAGCCTGGATCATCAGCGCATTCCATTCCGTCAACACCTTGTCGTCCAGAAATGGACGCGGTCGTTTGTCACGCCGCTGCAACAACCGCTGACGGGCCGCACCCAGACCCTCGCCAATCCCCGCCTGCTCACGCGGCAGATACAGAATCCGCCCGTGCTCAAAATCCTGCGGCTCGCCAAAACCATACACCCGCAGAAACTGGTCCGCTTCAGCACCCAGAACCTCGCGAATCTCCGCCTCCGCCCAGACATAAAACTCACCCTCAATCGCGTTCGTTTCAGCATCGAGGGCCGAACAGAAACCACCGTCGGGCAAAGTCATCTCGCGAGCCAGAAAGCCGACCAGCTCGTCCACCACCTGCTGATACAGCGGGTTCGCCTCCACCTGCAATGCCTCAGCATACACCTCCAGCAGCTGCGCCTGGTCATACAGCATCTTTTCAAAATGCGGCACCGTCCACGTTCGCTCTGTGCTGTACCGATGAAAACCGCCGCCCAGATGATCACGGATTCCACCCTTCGCCATCGATGTCAGCGAGTTCCTGACGATGTCCCACCATCGCTGCTCACCCGTCTGACGATACAAGCCCAGCAGATAGCGCAGTCGCGGCACGTTCGGAAACCGCGGACCGTCCGGGCGACGGGGATTGAAATCCACTCCGCCCCACGTTGCATCGTACTGCTGCTGAATGCCCGTCGCGATTGTCTGCAACAACGCCGCGTCCAGCGGCACAGGCTCGGTCTGCACACCCGGTCCTGACAGCCGACGAACTTCGCGAGCAATCATCGAGGATGTCTGGTTGACAGCCTCACGCTTGCCCGTCCACAAATCATGAATCCGCTCAGCTGCCGTCAGAAACCCGGTGCGACCATCCGGAGTATCCTCGGGTGGCAGATACGTCGCACCCGCGATCGGATTGCCCTCAGTGTCCAGAAACATGGACAACGGCCAGCCACCACCCGCACGACTGCCCGCCGCCTGCTGATACACAATCAGACTGGTCATATAAATGTCATCCACATCCGGACGCTCTTCACGATCCACCTTGATACAGACAAACTTCTCATTCATCCAGCTGGCGATCTTCTCGTTCGAAAAGACTTCCCGCTCCATCACATGACACCAGTAACAGCTGCTGTATCCCACCGAAAGAAAGACGGGCTTGTCTTCCCTGCGAGCCTTCTCGAAAGCCTCTGGTCCCCACGGATACCAGTTGATGGGATTGTGAGCATGCATCAGCAGGTATGGACTGGATTCCCGAGCCAACCGATTCGCCGGATGCTGCACCTGACCACCCTCCCGCCCGGCCCCGCCCTGAGCCCCCACAGACTCGTCCGCCCCCGCATACCCAGCCGTCAGCAGCAGCACCGCTGACACGCCAAACACCAGCAGCGCCAAACATCGCGACGATAACCACACCACAGATCGACTCATGATCGCGCCTCACTCACAATCGCCTGACCGACCAACTCGCCCAACACACACACACACACACCACCGCCACCGTCATTCTTCACTGACAGACCGGCCACGTTGAGCCCTGTTCGCGGAAAATTGATGAAACCAGCACAGTCTACTGTCCGCACAGCCCACTGGCGAAGCACACGCAGCATAGGCAAAGCAGGAAAACTCGGAATCCTGCAGACACGCCCCACCACCCCCTGACTCACCAGACCACGCCACAGCCATGCCCCGGTCACCCATTCCTGCATTTCCCGCCGTTCTGCGACAGCCAAACAACAAAACAGGCAGGCAGGGGACTATGCGCAGTCCGCACAGCTAATGACGATTCCGCAAATCCATCATGCTGCAGGAACTCTTCGGCCGAAACAGACCACAGTGGATTCTGTCAGCCACACTGCGCCCACGTCATTGACGCAGTTCCCGCTGACAGCGTTCGCTGCGCCCGCGAATTCACTGTGCCGCGATCGGACGGAATCATGACCTCACCGCTAATTGCCATGCTCCCTGAAGGCCATCGCATGGATCGGCAGCTGGGTATCGTCTATGACGTCACCCCGCCCAATCCCGATGACCTCACACAGATCAACAATATTCAGTCGCGCGAACAGATCCTGCTGAACCAGAACGGGGTATTTTTCCTGTCTCAGATTGCGCTGTGGCATTCCCGGGAAATGAATGCCTTCGCACCCATTCTGGAAATCACTCTCGCCCGCATCATCGATGAAAACTGGGTCGCCCAGGCACGCGAACTGTGTGCTCATCGCAAAGCCATTGTCGAAAGCTACCCCTCCAGCTTCTTTCGCATGCTCACCGTTGTGGTGTGCGCCCTGCTGGCCGGTGTGCTGACCGTCTGGATTATCGGCACACACTATAATACTCCACTGACCGGAATCCTGACGGCCGACATCACGACCGTACAAGCACCGGCCGATGCGCGACTCGACGAAGTTCACGTCAGACCCGGTGATGAAGTCTTCACAGGACAACCGCTGCTGCAGCTGGAAAACACCGAGATCACCAGTCGCATCGCCGGTATCATGCAGCAGCTGCAGACCGCTGATCAGGAGCTGCTGCGGCTGGAAGCTCAGGCTGCCATCGAACTGGAATGGCGACGTCGGGACGTCGATGCCGATCTTGCCCGGCTGCGATTCGCTGTTGCCGATCTGCCGCAGACGACTGCGGCTTACAGATCTGCCGCTCGCAGCCGCAGCGTTGCTGCCATGAATGCTTCAGCATCTCACACCGCACCCATGCCGGCAGCAGCCATCGCTGTGCTCAGCGAACGCCGAAACGCCGCAGGGAAAATTCTGTTCTTCGACGGACAGAAGACAGCCTCAGGCCTGCACGAACCCCAGAATACTCAGCCACCCGTCGGCGCTGACGCTCAAGGCAATCCAGCCGCGCCGGTACCCGCCGCGACCAATGCCCCAGCAGCCGCGCCGGCCGCTGCAACACTCGTTGTCCAGACCGTCGCGGCCCCCGTCACTCCCGCTGATGACCTCAGCCAGACAGCCGCACCTCCCGAAAACACCGCCACCACGGCAACTCACACTCCCACAGCCCTGACAGAAGCCGCAGCAGAAATCGCTCGCCTGCAATCTGTGCGTAACGAGCTGCCGGCGCGAGTCGATGCGGCGACCGGAGTCACCGCGGCTCGAGCCCGTCGGGACAGCCTGCTGAACGAACTGCAGGCCCTGAAAACCACCAGCCCCGAGATTCGAGTGGCATCACCCGTGTATGGGATCGTCGGACAGGTGCGAGGCCGCGCCGGAACTCAGGTCGCCGCCCGCGATGTCATCCTGAAAATCCTGCACACCGATCGCCGCTGCGTGCTGGTTCAGGTGCCAACGCCGCGAGTCCACGAGCTGTCAATGGGCGAAGAAGTCGAACTGAAGTTCCCCGGCAATCAAACATACCACGGCAAAGTCGCTGAGCTGCCGCTGATGGCCGACGAACACGACGGACGCACCGAAACCACTTCACTCGTCCGCATCGAACCAACCGGACGACTGTGGCCCGCTGTCCCCATCGGCTGCCAGATCGAAGTCACGTCGGTCCGCTGACATCGCACCCCACCCCAACCCCAACTCACCCCACCGGCCCCAACCGTACCGTGGGCTTCAGCCCGCGAACCCCAAAGAACACGTAGCCCGAGCATTCCTGACGCCGAGGCACAAAATGTAGCCCGAGCATTCCTGCTCGGACCCCTACCGCAAAAACACAAAGTTTTTCAATGAACGGAAGTCGGTTTGACGGCCCCTGCCAACTTTCCTCCCTCGGCCGGGCAGGAATGCCCGGGCTACTGCTGTGTGCTGGTCCCGCGCTTGCCGTAGGGTGAGCTTCAGCCCCCCTGACCAGACAAGCTCAGCCACACCCGGCTGTCGCTTCGCGGATCCCAATCGCTGTCGCCACCGCGTATTCACGGGCGTGCGAGATCGACAGCAGGATGCGCTCAATTCCCAGCTCCGCAGCAATCTCAGCCGCTCGACCGCTTAAACGCACCGTCGGCTGGCCCGTGTGCAGGGATACCACTTCCACATCGTGAAATGTGATCCCCTGCACAAACCCCGTGCCCAGCACCTTCACCACCGCTTCCTTCGCCGCCCAGCGACCCGCGTAACGCAGCGTCGGATCACGGTGCTTCGATGCGTACTCAATCTCACCCGGCGTGAAGCACCGCTCGACAAAATGAGCACCGTGCCGCTCCAGCATCTCCCGGATGCGGCCGGTCTCCACGATGTCCGTGCCGAGCCCGCCAATCATCGCCGCACCCACACACTACGCACCGTACTTCTCCAGACGACCGGCATGCGCCAGAGCCTGCAGCATCAGGTACTTCGCCTCAAACATCCCCAGCTCGCCCACGCGACATGCCGATTCACCAAACTGACGCGACCCATCAAACCGCGCCGTGTCGGCAACCAGCATCGTCGGCACCGGATGACCACTGTGAGACTTCATCTTCGACGGAGTACTATGGTCGCCCGTGACGATCAGCACATCCGGCTTCAGACCCATGATTCGCGGAATCCCTGAATCAAACTCTTCCGTCCGCTGTACCTTCGCGTCGAAATTGCCGTCTTCACCCGTGCTGTCCGTGTACTTGAAGTGAATGAAGAAGAAGTCGTACTTCGACCAGTTCGCTTCCAGACAGGCCATCTGATCAGCCAGCGAATGCCCGGCATCCAGAATGTCCATGTCCACCAGTCGCGCCAGGCCGCGATACATCGGGTACACTGCAATCGCCGCCGCTTTCGTTCCATACACTTCCTGGAACTTCGGAATCGGTGGCATCTTCGCAATCCCACGCATCGTCAACAGGTTGGCCGGCTGGTCATTCTTCAGCACCTCGGCCGCCTGCCGCATAAACTCGGCCAGAATCTCAGCTGTCTTCTGTGACGCCGGATCGGCCCCCTGAGGCTTCAGCGGCGGTACACCGGTCCGCTGAGGATCCGTGTCGTTCACGTTGCCACCCAGACCATCACCGCGAATCACGATGACCAGCCGGTACTCCTTCACATGCCGCACAAACACTTCCACACCCGGGATCACAATCTGATCCAGCTTCTCGCACAGCTTCGCAGCAATCTCTGACGACACCCGGCCCGCTCGACGGTCCGAAATGTTGCCAGCGGCATCCACCGTCACAAAATTGCCACGCACCGCCACGTCGCGGTCCGTCAGCGCAAAATCAATCCCCAGAGCCTCCAGCACACCACGACCAATGTCATACTTCAACGGGTCGTAACCAAACAGACCCAGATGTCCCGGACCACTTCCCGGAGCAATCCCTGGGAGCACTGGAATGCTCATTCCCAGCACCCCACGCTGGGCCAACGCATCAAGGTTCGGAGTCTTCGCGGTCTCCAGCTCCGTCTTCCCACCCGGCTGCATAGGCAGACCGCCGAGGCCGTCCGCCACATACAGCACAATCTTCGAATCCGCCGGCTTCTGCAGACGACGCGTCAAATCATGAATATCAGTCATTGCAACACTGTCCTGAAATCAAAAAAACACCGCAAAACACCCACTTAAACACGACGCCGTCAGAGCTCAGCCCGCTGCTGCCTGACCGACCTTCAGGTCCCGTACTTTGCCAACACGGCCTGCCACGCTTCCACCGTCAGCTGCTCAGCCTCATCCACGATCAGCCGCGGAATTCCACCAACCACCGGATACTTCAGCCGACACTGCGAATCCGAACTGACCAGCCCGTCCCCACAGTACACCAAAGCAGCCTGAGTCTTGGGGCAGACCAGCAGTCGCCATGCCTGATCCATCTCTGCCATCACCCTGCACTCCAGCACGGACACTCAGCCTGTCAGAAACCCCGCAGCTCGCGAATGTCGCGGAACGTTCGCAGCCCATAGCCTATGCCCGCATAATCCAGCGATGCACACAACGCCCTGACCGCCACACCCATCCCATCCGGACCACTGAACCCGCCAAACTGACCGCCACCCTTCAGATGCGGCTCAGTCTCAAGATAAAAGCCCGGCAGGCCCAGTGACTGCAACCGCGGCAGCAGCCCCGGTATCTGTTCCCGCAAGTCACGGAAAATCAGCTCGTGACCCGAATCACCCTCGTTGCAGGGCACGAAATTCTTCAGACGCTCTTCGTCCACCGCTCCTTCCCACACGAGGCTGGGATCAATCCGATAGTCCTTCACGTGCATCCAGCCCAGCCACGGCAGCGTCGCCTGATACTCAGCAAATACCTGCAGAGCGTGCTTGTTCTGAGCCGCCACGTTGCCGGCATCAAAAATCAGCACCAGCGAGGGATGATCCACCCGCTTCGCCAGCTCGGCCATCAACGGCCCCGTTTCACCCACCAGATTGGGCTCAATCTCCATCCCGTAAACAAGACCCTCAGCCGCACACACCTCCGTCAGACGGCGTACCTGAGCCGCTGCAAGATCCAGATGCTGCTCGGGCTTCGTGCCACGCGGATGATAAAATGAAAATCCTCGGATCAGCCGGGTTCCCAGAGCCTTCGCTGCGCGGATCGTCCGAGCCACATCGCCCTGCAGATACTGTTCGAATGGCACAAACTTGTTGTGCGATCCGTCGTCCACATCCAGCAACTTCACCTTGCCCAGTCGAGACCCAATACTGGTGACGCTGACCCCATATTCCGCATGCAGCTTCCGTAACAGTTCCAGCTTTTCATCGCTGAGCTCCGTCACGTGCTCCACTTTGCCCTCACCCGTCACATCAATAAATCGCGGGCTGTACCAGCGAATTCCAATCGCCGCCAGCGCCGTCATCTGCTCCAGTGCCGTGCGACGGTTGGCCGCCTCATCCGCAAATGCACTGATTATCACACTCGGCTTGCTCATCAGACTGCTCGCTTCTGACAACAACACGGAAACTCAGATCGCTGTGAGTGCATTCTTCAGACAACTGCCGCGAGGTACAAGCGAATGCCAGCCCCATCCGGAATCTCGCAGTTTCGAAAAATCGCGCCCCCGCCCGAAACACCCCGCCAGCCCGCACTGCGTGATGAAAACACAACACAATGCGACACCCGCTGGCGACCGCCGACGGCGCACAATCACGCCCCTCCGTGAGCAGAACAACGCCAGCCACCGGTGACAAACACGCCCCACGCCCCACACACCACGCCCCACGCCAACGCCACCTCAGTCGCCAGACCGCGGCCCGCTGATACGCCCCCCCAGACTCATCCCAAAACGACGACGCAGCACCGTCTCGCCCAGCACAGTGATGAATCCAAAAACCACCGTTCCCAGCAATGTCGCCACGCCCACAGTCGCATACAACTCAGATAACACCAGCGATGCCGACTTCCGCTGAATCATCGATCCCAGCCCCGGAGTCCCGTCACCAACGAAAAATTCCCCCACAATCGCCCCCACAATCGAACTGCCACTGGCAATCCGGATGCCCGAAATCAGATAAGGCAGCGCCGCAGGAACGCGCAGCTTCAACAACGTCTGCCAGCGACTGGCGCGATACAGCCGAAACAAATCCAGCAGCATCCCATCCACCTGCAGCAGCCCCGTAGTCGTACTGGTAATAATCGGAAACAAACCCAGAATTGCCGACACCACCGCCACACTGGAAAAACCACGCCCAAGAGACACGATGACGATCGGAGCGATCGCGATGATCGGCACGGTCTGCAACAACACCGCATACGGATAAAAAGCGCGACGCACCACCGCAGACTGCGAAAAAGCAAAGGCCGTCAAAGTCCCCAGCACAATACTGAGACTCAGGCCCGTCAGCGCCGCCAGCGCCGTACGCCATACCGCCTCCAGCAGACTCACTCGGATCTTCCACCCAGCCGTCAGCACGGCCCCCGGTCCCGGCAATAACACCGGACTGATCCGCCACCACCAGACCGCACCCTGCCAGGTCGCCAGCAACACGGCCAGCACAAGCAATGGCACCAGCACATCAGCCACCGAACGGATGGCCGAGCTTCGCACGCCTGCCGGCGAGTTTCCTGTTCGCTCACTCATGACGGAAACAATGCTGCTGACAGCTGCTGGAGGAATTCAAACTGCTCCGGAGCC
Organism: uncultured Planctomycetaceae bacterium; assembly: GCA_903858815.1. GTDB lineage: Bacteria > Planctomycetota > Planctomycetia > Planctomycetales > Planctomycetaceae > SXXK01. The sequence goes on along the minus strand of CAIOKE010000205.1, from coordinate 1,234 downwards.
CGACGACGCTCGGCCGGCGACAAACATGAACGCTCCAGCGAAAAATCTGCCACAATGCCCCGCGGAGACGGCTGCAACACCACCACACGATCACTCAGATATGCCGCCTCCTGCAGATTATGAGTCACAAGGATCGTGGTTAAACCCCGCGCATCATGCAACGCCCGCACACTGTCCTGCAGCTTCATCCGCAGAAAATCATCCACCGCCGCAAACGGCTCGTCCAGTAACAACACCTGCGGATCACGCGCTAAAGCCCGCGCCAGCGACAATCGCATCTGCATGCCGCCCGATAACTGACCTGGACGCTTGCCCGCATCCGCTCGACTTAATCCCACCTGCTCCAGAAGACTCAGCAACCGCTCATCCTCAGACGCGTCAGCACCCAGCTCCAGCGGCAAACGCAGATTCTGCAACGCTGTCCGCCACGGTAACAACGCCGGCTGCTGGAACACAAAACCGGCCCTCAGCTCAGCCGCTGGTCCACCACCAGACGCGGCAGAATTCGCACCGGCCAATCGCTGCAACTGACCACCTGTTAACGATTGCAGACCAGCCAGCACCCGCAACAAAGTCGACTTTCCACAGCCCGATGGACCAACCACGGTGAGAAATTGACCGCGAGGAATCCCCAGCGAAATCTGGTGCAGCACCGGCCGCAGCGGGTCACCAAAATGCACCACCGCATCCCGCAGACTGTAAATTGCGGTGTTTTCTGCCATTCAGGACGCTTTCTGACAGAACCCTCTCTGCCGTCTTACGAAACCCTATGCCCAGCACGTGGAGATGTTGACCAACGCATCCTAGTCACCCAGCAGCCCATGGCAACCGGGACGGACGTTCAGCAACGTGGCCGAAACGCGAGCAAATCGATTTTCCAGCCTTTTGTGCCATCGTCCTGCCATCAGCCCCTGGGCCCACCGAGCACCAGCTCGGTAACAGCGGCATAACAACACCCCGGGACCACCGAGCACCAGCTCGGTAACAGCGGCACGACAACACCCCGGGACCACCGAGCACCAGCTCGGTAACAGCGGCACAAAATCACCCCGGGACCACCGAGCACCAGCTCAGTAACAGCGGCATAACAACACCCCGGGACCACCGAGCACCAGCTCGGTAACAGTGGCATAACAACACCCCTGGACCACCGAGCACCAGCTCGGTAACAGTGGCACGAAAACACCCCGGGACCACCGAGCACCAGCTCGGTAACAGTGGCACAAAAACACCC
>CAIOKE010000204.1 GCA_903858815.1 uncultured Planctomycetaceae bacterium | reverse complement strand
GCTGCCATCAAAGGTATCAGCGAAGAAACGACAACGGGCGTGCATCGTCTGTACGACCGCGTGAAGGCGGGCACCTTGCCGCTTCCCGCCATCAACGTGAACGACTCCGTCACCAAATCCAAGTTCGATAACCTCTACGGCTGCCGCGAATCGCTGGCTGACGGGATAAAGAGGGCCACCGACGTAATGATCGCCGGAAAGGTCGTGGTAGTGCTGGGTTACGGGGATGTGGGCAAGGGATGCGCCCATTCCATGCGTTCCTACGGCGCCCGCGTGATCGTTACCGAGATCGACCCCATCTGTGCTCTGCAGGCTCTGATGGAAGGTTATCAGGTGCTGACGATGGATGAAGCTGCAGCCATCGGCGACATCTTCGTCACAGCCACTGGTAACATCGATGTGATCCGCGGCGAGCACCTTGACAAGATGAAGCATCAGGCGATTGTCTGCAACATTGGCCACTTCGATTCTGAAATCCAGATTGCTTATCTGAACAACCACAAATCTGTGCGCCGGATCCGGATCAAGACCGCAGCTGACGAAGGTGGACCGGTTGATAAGTACGTGTATCCGAACGGCAAGGCCATCATCGTGCTGGCTGAAGGTCGTCTGGTGAACCTTGGTTGTGCGACAGGTCATCCGTCGTTCGTGATGAGCAACAGCTTCACAAATCAGGTGATGGCTCAGATTGCTCTGTTCACGAATCCCGGAAAGTATTCTGTCGACGTGCATCTGCTGCCGAAGGAGCTGGACGAAGAGGTTGCTCGACTGCACCTTGAGAAGCTGGGTGCAAAACTGGAAGTGCTGACACAGGCTCAGGCGGACTACATCGGCGTGAAGCCATCCGGTCCTTACAAACCCGAGCATTACCGCTACTAAGATCAGGTTCTGCTGCCTTCGTGCAGTCAGCATCAAACCAACTGAACCCGCGTCCGTTTTCACGGCCGCGGGTTTTTGCGTTCTGGTCGGCATGTTTTTGCGAATGGGGTTTCGCATCGGGGCGGGACCGCGGTATTCTGCGATCACCTGCGCAAACAATTCTGAACGACATGGCAACTGCTGCCATGCGGAGTGACAGATGCGAACAACTGCTCAGCATACAACTGTTGCGAAAACGTTGCGGGCAGTTGCTTTGCGCAGGCGGTGGCAGTGGCGGTGGCAACTGCTGGCAGTGATCTGCGGCTGTGTCCTGTCTGGTTGCGGCGGCGGCGCAGCCCCGGTCAGCAGCCAGTCCACAAAAGACAGCGACGCAGTTGCATTGTCTGCTGCTGTTGCGGGCCCGACGGAGCCGTGGTTTCGCCCGCTGGCGGACCTGCCAATCCCTCGGAATTTCCACGTCTCCGATCCCACCAGCTTTGAAATGCCCGGCATCATGGGCAGTGGCTGTACTCTGACCGACATCGACCGCGACGGGCGACTGGATATTCTGCTGGTGCCCGGTGACAGTCGGCCAGAAGTGGCAGCAGGGCAGGCCGGGTTGTGCTGTGTCCTGCAGCAGCAGCCGGACGGTGGCTGGCGTGATGTCAGTGAGCAGGCTGGGCTGCGAGTCCCTGGATTTGGCATGGGCTGCTTCACTGCCGACATTGATAACGACGGTGATGCGGATGCCGTAACGACCGGATCACGTGGCGTGCTGCTGTTTCGAAATGACACAGGTCATGGACACATTCGGTTCGTGGATGTCACGGCAGAATCGGGCATCAGTGATTCTCGCTGGGCGACGGCGGCTGTCCTGTTCGATTATGATCGCGATGGCTGGCTCGATCTGTTTGTGACGCATTACGTGGATTACTTTCCGGGCAGTATCTGTGCCGATGGGACTGGCCGTCGCGACTATTGCGGTCCGCAGTCCTTTCAGGGGACAACGGATCTGCTGGCGCGGAACCTCGGTAGTGCCGGGACCGCGTTTCGTTTTCGTGACACCACGATCTCGGCCGGACTTGCCCGAGCTCAGGGCAAGGGCCTTGGTGTGTCAGCCTCCGACTTCAACGGGGATGGCCTGATGGACATCTATGTCGCGAACGATATGGAGCCTAATTTTCTGTGGATCCAGAATTCCGAGGGACAGTTTACAGAGGAAGCTGTCCTGCGGGGGTGTGCGGTGGATCTGCAGGGGCGACCGCAGGCCAGTATGGGTGTCAGTCGAGCGGACCTGAATCAGGATGGTGCACTGGATTTGTTTCTGTCGCATCTGCGAGGTGAAACCAATACGTGGTATCGTCAGACCAGCGCCGGCTTCTTTCTGGATGACACCGGTCGCAGTGGCCTCGGCGAACCCAGTCGCAATCAGACGGGTTTTGGTACTGTGGTGTCGGACTTTGATCTTGATGGAAACGTGGATGTGGCCGTTGTCAATGGGCGTGTGATGAGGGCTCCGCTGCTGCAGCCGCAGCCTGCTGCCACGCATTGGCAGGAGTATGCTGAATCCTGCCAGTTGTATGTCGGGACCGGCCCCGGGCGTTTTTCGCCGCATACTGGTGATCCCCTGCAGCAGCTTGTGCAGGTCTCGCGGGGACTGGCGAGCGGAGACATTGACAATGACGGTGACCTCGATCTGCTCGTTTCCGGAGTTTCTGTACCAGCAATGCTGTACGAGAATGTGTCCGAGCGTCGTGGTCACTGGCTGATGGTCAGTGCTGTCAGCAGCCAGCGTCCGGGACCAGCCATCGGGGCGCGCATTACAGTCTGTTGTGGCGATCGGAAACTGGTAGCAGAGGTCCAGCATCAGACAGGCTACCTGTCCGGCAGTGATCCGCGAGTCCACTTTGGAGTGGGTAACACGCAGACAATCGACTGGATCGAGGTCCTGTGGCCGGATGGTGCTGCAAAGGCAGAGCGATTTTCCGGAGTCCATGTGGATCGGGCCGTGGAATTGAAGCAGGGCACCGGTCAGACGCTGGAAGGAGTCGGAGGTCAGCCGTGAACGACGCCCGAGGGAACTCAGCAACATCGGACGGCGCGATGGCCCCCGCGCGGCCATCATTCCGCGGCTGGTGGCTGGTACTGCTGGTCTGCGGGGTCGTGTCTGTCGCTGCGGTGACGTGGTTCCTGACAACCACAACGACGCTTCCGGAGATCCCGCAGGTGCAGGAGCAGGGGGCCAGTCGGGCTGTTGTTTCGCTGCTGGCAGACGTTCGCAGTCGGCTGCAGCGGCAGCCTGCCAGTGCCACGGCGTGGGGTGACTATGGGATGGCCCTGATGCAGCATGAACGGCCTGCCGAGGCATTGCAGTGCTTTGCGGCTGCGGGGATCCTGGCTCCCAAAGATGCTCGCTGGCCGCATCTGAGCGGAGTCATTCTTGAACAGACAGACCTGACACAGGCAACGCAGCGGTATGCCACTGCTGTCAGCCTGCAGCCGAAGTCGGCTCAATCGCGTCTGCGGCTGGTTTCTGTGCTGCTGACGCAGGGCCGGTTTCCGGAGGCTGACCGCGAGCTGCAGCAGCTGTCGCAGCAGTTTCCCGGTGAACCGGAAGTCTGGCTGCAGCGGGTACGGCTGGCTCGCCTTGCCGGTATTCCACAGCAGGTGTCTGAGCTGCTGCAGTCAGCACGGCAGCATCAGTCCGTCAGCGATCTGCTGCTGCGGGAAGTGGCTGGTGTGCAGTTGCAGATCGGCCAGCAGGCCCTTGCTGAGCAATTGCTGACAGAATCGGGGACAGCCCCGCCGCATCGTTCTGTACGGGATCCGTGGCTTGAGCAGTTGCGGTCTTTCGATGCCAGTGGGGCTGTGGCCTCGGCGCAGGCCGACCTGCAGCGGCAGCAGGGACAGCTGGACAGAGCCGTCCAGACTTTGTCGACTCTGGCCAACCGTTTTCCTGAACGCTCACGCCCCGCGCTGAATCGCGCCCTTGCACTCCGCGATCAGGGTAATGCCGCTGCGGCTCTGGCGGAACTGGTCGAGCTGGCGACAAGGTTTCCTGAGGATCCGCTGATCCTGTTTCACCTTGCCGTCACTGCAGCACAGGCTGGCCAGCCCGCTCAGGCGCTGCAGACTCTTGAACGTTGCCTGCAATTGAAGCCCGACTACGGACTGGCTCGAGCCGTGCGGGCTGATCTGCTGGAGGCAGGCGGACAGGTTGCTGCAGCCATCGAGGAATATCGTCAGGCAGTTGCGGATTCACCGGGCGATCCATGGATCCGTTTCGGGCTGGTGCATCTGCTGCTGCGTCAGAAGCAGCTGCCTGAGGCTGCTGAAACGCTGCAGCCGATCGAGTCCATTCTGACTTCACAGATGCAGGCAGAAACAGCCGAACTGCAGCGGCTGCAGAACGAACTGAAGCAGGCGACTGTCACTGAACCAATTCGATCCGACTCGCAACCCCCCTGAGGCAGCATTGACCGCACATTCTTCGAACACTTTTGTTGACTGGCGACGGGCGGGTGCAATTGCCGGTGTACTGGTCGTGGCTGCACTGGCGTGGATCCAGGTGGGGCGAGTGCGTGATCGAGCGCAACGGGAGCTGGCTGAGCGGCCTGACCCGGCGATCCCGGATTATGATTGTCTGCAGGAGCGTCCCCAGCGCGTTCGCAGCCAGACGGCCCCCCCGGGGCTCGTGGATATCACGAAGCCGCTGGGGATCGACTTCCGACACATCGTAGGGCCACTCGGAACGTGGTTCATGCCGGAATCCATCGGGGCCGGTGCCGCAGTGCTCGACTTCGATCGGGATGGGCTGCAGGATCTGTATTTTGTGAACTGTGGTCCTTCGCCCGGAGCAGTGGGTTCACTGGAACCGGCCGTCGATTATCGCAACAGGCTGTATCGGCAGACTTCATCAGGTCAGTTTCAGGATGTGACTGACAGCAGCGGCCTTGGTGACACCGGCTACGGGGCCGGCGTGGCTGTGGGCGATGTCGATAACGATGGGCTGCCGGATGTGTTTATTGCCAACTACGGACAGGACTCGCTGTATCGCAACACAGGGCAGGGTACGTTCGAAAATATCACTGCAGCACTGCAGCGAACGGAATCGGACTGGGGGGCTGCAGCAGCATTTGTGGACTATGACCGAGACGGCTGGCTGGATCTGCTGGTGGTGAACTACACGGCCGATCCGCAGTATGGACACTCCGTTTCCTGTGGCTTTTCACATGGACTTGTGAGTTACTGTGGCCCGCACAAGTTTCAACCGACAATTGATCGTCTGTATCACAATGAAACGGGCAGTTCAGAATCCGGCGGGCAGGTTCGATTTCGTGACGTGACGGAAGCAGCTGGCCTTGCAAAAGTCACAACGTTTGGATTCGGTGCTGTCTGTATGGATCTGACGGGTGACGAATGGCCCGATCTGTTTATCGCCAATGATGGTGCGCCGAATCGACTGTGGGTCAATCAAAGGGACGGCACATTTCTGGAAGAAGCCACTCTGCGTGGTACGGCCTGCAATCAGGCAGGCCATGTGGAAGCCGGGATGGGGGCAGCTGCCGGTGATGTGAATGCGGATGGCATCATCGATCTGCTGGTCACACATCTGACGAAGGAAACAGCGACCCTGTACGTTGGTAACCGAGACGGCTTGTTTCAGGACCGGACTCCGGGCTGCGGTATCGATCTGGCTTCTCGTGGACACACGGGTTGGGGAGTCTCGTTGCTGGATCTGAATCATGATGGGTTGCTGGATATTCCGATTGTCAATGGGCTGGTAATTCCGTGCCACAGTGGATTTCCGTTTCATGGTGAAGACGAGTTTCAGGTGCGCAAGGAACGGATTGACAATACGGAGGAATACTGGCGTGCCTACCATGACGAAAATGTGCTGCTGCTGGGCTCAGCAGATGGACGCTGGCAGGCCGACGAGGTGGCCGGTGGTGATTTTGTGGCAGCACAGACTTCCGGACGCAGCCTCGCCTGCGGAGATCTGGACAACGACGGTGATCCGGACCTGATTGTCACAGGTTGTGGCACAACGGCGCGCTGTTACCGCAATGACCTCGCTGCCGGAAACTGGCTGCTGGTGAAAACAGAAACTGGTGCAGGTGCACGTGACGCGATCGGCGCACGAGTCATACTGCAGTTCTCGGACGGCAGTCGCCGCACCGCCTGCTGCCTGCCTCAATGCAGCTATCTGGCCAGCAGTGACAGTCGAGTCCATTTTGGGCTGGGTGCCAGAACTGACCTGCAGTCCATCACGGTCGTCTGGCCGGATGGTCCGGTTAACCAGTGCGTAGAGAGATTTGCCGCTGTACCGGTGAATCAGCAGATTGTGATTCGACGAGGTACTGGTGAGCAGGTGGAGCAGCAGCCATGATGATTGAATGGAATGGTGCGTTCGATGGATCGCAGATGCTGTGGCTGCTGGTGGCGGCGATTCTGCTGCTGCTGTTGCTGCTGCCGGCACTGATGGGACTGCTCAGTCGGGGCCGCGTGCTGCAGCTGCCGTGGAATCCAGAACAGTGGCTGACGGGTGCAGCCCTGCATTCAGCCCTCTGGCTGCTGGTACTGCACAGCCTTGCATTTGGGCCCTCACTGGGAACCACACCGGACGATCCGGGCGAAGCCGCCCCGCGCCCGATGTCCGAGATGATGCGCGACCCGGCCAATCAAAAGGATATCAGACCGTTTTTCGGACGTGGTGGATTCATCGGCGACCTGAATTTTGCAGGGTTTGCCCACCTGGAGGCGCAGGGAGACCCGGGAGAACCGCTGTTTGCGTCGCGTCGTCCGCACCACAGTGTGTCATTAAGCGCGTTTGTGATACTGCAGCTGGCAGTTTACCTGTGCGCTGTCGGCGGAGTTGCGGCTGCTGCGGCTGCGACGGGCGCGTCTGCCCACAGAATCCTCGGATTCACACTGGGCTGGGGCTTCCTGATTTATGTGCCCGTCGCTCACTGGGTCTGGGGGGAAGGCTGGCTGGGAATCCGGCACGCGCTGGATACCGGTGGCTCGCTGTTTCTGCTGCTGATCTGTTTGTCCGCACTTGTCGTTGGAACACGCCGGTCGCCGACAGCCGACATGAATCACCCGGCAACCTGCACAAACATCGAACTCTTCAGTGTCGGTCTGCTGTGGCTCAGCTTTCCCGTACTCGCCTGCTCACTGCAGGTCCCCGTCGCGCAGCTGCGATCCTTAATGATGCTGAACCTGCTGGCCGCAGCGATTGGTGGATTCAGCTGCAGTGGACTTCTCAGACTGGCCTTTGCCAGTGGCGGAACAGTGCCCGTTCATGGACTGCTGACCGGCATGGCCGCGACCGCCGCTGGCGCCGTGCTGTATGATCCCATGACAGCACTGATCTGCGGAGCGGCAGGAACCGTCACCGCACTGATCAGCTGCTCGCTGCTGAAAAAGTGGAACGTCACCACAGTGTCGACAATTCCGCTGCAGATCGCCTTCGCCGCTGCAATCGGCATGCTGCTTCCAGGTCTGCTGGCAAGCTCGTCAAATGGAGTCTTTCACTGGAATCGCACCCCCATCGAATCCCTGATCCACGGCAAATCAGAATTACTCTCCATCCAGGCCCTTGCAGTTGCCGCTGTGTCCATCTGGTCCTGTGGTGGCACCGCACTACTGTCCCGCCTGCTGAAACAGCAACAGCCCACGGAGTAACAAATCCGGAAGCCCACCGGCGTCCGCACTCCCACCTCGGAAGGGCGAGACTCCCGCCAAGCCGAACACACCACCTACCCCACAAACCCACGGCTCAGCAGGAGCTTCGCCCTCCCAGGAGACGCAACAAAACCCACCTCCCTCACAAACCCACAACTCTTCGCTGCTGATCGTTCACTCGCCTCTTCACGCCAATAAAAAAGGCTCGGACGCTGCCGTCCGAGCCTTCGCTGTCTGGTTTCATCGCCACGATGGGGTGACGAATCAGGACTCACTGTCCCAGCATGCCGCCGGCACCAGCCTTCTTCTTCGAACTGGTCAGCTTCAGCTCGACATCCGTCAGGCCATCCGCAGGCACGTCGACAGTGAATGGCTCAATCGCCTCGCCCGTCACTGCAGCCATCATCGCTGCCGGATCCGTTGAACCACCGTCACCTTCTGAACCAACCCGCACGGTGTACTTACCAGGGACAATTCCATCACCAGTCACATAGGTCGTGGCCGCAAAGCTTCCATCGTCCTTGACTTCCGCATAGGCAGTCCGAACACCCGCGTCCGAACCCTCTGGAATGAACTGGACCTTCACCTTGCCGTAGGGCTTACCGTCCAGCGTCAGCTTTCCAGTGAACGCCGCAGTTTTGACTTTGGCACCACCTTCAGCTCCGCCACCACAGCCCACAACTACAAACAGTGACAACAACACAGCCAAAGAACACAGGTTTCGCAACACTCAAAAACTCCTTCATCTGCAAACAAAAAAAGCTGTTAACTTCAGCGAAAGCCCCCGCCAGCCATCTGCAAAAAAACTCCCGGCCGAACTGCACAGGACGGCGCGGGAGTCAATCAGATTGCAGACTGCAGCGAAGCAGAATCAGAATTCGCCAACAATCGGCTGACCAGCTTCTGTGCTGCCCACATAGGTATGCAGAGCAAACCAGATGGACGGCTGCTGAGCACCCTGGAGGTTCTCACTGATGAAGCGAACCGAACCGTCGCACATCAGGAACTGACCACCACCAGTGTGAACACTGCTGGCGCCCGGCCAGTTGTTGTTCAGACCAAAGCAGGCGAGGTAGGTCGGAGGATGAGCGTACGGTGAAGACTTCCACCAGTAACCTGCAGCCTGACCGTCCGGACGCAGCCACACGCGAGACCCCGCAATACCAATCCCACGCAGAGCGGCTGAGTCCATGACGTCGCCGTTGCTGCCCGGATCAATGAATGGAGTCCGGAATACGGCATTCGTCACACCGCTGGGACGAATCACACCACCCATCGCCTGATGGCTGGGAGCACCGGCACGGGGAGTGAATCCCTGAGTCGATGTTTCAGCCACACAGATCGTGTTCGAAGTACCGTCCTTCACATCTTCCAGTCGAGTTCCTTCCGAACCGTTCTGGAATGGACCCTGCGCCCAGTGCGGACCACGATAGTGCCAGTCCCAACCCATGTTGCCGGCATAGTTCATGTGCGACAGACCATGAGTCGAAACGCCACCACCAAAACCCGGGTCTGAAGGGCACTGCAGAACCGGCAACTTACGCGAAACAATCGTTTCACCAGTCGACAGCGTCTGATAAACACCATTCAGGTGCATAGCAGCACTGAAGTTGATCGAACTGTACAACGTGGCCTGCTCAAGATACGGCAGAACCAGCGACACCCACGTGTGATTACGCGGCTGTGGGTTCGTGTTGTTCGCTCCCATGTACGCAACCATGATCTGAGTCGGGGGGAACCGACCGTGAGTATCATGGTAATTGTGCAACGCCAGACCAATCTGCTTCAGATTGTTCTTGCACTGCGTGCGGCGAGCCGCTTCACGAGCCTGCTGAACTGCCGGCAGCAGCAACGCTACCAGGATCGCGATAATCGCAATCACCACCAGCAACTCAATCAGCGTAAAACCCCCGGACCGACGATTTTTCCAGCGTCCCCACAAACCCAACTGCATGCGCCACTCCTTAAAATATACATACGTACACAAAAAATCGCAGGCGAAAGCGAAATCCGTTTGCAGGGACGGTGTTTCTTCGTACAGAATTAACGTGACCGTTTCTCAGCGTCAATCGCCGAATAGGCAAAACCGCCTAAAACATCGGCAAAACTCTTGCCATGACTGTTCACACGCCCACACAAAATCCCCGCCTCACGCGAAGTTTATCGTGGGGCCGGCCACAGCGAGCATTCTGCACCTGTTTCCTCGCGACACAGCCACTCAACGCTGGCCCCTGATACCACGGCTCGCTGCACCACTCCGCCGGACCACCGCACCACCAGTTCCATGCTCGCCGCTGCCCCCCTGCGAAACGACACCGTTCGCTCCGAGACCGCTGCAAAACCGTCGCCGCCAGCCACAACCTCCGTCAACTCTCCCTGCCCGCCTGCTCGCAGTGTCAGTACCGTCCCCAGCACTTCCCGGCCACGCTGCCGACCGATCACTCGCAACACCACTCTGGCCGACTGCTGCGGCGTATGATTGACCAGCAATCGAGCCTCGCCATCATGCCGGACAGCCACCAGATCACAGACATGATCACCGTTCAGATCCACACGACTCAGCCCACGCCCCAGCTGTGGCTGCTGAAAATCCGCACCACTCAGCTGAGACATGTCGCGAAATCGCAGACCACCCTCATTCCGAAACGCCATGATCGGCATTTTCCACGGTCGGCCGCTGGCCGAGTAATCGTCGATATCCCCGTTTAACACCACCAGATCCGGCCAGCCGTCGCCCTGCACATCAATTGGTTGAGTACCAAAGCCCAGCCATGGCAGACTGACCGGTCCCAGTCCCGATCTGCTGGAAGCATCCGTAAACAAACCACTGGCAATTCCCTGATACAGTGTGTTCTGCTCACGATAAAAATTGGTCACGAACAAATCCGGAAATCCATTGCGGTCGAAGTCCGCATACGCCACTCCCATTCCGGCATGTGCCCGACCGGACTCCGGTACCGCCACGCCACAGCGAGCGGCCACATCAGTCAGGTGCAGGTCTGCCGCTTTCCCAGCAACGCCTGACACATCCACATCACACGTCAGCAACTGGTTTGGCATCCCATCATGCGCGACAAACAGATCCATTCGCTGATCCCCTGTCAGCTCTGCTGCAATCACTCCAAGAGCCCGACCCGGCAGCTGCGCAAGACCGGACTCCGTCGTCAATTCACGAAACTCACCATCGCCCTCATTCAGGAACAGCTGACAGATCGCCGGCTGCAGCTCACGCGGATCACAGGTGGCAAACTGACCGCTGCTGTTAATACAGCGACGATCCCAGTCCTCCACATAATTCAGGATAAAAATCTCAGGCAACCCATCGTCATTCAAATCCACCAGGCAGGCGCCACTACTGCAATGAGTGCTCTGCTGCAGTGCCACCGGCGTGGACTCGAAAAATGTGCCATCTCCTGCATTACGATACAGTCGGCAGGTTCCCAGATTGGCTGCCAGCACATCTGCGAACCCATCCCCATCCACGTCTCCCACCGTCGCAGCGAGGGTGTGAGACGTCTCATGCAATCCACAAAGATCCGTGCAGTTCTGAAAACGCTGCCCCCGCAGGTTTCGGAATATCTGATCTTCCAGCAGCCGGTCCAATCGGCCCTCGGCCTGACTCGCAGCAGACTGGCCCTGTGCAAAATACAAATCCGGCCATAAATCCCCATCAAGATCCAGAACGGCACAGCCACCGCCAACAGTTTCCACAATCCGCTTCCACTGCGTCTGACCATTGTGGTAGCTGAACCGAACGCCACGTTCCCGAGACTCGTCCACGAATTTCCACTCTTCACCCACCGTCGTCTCCGGCTTCTGCACGAAATCAACCGCAGCCTGCAGGGCGATGGGCCGCATTTCCGGGGCTGACTCAGTCAGCGATCGCGCCGGCTCAGGCACCGCCGACAGAGCAGCCAGCTGCTGAGCAATCTCGGCGTTCTGCGGTTGCAGACGAGCAGCAGCCGACAGCCAGCGACGTGCTTCCCCCAATTCACCGGAAGCACTCAGCAGGCCAGCCAACTCCAGCATGACAGGAACCGCCATGGACTCCGCTTCCGCCTGCGGTCGAAACATGCGCCACGCCAGCAGCTCCAGCTGATCAAGACGTCCCATCAGTACCCGCTGCCGCTGCGCCTCAGTCGTGTCCCCCTGACGCTCGCAGGCCAGCGCCAGAAAACTGCGAAACGCCGGCTGCCACGGCTGCAGCTGCACCAGCCAGCCCGCAGCTCGCCGCATCTGCTCCCAGTCGCCCGCTCTTTCCGCCATCCGCACAGCCAGTTCCCAGACTTCCTCGTCTGCTGACTGCCCCACATCCAGCTGCTGCACATAACGGCTGGTCACCTGTTCGGCTCCCGACTGCAGCTGCAGGATGGCTCGCAGGGCCTGCAGGGTCGCACTGCCAGGTTCCAGTTCCGCATGTCGGTCAAGTTCCGCCAGCACCTGCTGCGGTGACTGATCCAGACGCAGAGTCCGCAGCAGCCCCAGCAGAGACGCACGATCGTTCGGAGCCTGCTGCAGGTAACCACGCAATTGTTCGGTTGCCTGCTTCGTTTCGGTAATCGGACGCCCGGCCAGCAGACGCATCGCCAGCTCTTCCTTTGTCAACGGTCGAATCTGCTCCAGTAACAGCAGCATCTGATTCTGCTCCGTGGCCCGCATCTGCAACGCATACAACCGCGCCAGATCCCGCAGCGGTGCGGCATACCGCGAATTTCGCCGATGGGCCGACAGCAACAGCTGCTCGCCGACAACCGCTCGACCTGACTGCAGCTCCAGACCACCCAGAAGAAAGTCGGCCGTCGCCTGCAGTTGTTCTGAAACCGGCCCCAGACGAGCCAGCAGGGCACGAGCATCGTCAGAGTGACCTTCCTGCTGCAGATAACCGGCCATGAACAGCAACGCTACCGGTTCCGCCGGATTCAGTTCCAGCACAGTCTCATAATTCTTTCGAGCAGCTGCTGTACGGCCGGCATTCAGATTCTGTTCAGCCCGCTGCAGTAATTCGACGACCTGCTGCCGAACCACCCTCACACCCCGCTCACGCTCACTGTTCTGCCGCCAGCGAACGGACCAGAGAATCAGCATCAGCAGCCCCACCACGACAAGGCTGGCGAACCACACAGAACGTGACCAGAATCGACGACTGAGATTCACTCCGCAACATCCCCCCACAGTCTTTCTGATCAGGTCCTGAACTCAACAGCCCTCGAGACGCAGTCATCCGTACAGCCTCGACGCCGAAGACAATTGGGAACCAGAGGGTGCACCGGGCCTGCACCTTCCAGTCTACTCCGAAATCCCGGCAACAGCGAATCACCCTGCCAACAGCCAGCCATAACTCTGCGAATTGGCGGAAACTCCAGCCCGAATCCCAGCATTTCCTCGCCGCGACCCACGAATCCGGCAGATACTGTGGCAGGTTGGCCCGACTGCACGATAGACTGTCAGACTTCGGCAGAGCCCTGTCTGACAGCCTCCCGCTGTCACAAGCCCGCCTGCTGCCGAACCCCGTTTTCCGCAGGACAGCGTGTCATGTCTTCCATTACCCTCAGCCAACTCCCGGAACTCTGCCGGCTGCTGTCTCAGTGCCGTCGCCTGATTCGGCTGCAAACCGTGCTGCGCGGCACGGCGGCCACCATCCTGACCGGCACCGGGCTGGCACTGCTGGCCTGCTCTGCAGATTACCTTCTGGTACTGCCCTCAGTCGTTCGACTGCTGCTGCTGCTGACCACTGTCGCAATCGTCCTCACAGTCTGCCTGCGCCGTCTGGTTCTGCCAACCCTGCGAACGCTGCAGGCCGACGAGCTGGGGGCAGCAGTTGACCTGCAATTCCCCGATCTGCAGGAAGCTCTCGCGACCCTCGCATCACTTGAACGCCCCGATGTTTCACAGCTGGAAGCGGGTTCCGATCTGATGCGACAGTTGTTGCTGCAGCGGACAGCACGGCAGCTGACTCAGATTCAACCGCGGCAGGTCGTTCCGGGACGCAGCACTCTGATCCGCCTGCTGCAGGCTCTTGTCTGCGTACTGATCATTCTGCTTTCGCTGTTTCTCTGGCGCGATACCACGCGACTGCTGGCATGGAGACTGCTCACCCCCTTCGCAAATCTCGCGGCACCCACCAACCTCTGGTTTGAACTGACTCAACCGCAGAATGCCTGCGCCGTTGGTTCAGATGTCACATTCGCTGCTGTACCGCGCTGGCGTTCCACTGTGCCGGGCGTCCGACCGCAGCAGGTCATTCTGGAACTGCAGACGCAGGATGGTCGTCCGGATCAGTTGTCCATGACGTGGGACGAAGCCCGGTCACATTACACCGCGCTGCTGCTCGATGCTCGACAGTCTCTGCAGTATCGCGTCAGCGGTGGCGGAGCCTGCTCGGAATGGCACTCGCTCACCGTTGCCGAACCACCCCGAATCCTCGCCGCGACGCTCGAAGAAACACCCCCGGCATACACTCGTCGCCCTGTGCAACTCGTGGATGGACTCACGGGTGAAACATTTGTTTTCGAGAACAGTCAGGTGCGTATTCAGCTGCAGTTCAGTAAGCCTGTGGCCGATCTGCAGCTGGTCTGGCACGACTGGAAGCCACTGCCTGCACGAACTGCCAGCAGCGGCGAAGAAATGAGTCCTGCTGAAAACAGCGAACTGCTGCCTGAAGAGCTGGCGGCGGCCGCCGCCGGACAGCAGATGGCAGGGACCCCACAGTCGGCGGCCGAGGCTGTTGTTCCGCAGCTGGAATGGTCGGCAGACCGACTGCAGGCAGATCTGCAGTTCACAGTCTCGGGTGGTGGGCGATTCGAATTCGTGGCTCGCGACTCAGTGGGACTCACCAATCTCGAACCGGCCGATCGACGCCTGACCGCCGTCCCTGACAAACCTCCCGTACTGCAGGCCAGCGGCCTGCAGGATGGTCTGCAGGTGCGTCCGGATGATGTTGTTCCATTGAATACCATCGCTACGGACGACATTGGTATCGGTCAGCTGGAACTGCATTACCGCCGCAATCAGGATGCCTTTCGGATTCTGCCAGCCACACCACTGCAGCAGGGTGCCGAAGCCATCGCTCATGACTTTCGACTTGATCTGAAGCCGCTCGGATTGCAGCCGGACGAAACCATTGAACTGCGAGCGAAGTCCGCAGATGAGCGACCGGAGCCTGGACCTCAGGTGGTATGGCAGGGCCCCTGGATTCTGAAGGTTTCCAGCGATGCTCCACCTCTCGGACTGCAGGCACTGCAACAGGCCGACAGGCAACTGCTTGAGGCACTGCAGAAGTTATCTCAGGAGCTGGCGCTGGATGCCGCAAAGGCGGCTCAATTGCGGGCTCGGGCGCAGCAGGACTGGACGCAGCCGGTTCAGACTGAAACTCGCGGACTCAGCGAAAAAGAGCAGACCCAGGGCACTCAGCTGCAGACGCTGGCCGAAGAAGCCGGCCAGCATCCACTGATGCAGCAGCCGGCAGACCGACTGGCAAAACTTGCTCAACAGCTGCGGCGCGACGTTGCCGCGGAACTGGATTCGGCTGCCACCTCGGAACGCGATCCGGCAATCACAGCCCTGCAGCAGGCAGAATCGAAGTTGCAGCAGATTCGCAGTGAGCTGGATCAGGCAACCGCCCAAATGCAGCGGGCCGCAAAGCTTGAGCAGGATCTCGTTGAACTGAATCGCCTCGCACTTGATGCAGAAAAACTGGCGGACGATTCCCTGCAGCTTCAGCAGCAGCAGTTGAACGGCACGCCGGCCGCCGGACAAACTCCCCAGGATTTCCAGCAGCAGCTGGCGACCGAACGACAGCGGCTGCAGAACGAACAGCAGCAGCTGGATCAGCAATTGCAGGATCTGCTGAAAAAACAGCAGGAACTGCTGCAGGCTGCCCGCGAAGCGCAGCTGGATCAGGCCGCCGCACTGTCACGCCAGCTGGAACAACTGGCGCAACGGCAGCAGGCCGTGGCCGCCGGAACCCAGGAAGAAGCTCGCGAAACAGGCCGTGATGCCGAGCAACTGGCAACACAGCTGCAGCAGCTGAAAGGTGATCTCGAAAAGGTCGTCCAGCAATTGAAGCAGCAGCCCAACGCCACCGATCCGCAGGTAACGCCACCCGACCCTGCGGCCATCGATCAGGCCGTGCGTGAATTGCGGCAGGGGAACCTGGCCAATGCACAGCAGTCTGTGCAGCAGACCGCAGAACAGCTGGCACAGGCTGCAGCTCCGCAACAGAATTCAACGCCGGACCCTGCCGCTCCAGCACCCGCGCCCCAGTCGCCACAGCAGCAGGCGTCACAACTGCAGCAGCAACTGCAGCAGCTCAACCAGAAACTGCAGCAGCTGGCACAGGAACGCGGACCCACGGAACAGTCTCAGCAGCAGGCAGCTCAGTCGCTGCTGCAGCAGCTGGATCAGCTGACGGATGCAGCCACACAACAGGCTCAGGCCATACAGCAGGACAGTTCAAATTCCGAACAGGCGAAGTCTGGTGCAGAACGATCTGCTCAGCGAGCCGAGGATGCTCGTCGAGTGGCCGAAGCCGGACAGTTTCAGCGGGCTGCTGAACAGCTGAAAACCGCTGCTGAAGATGCACGACAGGCGGCCGGTCAGCTGGCCAGTCCGGAACAGCAGGATCGACGAGCACAACTGCAGCAGCAGGGTGATGATCTTTCGCGCATGGCCGACTCGCTCCGCCAGATGCAATCCAGCAATGCTGCACAAAATGCTGCTCGCCAGCAGACACAGCAGGAACTCAGTGACGAAGCGGGCAGGCTGCCACAGCAGCTGCAGGATCTTTCGGAACGTCTCAGTCACCCGGCATTGGGTCTGCAGAATCTGGCCCGACCATCTCAGGAAGCATCTCAGGCGGCCCAGCAGGGCACCGACAGTGGCCGACAGGCGGCTGGTGACATGCAGCAGGCTCAGATGCAGCAGGCTGGTCAGGCGGCCGAGCAGGCGGCCGGACAACTCAGTCGTGCCGGCCAGCTGGCTGCACAGGCCGCGCAGGGACTGCGAGATCCTTCCAACCCAGTCCCCGGTGAAGTTGGTGACAGCATTGGCGAAGCGCTGCAGAACCTGCAGCAGGCCGCCGAACGCATGGCACAGGAAAGCAGTCAACAACCCGCCGTTGAAGGCGACTCAGCAGCATCCGGACAACCCGGCCAGTCCCAGCCTGGTGAACAGCCAGCAGGGCAGGGACAGCCAGAGCAGTCCGGTGAGCCGCAACAGGCTGGTGCTGATGGCCAGCCTCAGGCACAAGGTGCGACCGGCCAGCAGGGTTCAAACGGTCGTCAGTCCTCACAGCCGGGCCAGCCGGGCCAGCCAGGCAGTGAAACGGGCGATCAGCAGTCTGCTCAGTCCCCGCAGGGTCAGGGCAGCGCCCAGTCACTGGCGGATGCGGCAAAGTCTCTGAAGAGTGCGGCAAAGAATTCACTGCCTGCGAAGTTTACGCCTGGACAACTGGGCTCGGACAGCAGCCAGTCATCTTCCGATCCGGGATCACGGGGCAATGCCGCCCGTTTTGACGGAGTCAATCCTGATGTCACAGTCAAACGTGGTCAGCGACGACAGTGGGGGCAGCTGCAGGATCAGCTGGATAACGATGTGCAGGATGGCGGCCGCGAAGTTCTGGACAGCGAATATTCCGGACTGATTCGCAGTTACCGCAGAAACCTCGCACGCTCGCGCAACGCAGCTCCGGAAAGGACACCCGGTCAGCCGTGACAGACATTCAGACATCAGATCCGTTGCTGCCCGTCATGCCGCTGGAACCCCAGCCGACGGGGCCTGCTCTACCGGCCATTCTTGAGTCTTCGCCAGAGGCCCTGACCGAGTGGCTGCGTGCGGCAGGGCAACCCGCATTTCGTGCGAAACAGATTCGCCAGTGGCTGATCCAGCGACGAATTTCTTCATTTGATCAGATGAGTGATCTGCCGGCAGCACTGCGAACACTGCTGCAGAACAGTTTCCGCTTCTGCTCATTCGAAATCATTGGCCATCAGATTGCCTCGGATCGTACAGAGAAACTGCTGCTCAGACTGCAGGACGGCGAGCTGGTCGAATGCGTTCTGATGCGCGAACCCGACCGCCGCACGGTCTGTATCAGTACCCAGGTCGGCTGTGCCATGGGGTGTGTGTTCTGTGCCAGTGGACTGCTGGGTGTTCGACGTAACCTGACAGCGGCAGAAATTTACGAGCAGGTGCTGGTGCTGCATCGATTGCTGCAACCCGACGAAAAAATCACGAATCTTGTCGTCATGGGGATTGGTGAACCACTGGCCAATTTCCGATCGCTGACGGCGGCTCTTGACTTATTGACAGCCGAGGATGGGTTTGGGCTTGGTGCCCGCCGGATCACGGTGTCCACAGTCGGTCTGCCAGAGAAAATCCGCGAATTTGCCCGCCTCGGTTCTCAGTACAACCTCGCGATTTCCCTGCACGCTCCCAATGACGAACTGCGCACTCAGATTGTACCGGTGAATCGCAGCATCGGGATCGCTGAGATTCTGGATGCCGCAGACGACTTTCACCAGATCACCGGTCGACGGGTCTCATGGGAATATGTGCTGTTAGCTGGAGTCAATGATCAGCCCCAGCATGCTGAGCAGCTGGCCACGCTGCTGCAGAACCGCACCGCCCATGTCAATCTGATCCCCATGAACGGTGTCACTGAGCTGGCCATGACGGCTCCCCGCGAACCCCATACCCAGAAGTTCCTCGAGATCCTGATCCGCCGCGGAATTCCCGCCACCGTCAGAAAACGCAAAGGGGCGGATATCGATGCAGCCTGCGGTCAGCTGCGACTGAATCGTGAAACCGCACAGCACTGACACACCCCCTCGGGAGGGCGAGGCTCCCGCCGAGCCGAAAAACCACCTGCCTGACAAACCCCCTCCCAAAGGGACCTCCCGCCAACCTGAAGGAATTACTCCGTGTTCCGCCAGAAACCGTAGCCCAAGCCTTCCTGACCGGCCGTCCTTCAGCCCATACAAAGCCACTCACCGTTACCCAGGCTCGGCCTTTCGCGTGCCGATGGCCACGGAACAAAGAGATGCGTCGAGCTTCGTCACCAAGCTGGTGCTCGGTGGCCCCGGAGACGACACCAAACAACCGGGCCCGCTTTTCTGCTTAGCCGAAGTCAGGACAGTACACGGATCAGTGCCGACATTCTGTGCGACTGTCCCGGCTGCAGCACCACAGCATGTTCGCCAACACAGGCTGTCTCAATACAGACCATTCCGGTCCATTCGTCATCGCCAAAGTCCGGCATGCGGCGACTTTTGTCAATCCATGGATTCCAGACCACTGTCGACAGCGAGCCCTGTTTACTGATCTCAATCCTGCGCAGTAAGCCGGGATCATGCAGCACCACCGTATCGGCCGTGCCCTGATACACGCGATCCGTCTCTGCAGTGAATTGAATGGGTTGCTCGCTGGCAGCACACCATTCGGGCTGCGGAACCTTGTTCAGATAGCCGGAATTCTCCAGACCGGTGATCCAGATGCTGCGAATATCTGAAACCTGCAGATATGTGTGCAGCGCGGCTTCAAACTTTTCCGGTTCCGTCGCATCAGGCGACAACTGGCAATCCAGTTGCAGACTCAACTCTGCTCCAGGACAGATCTCATAACGCAGCTGGAAATTGCCGACCACCGTCTGCAGGACCAGCCGCAATGTCCCGTCATCGTCCGCCTGAGTCTGCTGTAACTGCCACTCCTGCAGTCGCGCAGATCCGTGTGCGGGCAGGGCAGGGTCCTGAGGATGCGGACCAAACCACGGGAAACAGATCGGTACCCCACCACGAATCGGTCGCCCCGACTGGAACCACGAACTGCCACTCAGCCATAAGACCGGCTGATGACCGGCCGGCTGCCACGCAGCCAGATGCGCGCCATGCAGGAATAACTGCCCCTGAGCCGCCGCTGTGCGAATCTGAAACCGCGACAGGCCATTCAATCCTGAATCCAGAAACAGTCCGGGAATACTGGTCTTCACTGGCTGACCTCTTTGATGCAGTCTCTACGGGTGATGCCATCCGATCCAGAATCCTTCAGGGAGTCTGCCAGACAACACCTCTATCCTCGCGAAAACCCGGTCGATTGTCCAGACCTCCATCATCGACCGGCAGACTTCAATGACGCAAGGGCCAAAAATGTAGCCCGAGCATTCCTGCTCGGCCCCGTACTGCAAAAACACGATGTTTTTCAATGAGCTGGAGTCCATTTGGCGGCCTCAGCCGACTTTTGTCCTCGCGTCAGGAATGCTCGGGCTACGGGTGCCGGAGGACAAGGGCGGAAGCAGGCTACGGGCGTACGGTGGGTTCGGCAGCAGCCACACCCTCCGAGGGGACCTGTGCGTTTACTGACCACTGAAAACTGACCACTGAAAACTGAAAACTGAAAACTGAAAACTGTTCCATTGCATGGCACGAAAGAGATTCGTCGAACGTTGATTTGACTTCCCCATCCGGACGACGTTCAATGGCGGTTTCGGTTGGTCTCGAGGGCCCCAGCAGGGCTGCCGCGGACTGATCATTTGCTCAGGAAAAGGCATGCCACGGTTTGATTTGATTGCCACTGCAACGTTTGGTCTTGAGTCCGTGGTGGCTCGTGAACTTGAGCGACTGGGCTATACCGGTCTTCGCGTATTTGACGGGAAGGTTCATTTTCAGGGAGACGAGCGTGATATTGCGCGGTGCAATCTCTGGTTGCGCAGCGCTGACCGTTTGTTGATTCGAGTGGGCGAGTTTCCTGCGCCGAATTTCGACGCATTGTTTGACCAGACCAGGGCGCTGCCGTGGTCCGACCTGCTGCCGGTGGACGCAAAGTTTCCGGTCGCCGGGCGCAGCGTAATGTCCCGGCTGCATGCGGTACCGGCGGTTCAGGGAGCGGTGAAAAAGGCGATTGTGGAAAGCCTGAAACGTACGTACCAGCGATTTCGGTTTGACGAGTCAGGCTCAACGTTTCAGATCGAGGTTTCATTGCTGCGTGACGTGGCCACATTGACGATCGACACCAGTGGCGACGGTCTGCATAAGCGGGGCTATCGAGAATTTGTGGGCGCGGCGCCACTGCGTGAAACGATGGCTGCGGGCCTGATACAGCTCAGTTACTGGAACCGGGATCGTCAGTTTGTGGACCCATTCTGCGGTAGTGGCACGCTGCCGATTGAGGCTGCTCTGATTGGCCGCAATATTGCTCCGGGTATCGGTCGCTCATTTGCGGCGGAAGACTGGCGATGGCTGGATCGCCGCATTTGGCGTGAGGTCCGCACGGAGGCTCGTGATCTGCGTCAACCTCGCATGGTCCTGCCAATCCTCGGCTTTGACCACGACCCCTCGGCCATTCGTCTGTCGGAAAAGGGTGCGAACGAGGCGGGAGTGGCGGGCGACATCCAGTTTCGCTGCCAGGAGGTCAGCGATTTTCGGACAAATGCTGAATATGGGGTTGTGATCACCAATCCACCGTATGGTGAGCGTCTGGGGGATCCCGAAGAAGTTGCGGCTGTTTATCGGGAACTGGGCCGGGTCACGTCAACGCTGCCCACCTGGGGAGTTTACGTCATCACTTCCAACCGGGGCTTTGAACAGCAGTTCGGTCGCCGTGCTCCGCGACGAAGGAAACTGTTCAACGGGCGTCTGGAGTGTCAGTTCTACCAGTACCCCGGGCCACCGCCGCGCCGCACCGACGGATCAACAGACACGCCCGTCGATACCCTCGATCCTGTCGAGGCACCGCAGGACCCGGATTCGCTGCCCGCCGATCCCATGGCACCCGCAGTCACCGTTGCTGCTGTGCCACTGGAGATCTGGCAGACCAGCGAATGGCTGCAGCAGGCACAACTGTTGCTGGATTCCTGGAATCGTCAGACCGGCCGGCAACTGCTGGAACGCAGTGATGATCCGATCGATGAGGCGCGGCGACTGTACCATGCTCCGTTTGTCGTTGTTTCGCATGGAACACAGGCTGACCCGATCCTGAACTACGGCAATCTGCTGGCCCAGCAGCT
>CAIOKE010000203.1 GCA_903858815.1 uncultured Planctomycetaceae bacterium | reverse complement strand
GCCAATCGGGAAGACGATCTGAAGGGACATTTCTGGGAATCCCGCTTCAAAGCTCAACCGCTGCTGGACGAGCTGGCGATTGCGGCGTGCATGGCCTATGTGGATTTGAATCCGGTTCGAGCGGCTGTCGCAGAGACTCCGGAAAACAGCGAATTTACCAGCGTTCAGCAGCGTATTTCCGACCGCCGGACAGCTCAGCAGGCCACTACTTCAGAGCAGCGTGAAGTGCAGATCGAGCATGGACCGCAGGCCGGCTGGCTGTCCCCGATTGCTCTCGATGTGCCGTGTTCGGCGGTGCGTGACACCGTCACTGTCCGGCGTGCCAGCAATCGCGGTTGTCTGCCGATGACACTGGATCAGTATCTGCGTCTGGTGGACTGGACGGGCCGTCAACTGCGGCCGGACAAAGCGGGGCGAATTCCGCCCGAGCTGGATCCGATTCTGCAGCGGCTGGATTGTGTGTCGGGTGTCTGGCTGGATCTGGTGCGGAATTTCCGCCGTCGGTTTCGCACTGAGGCTGGTCGGGCGGATCGAGTGCACGAGGCATTTCTTTCCCGTCGCAGACGTCAGCGGATCCAGCCTCCACCAAGGACTCGCCGACCGTCGTAGAAGACAGCAGCCTGTCCAGGGGCGACGCCAAAAATCGGCGACTGCATTTCGATGCAGGCGGTGCCGTCGTTGCCCGGCAGCACCTGACAACTCTCACTGCGCTGTCTGTAGCGAACCTTGACTTCGCACGAAAACGCGGACTGCGGTAGGTCGATCAGCCAGTTGGTCTGATGAATCTGAATTGATGTCACAGCCAGATCTGCATGGCGTCCCAGCACGACTTGTTTTGACTGTGGGTCAATCCGGACCACGAAGCGGGGTTCACCGAAGGCCAGCCCAAGGCCTTTTCGCTGTCCGATGGTGAATCGTTCGTAGCCATCATGTTGTCCAAGCACGTGGCCCTGCAGGTCGACAAATTCTCCTGCTGTGTCCTGTGGTCCGCGGAAACTGCGCAGGAAGCCGGTGTGGTCCTGATCGGGAACAAAGCAGATTTCGTAACTGTCCTTCTTATCGGCGACTCGCAGTCCGGCTTCGCGAGCCAGCCTGCGGATCTCGGGCTTTTCACTGCTGCCGACAGGAAACAGGATACTGGGCAGCAGTGCGCGCTGAATGCCGAACAGCACGTAGGACTGATCTTTGTTATTGTCTGCGCCTGCCAGCAGAGCCCACGTTCCGTCGGGCTGCACGGCTGTCTGAGCGTAATGTCCGGTTGCAATGAAGCGAGCATCAATCTGCCGGGCAAACTCCCACAATTTGCCGAATTTCAGCCAGTTGTTGCATTGGACGCAGGGATTGGGAGTGCGGCCGGCCAGATATTCGTCAGCAAAGTAATCCTTGATCCTGCGGAATTCGTCCCGGAAGTTGAGTGCATGAAATGGAATGCCCATGCGGTCTGCGACTCGTCTGGCGTCGGCTGCATCTTCAGCACTGCAGCAACCCTGACGATGCGGTGCGGCGATTGGCAGCAGGCCTGCGGGTTTTACGCTGCAGGCGGCTTCTGATTCACCCGAGCGCATGAACAGGCCGACGACGTCATAGCCCTGTTCGTGCAGCAGCACCGCCGCCGCCGAACTGTCAACTCCTCCGCTCATCGCCAGTACGACACGGTCACCCATAACCCGCTTGTGCTCCGTTTATCAATCCGTTTCACGAGGACGGTTGTCTGCCGCCGCCCCGTTTCATGGTTCCAGCCACGCTGCATGCTGCAGTTGCTCACCAGCAATGTCAAACGCAGCCCTTCGATGTCCGCCACGAGA
Source organism: uncultured Planctomycetaceae bacterium (assembly GCA_903858815.1). Taxonomy (GTDB): domain Bacteria; phylum Planctomycetota; class Planctomycetia; order Planctomycetales; family Planctomycetaceae; genus SXXK01. The sequence continues at coordinate 30,548 of CAIOKE010000203.1, read as the reverse complement.
GAGCTGCAGCCACTCGATTTGTTCTGCCTGAATTCTCACTGCAGCAAAATTCCGCAGCCCGTCCGCCAGCTCTTCACGCGATGGAATTCGCGAAGCGACACTGTCCGGAAGATTTGACGTTGCTGCAGCAGCAGGGCTGCCCGGTACCTGTGGCGCCAGATACATGCGAAGGCTGGTTTCCGGGCTGTTATTCCAGAGCTGCTGCCACTGCGGTCCAGTGGTCTGTATGACGGCCTGTCCCCGCACCTGCAGCTGTGTTTCCGTCACCGAATCATAGAACAGCAGGCTGGCGATTGGATGCGCGATCAACTGCTGAACCTTGGCCGAACGAACATCCGTATGAAGCCACAACTGCATGGCCCTGAGGTCCACCATCCGCAGCACAACAGTTCGCTGCCGTGGCCCACGATCCCCGGTTGTGGCCAGAACCGGGGTTCTCCAGGCAGCGCCCGGCGTCTGCGATGCCTGTGACAGCCGGTCCCAGCACTGCTGAAAGATGATCTGCAGCTCTGTCATGAGAGGCCCTCAACGTCCCATAAATCGAAGGCACAGCCATGCCAGCAGCGGAAAGAGTACAAAAATGAGCAGAAACCCTGTCAGAGTTGCCCGCGGCGTGTCTGGCCATCTGCCCATGAATCTGCTCCCGTTGGTCCCGAATCCTGCGACATTTCAACATTCTGTCAGTCCGGTCGTAGTCTGGCCACTGCCGAACCGCCCATTCCGTCAGAACTTCTCGGCTTCGGGCATCACTTGCTTCATTCCGCAGAATTCACTTTGTCGGATAACTGTTGCCGACGGAAGTCCCACAGCAGGACAAGGAATGCCACGAGGTCGTACAGGGTGTGTGCGACAATGGGAATCAGCAGATTCGGGGTCGAATCGGCCGCCAGTAATCCTGTCAGATACAGGCCAAGAAACGCTGCGAAGACGGTGTAGCCTGGCGTCACGGCATGAGCGAGGCCGAACAGCAGGCTGCTGATCAGAACGGCCAGAAACGGATTCAGTGTTGCCAGCCACGAATACAGGAATCCGCGGAAGAAGATTTCTTCACAGAGACCGGCCAGCAGTGACAGCAGAAACAGGTCATGCAGGCGACAGCGCGTGAGCACGGGACCGAGCAGTTCAGACAGCAGCTGCCGCATCTGCAGGAGTGACTGTGCTGTGGACAGCATGCAGGCTGCCAGCACGGCCAGCATTGGCAGCGTCGCAGCGACTCCCAGCAGCAGGTCGGACGTGGACCAGCGGAGATGCATGGTGGGATTGACGCCGGCCAGCCAGCCGCCGCCGAAGGCCACTGCCAGCAGTAGGCCTTCAAAGATTGCGGCGCTGAGCAGAAACTGCTGCGGCGTCAAATCTGAGTTCTTTGGATGCAGGTCACTCACTGTCAGGCTCCGGCAGGATCAGAACGGCGACGGACGGCTGGCCAAAGATCATCTTGAAAACATTGGCGGTTGTTTCGCAGTCGGTCAGCAGACCGGCTGGGATCAGGACGACGCGGAATTCGTCGTCTCCGGGCTGATCCGGCAGGCAGCGGTTGAGCTGGCAGATCGGTGCTGTGAACTGCAGTCCGTGCGGCAGGGTCCGATAATCGGTCTGCAGTAACTGCAGCCGGATCTGCTCTGTCAGGTCCTGTGTGGTGTCCGTGGTGTGGTCGGTGTTTGTCCACGGGACAATCGTCAGGCGTGTTTCGCCAGCCTGGGCCAGCCGGATTGTCTGCAGCAGGGCATCCTGCTGCAGTTCAGCTGATGAGATGATTGAATACAGGTGCAGCAGGGCGGGGAGATCATGGAGTGTGGTGTGGGAAATCCATTGTGGGCTTTTGCAGCGAAGGGTGCCCTGGTGCGGGGCTGATTCCGCAGCAGTCGCCTGCTGACAGGCAGACTGTGGGACGAGGTCATATCTGAGCAGCAGCAGGGAGTCTGGTGTTGTGAATGCGGGCTGGATCGGCGTTTGGTCTGGAAGAACGGGGGGCGTCAGATTGAGAATAGTCTGGCTTTCGGGAATCTGCAGCCACCACTGCAGCAGCCGCACGTGCAGCTCGGCAGCAGGCGGGCTGACCCCGTCATCGGCCACGACAGCCAGTCTGAGTCTGTGATTCATTTTGGTGGGTGGTGTTGGTTATTGTGGTGACTGAGGCAAAGACGAGCAGAGTTTTTCCAGAGCGGGCAGCCAGCCGAATTCCTGCTTTGCAGACTTACTGGCAACCATCAGCATGCCACCGTATCATATTCAACGGTCCCAACTTAGCTAACGGAGATTGGAAAAAGCACGAATGGCGGCACTTGGTTATCTCGTTATTGCAGTGCTGCTGGTGCTGCTGAATGGTTTCTTCGTGCTGGCGGAATTCGCTGCAGTGAAGATGCGTCCATCGCGAATTCGCGAGTTGCTGGACGATGGTGTGCGCGGCGCCAGTGCTGCTCAGCATGTTTCTGAGCATCTGGACGATTACCTGTCGGTCTGTCAGGTGGGCATTACCTTCACGTCGATCGGTCTGGGGTTTGTGGGTGAACCTGCGGTAGCGCGGCTGGTTGGTCCATTGCTGGAGTGGACGGGTTGGTTTTCCGGTGGCGGGACGGTGGTCTTTCTGTCGTCGTCTGCGGTGGCCATAGCGATCAGCTACACGGTCGTCAGTTATGCTCATATACTGGTTGGCGAACTGGTACCGAAGTCGATGGCGATCCGTCGTACGGATCAGGCATCACTGGCAACAGCTCCGTTGCTGCGTCTGTTCCGAACATTATTCGCGCTGCCTTTGAGGGTGCTGAACGGTTCTGCTGCGTTGCTGCTGCGAATGCTGGGGATCGGCACAGTGGCTGGCCACGATACTCACAGTGAGGACGAGCTGCGAATTCTGCTGAATCAGTCTCAGTCATCGGGATTGATGAGTTTCCGTCGACTGTTGTTTCTGGAGAACGTGTTTGATCTGGGCGAGTTGCTGGTACGTGATGCGATGCGACCGCGTTCGCAGGTGCGTTGTATGAACACCGCGGATACTCTGGAAGAAAACCTGCAGTTGGCGCGGCGATATCGTTTCAGTCGTTACCCGTTGCTGGATGGCACTGAGATGCCGGAGGGGTTTGTGCATCTGAAGGACCTGACCTTATCAGGTGGTGGTCCGGAGAGTTTGAAGTCGCTGCTGCGTCCGGTGATTCTGGCCGACGAGACAGCTCCGCTGGAAGCAGTGCTGGCCGAGATGCAGAAGAAGCGGTGTCATGTTGCTCTGGTGCGGGATGCGCGTGGGGCGTGGTCCGGCTTTCTGACTCTGGAGGACGTGATTGAGGAGATTGTCGGCACGATTCGCGATGAGTTTGAGGATGAGGAACCTGTCAGTCTGGCGGATGCGCTGACCGAGGACCGGATCCAGCTGAATATTGAGGCTGACAGTACGATTGAGGCGGTGCGGCGAGCCTTAATGCGTCTGAAGGTGGAATCTCTGCCTGTGCCGCGAGATGAGATTGTGCGGGGTGTTGAGGAGCGAGAGCGGCTGATTGAAACGTATCTGGGGCGGCATCTGGGGATGCCGCATGCAAGGCTTTACGGTCTGCAGAAGGCTGTCGTGCTGGTGATTCGTTCGGAGCGAGGGATTCCGTACCGGGGAACGACCGAGCGGGCGCATCTGCTGTTTGTGCTGTTGACTCCGGCCGGCCAGCCTCGAGTGCACCAGCGTTTACAGGCGGTGATAGCGACGCTGCTGGACGAGAGCGAGTTTATTCCTGAGCGTTTACGGACGGCAGCGACACCGGGCGAGGTGCTGGAGATTCTGCGTACGGGTGAGCAGGCGACGCTGGACTGATCGCAGCGGATGCTCCGAATTCCCCACTGAAAACCGCCTGCCGGGTGACCGGTTTTTGGTGACAAGTTCGCTCCCTTCCGGTACGATTTCCTGCTGATGTTCCTGCTTTTCTGCGGGTCAGTTCTGAACGCCGGTGTGGAAATCTGCATGCTCCAGCTGTCTGTCCGCTCTGTCTGTGTGTTGTGGCTGCCGTGTTTTGTGCAGGCTGTTGCGGCATGTCTTTGTGTGGCTCAGGACGATCAGCGGCTGCAGTTTTTTGAGCAGAAGATTCGTCCGGTTCTGGTGCAGCACTGTTACAAGTGCCATTCTGCTCAGGCCACTCAGGTGCGTGGTGGTCTGCTTGTGGATACTCGTGCGGGTCTGCTGCAGGGCGGTGATTCAGGTCCGGCGATCGTTCCGGGTGATGTGCAGGCGGGCCATCTGTTGTCAGCATTGCGGCACGAGGGCCTTGAGATGCCTCCGGATCGTCGCTTATCTCAGTCTGTGATTGAGGATTTTCGGCAGTGGATTCAGGATGGCGCTGTGGATCCTCGTCAGGGCACAGTGCGGGTTGAGCGGCGTGAGATTGATCTGGCGCAGGGGCGTCAGTTCTGGTCATTTCGCCCGGTGTCATCGGTGGCTGTGCCGATGGTCGGAGATCCGTGGGCATTGGGTGCGGTGGATCGGTTTCTGGCTGAAGGCTGGGCGGTGGCTGGGATCTCCGGGTTTCCTCAGGATGCAGCGCCGCAGACCCTGTTGCGTCGGGTGTATTTTGTGCTGACGGGTTTGCAGCCGACGGTCGCAGAGCAGCAGGATTTTGTGCAGCGATACGCTCAGGCTCCTGAGCAGGTCCTGGAGGAGACAGTGGATCGTCTGCTGGCTGCTCCGCAGTTTGGCGAGCGGTGGGGTCGACACTGGCTGGATGTGGTGCGTTATGCGGATTCAACGGGTGGTGGTCGCAGTATGATGCTGCCTGACGCGTGGCGTTTTCGTGACTACGTGATTCGTTCGTTTCAGCAGGACAAGCCCTATCCGCAGCTGATTCGTGAGCACATCGCGGGTGATCTGTTACCGGCCGCCGATGAGCGTCAGCATGATGAGCAGGTGACGGGTGCGGGGTATCTGATGCTGGGTGCGATCAACTATGAAGAGCAGGACAAAGAGCAGTTGCGGATGGACGTGGTGGACGAGCAGATCGATACGATCGGGCGAACATTTCTGGGGATGACTCTCAGTTGTGCGCGCTGCCACGATCACAAATTCGATCCGATACCGACGCACGACTATTACGCTCTGGCGGGGATTTTCCGCAGTACTCGTTCGCTGACACCCGGGAACGTCTGTGGTTGGGTGACGAAGCCGTTGCAGGCGGGTGTGGATCAGGCGGCGGTGCAGGCGTGGGAGCAGCGTGATCGTGAGTTACAGGAGCAGATTGCGCAGTTGAAAAAGCAGACTGCGGCTCAGCCGGCCCAGGCCTTGCCGGGAATCTTCGTGGATGACGACGAGGCGGAGCTGGAGGGCACGTGGACTCAGTCGCAGGTCCAGCGCCCGTTTCTGGGCCGTGGTTATCGGCACAGCGGGATGCCGCGAGTGGGAACAGCGGCGACGTACCGTGTGCGTCTGCCGGCTGATGGTGAGTATCTGGTGCGGATGGTGATCAATCACGGCAGCAGTCGATCAGAGAGTGTTCCGGTTGTGATTTTTCATGCGGATGGTGAGACAGAGACCAGCGTCAGTCAGCGTCAGCCGGGGGCAGCTCCGGGGGGATTTCAGGAGCTGGGTCGTTTTCGTTTTGAAGCAGCTGCCGAGGCGCGGGTGGTTGTGAGGGCTGAGGCAGCATCGCCCGGTCATGTCATTATTGATGCATTTCATTTTGTGCCGGTCGAGCAGATTGGGAGGCTGGCGGCGTCCGAAGTTACTGGTGGCACTGATGCCGGTGGCAAGGGGGCAGGTGGCAAGGGTGCGGCCGCGAATCTTCAGCGTCTGGAGAATGAGCGGAAGCAGCACACGGCGAATAAGCCGGCGATGCCGATTGCGATGTGTGTCTCGGAAGAACCGGACGCCGGGGACTGGCATCTGCATGTGCGTGGAGAGATTCGGAACCTTGGCCCGGTGGTGCCGCGTGGATTTCTGCAGGTGGCGACTCCTGTTGACCTGCCTGTGACGTTGCCGAAGGAGGCTGCGGGCAGTGGCCGGGTGCAGTTGGCGGACTGGCTGGGTGCGTCACAGAATCCACTGACATCGCGGGTCTGGGCGAATCGGATCTGGCTGAATGTGTTTGGTGCTGGTCTGGTGCGGACTCCTGACAATTTTGGTGCTGCGGGAGAGCTGCCGACGCACCCTGCTCTATTGGATCATCTGGCGTGGCAGCTGGTGCATGAGGACCGGTGGTCAACGAAGGCGATGGTGCGTCGACTGGTATTAAGTCGGGCATTCCGCATGACCTCCCAGGATCAGCTCTGGTCGTCCGCGCAGGATCCGGATAATCGACTGTGGACTCGGTCTGTGCGTCGTCGTCTGGATGCTGAGAGTCTGCGGGACGTTATTCTGCAGGTGGCCGGGACGCTGGATTTGTCCGTGCAGGGTGGCCCGACGATCGGGAAGCTGTCGACGTATGACAACGAGTATCGTCATGCGGATCATCCGCTGTTCTGTCGCAGTGTGTATGTGCCGGCGTTCAGGAATTCGATGCTGGATCTGTTTGAGATTTTTGATGCGGCCAATCCGAATACGGTGACGGGGCTGCGTAATCGCAGTACTCGTCCGGCGCAGGCGCTTTACATGCTGAACAGTCAATTACTGACGCAGCAGTCTGAGTCGGCTGCCAGGAACTTTCTGGCCCTGTATGACTCGCAATCCCCGGATGTTTCCGCGATGATTGGTGATGCAGTGAGACGTTGTCTTGGTCGGGATCCGATGCCTGGTGAGCAGCAGTTACTGCAGTCGGCGGTGCAGTCAGATCCTCGTTCTGTGGAGCACTGGGCGGCCGTCTTTCAGGCGTTGTATTCCAGTCTGGATTTCCGATTCATTGACTGAGGTTCAGGAAACGGGTGACGTCCGATGGCCAAGAATGTATTTGGGCAGGATCTGCTGATCTGTTCGGCTGATCCGATGACTGGTTTTTTTCGAAATGGTCGTTGTGAGACCTGTGGCGAAGACACGGGGATGCACACGGTGTGTGCCGAGATGACGGCCGAGTTTCTGGCGTTTTCGAAAAGCGTTGGCAACGACCTTTCGTCTCCGGTGCCGCAGTGGCGTTTTCCTGGTCTGCATCCGGGTGATCGCTGGTGTCTTTGTCTGCAGCGCTGGCTGCAGGCCCTGCACGCCGGGAAGGCTCCGAAACTGCTGCTGCGAGCAACGCATATTTCAGCGATCGAGCACGTGCCGATGCATGTTCTGCTGGAGCATTCTCTGGATGCGGAAGATTACGTTCCGGATCCGCCGATGGAAGACTGAATGCTGACAGTGTCGGCGGCAGATTGACTGGCCCTGAGCCAGGGGCAGAGTGGGGGCACCGCATGGGTGTGAGTGCCAGTGGAATGATGCGTCAGGTCCGGATGTTGGGGGTGGGGGGAAGCGATCATGTTGCGTGGTGTTGTGGGGCGGGCACGGCTGGGTCGACGGTTTGTGACATCACTGCTGTGGTCTGCCGCGTGGGGTGGTATAGCAACGGGGGCTGGTGTGGCAGGTCCGGGTTCGGACGACATCTCAGTTCCTGCATTGACGGCTGATGAGCAGCGTGTGCTGCAGACGATTGAGCAGGGAGATGTGCTGGCGACGATCTCGTTTCTGGCATCGGACGAGCTGGCAGGTCGTGATACGCCATCGAAGGAGCTGGAGATCGCCGGGGCTTATGTGGCTTCGCGATTCCGTGGTGCTGGCCTTGAGGGGGCTGGGCCTGACGGCAGTTTTTATCAGGTGCAGGAGTTGCCTCGATATTTTGTTCCGGAGGGCAGTCCGACACTGCTGACGGCAGCGCAGCCACAGGGCCTGTCGGGGTGTATTGCGGTGGGTGGTGGTGATGCTGTTGCCGAGCTGCGTGGTCCGGTTGTTTCGGATGCTGCGGGTGTTGAGCTGCGTGGTGCGATTGTGGTGATCGAGGAGCCTCCATTGCCACCCGCGGCGGCAGAGAATCCTGCGATGGCAGGCTTGAGTCTGGCTCGTCGGGTGGCCCCCTTGGCGGCTCGTGGCGCGGCCGCTGTGCTGGTGCGTGTGGCTGGCGATGGTGTTTTGTGGCCCGCGATGCAGCGGCTGCGAGCTGAGGGTACGGCGTTACCGCAGCAGTTGTCATTTCCGGTGGTGCTGGTTCCGCGAGAGGCTGATCTGACGGGTGAGGTGCAGTTGTCGGTACCACCACGCACGCGAGTGGCGGAGCAGGTCCGGAATGTTGTGGGTGTACTGCGTGGTACGGATCCGAAATTGTCAGCAGAGGCGATCATCATCACGGCGCATCTGGATCACATTGGTCGAATCGCGGGTGATCGTCAGGGGGACACGATTTACAACGGGGCAGACGACAATGCGACGGGGGTGACTGCCGTGGTAACTCTGGCGGAGGCTTATGGACGGCTGCAGCCACGACCGGCGCGATCGGTCGTGTTTATGACGTTCTGGGGTGAAGAGAAGGGCCTGCTGGGTTCGAAGGCGTGGTGTGAGCAGCCGTTGTGGCCCCTTGAGAAGACGGTGGCGAATGTAAATATTGAGATGATTGGTCGCCCTGAGGAAGGTGCGGCTGAGAAGATGTGGGGTACCGGTTGGACCCGCAGTACTCTGGGCCCGCAGCTGGCTGCTGGTGCGAAGCGTGCAGGAGTCGAGGTGTTTCATCGCGAGGATGTCAGCGAGATGCTGTATGCTCGCAGTGACAACTATTCGTTCGTGCAGAAGGGCGTGATTGCTCACAGTTTTTCTGCCGGTTCACTGCATCAGGACTATCACCAGCTGACGGACGAGTATACGAGGCTGAATCTGCCACACATGACTCGGATTATTCAGGGTTTGTTTGCCGGTTCACTGCCGTTGGCCCGTGGTGATCTGACACCGACGAAGACTGCTGAGGCAAAGGCTGGCAAGCAGTAGTCGTCACGGTGGTGTTGATGGCAGTGATTCAGCGGCGCGGTCTGAAGCTGGGGATGATGACTGGTAACTGATTGTCGGGTGCTGCCGATTCCTCTGCTGCTGCTTCGTCGATGGTGACTTCTGTTGTGTCTGCAGGAGTCGCCAGCAGCTGGCTGGTGGCAGGAGCCGGGCGTGGGTTCAGCGCGGGCAGCAGTCCTGGCAGTCGGGAGTTGATCATGCCACTGACTTTGCTGGCGGCTGAGGCTTTTGTTTGCGGCAGCATGACGGAATCGATGACTTTGCGTGCTGGTGCGGTTTTCTGTTCGGCTTCTGCTTTGGCCTGCTGGATGCCCTGCATCAGGCCTGGCAGCAGTCCTGGCAGAGATCCCGGCAGCATGCCGGGAATCATGAGTGGTGCTGCGTTGGGGTCATCGGTGGTCGGGATGGGCAGTCGTTTGATCAGTTCCTGAGGCAGTTGTCCCTGCATCACGCCGTTGACGCCATTCATGACACGTTGCACAGCTTCGCGATCTTTTTCCTTCAGCAGTCTGGAGTTGGAGACCTGGCGAATGACGGCCTGTGGATCAACCTTTCCGGACTTCAGAGTGGCCAGCAGGGCCGAGACTTCCCTGACCTGAGTGATCAGTTTTTCGTTATCCGTGGCAAGACGCTGATATTCTTCGCCGAAGCGTGTGCGTAAGCGGGCCAGCTGAGCGGTGGCCTGTCGATCGGCTTCTTCCAGCAGTCGAGTGCGAGCTTTATCCAGCTGATGCATCACCGCGGTCTGGATTCCGGAAGCGATCTGATCGCCGAGTTCGGTACTGAGGACGATGTCGGGTTTCTGCAGTGTGCCAGTGAGTGCGAGGACGACGTCGAGGGACTGGATGTCATGCAGTGCTTCGTTGGCGGCTTCGACGATTTCCGATCGTACGTCACTGGAGGCTTCGAAGCTGAGTCCATCGATATCGGACAGCAGCTGGATGAAGCCCGACATTTCATTGCCGGTGAGTGAGACCTGAGCGGACCATGTGAGGTTGCTGAGTCCAGCCTGAAAATGGGCTCGTTGCTTCCGTCCGGCAGCAAGTGCGAAGCCCTGTGGGTCCTTCAGTTCGGCAGTCAATTCAGACTTCAGGACGTCTGAGGTGGCATCCACAACATACTTGAGTTGCAGTGGTCGAGGACCGGCGGCGCTGGCTTCAAGTACGGCCGGTTTTCCAAGCAGTGCGGGGTCACTGGTGAGATCGGTGAGAACGGCCTGCCATGGAATGAGATCACGATCGACGGACATTTGTCCGGAGAGGCTGAGACTGCGTGCGTGAAATTCGGGTCCTGGGCTGATGGGCAGCACGGGCCATGTGCGCCCGGGGTTGCGTGGAGGCTGGACCTGTTGCGTCAGTTCCGTCTGGTAGTTACGGAACAGTTCGAACCACGACAGCATTTCCTGAACTCGCAGATACACATCGCGGCCCAGCAGGGCCTGCGAGATGCGGCGTCCATCGGGTTTCAGCAGGGCGATTTTGTGCTGAATCATCTGCTGATCATTCAGTCGGGCCTGATTGATGGATTCGTAGTCCGTGCGCACTTCGGGGGCCATCTGTTTCAGGTCGGCCTGCAGTTGTCGGGCATCCTGCAGGACGAGATCAGCGTCGCGTGCGACCTGCAGATATTTTTCGATCTGATCAATGGTTGACCCGTCTTTGGCCTGTTTGAATTGTTCACTGAGGGCTCGGACGCGGGGTTCCAGATCTTTGGCGCGTTGTGAAAGTTCTTCGAAGCGACCGTCCCATTTTTCGTAAACGGACGAGCCCAGTCGCCATGTTTCGAGGGTATTGGGGTCAAGTTGAGCGCGGGCCTGATCACTGAGCTGAGTCAGCCATTCATCACCGAGTTCACGTAGTTTTTCGGAGGCCCATGACGGTTCTTCAACAATGGGAGTGGCCGGCTTTTCCAGCTGTCCGTCATCGCTGCGCCAGGTATCGAACTGGAGGTTGTCGATGCGTCCGTCGGTGATGACGAAACGGCGTTGCGAAAGGGACCGTTCTTCCAGCTGCAGGCTCATGCGATCGAACTGGAACAGATTTCGACCGCGACGTCGTGCGCTGGCGATTGCTGTCTGCTGGATATCGATGGAGGGAGGCAGGAATGTGGTGACAACGCGACCGATGTCGACACGGGCACCGGTGACGGACTGCAGTGCCGAGACGGCAGTCCAGCGCAGCAGCGGGTCCATGCCCCAGTGAATGAAGGCCCAGATCGAAAATGCGATCAGCAGTCGAGGGACAATCCATTTCCAGCGCATGACAGTTCACCTGAGGCTGTCGAGCAGGCCATGTGAGTGGCCTGCGAAGAGGATTCAGACGGATTCGTGGTTGGAAGACGATTGTTATTCAACGAGGCTGATGCGTTCGGCTGCTTCCGCGCCCAGCATCAGTTTCACCAGCCATGTGTCGCGAGCATACTTTGCGAGTGTGCAGGCGTACTTTGCGAACAGGGGTCGGGAAATCCAGTGGACCGGCAGCAGCAGGGCAAGCCCCGTGACAAAACTGCCCATGACGATGGAGTTATCGAAGTGGGTCCACGGGACCCATGGTGTTTCGTAGAGTCGGACCCAGACACCTGCGAGAGAGGGCTGTGACAGGACATACCAGCCGACACGATCGAAGAAGCTGTCGCAGCCAACGGCGATCAGTGCGGCAACCATGGCTCCGAGGCCGGCTACAGCGAGGTTCAGTCGCGTGGCAGCCAGCAGCATGGCGAGAGCAATTGCCAGCAGGTTGCCTTTGGGGACGAGTCCGACGAGAATTCCGCAGGCCAGCCCCAGCGACATCTGTCGGGGTGTGGAGTCCATCAACGTGGCCCGCAACAGCAGGCGAATGGGGCGCAGAATGAGAAACATGGTGGGTATCCCTGGTATGATTGGGCGGCGCAGGGGCCACCGCTACAGTCACTCCGCAGCATCGCTCAGGTGCGTCATGCAGAGCAACGGCAGTCCTGGCCGGGCGGATGACGACACGGGGGAATTCATGGGGCTGCGGATGTCCGCAGGCAGGAATGGCCGGTCGTCCCGCAGAATTCGCAGTTGTGTAAGGCGTATCGGGTGGGGTGATCACTGGTGAGCAGCAGTTTTTTTGGGGGGGGGACTGGGGCAGATGATTGATGGGCATCAGATTCAGCAGCGGCTGGAGAGTGCGGGGCATCAGTTAGTGCTGGCGGAAAGTTGTACAGCCGGCCTGATTGCAGCGACTCTGGCACGGACACCGGGCATGTCGCGATGTTTGTGTGGCAGTCTGGTGGTGTATCAGATCGCCAGCAAACAGGTTTGGCTGGGTTTGGCTGACGGTGTGGTGAACGAGTCCAACGTGGTAAGTGGTGAGGTGGCGTTGCTGATGGCTGAGGGGGCATTGCGGCAGACGCCGCAGGCAACCGTCTCTTTGGCGATTACGGGGCATCTGGGTCCCGGTGCACCGGCGGGCCTGGACGGAGTGGCATGGCTGGGTGTGTCGTTCAGGGGTGGAGCGAGTTTTGCGGAGTGTCTGCAGTTGCCGGAGACATATCCTGCGGGTTTTGAGAGCCTGCGAGCGTGGCGTCAGGAGTCTGCAGTGGGCGGTGCGATTGCCTGTCTGTTGCGACACCTTGGGTGAACCGGGTTGTTGCGAAGGAAGGCAGTGGTCAGTGGTCAGTGGTCAATTTTCAAACGCCGTGAAGTTCACCTTTGGGAGGGTGAGGTTCCTGCCGCACCGAAGGCTGCTGCTGCCGTTCAGGCGATTGGTTTTGAGTTTAGTTGCGGGACGGTGGACCACGCGTGGGCAAATGTCAAACTTGAGTTTTTAGCAGGAGCGTTTTGTAAATCGTGGTCAAACCTGCAGATAGCAGTTGCGCCCTTGATGGAGCGCAGATCCATTTTTCAAAGGTGTGCGCCGGGGTTCCTGTTTCGTCAGGAGGTTGGCACCTGTGTACGCGTCAGCATGCCGGCGATTTCATTCCTGTGATTGTCGCGTCCTGTCAGGGGGCCTGCTGCAGGCTGGCTGCGGCTGTGACGGTGTGGAACTGAATATCGACGATGTCGTTGACGGATTCGGCATAGCCGCCGGCCATGACGACGACGAGTGGGCATTTCTGGCGGGTGCAGAATTCGAAGACGAGGTTATCGCGGGTCTGCAGTCCGGATTTACTGACGGCCAGACCGCCGAGGGTGTCTCCGACATACGGATCAGCTCCGGCGACAAAGTAGACAAGGTCGGGGCGTTCCTGGTGTGCTGCCCAGTGCAGTCCTTCCTGCCATGCGGCAAGGTAATCACTGTCAGTGGTGCCCGGGGGCAGCTCGATATCCAGATCGCTGCGCATTTTGCGGACGGGAAAGGCCTTTGCGGCGTGCAGTGAAAATGTGCGGACAGAGGGATCATCCGCGAAGACAGCAGCCGTGCCGTCACCCTGGTGGACATCGCCATCCAGTACCAGTGCCCGCTGGATCCGTTGTTCCTGCTGCATGCTGCGGGCGGCAACGGCGACGTCGTTGAAAACGCAGTAACCGGCACCGCGATCCGGGAAGGCGTGATGGGTACCACCGGCAAGGTTGACGGCGACAGCGTCGCGCAGGGCTGCGCGGGACGCTGCCACGGTGGCGCCGGTCGAGCGGCGACAGCGCTCAACCATCTGCAGGCTCCACGGAAATCCGATGCGGCGAATCTCATCACCTGTCAGTTCACCAGCAAGGACTCGCCGCACCCAGTCAGCCGTATGCACAAGCTGCAATTGCTGTTCCGACGCGGCCGGGGGAACTTCGAAGTCGTCCGGCTGAAACAGCCCGCACTGCTGCAGTCGTTCCCGCAGCAGTCGATAGCGGATCATGGGGAAACGATGGCCGGGTGGCAGGGGCAGCACGAACAGGTCGGTGGTAAAGAGTTTCACTGGCGCTGTTCTACCAGGCGATTTCCATCAGGTCAGCGATGCTGGATGCGAGGCGTTTGGCGGCTTCCTGCTGAGCGGTTGCGAAGGACTGTCCGACTTCCGGGGCCATTGAGACACTGGACATCTGAGGCATCAGTGCACTGGTCAGCGGGAAGGTCTGCTGGATCAGAACCTTGCCGGTGCGGCGATCCATCCAGGTGACTTCAGCACCCAGTGACAGCTGCAGTTCGCGAGGATCATCGAAGCGGGTTTCACTGAGGGGTGATTTGCGAACTTCGACAATCTTCCCAGTGAGGATGGTGTCGGCTGTAGCAGCTTCTTCAAGGCGATAGCCGCCGCGGGTACGAATTTCGCGCTGCACGGCTTCGGTCAGCAGGTAGTCGGTATCGCGGCGGAAGGAGTCTGAGCGGAACACCGGCACATGCACACTGCGAACTCCGGGTACCACCGGCGTGCCGAGGCTGTAGCCACAGCCTGTGGTCAACAGGCAGGCGAGGGCGATCAGCAGGAGTCCCGTGCGCATCATCGGGTCAGAGCCTTGCTTTGCCGGAGGTGCTGTTTTCGGAGGTCTCGGGCTGGCTGACAGATTTTACGGGGTTCCCGTCATTCTGAGCCGGGACGGGGGCCGGAGCATTGCGAGGGAGTGATTCCATGAACTGCAGGACTTCGGGCAGATCGCGTAATTCACTGCGATCAATGTCTGCCAGCAGAGTGCGGGCTTCCCGAGCGTAGCCGGTATCGGGGTATTCGGAGATCAGTCGGACGCAGGCAATCGCGATGGCTCGCGGACGCTGCTTACGGCGGTAGTAGTCGACCATGGCCCACTGGCGTTCGGCTTCCTGTCGGTACAGGACGTCAAGGTCCTTCCGCAGCTGCTGCCGCTGGTGTGAAGCAGGAAACAGCTGCAGTGTCTGTTCCTTGAGCCGTCGAGCTCCGACAAGATCTTCACCTTCGTAGAAGGCCCCCTGATAGCTCATTTGTTTGGCGTGAGCTCCGAGGACGAAGGCCGCTTCGAGGTGCGGGCTGTCCGGATATTCTTCGCGAAGAATCCCGAAATAGCGATCGGCTTCCACATGGTTGTCGTGTCGCTGGTGCCATGCGGCAGTCAGCATCAGAGAATCATCCGCGAGGGGTCCAGTGGGATCGTTCATCCAGATGGATTTCAGGCACTGCAGAGCGCGGCCCTGTGTGTCGAAGACCGGTCGGGAGCGGTCGTGGAAGTTGGGCAGAATCCGAACTCGCAGAGTGGGATCGGCCGGCTTCTTTTCGGGTTGCGAGGAGATGACTTTTTCTGCGCTGACGGTGCGGATTCCTTCCTTTGCACCTGGTTCACTGGTCTGCAGCCATGACTGAGCGATGCTGTAGAGTCGGCGAGTGACAGGTTCCACATATTTGGTGGAAGGATAGTCTTCAAACAGTTGATCGTAGGCGTCCTGAGCTTTGGAGTAGCGTTGTTTGGCATACCAGGACTCTGCCAGATAGAACTGGGCTTCTTCGCCGAGCGATGATTCCCTGAATTTTTTGGCTGCGGCTTTGCACAGCTCAATGGCTTTGTCGTAGTCCTTCTGTTCGTAAGTACGACGGCACAGTTCGACTTCGCGTTGTTCCTGAGGGCTGAACTTGCGGCCCATTTCCAGTGGTGTTTCCTTAGCGAAGCCCATGGAACGCTGCATGCGTTCCCACATTCCCGGGCGGCTGGATTCACGTCGGAAGGGATTGCCCATGCAGCCACAGAGCAGGCCTGTCAGCAGCAAGACCACGAATGCACGGGCCGAACGATGTCTGGCTGACAGACATCCGGCGAACGCCTTTGAGCGGCGTTGTGCGAGCGGGGTGTGCGGTTGCATGAGTCGCGGATTCAGTGATGTGAGGAAAACTGCAGGTAGCGCAGAGTCTGAGGTCGACGTCCGAGAACGTGTGAGACAGCGGACACTGCCAATCGATGACATTCTTCCGCCTGTGCCGGCGTCAGACGCACGCGACCAGCCAGATCCGTGGTTCCTCCGGTCAGGCGACGCAGAATTTCCACGGCACCGGTTGAGACGGACGAGCCACTGTATTCTTCCCGGCGACAGTCCTGACACAGCAGTCCGCCCTGACTGACCCAGTGCACGTATCTGCCGGACGGTTCGACTGAACCGCCACAGACCGCACATCCAGAGAGATCAGGGAGCACACCGGTCAGCTGCAGGAGCGACAATTCGAAGTGAATGATCAGCGCAGAAACGTGACATTCGGGAGTTGAGAGTCCCAGCAGCAGAGCCGTCGCGAGGTCGAAGATTTCCGGAGCTGCATCGAAGTCTTCGGTCAGACCATTCAGCAGCTCGGCCACATAACACCCCGCGTACATCCGCAGCAGTCCGTCGGAAATTCCGGGTTGCTGAGGCTGAAAGCGGGTGGTCAGGCGGGCTTCCGTCAGCAGATTCAAGACCCCTGCCGGTCGCCGGATGAAGACTATGCGACCTTCCGAAAGCAGGTCAAGAGCAGCATCGAAGGGGCCTTTGAGCCGTTTGGCCCCCTTGGCGAGAGCAGAGAACTTGCCGAATTCCCGGCTGAAAAACGTGATGACGCGGCTGGATTCGCTGAAATCCGCCTGCCGAATGACGATTGCGTTGGCCTTTTCCAGCGACACTCCTTGCCCCCTGTGCCGTCAGAGTGATGACGGTCCTGCAGCCAGCTTTGTCAATTGTTGCCAGTGGCAACGGTGTTCAGATGTTTTTTGGTGTATGGGTCCGGGTGACTGAATCATCCCGGAAGTTGGCTTAGTGGGCAAGGCAGGTCGAATTGAAATGGCGTTGGGCGTGTGTGTTTTTCGATTCTCGGGTGTGTGTGGGGGCGGGAATGGGTCTTGTGGGACCTATGGGCCTGATGGGGCTTATGGGACTTATGGGACCGATGGGGCCGATCAGGCGAACACGGGCGGCGGTGGCAAATAAAGACAAGGGGATCCTGTAGTCGCGTTTTTTTGGGGGGGCTGTTTTGGGGGTTTCTGAAGTTCCGGGTCTGGTGTGTGTGTGGTGTGGCCATGCATTTTGTCTTTGAACCGGATACACTACGGAATTCTGTGTTTGTGGGCTGTTTGCCTGCTGTCTGGAAGTTCTTGCCGTTGAATTGGGGTCATGGGTAGCCGTATGTCGTTAGCCGAACCAACTGTTGTGCAGCAGGACTGGAGTGAGTTTGCTCGTCGTGTCCTTGAGGGTGGCGTTCTGAGTCGAGCCGAGGCGATCAGCATTCTGGAGGCACCAGACGAGCAGTTGCTGTCGATTCTGGATGCTGCCTATGCGGTTCGTCGCCACTGGTTCAGCAACACTGTGCAGCTGTATTATCTGAAGAACGCGAAGAGTGGTTTGTGTCCGGAGGACTGTTCGTACTGTTCGCAGTCGAAGATTTCGGAGGCACCGATTGAGCGTTATGCGATGTTGAATGCTGAGCGTCTTCTGGATGGAGCTCGCAAGGCCGCTGAAAGCAATTCGCGGACATATTGTATCGTGGCCAGTGGTCGTGGTCCGACGAACCGGGAGGTGGATCATGTGGCAGGCGTGGTGCGTCAGATCAAGGACCAGTATGGTCTGCACATCTGTTGTTGTCTGGGATTGCTTGAGCCGGAGCAGGCATTGAAGCTGAAGGCTGCTGGTGTGGACCGGGTGAATCACAATCTGAATACGAGCGAGCGTTTTCATCCGGAGATCTGTACGACTCATACGTTTGCGGACCGTCTGAAGACACTGAGTATCTGTCGTGATGCGGGTCTGGAGTTATGTGCGGGGATGATTGTGGGGATGGGCGAGCAGAACGGTGATGTGGTGGATGTGGCGTTGAAGCTGGGCGAGTTGAATGTGGAATCGATCCCGGTGAATTTTCTGCATGCCATTGACGGGACTCCATTGCAGTCTCAGCACGAGCTGGATCCTCGTTACTGTCTGAAGGTTCTGGCGATGTTTCGTCTGACGAATCCTGCGGCTGAGTTGCGAGTGGCGGGTGGCCGGGAAGTGAATCTGCGTTCGATGCAGGCGTTGGCTTTGTATCCTGCGAATTCGATGTTTGTGAGTGACTACCTGACGACTCCGGGGCAGAAGGCGGAAGAGGATTTCCGGATGATTTCGGATCTGGGTTTCCGGATCACGGCTGGTGACTATGAGTCGTCGAAGCTGCTGGAGCTTTGGAAGGTCCCGCATCAGGTGTCGTGTGGTGCGGGTGTTTCCGGCAGTTGCAGCAGTGGTGGGTGTGGTTGATTTGTCATGGGTGGTGTGCCGGTCAGTATTCGTGATTGTCCGTGTCCGGTGGGATTTCTGGACTGTGGTGACATCGAGGGTCGGCAGTTTGTCTGTGACAGCCGATTGATTCGTCGTGGCGATGTCTTTGTGGCGTTGCGGGGTCATCGTGCGGACGGTCATCAGTGGGCGTCTGCGGCAGTCGAGGCTGGTGCTGCTGCGCTGGTGGTGGAGCAGGTTCTGCCTCAGGTGCGTGTCCCTCAGGCCATCGTCCGATCGACTCGACAGGTCTGGTCATGGCTGGCGATGGCTCAGGAGGGTTTTCCTGAGCGTGATCTGCGGTGTTGTGGATTGACGGGTACGAACGGCAAGTCGACGACGGCGTGGTTATTGCGGGGAATTCTGCGAGCAGCGGGTGTGCGTACGGGGTTGATTGGGACTCTGGAGTATCATGACGGCCAGCAGACTCGTCCGGCCGGTCTGACGACCCCGGATGCTCCCATGCTGGCTCAACTGTTGCGTCAGATGCGTCAGGTGGGAGCATCGGACTGTGTGATGGAGATCAGCAGTCATGCTCTGAAGCAGCAGCGGTGTTCGGCGCTGCGACTGGCGGCAGCGGCGATCACCAATGTGACTCACGATCATCTGGACTATCACGGGACATTTGAGAATTATCTGGGGGCGAAGCTGCAGATTGCGGAGTTGTTGCAGCCGGGAGCGGTGTTGCTGGCGGGATTTGATGAGCCGCGGCTGCGTGCTGCGGTGCAGCAGTGTGGCGTTCCGGTGCTGGGTTTTGGTTTTGATCCGCAGTGGCCATTATCAGTACGAATTGAATCGGCCGGTCTGGAGGGTCAGCAGTTGAGTTTGCGTCTGCAGGGGTCTGAGTTGTCTGTGCGGACGACTTTGCCTGGCCGGCATAATGCCTTGAACGTGCTGGCTGCTGCGGGTCTGGCTGAGTTACTGGGATTCAGTGTCGCGCAGATTCGTCAGGGTCTGGAGCAGGGTGTAGCGGTACCGGGCCGATTTGAGCGGATCGTGGGTGCGTCGGGGTTTACGGTCTTTGTGGACTACGCGCACACGCCGGATGGGATTGAGCGGGCGATCGAGACAGCGCGAGTGGCTGGTCGAGGTCGTGTGCTG
Source organism: uncultured Planctomycetaceae bacterium (assembly GCA_903858815.1). GTDB lineage: Bacteria > Planctomycetota > Planctomycetia > Planctomycetales > Planctomycetaceae > SXXK01. Next base: position 11,462 of record CAIOKE010000203.1, on the reverse strand, counting down.
GTGGTTTTTGGTGCGGGTGGTGATCGGGATCGGGACAAGCGGCCACTGATGGGGGCAGCGGCGTCCGGAGCGGACGAGGTCTTTGTGACTTCGGATAATCCTCGCAGTGAATCCCCTGCAGCGATCATTGAAGCGATCTGTGCGGGGTTTCCGGCGGGGCTGGCGGTGCAGCGGATTGTGGATCGGGAATCGGCAATTCGAGCGGCTCTGAAATCGGCAACGGCGGGTGATGTGGTGTTGATTCTGGGCCGGGGTCACGAGCAGACGCAGTGGATTGGTGAGCGTCAGATTGCCTTTGATGATCGGCGAGTGACGGCGCGGTTGTTACGGGAACTTTCGGCGGGTTAGGGTCAGTCTGGCGACGGAGTACCGGGATGTATGCCTGTACTGTCAGAGAAGCGTCAGAGCGGGTGCAGGGGCAGCTGCGAGTCTGGTTTGGCGGGACATCTGCGAGCGATGTGCCGGGGTTGGGTGCTGGCCGGATTGAGCGAGTCGTGACGGACTCCGGTCGGGTGGAGCCGGGGAGTCTGTTTGTTGCGTTGCGGGGGCGTCGGCGGCATGGTGTGCAGTTTGTATCGGCAGCTGCGGCAGGTGGAGCGACAGCAGTATTGACGGATGAATTGCCGCGTGATGTTGAGTGTGCGGGCGGTGGCTTTGGGGTGTGCGGGCCTGATGTGATCGTGGTGCGGGATTCCCTGGTGGCGCTGCAGCGTCTGGCCAGCTGGAATCGGCAGCAGTCGGCGGCGTTGTGTGTGGGGGTGACTGGAAGTGTGGGTAAAACGACGACTCGCCAGATGATTCATGCGGTACTTGGTGAGCAGTGGTCAGTGCTGCAGAGTCCGGCGAATTATAACAATGAGATTGGACTGCCACTGACGTTGCTGGAGCTTGGTCCGTCGCATGGTGCAGCTGTGCTGGAGCTGGGTGCGGGGCGTATGGGTGACATTCGATTTTTGTGCGGGCTGGCATGTCCGGAGTGGGGAGTGGTGACTCGAGTTTCAGCCTGTCATCTGGAGTCATTTGGCAGCCTGTCAGCGGTGCAGGCGACCAAGCAGGAGCTGGTTGAAGCGATCCCTGGCAGTGGCTGTGTTTTTCTGAATGCTGATCAGGCGGAAGTGTGTGCAATGTCGCGAGCGACCAGTGCGCGGGTGGTGTATTTTGGCAGTCAGGCGGAGGGATCCGGGCGGTGTGAGCTGCGTGGTGTGGCGGGTGGGCGGATTCGTTTCTGCAGTGGGGCGGACGAGTTTGAGTATGAGGGTGGTCAGCAGTTGCTGTTGTGTGCAGCGGCGGCGGTGAGTGTGGGTCGGGAGGCCGGTTTGTCAGCTCGACAGATCGCCGCTGGATTACAGCGGTTTCGTCCGGATCGTGGTCGAGGGCGACTGTTAACGGCTGGCTCGTGGCGAATACTGGACGAGACTTACAACTGCAGCCCGGCGAGTGCTCTGGCTTGCCTGCGGGCACTTGGCGACTGGTCTGGTGGGCGTCGGATTCTGGTACTGGGTGATATGCTGGAGCTGGGGTCGGAGGGACGGCGTCTGCATCGTGAGGTGGCGGCAGCTCTGGTGGATTCTGCAGTGGATGTGGCTGTTTTTTGTGGTGAATTTGCGGTGGAGTGTGTGGAGGCTGCTGCAGCTGCCGGATTTTTGCGGGGTCAGCTGCACGCGGTGTCGGACAATGCCGAGTTGCAGGGGGTCTTAGGGTGTGTGCTGCGGTCCGGTGATCTGGTGTGTGTGAAGGGATCGCGTCGGCTGCGTCTGGAGGAGACGGTTGACTGGCTGTTGCGTGCTGGTGCTGGTGCGGCAGATCAGCTGATGCCGTAGCGTCGGCATTTGCTGAAGAAGGTGCTGCGGGGCAGATTCAGGCTGCGAGCGGCCACCGCTTTATTTCCTCCGGCGGCCCTGAGTGCTTCGCGAATGGCGCGTTCTTCAAGCTGCTGATCGACAGCTGCCGGGGCAACTCTGCGGGCGACTGCGGTGAAGGTGTTTGTGGTGCTGGTGGTGGTACTGGCAGTCGTACTGGTTGTGCGGACGGAGGCTTTGACGGGTCGAACGACGACGCTGCCGGTGCGCAGTTCCGTGGGGAGATCGGCGAATGTGACGACGTCGCTGTCGGCCAGCACGACGGCTCGTTCGATGACATTTTCGAGTTCGCGGATATTACCGGGCCACGGGTGAGCCTGCAGGGCCTCGAGGGCTGCGGGTTCGATCTGTCGAATTTGTTTGCGAGTTTTCTGAGCGGCGCGACTGAGGAAGTAGAAGACGAGTTCGGCGAGGTCTTCGTGTCGATCGCGGAGTGCGGGCAGTGTGAGTGAGACGACATTCAGTCGATAGAACAGGTCTTCGCGGAATTCGCCTTTGGCGATCAGTTCTTCAAGGTTGCGATTGGTGGCTGCGACGACGCGGACATCCACATCGATGGTGCGATCGCTGCCGACGGGTTCAAAGCGTCGTTCCTGCAGGACTCGCAGCAATTTGACCTGAGTTTCCGGGGAGATGTCTCCGATTTCGTCAAGGAACAGGGTACCTCCGTGTGCGGCGAGGAAGCGTCCGGGTTTATCTGCGTGAGCTCCGGTGAAAGCTCCGCGGACGTGCCCGAACAGTTCGCTTTCGAGGAGGGAGGAGGAGAGTGCGGCGCAGTTGACGCAGATCAGGCTGGCAGCGGCGCGTTCGCTGTTGCGATGAATGACTCGCGCCAGCAGTTCCTTTCCTGTACCGCTTTCGCCGCGGATGAGGACAGTGGAGTCACTGCGAGCGACCTTGCGGACCTGAGAGAGTACAGCGAGGAGTGCGGGGCTGCTGCCGCGAACACCCTCGCGATCGAGTTCCACATCGGATTGCTGTACGGGGTTCTGTCCGGCTTCCTGCTGCAGGATGGTGAGTTCCGCGCGGAGGGCTGTGAGTTGCCGCTGCTGCTCGGAGATGCTTTCCATTTTGGTTTTGAGTTCGGCGTTGAGTCGTGCCATGGTCTGGTTTGCTCGTGAGCTGTGCAGTGCCAGAACGCTCATCTGGGCCATCGCCTGCAGGAAGGCGAAGTCTTCGGCGGACCAGGCGAGTCCATCGCGGCGACGTCCGAGCAGGATGACGCCGTGCAGTCCATCTGCGACTTCGAGACGGCACAGCAGTTCAGCGCGCAGGTCGTGCAGCAGTCGCTGCACGGGTTCCATGGATTCGCGATTTGCGGAGGGCAGGCGGGGGATAATGGCGGAGGGTGAGGATTCGCCCTGCAGCAGTTCGGCGGGTAGTTTTTCCGGCGCGACTGAGGTGCCGCGCGAGCCAATCTGTCGAAGGATCCCCTGTCCATCGCGAACGTAGATGGCGGACCATGACGTGCCGGTAACATCTTCGCAGGTTTTGAGTGTCATTTCGGCCATGGCAGAGGGGTCAGCGAGGTAGGCGGCCGAGCGATTGAGTTGCTGCATGGCGCGATCGAGCTGATATTTTTCGCTGAAGAAGCGGCGATCGACGACAGATTGCAGCTGATCGCGAACCCAGAGGCTGAGACCTGCCGCCAGCAGCAGGATCAGGAAGAGTGCGATCTGCTGGGTGGTGGAAGTGCTGAGGGGCAGGTTCCATGACTGGGCCTGCATACCGCCGGCGGCCATCAGGACAGCGAAGCCGGCGGAGACGAGCAGTGACATGCCGACGTAGCGGCGGTTGCGGTCATCAACATCTTCCGCGAGCATGAGACGGTCGCGAAGCATGCCGTAGGAGTAGGCGGCCATAAACAGCATGCTGGCGACGAACATCGGAATCTGAGCTCGCCCAAGGGCAAAATCAACCGGTCGAAAGAACGCGAGAAAGACGGTGTAGCCCATCGGCAGTGTGGCCAGCAGTGCTGCGCCGAGGATGGCGACAACCTGCCGGCGTTCGCGTGGCGTGTCGCTGTGGAACAGGCTGAAGGAGAGGCGTGCGACGGTGACGGCGAAATAGATGGAGCCGATGCCCATGCCGATCTGTGCGAGGATGCGGAGGTGTTCAAGCAGTTGCAGGGATGTTTCTACGGGGATGCGATCAGAGCCACCGCCATAGCAGATGATCTGTGCGACGATGGCCAGTTTCTGAAAAGCCGTGAGGGGGCCGCTGGACAGGGATCCATTCAGGACCCAGCAGGACCAGTAGGTGAGAACGATGAGGAAGCTGATGACGGTGGCTGGGCCGTAGACGGCCAGCTGTTGTCCGCGACGCCATGTGCGCAGGCCCTCAAATTCGCGGGGGAAGGTGAGGAAGAAATTCAGCACCAGAGCGGGCAGCATGGATGCGCAGATGATGAAGGGGATGTTGAGCAGGGGGTTGCCGGGCAGGATCCACCAGTGAAATCCGGGGACGAAGGCGCCCATGGCGGCGGTCGACATCAGGCAGAAAGCGCGGGCTGCTCGGTCGTAGGGGCGGTACCACCACGAGGTGACGGCAAACATCAGAATGGTGAGCTGGCAGCCGAACCAGATGATGGTGAGTCCGATTTCGAGTGTGGTGACGGGTCGGATGGGGAGGAACGCAATCTGGGTCAGTCGTCGTCCGTCCGGGCCGGCGGTGGCGTCACTGCGCTGGTATTCGACGGCCACGAGGCGGACTGCTGGTGAGCCTGGGTCGCGGGAGTAGACTTCGACGAGCGGAGGGACTTTGAGTTCGACGGGATCGGAGCCGGGGGCCAGTTGGCCACCGGGTGGAATTTGGGCAAATCGGAGAGCCTGGAGAACTCGCACAAAATCAAGAAAGGTGTGGATGGGTTGTCCGTTCAGTTTCAGCAGTCGATCGCCGGGTTTGGGCGCAGGGTCTGTGGTGACCCATGAGACGTCGAGGTATTCCTGGATTTCGATGCCAGGGCCGGAGCGGCTGGATTCGGGGAGCAGGCAGCGAAGTCCGGCATCGGGGAAGGTGGCAACGTACCAGAGTGTGACGACGCAGTAGAAGACGGTGCAGCCGACGAAGGCGGCAACAAGCCACCGGCCGTCGTTTGCGGATCCGCCAGCGATTCGCGATCGTCCACTGATAACGCTCATGTGTGCGGTTTATCTCACGCCTTCGGCGCCGTAAAGCCTGTGGGTTGGGTTCCAGTTCGGCGCCGAAAATCAACGTGAAAAACTGGTTTCGGCGCCGATCGTCGAACAGGAAGAGTTGGATGTCGGCGCCGAAACACTAGCAGACAGAACGCAAAAAGCCAGTGAATGGGTGAAAAATCGCGCTAACCAGCAGGATCGTGTGGGTGCGGTGGTGATGTTTTTGATTTTTGCTGTTTGGCACAGGATATGCTGCAGTTGGGAAGCATTGAGCGTCCTCCGACGTTCGTCAAACGTGCTGAACTCATAAGCCAATAGTCGATTTGGTGACCCAGCCTGATCGACCTCCCCAGCTTCCCATAGTTCACTCCCCGCACGTCTGACGGAATCGCCGGAGGACGTTTTTTTTTTGCGCGGTTTGGGGTGAAGTGTCCGCATCCGGGGGGATTTGGGTGTCGAAAGAGTTGAGGTGGGGGCTGGATTGGTTGCTTGATTGAGCGTTGACAATCCGTGGTGCTGGCTGGAAGATGGGGTGACAGAAGGGAGCGTTGTTATGCGTCATTCTCGCAGTTCGGCGTCTTGCATCACGGCTTCGATGTGTCCGGGACCGGTTTCCAGGCGTAGTATTCTGGAGGCGGGATCGCTGGGATTGGGGATGCTGGGTCTGGGGGATGTTTTGAAGTTACGGGCTGAGCAGTCGGCGGCGGGATCCGGGGTTGGTGCGGGTGCTGCTGAGACGGCGGTGATTTTTATCTGGCTGCCTGGGGGTCCTCCGCATATGGAGATGTACGATATGAAGCCGGAGGCTCCGGCGGAGTATCGTGGTTTGTTTTCTCCGATTGCGACCAACGTGTCCGGACTGGACGTCTGCGAGTTGTTGCCTTTGCATGCGAAGTGTGCGGACCGGTACAACATTATTCGTTCTGTGGCGCATGAGTTTGCTGACCATGGTGGAGGTCACAAGCGATTTCTGACGGGCCGTTTACCGGCGACGCCGACGGGTTTCGTGAATGATGCTCCGGCGGTCGGTTCGATTGTGTCGCGGTGTCGTGAGCGAGTGGTGACGGGTCTGCCGAATTACATTTCGGGAACAGAACCGGGCCGAGCGGGCGTGGACGTTTACAGTTTTGGCGCGGCGTGGCTGGGGCCTTCGTATGTTCCATTCAACGTGCCGGGTGACCCTGGAGAGGCGGGATTCACGGTTAAGAATCTGTCGGTGGACAAGGTGGCATCCAGTCGTCTGGAGGATCGGGTGCAGCTGTTGCAGGGTTTTGATCGGCTGCGGCGGGGGATCGATGAGAGTGGTGTGATGCAGGCGATGGATCAGTTCAATCGTCAGGCGGTTTCGATGCTGACCAGTGATGCGGCTCGCACGGCCTTTGATCTGACTCAGGAGCCGGCGGAGCTGCGGGATCGTTATGGGCGTCATTGCTGGGGGCAGCGGGCATTGCTGGCTCGTCGTCTGGTGGAAGCGGGCTGCAGTTTTGTGACGATGGTGATGGAGAATCCGTATCAGTCGGGAGTGCCGTGGTTGAAGAACGGCACCTACAACTGGGATTCGCATGCGGTCAACTGTCATCTGTTCGATGATGCGTTGGTGCGGTTTCCGATTTACGACCAGGCGGTGACGGCGTTGGTTGAGGACCTGTATGCTCGCGGTCTGGACAAACGAGTGCTGCTGGTGGTGACAGGGGAATTTGGTCGGACTCCGCGAATCAATTCGACGCTGGGCAGTCAGACGGGGGTGATGCAACCGGGTCGTGATCACTGGCCGCAGGCGATGTCGATGCTGGTGGCTGGTGGTGGGATGCGAACGGGTCAGGTGATTGGCAGTACGAATTCGAAGGGTGAGGAGCCGAAGGAGCGTCCGTTGACTCCGAATGACCTGTGGGCGACGGTGTATCGTCATCTGGGCATTGACTGGACTCAATCGTTTCCCGACTACAGTGGCCGTCCGATGCCGATTCTGCCATTTGGGGATCCGATTTCAGAGCTCCTGCCGGTCAGTTGAGGGCTGGCGGTGTGCGTGGATTGGTCAGTGGATTCCGGCTCCGGCAGTTTCTGCTGATTTGGTCTGGAGCCGTTGCGCGGAATTGCTTAGATTTCAGGATTCAGCTGCAGAAAGGCGTCTGCAGGGTTGAGTTTCAGCAAGTACCGTGGCAGGGAGGCCTGGAATGTCGTTGGTGCGGTTTGTGCATACCGGGGCGTTGCGTCTGGGCAGTCCGATTATGGGACTGACTGACAGCCCGGAGTGGCTCAGACGAATCGCTTCCTCCGCTGTTCGGCAGTCGGTGGTTCAGTTCTTTGATGCGGCGTTGGCTGGTGGCTGTCAGTTTGTGTATGTGGCGGGCCGGTTGACAGAGCGAGCTGAAGATTTGCGGCCTGCGGTGAACTGGCTGGCGTGTCAGTATGAGCGTCTGCGGCAGGCTGGTGTGCGGCTGGTGCTGGCGGGTGCAGATGCGTCAGAGGCGGTGGAACTGGGTCTTTCGGACGCGTTGGTGATGCGTCGTGGTGAGCGATTACTGGTGAGCTCAGCAGCTGAGGGGATGCGTTTGCAGGTGGCTGCGGGGCGTGTTCCGGCGGGTGTCTGCAGTTTCGAGGCGACTGAAGCGGGTCTGAGCGGGGTTGAGGGTGCGGCGGAATGTGGCTGGCTGCAGCCGCTGTCGGCGCTGGAATCGGGTGGTGGCTGTCTGGTGTGTGAGGCGGATCTGCAGCAGGGGGCAGTTGCCGTGTGGCACAGTGCGGTGCAGGTGCTGCGGTTTGTGCGCGAGCAGCTGAATTGTCCTGACGGGACGACTCCTGAGCAGTTACTGCAACTCCTGCTGTCAGCGAGTCGAGGTCTTGCGGGTCTGCGTGGAACGACTGTGGTGGAGTGGGAGATTGACGGTCGTCTGTGTGCGGACAGTCTGAGTGGTTCGCGTCTGCGTGAGGTGGAGTTACTGCGTGATCTGCGTGCTGGTCTGTGTGCTGGTCATGCGGGTGCGTGGCCAGCGCGAATTCGATTTTCGGATCGCAGTGAGTTGTCTTTGTCGGCTGGTGTGAGCGTCCTGAGTCGGGAGTTTTCAGAGGCTGTTCAGCGACGTCATTTGCGGCGACAGTCGGTGGAATCTGCCTGTCATCCGATGCAGGGTCTGCCGCTGGGGACTGGCAGTGAGGTAGCGGAAACACTGAGGGTGCTCTGGCCGGCGGCCTGAGTATTCGAAAGAGCGAGTCAGCGAAGAAGGATCTTCAGCGATGTATCTGCAGGCAGTGAGAATTCAAGAGTACGGTGGGCTTTCCGGTCGAGTTGTGGAGTGTCTGTCGCGTGGAGCGACGGTGCTGCATTCTGTTTCAGCGGCGGAGCGGCGGGACTTTGTGGCGTTTCTGCGGCAGGTATTCCGGCCGCGATCGGCAGAATCGCACTCAGGTTTCTGGCATGGCAGTCAGTCTGGAGCCTTTGCTGCGGGCGAGATTGAGCTGCAGTCTGGTGAGCTGTTGTCGCTGCAGGATTCAGCTGTTGCGGGGGTTCTGCCGAGCTGGGTTGATGAAACCGTATTTCGTGAGATCTGCAGTCCGGGTCTGGCGGAGTCGGGTCGTTTTGAGTTGTTGCTGAAGCTGTGTCGTGAGAGTGACCAGCGATTGACTCTGGAGTCGGAGCGGCGTCAGGCGGAAGAGGGTCTGGAGCGGATTCGTACTGAGCGGGACGGGAATGGCTTATCTGGTGGTTTGATTCATCGCATATCGGAACTGCGTCGTCAGCAGGGCGAGCTGCAGGGTCGCATCGCGGCGTTGCGGAAACCGGCGGAATCACTGGCAGCGCGGATTCGTGCACTGGAGCAGCAGCGTGCTGTGCTGTTGCCTCGGCTGGCGACTTTCGAGTTGCGGTTGGCGGGTTTGCAGGAGCGGGTACGTCAGCTTGAGTCGGTGCAGCGTCTGCGTATTCGACGTGACACTGCCGCTACGGCTGAGGAGACTGCGGAGTCGCTGGGGCAGTGGAAGGCGATCACGGCGCTGATGGCTCGGGAACTGGCGGTCTGTCGTCGTCAGGAATCCGGTCAGCTGGCGGGTGCAGCGCTGCAGTTGCTGCAGTCTGCGACTGAGGTGTCGCCCGACAATCTGCTGAGTCAGCGTGCTGCCCTGATGCAGCAGTGTCTGGAGCAGGGGCTGGCTGTTACGGAGCTACTGCAGGCGGAGTTGAGAAGGCTGCATGAGTCTGCCGGCGAGGCGGTACCGGCGGACGAGTCTTTGCGTCTGCTGGCCGATACGGAGCTGCGTGCGGCAATGTCGACTGCCGAGAGTGAGCGGGATTGCTGCAGCAGCGAACTGCAGCAGCTGCAGGCCGAGCTGGCGACTGTGGAGCAGAGTCTGGAGTGTCTGCGGGGTGATCTGCAGCCGGCACTGACTCTGGAGACGCTGGATCAGCTGCGAGCGACGATTGCGGAGCTGGAGGCGGAGACAACGCAACTGGAGGAGCAGAGGCGTCAGCTGGATCAGGCTGAGGAGACAGTGTGTGAGCTGCTGGCAGCGTTGTCAGAGCGTCCGGTATACAGTCTGCTGGAGACAGCTGGTGCGGCGTTGCGGCGAGCGACGGGTGGTGAAGTTCGTGATCTGAGCTGGGCAGTGGATGGTGGGTTGCTGGTGTCACCTGGTGGTGAACCTGCGGCCGTTTCACTCCATGAGCTGGACGCAGCCGTACAGGATCTGGTTGGTCTGGTTCTGCGACTATCTCTGCTGCAGCTGCGAGGTGCGAATGTGCCGTTGATTCTGGATGGTGTGCATCTGCATGCCGGGGAATCGTGGTCTGCGGGGACGGCAGCGGTGCTTGAGTCATTTGCAGCGGCTGGCCAGCAGATACTGGTTCTGGCGGAAAGCTGTGATCTGCCGGATCAGCAGGGACGCTGGCTGGAGGTCCGACCCTTCCCAGCGATGGTTGTGGAGCAATTGCCGCCTGAGCCTGAGTCTGAGCCTGAGTCGAGTGTGGTGCCGGAATCGCCGGTCATTTCCGTGGAGGAACCGTTGGCAGCGGTGGCCGCACCATTGCTGCAACTGCATGTGGGCGAGGAAGCGGAGTCGGTTGCAGAGGAGCCGTTGTCTGCTGCGGTGGCTGATTCGGAGCTGGTGTTGCTGCCACAGTCAGCAGAGTCGCATGATCCTCATGCTTCGAACTGGTTGTTTTATCTGGAGGCGGATCATGGGATAGAGGATCTTGCCGGGATCAGTCTTGGCGAGCTGGAGGCTTTGCGGACTGCGGGTGTATTAACGGTGCGAGATCTGCTGACGCGTACGATTCCGCAGCTGGAGGAACTGGCACGACTGAAGGGCTTTGTGGTACCGGTTGAGCGGTTGCAGGCATTGTGGGGTCAGGCTGAGCTGGCAGCGCGTGTGCCATTGCTGCGGCGAGGCGATGCGGCGTTGTTGTTTGCGGCGGGGATTCATACTGCTGAGGAGCTTTCGCGACTGCGACCAGAGACGGTGTATGAGCGAGTGACGCGTTTCCAGCGATCTGAGTCGGGGGCTCGATTTCGTCGAGCGGGTCGCCTGATTGATCGGCAGCAGGCTTTGAATTGGGCGCGTTTTGGTCAGTTTCTGCGTTCTTTGGAGGATGTCTTTCAGACTCGTTCCCGTTTTGGTGCGCGGACGAGTGTGAAGTCTGCGGTGCGCGCGGCCGTCGTGCGACCTGCAGCGACCCGGGGAGAGCCTGCGGTGGTGAGTGAAGCGGGTGCGAAGTCTGCAGTGAAGCCTGTCGCGAAGAAGCGGCGGCGGAAGGTTGAGGTGGATGCCGCAACCGAGACACGTCGGGCGAAGCGAACAGCTCGAAGGCAGCAGCTGGCAGCGGAGCATCGTGTGGAGCTGCCGGAGTCCGAGGGTGGTGCGCAGGTGGCAGAGCGAGTCGGGGGCATGCGATTTTTCCTGAGTCGCACCAGCAGTGTTGCGAGTGCTCCTTCGATTGGCCCGCGAACGGCCGAGCTGTTACAGGCGGCGGGGTTGCGGACGGTGGAAGAATTCCTCAGCATGACTCCGGAGCGTGTGTCTGAGAAGCTGAATTCGCGGCGGATTACGGCAGCGATTGTGCGCCAGTGGCAGGCGCAGGCGCGTCTGATGTGTCAGATACCGGAGTTGCGAGCAGTGGATTCGCAGATTCTGGTGGCTTGTGGCATTCTGACTCCGGAGGCCCTGTCGGAACGTGGTCCGGAGCAGGTGTTGTTGAGTGTCCGTCCGCTGTCGGAATCCGCCGAGGGTCAGAAGCTGTTGAAGACGGCTGGTGAGCCTGATCTGTCGACGGTCACGGCGTGGATCCAGTGGGCTGCGAATGCTCGTCCATTTCGTGCGGCGTAGAGGGGCGTTGTCAGTGCAGGCGCAGTGGCTCCTGGGAGTGTGAGGCTCCTGCCGAACCTCAGGAGGTTGGGTTAGTGTACCGAGCTGGTGCTCGGTGGTCCCGGGGTGTGTGGTGGTGTGGACCGAGCTGGTGCTCGGTGGTCCCGGGGTG
>CAIOKE010000202.1 GCA_903858815.1 uncultured Planctomycetaceae bacterium | reverse complement strand
CCGAATCGGCAACGTGATTCAGAACAAGCACCCAGATTCATCCAGTGCAAACACACCAGAGAATTCGCCACAACAGCCAGAAGATGTTGCAGCCTCCAAAGCTGAACCAGCCTCCCCTGGCCGGCTCAACTCTGAATCTCCTATTGTTGCCGGAAAAGCCACCGACTTCCAGACATTCCTGCCCAGCAATCCACCAGCAACACTAATCTCTGCCATTTTGGCAGAAAAAGTCCCCAAAATCGGGAAGGTTCCCCAAACCCGAGACTCAGAAAGAGAGAAAAAGTGGACCCCTTCCCCCCAGACCACCAACCCTTGTCACAAACCGCCTAACGTTAATCCACCGTCCACCTTCAACACCTGACCCGTCACATACGATGATTCGTCAGCAGCAAAAAACATGACAGCACCCGCGATGTCGTCTGGTCGACCCAAACGCCGCACCGGAATCTTCTTCTTAATCTCGTCACCAGCAGCGTTCACCACCGCCACCGTCATGTCCGTCTCAATGAAACCCGGAGCCACTGCATTTGCAGTCACGCCACGGCGAGCCAACTCGGTGGCGATGCAACGAGTAAACCCTTCGACACCACCCTTGCTGGCAGCGTAATTCGCCTGACCCGGATTCGAAACATCCGCAGCCACACTCGACATGTTGATGATCCGACCATAACGCTGAGACATCATCTGGCGAGTCGCTGCCTGACAGAAGTTGAACACGCTTGTCAGATTCGTGTCGATCACGTCCTGCCACTGCTGAGCATCCATCATGGCCAGCAAACCATCACGAATGATCCCCGCATTGTTCACAAGAATGTCCAGACGACCCCACTTCTCCACCACATCTGCAACGACCTTGTCAGCCGCTGGCTTCGAACGCACATCCGCCTGTATCGCCCACACCTCGTGGCCCTCTGCCTGCAACGCAGCCGCCACAGCCTCCGCTGCACTGGCGTTCGAGTTGTATACAAACGCAACCTTTGCGCCGCCACGAGCCAGCGATTCCACAATCGCCCGACCAATGCCACGACTGCCACCAGTCACCAATGCCGTCCGTCCAGAAACCGTCATCGCCCGCGCCCTTCCATCTGCCTGCTCAAAATCCACCCGACAACCACTGCCGGCAATCGCCACAAAACAACGTCACTCATCTCTAAACCGTTGATCTCAAAACCCACGCTCACTCAACTCACAGTCGGAGCAGGAACCCACAATTGACCCCACAGCTCCCGCATCGCCGACTTCAATCGCTCGTCGTTGTCAGACAACTGAGGATTCCGGTCCGACAGATTCTGCTTCAACAATAACAGACGACCACTGACCGCTGACTGACCATTCACAGTACCCGACACCTGAAACTCACTCTCACCCACGCCCGATGACTTCAGTGTCGCAGAAACATGCAGCGCTTCACCAGGCTTCAGAAAATTGTTGAAGCGAACAGCTCGTGCCTGCTTCAGTAAGACAGTGCTGTACGCAAACTCATCCGTCACGCGAGATAGCCACGCACAGCTCTGCACCATGCACTCCACCATCAGGACACCCGGGAAAACCGCAAAACCCGGAAAGTGATCCTGCAGATACTCCTCAGCCAGCGAAACCTGCTTCACCGTCTCAATCGACTCGCCAGGCACCACTGAAAGTACTCGATCAACCAGACAAAAACGCATCGCCCGTATTCTCCGCTCGCTCACTCTGCCAGCCCGCAAGCCAGCGACAAAACTGACCCCACAGTCTAAACCGCCTGACTCCTGCAACAAAGCATACCGCTTTCGTGAATCCAGAATTGGAGAAAAACAGCACCCGCAATCCGCAGGCTTTTCCTACCTGCCCACTCCACCCACTCCAATAAAAATACTGTCCAAAAATACACGTATCCCAAAACACACATTTTCATCGCAGTCGCTGCAATCCTGAGTTAAAATAAGTAGACTACAACACGTGAACACAAAACACAGAATGCACAAATCAAGGAACTTCGCAAAGATACACCGGAAATATCAGCCACGGTCGGGACCGCACACCACGGGACTCACCCTACGGCTGACACACCGCTAACCAATCTTTGCCAGGCCTTCAGCATTCCATTGTGCATCACCTGAATGATCAAAACCTGATCGGCATCACCCAAAACTGCTCGGTATGGTCCCACGGTTGGGCCCTGCAGCCACGGATGCCTTTCATTCGGACCTGAAGGAGTATTACTGCATGCGTTTCGTCCTCGCTCTCGTCCTTGCCTGCTCGCTGACAGCATCAGCCGAAGCCGGCGGCTGCTTTGGCAGAAAAACCAGCCATTGCTGCTCAGCCCCCTGCAGCACGGGATGCGCACCAGTGGCTGCTCCCTGCAACGGTACATGGGAAACCGTAAAGCAGAAAATCTGCGTTCCGGAAATGAAGATCGAAAAGCGCGTTGTGGAAGTGTGCACCCCGGTCGTCGAACACCGCCAGGTGACTCGCACAGTCCATAAGTGCGTCACCGAAGAAGTGGAACAGTCCTGCACCGTCATGGTGCCTGTGATCGAGGAAAAGGAAATCCGTCGCAAAGTCTGCAAACCCGTGGTTCGAGAAGTTGAACGCTCCTACGAAGTCATGGTCCCCGTGCAGGAAGAACGCGAAAGCACAAAAACCGTCTGCGAGGCTGTCACAAAGGAAGTTGAAGAGTCCTACACCGTGATGGTTCCCACCACCGAAGAACGCGAAAGTACTCGCATCGTGTGCAAACCGGTCGTGGAAGAGCACGAAGAATCCTATACCGTCCTCGTGCCCACTCAGGAACAGCGCATGGGAACACGCACAGTCCGCCAGATGGTCCCCGTCAAAAAGACTCGCAAAGTCTGCCGGGATGAAGGTCATTGGGAAGAACGCTGCGTGGAAGTTGCCTGCGGCCCCTGCCGCAAGGTCACCCGCAAATGCCGCGTCTGGGTCCCGAAGCTTGTGGAAACCGAAGTGGAGTACTGCACGTACGAATGTCAGACGAAGGAAGAGCAGTACACCTGGAACGTGACCGTCTGTAAGCCGGAAACCCGTTCCCGCAAGGTGTGCGTCACAAAGCAGGTCAAAGAAGAAGTCAGGGAAAAGCACACTGTCACCGTGTGCAAACCCGAAACTCGCACCCGCATGGTGCAGCACACCGAGTACGTCCAGAAGACTGTGCCCTGCAAGTACACTGTCACCGTCTGCAAACCTGAAACTCGCACCTGCAAGGTGCAGGTGACCGAATACGTCGAAGAAGAAGTGGTTGAAAAGTGTCAGGTCACGGTCTGCAAACCGGAAACTCGAACACACAAGGTCCTTGTCAGCAAAATGGTCCCGGTGGAAGAAACCTGCACCGTGCCCGTCTGCACCCACAAGGTGGAACATAAGGAAGTTGAAGTCCAGGTGTGCCACATGGTCGAGAAGGAAGTGGAGTGCAAGGTGTGGAAACCAGCGCCTTGCTGCAATGACCGCGCTCGACATGCCCAAAAGGCCTGCTGCCACTGAGGCCGCCGTGCCGATGCGGGATAACCGGGTCCGTGCCAACTGCACTCCCGCAAAACCCCTCAAACACCGCAGTCCCCCGAAACCTCCCATGGCTTCGGGGGACTGTTTTTTTGTCCCCCCAAACGTAAATACTCTCCCGATCAGCATAATCCTCGCGATCGCCTGAAGTCCCTTTCTCAATCCTCCCGATATTCGACTCAGGGATCACTGCGCCAGAATTACTGCGCGCTTGACCGGGGTTCCGGAGTCAGACTAAAAATCGCTCAGGGCCCGTTGAATGCTGAGTCCGGCTGCCACTTCACACGGCTTTCGGACTGGAAGTCCCGCGGAGGATGTCATTGTGAAATCACCAGCACTCTGGCAGAAGGTCTTCTGTCGCAAGCCTCTGACTGCCGTCCTGCTGCTGGCAGCGACACCGGTTTCACCTGTCGCTGCAGCCGATGAAATCCAGCGTCTGATCACAAACGCCTATCGCTTCGAGATCCCGTTTGAAGTGGATGAGGAATCCGGGCAGGATCCCAACTGTCAGGCAATTCTCTACAAATCACAGAACGGTGGCCAGACGTGGGAACGAGAGCAGACAGCCCCCGCCAGCAAAGGAGCCTTCGTCTTCTCGACGCCCCGCGATGGCATCTACTCCTTCGCTATTCGCATGACCGACGCAAACGGAATGCTGCTGGCCCCCATCGAAGGCAGTCCACCCGAACTGGAAATTCGAGTCGACAGGTCGGAACCCATCGTCAAACTGGAACTGCTGGAGGAAGATCCCCGCATTCTGACGATCAAATGGTCAACGGATGACGCCGGCGCTGTCGCTGAATCACTGATGATTGAAGTCACGGACGTCAGCAGCGGTGTTCGACGACGCCTCAAAATCGATCCGGCACTTTCCGGCACCACCACTGTCCCGTTTCCTCGCAGCGGTGCCGTCCAGGTGCGAGCATCCATCGTGGATTCCGCTGGAAACAAAGGGGAAGCCCGACGAAAACTTGAAAGCGACTACGACGCTCCGGCAGAAGGCCCCGACACAATGTCGCCCGACGCCGAAATGAACGAAGAACGAGGCGGTCCTGACGAAGGACCTGCCACGGAAGAAAATCCAACACCGGAACCCGAACCAACCTCCAGACCTGAGCCAGATCCGGAACCAGTTCCCGAACCGCAACCGGCCCCTGTCAGACGCCCACCGCAGCCCTCACCGGTTCCAAATCGCCAACCGCAGCCCCCGATTGATGTCAACGAGACGCCCCCGGCAGCACCTGCCATGGCCGAGGAAGTCGCTCGTCCGCCAGTCACTCCACCACAACCAACCGACGCTGACTACGGCAACGAGGGACCAGCGACCCTGATGGTCAACAATCGAATTTTCGAGTTAGAGTATCAGGTTGATGATGTTGGCCCTTCCGGCATCAGTGCCGTCGATCTGTTCGTCACTGAAGACAACGGCAAACAGTGGTTTCGCTACGGCAATGACAGTGACCGTCGCAGCCCATTCTCAGTGGATACCATGGCCGAAGGAACCTTCGGCTTTGCCGTGCGAGTACGCAATGGAGTGGGCGTCGCCGACATTCCTCCTCAACCCGGTACTGAACCCGAAATCATCGTCACCGTTGATCAGACCGCACCAGCCATCGAAATGGCTCAGCCGATCGTACGCACCGCCGGTGCTGGATCAGTCAGTTTTGCCTGGCGCATTCGCGAAACGCATCCCGCTCAGAATTCTGTTCGCCTTGAATACGCTGCGGCAGCAACCGGACCATGGACCGCAGCCTTTGACTGGCAACCGAACCGCAATGGTTACGAAATGGCTCTGCGGCCCGGAATGCCACCAGCCGTCTTCTTCCGACTCACCGCTCGTGACCAGGCCGGCAATCAGGCAGTCGCTCAGACACCACAACCCATTGTGATCGATCTGAAGAAACCGGTGGCTCGGCTGATTCGAGTGCAACCAGTGCCCGCTCAGCAACCCTGATCGCTGCAGCGACTCAGGAACCAACTGCAACGTCAGCGCTCTCGTGCAAACCTGACAAGCAACGGACCCGCGTTGGCTTCTGCATCCACCGACTGCGTCCGCTGCTCAATGATTCCAGGCAGCAGCCTGCGAATCCCGATGTTCCATAAGGTGCCGGCGTTAACGCCCCCTGTATGCAGTTCCTGCAGAGGAATTGCCATTTCCAGACGCCACGCAGCATTGTCCTGATCGACCGCCACAAACCACCGCGGGTTCCAGCGGTCAATCAACCAGCAACGGTCTGACGTACGACCGCTTTCATCAATGCTGAGACTGAACTGAGTTGACCGGTCACGATCCACGTCGATATTGATCTCCACACGATCACGCCCCGCGTGCGATTCGTCGTAGTAACGATTCTCGGCCGGCTCAGAAGCCCGCTCGCCCGCTACCCGCGGAACTCGCACCGAAACATAAAGATAACGATCATCCCACGCCAGCAGACACAGACTGTCGTCAACCGACTGATCCCCCTCGACTGCCACCAGCCTGACCTCTTCTGCCTCCTCCCAGATCGGATCGGTCAGTCTGCCATCAAGCACTGGCACCGTGGCAGCCTGCCGCAGCAGCACCTCGCGAAAACACTCAGACTTCAGCCCCTGAGTCAGCCGCTGTTCAGATTGCGCCCAGACTCCCCAGTCGTCGTCACGCACGGATAATCCCGCCAGCAGACTGGTCGCCTTACCAAATTGTTCCTGACGCCTCAGAGTAATCGCATGCCGCAGCACAGCAGCCGGTGATAACCCAGCCTCAGCACGCCCACCCGATACTTCCGTCAACAGACGCCACGCCGTTCGTTCATTGGCATCCCACAGTTCCCGCAAAGCCTCGCGCTGCCGCGTACGCTGACCGCCAAACCCCGAGGCAGCCGCTGGCTGTATCACAGGCTGCACTATCGTTCCTCCAGGAAATTCCCCGGGGTCTCGCCCCCTCAGTTCCTCCGCACTGCTGTCCTGCGTCGCACCGCGACGCACTACCTCCAACTCCGCCGATCCATACACCAGCAGCAACCCCTCTAATGCAGTCCACGCTTCCGCTGTTCCGGGAAATCTGCGAATCAGTTCCTGCTGAATCGCCAGCCAGCCTTCCAGATTGCCGCGTCCCAGTGCCGCACGAGCCGCTTCACGCAGCTGCTGTTTCGCCAGTGCTGTCGGCAGCCCCTCCCCCGCCTGCTCCAGACTGGCCACAAACGATTCGGCAGACTGCTCAGCACCAGCCGCCCCCGTCAGCACGCCCGACTCCACCCGCCAGTCCCTGATCGTCATCGCAGCCTGCTGCAACGACTCACGATCCAGCATCAATCGCGCTCGCTTTACAGCTGTCGTCAGCGACTCCTCAAGACCATCAAACGCGGATCGAATCCCAGCCTCTCCAGTGCTGTTCAGCAGCACATCATACACCGCCTGATCCCCAGCTTCTGATGTCGCCTGCAATCCCATCTCTGAACCCGGCCACAGATCCAGTGCAGCCTGTGCCAGCAGACCGGCCGTAGTCCCTTCACTCCGCAACAGATCGGCCGCAGAAAACAGCAGTGAAGTCCCTCGGCCCCCCGGACGTCTCACCAGAACCCGCTGCACCTGCCAGCCATCAGAAATCACCCCGGACAGTCGCGCATCATCGCCGTCGGCTGCCAATCCCACAGCCGCCGGCATCAGCCTCTGCAGCACCGCACATAAACCGTCTGTCTCACCAGCAGACTCAATCACCACCACTGTCGGACAATAGCATCGAATCTGCCGTGCCAGCCGCAGGGTCAGAAGCTCCTCCGCTCGACCATCCGTCTGTCGATTCAGGTTCTCAAGCAGTCGCTCCTCGGTCAGACCCGCACCGCCGTCAGACACCAGCAGGTGCCAGTCCACGCAATAGTCACTGCCCCCCAGCCCTGTCGTTGCGGCCGGCCCCTGCCACTCTGACTCCTGGAACAGTGCAGCCACACCCGCCGTGGGCTCCACCGACACCGCCTGCCAAACCGCACTCCGCAGCCCACCGTCAGCCGACAGTCGAGCCAGCATCAGCGACTGGGGCTGCAGCCCGGTCCCACCCACCGAAAGCACTGCGGCATGGCGACCATTGCCCCGCACACAGGACCAATCCCGGCCATTCTCTGAACGCAGCACCTGACCAAAACTGCCAACAGCCAGAAATCCCTGCGAACCGCAACGACGAATCCGCTGAATGCGACCAGCAGCTGGTAATTCATACTGCTGCCACGATCCGCCAGCGTCATCTGAATACAGCAGTACCTGAGCGGGATCACCCGCAGCAACCACCACCTCACCACGATGACAGATCGCACGAATATCAAACAGATCCCGCAATTCCACAGGCAGGTCGCCAGCCGGAGGCTGCCACGAAACCCCGGAATCCTCCGTCTGCAACAGCGAAGCCCCATCACCACCAACCCATCCGGACTGATCGCCGTCTGTCGATACGGCACGCAGACTTCGCAGACCACCCGCAGCCTGCTGCAGTACGATCGCCTCACTCCCCGTCAGTACACCCAACCCCTGTCGCAGTCCCGCAACGACTCCCGCATCCGCAGCCCAGAATCCAGCCCCCAGCCATAAACTTTGAGCACGGTCGGTCGACACAGGCTCCCACGATACACCACCGTCCTGCGTGCGAAACAATGCGGCTCCCCGCTGGTCTGCCGCCGGAAGCGTGACCGCAATCGCATCCTCAAGACCGAAAAACTGCAACTGCAGAATACCGGGCAAATCACCGTCAGTCCCTGACAGATCACGCCACGTCTGACCACCATCGTCTGTAGACAACAGGACGGCCCCGCACGCCCCCCCTCGACCTGCCTGAATCCCACCGATCCAGCCACGACGATTCGTCAGAAAACACACACTGGTCAGGCGACAGTCAAAGGGCAGGGCACGAGTTAACCATGTGCGACCATCGTCCTTTGACAAACATACGACCCCGCGTTCGCCCACGGCCCAGCAGTATCGACCGGCCACCGCCACGTCATTCAGGCCAGCGTCCTCCAGGACCTCCGGACGTCGCGTTGCCGCTCCCGCCGACAACAACTCCCGCACCGGTTCGCCGTCAATTAACTCAATCCTCGCCGAACCATCATCCTGATCATCCGCAGCCACCTGCTGCGCGACGACCACGGAATGGACACTGCCCAGAACTGCCAGCAGAGTTGTCAATCCGACCAGTGTCCGCACGCGTCGCCTCCCTGCCAGCCCTCTCAGCACAAACATCCATGCCGCAGAGAAATCGCGGATTCCCACCCGGCATCTTCCCTGCGTCAAACACACATCTCACAAAACCCCAATCCACATCCAGCCTGCGCCTGTCCCCGCCACTCATCCTGTGCCAGATCGGCGGTCAGTCAGTTTTCAACTGCACATACTGCTCGCCACAACATCCACCCTGAGACGCACCGGCAACAGCACTCGATGCCCCCAGATACGGTGCCGCAGTCTGACGATGATCATGTCCTTCATACACCCCGAAATCATTGAACAGAAACTTCTTCGCCAGCCGGTAGTACAGATTCTTTTCCGGTATTTCGTGCCCCGGATGATACTGCGAAGTTCTCGGCACCATCGCACGCAGCTCATTCAGAGCGGTCCCCCGCGCTGTGGAATCCTTCGCACTGTGCTGCACCACCAATTGCTCCAGCAGATCCGGACGCTCAAGAACAATGCAGCCCCGAGTCGTCTGCTGGGACAGCCGACGAAATCCGTCAAGAAACTCGGACTCCGTAAATTTCTGGTACAAGGACCGCGAATCCGCCCCGGAATGAATGGATTCACGCGAAAACTGCACGATCGGACAGGGCTCAATATCACCCCACGGATTGATGTGATGACTGATGCCGTTGGCCGCTGGACACAACGCTCGCCCCTCACCGTCATAATACGCATCAATTATCACAATGGGCTTCTTCGCCCGCATGTCCACGACAAACTGTCGAGCACGTCGCTGCTGCTCAGGGGTCAGACACAACTCAGTCGTCGCATCCGGACCCATCGGACGATAGACATGAAACCACGTGTACAGTACGCCCATCTCAATCAGCCGGTCCACCCACCGCTCAGTCAGCAGATCATCAATGTTGGACTTCGCGAGGCTGGTACAGACCCCCGTCATCACTCGGTGCTTCAGACAGTTCTGAATCCCCTGCAGCGTCTTGCTGTACACGCCACTGCGACCACGACGCTCGTCACTGATGATCTCGTTCCCCTCCACACTGATCAAAGGAGTCACATTGCCCGCTCGATGCAGTCGAGCCGCCACTTCATCTGTGATAAAGTGACCGTTCGTGAAAACCTGAAAATAACAGTCCGGATGAGCCTCAACGATGTCCAGAATCTCCGGATGCATGAAGGGCTCACCACCCACCAGACCGAAGAACGAATTCCCCTGCGCCCGCGCCTCGCTGATCAGACGATTCATCGCCGCCAGATCAATCGTGGCCTGTTTGTGAGCCACATCGACCCAGCAGCCCTGACAACGCAGGTTGCAGCTGTTGATGATCGACACATACAGAAACGGCGGAAAAAAGACGCCCTTCTTCATCCGCGACCGATGCCGCAGCACAGACATCGAACCACGCACGCCAAGGTTCCAGACCAGCTTCCACAACAGACGCTTGTCCGTCTCCAGAAGCATGCGTCGAGCCATTTTCAGTGTATACATAACTTCTGCCAGTCTTCCTGCTGCTGTCAATCTCCAGCGTTGTCACTGACCGGATTCTAGCACTCGCCGTGCTCAGAGTCACTCCCCCGGTCGCGATTTCACACCCCCGCCAGCCGATCACTCCTTCACTCAGACTCCAGAATCAGCAGCCAGACCTCCTCCAGACGACACACCTCGCCCCCACAACTTCCTGCCGTAAACTCCAATTCGTTGAACGATTTCAAAGCGGTTCCAGGAATCCCGCAACTTCGCTCGTGCTCTGACTCATCCGCCACCGCACACTCACCGACCGACGAACCGTGTTCAGCCAGCAGCGTCCCATTCAGCCGCACCTCAAACGCACCGACAGCCCGAAAAACCACCAGCAGCTCACTTTCACCCGCAAGCCCCGACGGCGCGTGAAATCCGCGATGCAGACTGTCCCCGGTCGTGTCAACCACCAGCGGCAGACGCACCGTGCGAACTTCCCCCGCCGCACCAGACAGTCGATACTGCCACGGTCCCGCCAGCCTGATTCTGTGACCACCCATGCCTGCCCCCAGCCTGCCCCAATCCCCTGAAACAACCCGGCTGCCCCCCCCAAATCATAACCAGTCGGGGACACAAAACCCGCCGTTGTTCCTCGCCGTCGACGCACTCCGATTTTCCGGAACCGCTCCGCCACAGCCCCGTTCCCACCTGGAAATCGGTGCCTGCCGGATACGGTATTGAACAGTGGGTTCAATTGCGGGACTCTCCGTTTGCGGATAACCTGCTGCGGAAATCCCATTCATCTACTATCAGTTCATCAGAACGTCCGATTCATGAGTGATTCCTCTGGTAAGCCCGGCAATTCCAGCCCTCAGAAGCCCGCTGGCCCTCCCAGTGGCGATCCTCGCAGGGTCAACTTCAGCTCCATGACGCTGGTGCTTCTGGTTGCCGCAGTGCTCGTGTCAATCTTCGCATGGACCAGCTCGCCCACCAACTACGGCAACACTGTTCCCTACTCGTTCTTCTACAAACAACTGCAGAAAGACCGTATCGCCGTGGTCACGTTCCACGGTGAAATTCTCACCGGTCGCTGGAAGCTGATCCCCGACGAAATACCCGAAGGGATGACCGGCACACTGGTCGAACAGTTCAACACAGTGCTGCCTCCCGACTCCATCGGCGATCCAACACTGATGCAGGAACTACACACTCGCAACGTGCAGATCGTAGCGATGCCCGTGGCCGTCGTCGGGCTGGGTGACCTCTTTTTCTGGGTCCTGATGCCACTGCTGTTCGTATTTCTGATGTGGAACATGTTGCGCCGCTCGGCTGACCCCTTCGGCGCTGGTGGCATGATGGGTGGCTTCATTCGCAGCCCGGCACGTCGTTTCGAGAAAAGTGAAAAATCAGCCCGCTTCGAAGACGTTGCCGGACTCAAAGCAGCCAAACAGGACCTGCAGGAAGTCGTTGATTTTCTCCGCGAACCCGCCAGATTTACCCGGCTCGGAGCCAAGATCCCGAAAGGCGTCCTGCTCGTTGGCCCCCCAGGCACAGGAAAAACTCTGCTGGCTCGAGCAACCGCTGGGGAAGCCGGCGTTCCGTTCTTCTCGATCAATGGTTCCGAATTCATCCAGATGTTTGTCGGCGTCGGGGCGACTCGAGTCCGCGATCTGTTCAAAACGGCTCGCGAAGCAGCACCCTGCATCGTCTTCATCGATGAAATCGACGCTGTCGGACGAGTCCGCGGCGCTGGGGTCGGCGGTGGACATGACGAACGCGAACAGACGCTCAACCAGATCCTCAGCGAGATGGACGGGTTCCAGCAGGGGGAAACCGTCATCGTACTGGCGGCCACCAATCGCCACGACGTCCTTGACCCGGCGCTGCTTCGCCCCGGTCGTTTCGAT
The DNA here is from genome assembly GCA_903858815.1 of uncultured Planctomycetaceae bacterium. Classification (GTDB taxonomy): domain Bacteria; phylum Planctomycetota; class Planctomycetia; order Planctomycetales; family Planctomycetaceae; genus SXXK01. The sequence continues at coordinate 22,316 of CAIOKE010000202.1, read as the reverse complement.
CGTCATGTGACAGTCGACCTGCCCGCACGTGACGGTCGCCTTGGAATTCTCCGCGTCCATACCCGCAAAGTGCCTCTCCACGACGATGTCGATCTTGAACTGCTGGCTCGCACAACGATGGGCTTCAGCGGCGCTGAACTGGAAAAGCTGGTCAATGAATCAGCCCTGCGAGCTGCTCGTGAAAACAAGAAACGAGTCGACATGAGCGACTTCCGGTACGCGATCGACATCGTCACCATGGGGGCTCCCCGTGATGAAAAAGTCGAACGCCCCGAAAAGGAACTCACGGCGTGGCACGAAGCCGGACATGCCGTACTGGCATGGGCACAGGAAGGCATCGATCCGGTCCACAAAGTTTCGATCGTCCCCCGCGGACGCAGCCTCGGCGTCACTCTCGTTATGCCCGAAAGTGAAATTCATAACCTCGGCGAACGACGACTGAAGGCTCGCATCGTCATGATGATGGGTGGACGTGCCGCTGAGAAAATGATCTACGACGAATACTCCGCAGGCGCACAGAACGATATCGAACAGTCCACCTCGCTCGCTCGTCGTATGGTGGCCCGCTGGGGCATGTCCGCAATTATCGGGCCCGTCTCATTCCGACAGTCCGAAGAACATCCGTTCCTCGGCAAGGAAATGCACACCTACAGGGAATTCAGCGAAGAAACGACCCGTCAAATCGATCTGGAAGTCCAGCGGATCATCAAGGATGCCGAACAGCGGGCCATCGAACTGCTGACACAGTATCGCCGGCAAATGGATCAGCTGGTGCAGGCACTGCTGGAGTCCGAGGATCTCGTTCGTGAACAGATCGAACAGATTCTTGGACCACGGCCTTTTCTGGCTTCCAAAGAGACCGATTCGCCGGTTGAACCTGTCTCTGAGACCGGCTGATTAAGACCTGAACCGCTGGCAGGGGTGGCCTGATGACAGTCTGGGTGCAGCGAGAACTGTTGTTGCCAGCCATGCCCCGCGGCATTCACCTGATCACGCACTGTGTCCAGCAGGAATTGCCCGAACTGGCTTCCGTTCGTATCGGAATCCTGCACATCTTCATTCAGCACACTTCAGCCTCACTGACAATTAACGAGAATGCTGATCCTGATGTTCGCACAGATCTGAATGTCGCACTTGACCGACTGGCGCCGGAAAACTCGCGCTGGACTCATACCTGCGAAGGGCCTGATGACATGCCGGCCCATGTGAAACAGTCTCTGATGGGTTCGTCACTCTCGATTCCCGTCGGACGCCACCAACTGCTGCTGGGAACGTGGCAGGGAATCTGCCTCTGTGAACATCGGAATCACGGCGGACGCCGCAGACTGATTCTGACACTGCACGGCGATGCGGAGACTGACTGAATGGCCAAAGTCTACTTCTACTACTCGTCGATGAACGCCGGAAAGTCAACCACACTGCTGCAGGCTGCCTGGAACTACCGCGAACGAGGCATGCAACCACTGCTGCTGACCCCCCGCCTGAACACGAGGGACGGGCTGGGCAGAATTGCATCGCGTATCGGACTGGACGCTGATGCCCATACCTTCAGTGAACATGATTCACTGCTGGAAATCTTTCGCAGTCAGCACCAGTCATCACCCATCGCCTGCGTCTTTGTTGACGAAGCCCAGTTCCTGACCCGCAGGCAGGTGTCCGAATTGTGCCGTATTGCAGACGAGCAGGCTGTCCCCGTACTCGCCTACGGACTGCGCACAGACTTTCAGGGAGCCTTGTTCGAAGGCAGTCAGTACCTGCTCGCCTGGGCTGACGTCCTCTCTGAAATCAAAACTGTCTGCCACTGTGGACGCAAAGCCACAATGGTGCTGCGAATTGATGCCACTGGACGCCCGTTGCGATCCGGCGAACAAATCCAGATCGGCGGGAATGAAAGCTACGTATCCGTCTGCCGACGCCACTTCCATGAAGGCCTCGCAGAACGCTCAGGGCCGCAACTCCCTTTTTCGGATCTCGAAGAAGACTGAACAAACAGCACGTATTGTGAAGGTGCAAACTGCACATTTCATGAGCACTTGTTGCACATTTATTCAGAGCCACAGGAAAGTTGTCTCGGACGAATCGCTTCCACCGAACCAACCCCTACAGCTTTGCAGCGCGTTCCGGCATTTCCCGCTGTGCCGATTGATTCCGGCAAATTCTGCCACTGTGGACTGGCGATACAACTGAGGTTCGCCTGCCGCACACACACCGGACCACTTCATCGCAGCAGTATTTCGGAAGACAGCATCATGAATCCTCGTACCCTGATCGGAGTTTCGCTTCTGGCGGGACTGTCAGTCGTCTTCTTCGGGATGCAGATCCTGATGGTTGGCCCTCTGCAGGGACGGCTGCAGAATATTCAGGCGCGGCTCGACCAGTCCGATCGCAGCATGAACCGTCTGGTTCGCAGCAGCGTGTCAGCCGAACAGACCAACGATCTGCTGTCTTCCCTTGAGCAGCAGGCTCGTGGGCTGGAATCGCTTCGCCGCAGCATCAGCGATATTCAGACGCTGCGAAACACAATCTCCTCGGAAGGTACAGCCGCGGTGGATGCCATGCAGGCAGTCGATCAGATTGCGGCAGTGCAGGATCGCCTGATTGCCTCCAGCGAGAGCACAACGCTGGCTCGTGAATCTCTGGACGCTCTCGATTCACTGCGGCAGACAATCATCAATGGCAGTGACGCCACCGAAGTCGCTGACTCAGCCCTGCGTGGCATGCAGGCCCTGCAGGACCGCCTGATCGCAGCATCCAACGGTTACGAAGATGCCAGTGAAAGCATCTCCAGAATCAGTGATCTGACAGGCCGCATCATCGCGGAAGACAAATCTATTGAGCAGGCCGCAGCGGATTTCGATCGATTCATCCGCTTCCGCGACACAGTGACTGCAGCCGCAAAGGATCTGGACCTCGCTGAAACGGGTATCGCTGAATTCAACGACCTGAAGAGTTCCATCATCAACTCAGCAGGCGACCTGCCAGCCGCTCGCACGGCCGCCGACGCCTCCGCAGAAATCAACAGCCTGCTCAGTCAGCAGTCTCAGCCAGTCATCGTCGCTCGCCAGAACCTTGACCAGCTGCTGGCAATCCAGACGGCCCTCGCCACGGGAACCGAACAGGTCGCCAGCGCCGTCCAGAACCTTGAAATCCTCGACGAATTCCAGCAGGAAGTGGCTCGACACATCAACTCGCTGGAAGTACTGCGACGTACACTGATGGAAATTGCTCTGATGGAATCCAGCATTGCCAGAGTCGCTGAAGTGATTCGCCCGCTGACCGAAATCGTGAATCTGCGCCGCCTCGGTGATGACGAAGTTCGGGAAGCGGCTCGCGTTGTTCTGGAACGCCGCGGCAGCCGAGTCAGCCGAGTCGACCAGGACGTGATTCCCCAGCAAAAACCGGAAACGACCGGCGAGACGGCAGTTCCCATGCCGATCGAGACTGTCCCGGCAAACTGATCGAACAGGTCTGTCCGTGAAAAAAGCAGGCCCTGTCGAAGATTCTTCGACAGGGCCTGTTGTCATTACTGTTCCCGGAATTCCGGATCAGTTATTCAAACCGTTGCCACCCAGACCCCACAGGAAGTTGAACTGGATCAGGCTCAGGAACACATTTCCCACTTCCTCACCCAGCGTGTACTTCAGCAGGATCACGTCTTTGGGCTGAATCAGGATGCGTTCTCCGGGATTTGTCAGTGCTCGGTTCAGGTTGACTTTGATGGCAATCTGGCTGCCACACGGCAATTCGCGGATGATGATGGCCTGCGATGGCTGGCAGAAACCGCCACCACCGCCGCCACCGCCGCCACCGCGACCACCACCCATCCCGCCGCCACCGCCACCGCCACCGATGGCCATCACTCCAGTACCGCTGGCACCAAGCGGCCCACGAGCCAGTGAGATCGCTCCCAGAATGTCAAGATCCTTGTCGCGAGGCAGAGGATACTCGCCACCACCCAGCACACCTGCCGTGTAGAAGGTCTCCTCATCGCGACTGCGAATGATCACAATGTCGCCCTCAGTCAGAATGACATCTTCCTGAGTAAACTTCGGCGGATTCGAAGGATCGTATCGCAGCGGAACTCGAGTTACGCTCGGTGGATCGGGCAGCGGTGCCTCACTGCAGAAGCAGTTGTCCTGACAGTTGTCCTGACAGATCTGATTCAGCACAGAATCGGCATCAACGCCAGCCTGATACATCCCGCGATAGATCATAATCTCATTCTTCGCGTCCGTACCGGGCATACCACCCGTTGCACCCAGAGCATGCAGCACGTCATTCTCGTAAGCCGGCAGGTCCACAACCTGACCTGTCCCCCGCTTGGTCACACCCTGCTGGCCACCCGCCTCTTCGCGAATCACCATCACTCGAACCTTACGCTGCTGGATCAGAGTCACAATGATGCTCTCTTCACCTTCACGAATAATCGGCTCAGGATAGATATACGCCATCTTGATGGCATTTGAAGCCTCAACAAGGGACATTCCCTTCACGTTGATCGGCTCAATAATCGGCAGAGATAGCGTTCCGTCTTCCCGCACAGGAACCGGCAGACCCACGGCCGGAGGACGATTGCCGTCTTCCGGGAAGTGAATCGGCGGCAGCTCTTCTTCGCTGCCCAGAACGCCCTTGATGTAAACACCAAGCACGTCGCCGGGGCCCAGCAGATAGGATTCCGGCGGATCCTGACGCAGCCGCAGCAGTGAGATATCCTTGTAGTTGTCCTTACGGTCAACCGACAGAATCTCTCTGGGCACGCGAGCCACCGGAATGGCATCAATCTCCCGGTCCATCAGACAGCCCGTCTGCATCAGACAGGCCAGAGCAATCAGTCCCAGCAGGCCGGACCGACCGTCTACCCTCCCATTCGTACCCTGCTGTGCTGTAATCACGGCCATTGCTTCTACCTCCCTGTAACCTGCGTCTGCCAGGCAGCTTCACTACCCGCAGTTTGATTCCTTACCGGATTCTCCAATCCCGTCGCCCAACACACCGCAACACCCGACTGCCCTCTGACGACAGCCTCAGTTCCCTTCGTACGGCCGAGTGGCCGAGGGGGAACCAGCCGGTGTTGGCGGAAGCTCTTCGCCGGCTGGAGCAGCCGGATCATTGCCCATCTCATCCGACTGCGGCAGCAGTCCACCATCGGGTGTTGGAGTGTTCTGCAGCCCGTTGAAACAGTCCGGATTGACTGGAGCATTCTTTGAAATCAGATTGGCTCGAGCAGTCGGAGAGATCGGCAGCACACCCATGCCACCCATGCCATCCTGCTGGGCCGCCAGTGCCCCGTGCGAATACCCGTCAAACCACGAATTGATTCGGCCACGGCCACTGGTCGTCTCGTAACTCGGCTTCCAGTAACACCGCGGCGGAAGTGTTGGCTGGCAGCCCGCTCCACCCTCAAGAATGTTCTTATAGCCAGCCTTGAAACCCTTGGCAAAATCCCACGGGTGATTCAGTTCGTCGTAGCACCACGACCACTCGCCCCACGCCTTCTGAGCCAGAATCTGATTTCGCAGATCCGTCTCAGTCCGGATGATCCCGTCACTGATGCTGCTGCAGCCAGTCGCTGAAAGAAACAGCAGCGCCAGCCATTTACTGGTGGATCGCATCTTCATGTCAACATCTCCCTCGTTATCTTCTGTCCCCGCCGACCTCGGAGCACCATTCAGAAAGAATCAAATCAGTTTGCGGTCGCAGTCTCTGTTCGCTTCAGCGACGCTGCGGCCGCATCACGAACATCCTGACTGGCATCCTTCTCAGCCAGTTCCTTCAGCTTCGCCAGTTGCGATTCCGGCAGTGGAGTGAAATCTCCCAGTGCCAGAGCCGCCGCCGCACGCACCTCGGAATCCGTCGATGTCAGACACGTCTCCAGAGCACTCAGACACGATTCCCGACCATCCATCGCGGTGAAGTACCGCAGCATCGTGATCGCCTGAACCTGGTCACCAGTTTGGCTCGCCTTCACCACCCCAATCAGTCGCTCAGCAGATGCTGCTGTCAGCTCGCCTCGCTGGACTTGCGAATCCACTGCAGCCAGCAATACGTCTGTCGGAGTTGATGCGTCGGCAACCGTCTTCTCAATCGCCTCACGAATGCCGGCATTCTCTGATGAACACTCACCCAGCAGTGTCATTGCCAGACATTTCGCTTCACTGCTCTCTCCCTGCTGCACCGCCTGAATCAACAGCACAGTGTGGTCCTCCGGCTTGTCCGCCGCCTGCAGCAGAGCATCCAGAGTCGTTGCTCCGGCAACGGACACCGCTGCTGACTTCGCTGGTACCGCTTCAGCCGTAGAGACATTTCGGACGGGAACAGGCGTCTGCCCAGTGATCGCAGGCACCGCCGCAGCCGGGGTCGCAGGTGTCGCCGTACTGACGGCCGGCACAGCAACACTGGCTGGCTTCTGTACAGGAACCGCTACAGGACTCACCACAACCGGTGCTGCAGTGGTTGCGGGAACTGGTGCTGATGCCGGAGCTGCCGATGTCACCGGAACAGACACCCTCGCGGCAGGTGACTGCGTCGCTGGTGCGGCCACCGCCGCTCCTGCCGCCGGCAATACCACCATCCCGGATGCCGTCGCTGATCCTGCTGCAACCGGAGTCATCCGTCGAGTCGGAGGAATTGTGTGCACCACAACTGCGCCACCGGTCCCATTCCGACGCTTCGTCTGAACTTCCGCCAGCTGCTGGCGAACCATAGCGTTCTGAGGATTCTTCTTCAGAGCCCCCCGATACATGGATTCAGCCTTGTCCAGCTGTCCCTGTTGTTCAAAGACCTGAGCAATCGCGACCATCCGATCGGCAGATGCCTGCTTCGCGGAACTCGCCGGCTCGTAATCACCCATCAGAGCACTCGCTGCCGAACAGCCAAGGCTCGATGCAGCCAGCATTCCACCAAGCAACAGCACCACGGGCCGTCTGAATCTCATTTGTACTCCCCCCAGCGGCCCCGCAATTCCGTGGCCGGTTGCCGCAATCCAAACGCAGCACAAGCCGTTTCCCCCGAAACGACCCGCCTGACATCAGTCCGTCACCACCCGAATGCCAATCCACTCGGAACAATCGCCAGTAACCTGAGAACGGACTTTTCCCTTCTCATTCATCGGACTGTCATAACACCTGACATTGATTCTTTTTGCAGATTGTGCACGAACGGCACAATTCACACGAACTTGAATCTCACTCCCGATTCTGCTCACAATTCCTCAAGACAGAATCCACGGCAAACTGCACCATTGCAGTGCCCTACACCCGATCCGCAGCGGAATCCCGCATGTACCGCGCACTGAACCCGGAAAAAACCATCCAGACACTGCAGACGCTCGGCCAGCGCATCGATGAACGATTCCCCGCCGCCAGCCTCGGAAACGTCTGCCGGGAATTGCTGCAGATCGCTCGCGAAACACACGAACGCGTCAACTGGTCCGCCCGCAGCCTGCCATGGATCCGCGTCGGCGTGTGCGCTGTGATCCTCGCCGCCATCGCCGCCGTCTGGTTCGCTGTCCGCTATATCAAACTCCAGGGACAACCCGAACTCGAAGAACTGGATGCCGGCTTCAATGTCCTGATCCTCTTCGGCGCCTCACTGTTCTTCCTGCTGTCGCTGGAATCACGCATCAAACGACATCACATCCTGCAGGCTCTGCACGAACTGCGGTCCATCTCGCACGTCATTGACATGCACCAGCTCACTAAGGACCCCAGTCAGCTGTTCAACTCAGCCGCACAACGCACCGCCTCGTCACCCACTCGCTCGCTGACACCGTTCCAGCTGACCCGCTACCTCGATTACTGCAGCGAACTGCTCTCGCTCGTCGGAAAGCTGGCTGCACTCTACGCCCAAAGTACCTCTGATCCCGTAGTCCTCCAGGCAGTCAACGATATCGAACAGCTCACAAATGGGCTGGCCCGCAAAATCTGGCAGAAAATCATGATGCTGGATGACGATATCCCCGCAACAGCCAGCACGCATGACTCACGCAGAATCAATCAGGGGTCCGATTGAAGCTCGGCACTCCCTCACTCCGCCTGCGGAACTCGCTTCATCGAATAAAATCCCTCCACCGGCCAGAATTGCCGGACCACCTCTGACTCCTGCGACAGCCGAACCTCATACAAATGCCCCGCCTGATGAACTCCCGTCTTCAGGATCACAGTTCGGCCAGCATTCGACACACGCACACTCTCCACACGCACCTGCCGGCGCTCACTGTCAGGAGTCGCATAGCTGCCCGTCCAAACTCGCGTCGCTGACTGCAGATCCCAGTGCTCCGGATTCACAGCAACCCCCTCCGGCAGACATTCAAAAAAGTCCACTTCAAAACCATCCCGCACCGCTCGAATCTCACGGATCCCGTTCGGTTGCTCGTCCGCCGGTCGCAGCACTTCAATGCAGCCAATATTCCCCGCCCCCTGCCAGCCACTGTCCCGAATGCTGCCAATCAATAATGCACCGTCCGCCCCAAAACTGCAGGCGATCGGCCCCAGCAACTCGGATTGCTCGCCATTCACTGGCAATCGACTGAAGCGATAACACGCACCCTGCATCACTCCATCCACCTCCTGCAGAGAAAAGCGTATCAGGCACTGAGTATCATACTCACAGGCCACTCCCTGCCCCGCCAGCGACGATCGCAGATAATCAGCAGGAAAAAAAGCCACGGCATTCACACTGCGAGTCCATGGATGCGGAATCATCAGCGCCGGTGACTCCGACTGCACACCCTCCGCCGGATCATGACGCGATGGAACACCATAATGTCGACCACGCTGAATGTGATTCAGCTCGTTCCACGTGTTCTGCACACCCTGATTGTCGGTCGCAAACAAACGATCCTGATTGTCCACCGCCAGACCCATCGGAAAGCGCATCGAAAACGCAAATGGCTCAATCCGCCCGCCACGCTCCAGACGCAGTACCGTCCCACGCCATCGATCATTGTCCGCAGCACGACCCTTCTGCGAATAATCACTGCCCAGCCCCACATACAAATCCCCACGACCATCTCGCACCAGTCCCGCTGTCCAGTCGTGATAGTCATCACTGAAACCCCAGCCCGCTGCCAGCACAGCGAACTCGTCCGCTCGACCATCCCCATCACGATCACTCAAACGCAAAACCTCTGGCTTGTGCGATACCAGCAGATCGTGACCCTCAGACAAAATTCCATAAGGTGCTGCCAAACCCTCAGCAAACAGCTCAGAATTGTCCGGCAGGCCATCAGCATTACGGTCCGTCAGAATCCAGACCTGCCCCTTCAATGACGTTAACGCCAGTCGACCGTCCGGCAGCCACGCCAGCGCCGTCGGCATGATCCCCGACGGCAAAGCCAGACGCTGACCACGGAATCCCGGTACCGACCTCAATTCCAGTTCCTTCGTCAACAGCGCAGGAACTGCCACGGCCTGCGGGGCCGACGGCAGTGACTGCTCCAGACCAAGCGACCACACGGCTACTTCACCAGCCCCCAGCAGAGCACTCCCACCTCGCGATCGTCGCGCAGCATCCACCTCCGACGTCACACGAATCCTGTCCCCGGTCCGATTCAAGCCCCAGCCAGTCAACTCCACAGCGCGACCAGCCGGGACACCGGAACACCGCAGCCTCAGCTGGATCCCTGCCAATTCACCCGGAAGCTCAGAAAGCTGCAGCTCCACCTCCACGACCTCATGCTGCTCAAGCAACTGCCAGACAGTCTGCTCATCGTGCGGCCCCGCAGTCACCCCAGCAGACGCCACCTTCCCAAAATGAAATCTCAGCTGCAGCTCAACAGACTGACCTGCGACCTTCCACGACAGTAACTCTGCTTCACGCCGCTCATCTCTGACCGGCAGGAGTGGCGTGCCACCACCATCCGCCTCCACAAGTCGACAAAACGGACCCTCAGCAGAGCCCGTCAACAGCGGAATTCCAGCAAGGTCCCAGAACCAGCTCTTCCCCTCAGTCCGCTGCCGCGCAAATTCACCAAACGCCACCTGCTGCAAATGCCCTGAGTCCGCATCCAGCAGAAGACTCATGCCATTACCAAATCCTGCGGCAAATGCACGCGCTGTCCCACTGCCACCGGCCGCACCCTCCGACAAAAAGACGTCCCTCAGGACGCGCGGCGACTGCCCCCGCCCCACTGCTAACACCTGCTCATAACGACTGGACACCGTCGGAGCCGGGAAACCCGGGTCCGCTAAGGACGTCCAAAGCACCGCAAACTGCTCATTCAGAGTCTCCACAGGATCGCGGTCCAGCGGTCGTCGAATCGCCGGCATCTCAATCCCCGGCAGCACTCGAATCGGATTCTGCATCCACCTCATAAAATACCGCGAACGCAGACGACGACCCATCACCAGCAGATCCGAACCACGAGTCCCCGGAGCCACATTTCGTGGCTCAAAACGACCAGCTTTGTGACACGCAATACAGTTGAAGCCACCCGCACCCGCCATCTGCGATCCAGCCACCAGCTGCTCCGCAGTCGCCAGCGCCGGATGCTGCGGATTCAAATGCTCAAACAGGTCCGCCCGCAGAGTATCCGCCTCATCCGGGATACGATCCTCTGCCACCAGTCCCCCCGCAATCGACGCCGACTCAGCATCCGTCAGCACAAACTTTGGCATCCGTACCAGCAGCCACGGCAGACGTCGCTCCGACACCTTCCCCTGAATCGACTCCAGCAGCACCTCATCCCGCAATCGATCACCCACCGCGGTCAATGCCGGAGGAATCAAATACTCGCTCTGACCCCGCAAATCATCCCGCTGCCGCTCCAGATCCGCCGCCAGAGCCGACAAACCCACCTCGCCATCCCGGTCATGACACGACACACAGCCGTTCCGCTGCATCAACAAAACGCCCGCTGCCGAATCTCCCGGGACGGCCGAATGCAATGGAGCCTCAATCGTTCCCAGCCACACCCGCATCACCTCCGCAGCATCAGAACCCGTCCGATACTGTGGCCGCAGCCCCCCAGCAGCCGACGCCCCCTCAGCATTCACACAGCTTCGACCGGCAGCCGTTGCCGCCAAAGCCCCGGCCCCCGAAACAAACGGCAGCTGCGACGGCTGCTCCAATCCCGGTATGCGATGACAGGATGCACAACGCGCACTGACCACTAACTCACGACCAGCCGCTGCCTGCGAAACTGTCAGACGCTCTGACAATTCCGTCTCCGCATTCCCCGATTCTGCCGGCTGCTCCCGACTCAACGCCGCCGCCAGCTGCCGACGCTCGTCATCGGTCAGACTGAAAACCGGCATCCGGTGCGCCGCATTCAGCCGCGACGGATCCCGAAACCACGCCTCCAGCCAGCCCCGACTGCGTTTCGAACCACCAGATAGCAGCGCTGGACCACCATACCACTCACGCTCCGACACGTCAGCAGTCACCTGATGACAGGCCACACACCCCAGTGTCAGCAGCAGACGCTCACCAGTTTCCCGGTCACCCTTCTTCAGGGTGGCAGCGGGCAGCTCCGCAGCGCTGCTCGGTATCACCGAACGCAGCCACGACACCGCAGATTTCGCCTGCTCCTCCGTCATCCCATAATGCGGCATGGCATGATTGTCCGTCCCATTCATCAGTCGCTGCAATACCGCCTCGTCACTCAGATGGGGCAGGGCAGTCGTCAGGTCCGGCGCACGCAATGGCTCAGACTCACCCCAGCCCCCATGACACGCGCCACAACGCAGAGCATCCACAATCTTCCGCCCCGCACCTGACTCCAGACCATCCACACCGGCAGCCACCGGAAAATGACTGAACACATCCGCCGGCAATGGCTCTAAAGTAAAATCCTCGCCCGACCAGAAAATCGACAGCTCCGCCACTGCCGCACCCGCCGGACGCCAATAACGAATCTGCACCTCATGGTCACCACCCGATAACTCCACCGGCTCACCCGCCAGCAAAAGCCCGGCAGACTCGCCGGACAGCACACTGCGACCATCCACCAGCAGTTCCAGACGCCCCGACAGCTGAGCACTGAAACGTATCCGACCCGGATTACGTACCAGCAGATTGCCCGCATACTCCTGCCGCTCACCGTCCGCCAGACGCACCTCCGGCAAAGTTCCCGCCGAACGAAATGCCGGACGCCCCACGACCGCAGCAAAACTGCCCTCGCGACCCGTCGTCAGCAGCCGCAGGCCCGCGCGAGCCTCCTCGGGGTCAGACTCCTGCGGTACCGCCACCGCACAGGCCGCATGCAGCAACCAACCCAGACACAGACCGGCACATCGGAAAGCCACACACCGTCGCCACATGGTCCCTGCACCCATATCCAGTCACTCCGCTGCACCAACACACCACCGCAATCCCGGTACCTCCCCGATTATCACCAGCCGCCCGCAGCAAATCCAGCCGCGCAGCCACAGTCTCAGTCAGCCAGTTCCAGGAATTCCTGACCCGCAGCTTCACATACGTCCGAAAATATGCGAATTATATTTCGCGTGTTCCATTTCGTTCCTTTTATTTCGTGCTTAAAAATTCGCCACTGACGAACCGGTCGTTGCCCCGCACCCCCTCCCTGTCGCCAGTCTTTTCCCTGCATATTCACTCTCTGAAAGGTTCTCCATGCTTGACGTGCTGCGGTTGAATCTGGTCTCCCCACTCACACTCTGCTTCGCACTCGGATTGTTCGCCCGCGTTATTCGCAGTCAGCTCAGCCTGCCTCGCGAACTCTATACCTCGCTCTCCATCTACCTGCTGTTCGCCCTCGGCCTGAAAGGCGGCGTCGAACTTTCACACAGCTCGCTCACTCAACTTGCCGCACCCGCCGCCGCCACACTCCTATTGGGCTGTCTCACTCCCGTCTCCGCATACCTCGTACTACGACGCCTTGGCAGATTCAGCGTGCCCGACGCCGCCGGCATCGCCGCACACTACGGCTCCGTCTCTGCCGTGACCTTTATCGCTGCACAACAATTCACAAACTCGGCCGGAATACCAGCCGAAGGTTTTATGCCCACACTGCTCACACTCCTCGAAATCCCCGGTATTCAGATGGCACTGGCCATAGGAGCCTTCCAGATGGCTCGCCAGCATTCCGATCAAGCTGCCGACCAGTCCCCCGCCGCCCGACTCCTCTCCGTCTGCCACGAACTCGTCTGCGCTCCCTCCACGCTGCTGCTGGTGGGAGGCCTGCTGATCGGAGCCGCAGTCGGAACAGACGGCTGGAAACCCGTGCAGCCGGTCTTTGAGGGCCTGTTCAAAGGTCTGCTCACACTCTTCCTGCTCGAAATGGGACTCACTGCCGGCGCCCGCCTGCAGGATCTCCGCACCAGCGGACTGTTCCTTGCAGCCTTCGGCATCCTGATGCCCGTCCTCCACGGACTGCTCGGAGCATGGCTTGGCGCTGCCTCCGGACTCAGCGTCGGTGGCACAACCATGCTGGCCACAATGGCAGCCAGCGCCTCATACATCGCCGCTCCACCTGCCGTGCGGATGGCACTGCCCGAAGCAAACCCCACCTACTACCTGACCTCAGCACTCGCCATCACATTCCCCTTCAACCTCATCGCCGGAATTCCTCTCTACTACCGCTTCGCACAATTCTTCTGTCAGTGAAAACCAGTCCTGTGCCCCCGAATCACACAACACTACACACACGGCCGACGGGCGTTCCTCGGACAGGGCCTCGCCGCCGCCAACTGCGCCGCCACCGGCTGGCTCCGACATCAGGCGGCTGCCTCCGCCGCTTCTCCAGCTTCCGCCCCCGACATCGCCCCATCCGATGCCCTCAAAAAGCTGTACGACGGCAATCAGCGCTTTGCAACCGGAAAACCGCTGGCCGAACATCGGGATATGAAGCGAGTTCAGGAGTTGGCAGAAGGGCAGAAGCCCTTCGCCGCCTTCCTTGGCTGCGCTGACTCCCGAGTCCCCATTGAAATCGTCTTCGATCAGGGCTTCGGAGATCTGTTCGTCACACGCATCGCCGGAAATGTGGCCTGCAGTGAAAATATCGGCAGCCTCGAATTCGGCACCCGCATCCTCGGCGCAAAAGTCCTGTATGTCCTCGGACACACACAATGCGGAGCTGTCCACGCGACCATCAAAGGCGATGAAGTCCCCGGCCAGATCAGCGGACTGTTCCAATACATCCGACCGGCCATCAGAAATCAACCCGACCTCGCCGCCGCTGTGACTCAGAATGTTCGCAACCAGGCACTGCTGCTTGCAGAATCTTCACCCGTCATCGGACGACTGCTCAAAACAGGCGAACTGATCATCGCCGGCGGTGTCTACGACCTCAAAACAGGACTCGTAACTCCCGTCGAACTCGGACTCTGAAAGTGAATCGCCTGCTGCCGTGATTACTGATTACTGATTACTGATTACTGATTACTGATCACTGATCACGGCGTCCGCCCCCACATCCCCGCCACAACCACCATTCGTGTCATTCGTGGTTCAAAATGCCCCCCCCCCTTGCGCTTTTCCGTGTCTTTCCGAGGCGCTACGTGGTGAAACAACACCACACCAGAACCACCAACGACACAAACGCCACAGGACACATCGGCAGCCCGAGTTTTATATCGCTTCAGTTGACAGTTGCTCAGGTTTTGCACAGCATCAGGGGACACTGGAGTCCTGTACTGCAGTGTCCTCCCCTCCAGCGTCTGTTGTCTGTGCACTCAGGAGCTTCCCACCGTGAAGAAACGGCGTTCCCTGCTCACTCGCCAAAATCGCAGAAAGACCGGTACGCCGGTGCCCCACCAGCCACAGAAACCCACACCTCGCGCTCCCCTCAGCACACCCGATCGCACCCCCACAAGCTCAACCGCACCCCCGGTAACCAGCGCAGTCAACCCCACGGCCACCATTGCACCCACAACAACCGCAGCACCAGAATATCCCCGCTGGACATTCCTCACCAACCACGCTCACGTCCTCGTACTGCTCTTCCAGAACCCCGCCATCACGCTGCGCGAAGTTTCCCGACAGGTCGGAATCACCGAACGAGCTGTGCAGCACATCATCGCCGAGCTGGAAACAGCAACCATCCTGCAGCGAACCCGAGTCGGGCGACAGAATCGCTACACGATCGATCTCGCTGTTCCACTCAGACATCCCATCGAGTCCCACCGCACCATTGGCGAACTGCTGCAACTGTGCGCCCGACCGTAGTCATTTGCCGACGGAGCCACCCACAAACTCCTCACGCGTCAGACGACCATCACCATTCGCATCAAATCGCTGAAATCGCTGCTCAGCGTCAGGCTGCTTCAATCCCGTTCGATATTCATCCAATGTCAATTCACCGTCCTGATCGGTATCCCAACGCTTCAGGGCGGCCGCTCGAATGCCCGCGATGTCCTTTGGCCCGGACCTCGCATCCGTCTTTTTTGACGCTGCAGCACCCGATACTCCCAAACCCTCGGCCAGCAGCTTTTCACGAGCCCCACTGGCGGGCAATCCGCTCGACCACGACAGCAGCCGCTTCTTCAGATGCTCTGCCAGCACAGGTTGCTCTGCAAGCACATCACGCTGCTCCGACGGATCAGCCACAATGTTGAACAATTGCAGCCGTTCCCCACGATGGTCCGCAAACAACTTCCAGTCACCATAACGCATCGCTAATGGCGGCGGCTGATACCCATCCGCCGCACCCTGCACACTAAACAACCACTCCCAGTACAACGGCTCGCGACGTTCCCGCTCTGCACCCAGCCAGATGTCACTGACATCCTCACCGTCACCTGCCTGCTCCGCCGGTAACTCCACCCCAGCCAGACCACACACAGTCGGCAGAAAATCCACCGCTCCCGTCACACTGACACCATCCACGCGCCCGGCAGGAACATGCCCCGGCCAGCGCACCAGACCAAACGTACGAATTCCGCCCTCATACATACTGCGTTTCCGCCCCCGCAGCACACCAGGACTGCCCAATCCCGCGTTCGCCGCGTTCCCCACCCGGTAATCCTCAGGACCATTGTCGCTCGAATAAAAAATGACGGTATTCTCAGCCAGTCCCAGCTCATCCAAAGCATTCAGCAGACGCCCCACCTGCTCGTCCAGATCAGACAGCGAAGCACAATACACCTGCATCTGATCCGACAGCGATTTCGCCTGCCCCAGATACTTCTGCATCCAGCTGCCAAATGCCGGATCGTCAGCCCGCGGCTGCAACCCCGCATACTCAGACAACTGCTCAGGAGTCGGGTCCAGCTTCGCATGCGGCAACAGCGTCCACGCATTCAAAAAAAACGGACGCTCCCGATTCGCCCGAATAAAGGCAATCGTCTCGTCCATAATCTGCGCCGTAGACTTCGCTCGAAAATAAGACTCCACGCTTTCATCCCCGAGCCTCGGACCACTTCCATTGACCACTTTCGAAACATCAAAACCATAGTCACTCGGCGGCGGAGCCCCCTCACCATGCCCCAGATGCCACTTCCCAAAATGTGCTGTCGCATACCCCGCCCCACGCAGGAGCCGCGGCAGCATCGGAGCCGCAGGATTCAGCCAGTTGGGCATCGCCCGCGACCGATTCTGCTCCGGCGTCGAAAAATGCCCGTGAATCCCATGCCGCGCTGGATACTGCCCCGTCATAAATGCCGTACGACTGGGCGAACACACTGTTGCCGCTACGTAAAACTGCTGCAGCCACGTCCCCTCACGCTTCAACCGATCCAGCGCCGGAGTCCGCACATAAGGATGACCGGCAAACCCCGCGTCACCCCAGCCCTGATCGTCCGTCAGAATGAAAATAAAATTCGGACGACGCATCACATCCACATCCGCTCCACGCGCCTCCACCACCGAAAACAGACTCAACAACACCAGCCAAGCACGCATCAGTCCGCTCCCAACTCTCACCCACCACACACCCACCCAGGGCCCCCCACCACTGTACACCAACCACCAACCACTGCCCACCAACCACTGCCCACCTCGAACGGCCTACCTCGAACTGCCTGCTGAAAACTGCCTGCTGAAAACTGTCCAATCGCTTCCTGATCAATTACCATCGCACGACCCTGTCGTTTGACCGATTCCACTTCGATGGTTCCCGCGAAGGTTTTTCCCATGCTGCGTTCCACCTTTCTGCGACTGCTGCTGTCCTCGATCGCTGTCAGCCCAACGGCCCTGCGCGCAGCAGCGTGCAGTTCTGCCCCTCGCAAACTGATCCTCATCGCCGGCAAACCCAGCCACCCGCCCATGATGCACGAATTTCGCGCCGGCACCATCCTCCTCGAAAAACGACTCCAGCAAGTCCCCAACCTCAAAGTCGAACGACATGAAATGGGCTGGGTCAGGGACGAAGCCACATTCGACGACGCCGCTGCCGTTGTCATCTTCTCCGATGGTGGCGGTGGTCACCCAGCCATCCAGGAAAATCGCCTGCAGCTGTTCGAAAAACTGATCGCTCGCGGTGTCGGATTCGGCTGTATGCACTTCGGAGTCGAAGTGCCGAAGGAGCGTGGAGGTGCGGAATTCCAGCGTTGGATCGGTGGACACTACGAACATCAGTGGTCCTGTAACCCCATCTGGGACGCACGCTTCGAATCGTTCCCCGAACACCCCATCAGCCGCGGAGTCAAACCTTTCGAAATCCGCGACGAATGGTACTTCAATATGCGTTTCGCCGAAGGCTTCGATACGGCTCAGCCAACCACTGTCAACAACGTCCAGTTCACTCCGGTGCTTGCCGCCGTACCCTCCAATGCAACACGCAACGGCCCCTATGTCTATCCACCCGGACCATACCCCCATATCCAGCAGAATGCCGGTCGCAGGGAAACCCTGCTGTGGGCCGTCGAACGACCAGATGGCGGAAAAGGCTTTGGCTTCACCGGCGGACACTTTCACACAAACTGGCAGAACGAAGACTTCCGCCGCACCATCCTCAATGCACTCTGCTGGATCACCGGCATTGACGTCCCCACTCACGGAGTCGATTCGGCAGCCGTTTCTGATGCGGAAATCCGTGAAAACCTTGACCCCAAGGGAAAACGCTGACCCTTACTCCCGCCTGCAGACACTGCTTCTGTCATCTTTTCACCCGCTTCAAAAGCCTGCCCGGATACTGATTGACCGCCCCCGTGAGTAATCCAACGTTCAACTCGTCCCGTGTTCTGCTGTTAACCCTGTTTGCCAGCATCTGCGGACCTGCTTTGCCGATGACCTGCGCCCAGCCACCACGACGGCCCGGATTTCCACAGCCGCTGGAACTAAGTCCCGCCGATCGACAGAACCTTCCCGAGCCAGCAGCGGACATCAGCAAACAGCGTCCGGATATCCCCCATGGTCGCCTGGAATTGATTCAGTACGAATCGAAAACTGTGGGCACAACCCGCCGTATGAATGTCTACACTCCACCGGGATACACCTCGGACACTCGCTACCCGGTGCTGTACCTGCTGCATGGCATCGGCGGTGATGAAACGGAATGGCAGAGGTTCGCTGATCCACTTAACCTGCTGGATAATCTCATCGCGGACGGCAAAGCAGCTCCCATGATCGTCGTCATGCCCAACGGCAGAGCACAGAAAAATGATCGCGCCGAAGGTGATGTGTTTGCCTCCGCACCCGCATTCGCCACCTTCGAAAAAGATCTGCTGAATGATGTGATTCCTGCCATCGAAGGTCGCTACTCGGTCAAAGCCGATCGCGACAGCCGAGCGATCGCCGGATTATCCATGGGCGGTGGACAGGCCCTGAACTTCGGCTTCGCAAACCCCGCCGTGTTCGGCTGGATCGGTGGATTCTCAGCCGCACCCAACACCCGACCACCCGAACAGCTGATCCCTGACCCCACCTCGGCTCGAACTCAATATCACCTCATCTGGCTGTCCTGCGGCAGCAAAGATCAGCTGCTGGGAATCAGCCAGAAAACCCAGCGATTCCTGCAGCAGCAGCAGATCCCGCACGCATGGAACGTGGACGGTCATGGACACGATGCCACGCACTGGAAACATAACCTGTGGCACTTCTGTCAGCAGGTCTTCCAGCACAAAGTCGCTGCAGACTGAACCGTAGACTGGGCTTCAGCCCGGGCAAGTCAACTCGCCATGACCCACGAAGCGAGGCGGTCCCCCGGAGCGCCTGTTTCGTTTTTGCTCTGCCCGCGGCTGCGATTCAGGCCTGAAGGACCGGTTTCCGAAAGCCCAGAGCACAAACAGCGGGATTTGTGGGTAATGACAAGGGCTGAAGCTCACGCAACGCTCTTTGGCACACACGGCCTGCACTTCGAAAACAATTCCCCCCTCCCCCCGCCTCCAATTGGCCACGTCCTGCACTCGGTCTCACATCTGCACGATCACTATCACCCCCTCCGCGACCTTACCGGATTTCCGCCGTCTCGCGATACTCCGGATTCGCACCCGGCATCTTCGCCCCCACTTCGCTGCGCCAACGATACAATCGCTCACGCAACACAGCAACACGGTCCCTCCGCAACGCCGCCAGATCCCGCTGCTCACCCGGATCAGCCTGCAAATCAAACAATTGCACCGTACCATTCTCAAAATACTCGATCAGCTTCTCATCACCCACACGAATTGCCCACGCAGGACTCTGCATCCCGTGGTTGCTGTAGTGCGGAAAATGCCAGAACAACGCATCCCGATCCGGTACCACAACACCATCTCGCAACAGTCCCGCCAGACTGACCCCATCCACATGCTGCTGCGGGCGAGCCGGCAGACCGGTCAGCTCCAGCACCGTCGGATACACATCATTACTGATCACAGGGACGTCACACACACCTCCGCCCCTGACACGCGGACCTGACACAATAAACGGTACCCGTATCCCCCCCTCGTACAACCACCCCTTGCCCCCACGCAGCGGCAGATTTGATGTCGAGTACGCGGTATCCAGCTGGTCGGCTGCGATCTTGCGTGCAGGGCGACCGAAATTCGCCGCTGACATGCCGCCATTGTCCGAACACAGAATCACCACGGTGTTCTGCGTCAGACCAGAGCGCCGCAGACAATCCACGATCCGGCCAAAACTTTCGTCCAGTGCCCCCATCATCGCCGCAAACTGGACGTTGTCCTGCTGCTGACGAATCCGAACCGTCCGCTGCGGCAGGACACGATGCTCCTGCCACGCCGGCCGCTGCAGCATGCCCGTCAGTGCGTCGCGGGATAACGGAGCCGCATCGTCGGGATTGCCCTCCAGAATAAAAGCCGGTCCCTGCGCCACTGACGTCCCCGCCAACCCCGCACGACGATGCTCGTAATACCCCACCAGATCGGCTCGCCCCTCGATCGGATCATGCACCGCAAAATGCGAAAAATACAAAAAAAACGGCCCGCCCCGCTGCTGCTCAATAAACTTCTCAGCCTCATCCGTCAGACGATCCGTCAGATAGTCGCCCGGTTTGTCAGCCAGACCCTTCAGTTCGAACGGCGCGTGAAATCCCACCTTCGGCCAGCCCTTGTTCCACGCCGGTACACGCACGTCAAATCCCTGCTGCAACGGGCCGTGCGGATCCTCACCCAGATGCCACTTTCCAATATGGGCCGTTCGATAACCATGCTCCCGCAACGCCTCGGCCAATGTCACCTCAGACAGTGGCAGATGCGGAATTGTCGAAACGTTCCGCAGCTTCTGAAACGCAAAGTCCTTTCGCCCCGGTAACCAGTCTGTCAGACCCAGCCGCGCAGGGTACCGCCCCGTCAGCAGACTGGCCCGCGTCGGCGAACACACATGGCAGGACGCATACGCCTGCGTAAAACGCACTCCTGCAGCCGCAAACTCATCAATCCGCGGCGTCTGATGAAACGCACTGCCATAACACTGCAGATCACGCCAGCCCAGATCATCCACAACAAACAGCACCACATTCGGCGGTCGGTCCGACGCTGCCACCGTGCTGCACAGCCAGCCGGACAGCAGCAACGTCCAACTCCATCCACTGACCGTGGCACAGATCTGCAGCAGGCTGGTCACGACACAGTCCCTCACTGAACAGACTCCGGACCGTAATCCCCACCGTCAAGACTGTGCAGCACCGAACGCTTCCAGGCCCTCAACTCCGCAGTCATTCGCTGCACACGCTCCGTCTGCTCGCTGGCCAGATTCTTTGTTTCCCGAGGATCAGCCTGCACATCAAACAACATCAATGGTTCCACTGGACCACCATCACCGGACTTCTTCCTGCCAGCACCAGACCGCGGATTCTCATGCAGCTTCCACGGCCAGTCCAGCAGTGCAGCATGCGAACCTGCCGTATTGATCATCGCGACAAACGGAATCGCTTTCCCCCTCGCCGACATCTGACCGTCAAACAACGGCAGCAGGTTGACACCATCCAGCGGCTCAATCTGTTTCCCAGGCACTGCCCCCGTAGCCGCCAGCACCGTCGAATAAATATCCAGTGTCGAACAGGGCAGGTCACTGACAGCCGGTTGCCGAATTCGAGCCGGCCACTCCACCAGCCCCGGTACACGTAACCCACCCTCCCACAACGTCCCCTTGGATCCACGCAGATTGCCGGTTGAACGAGGACCAGCAGCGCCGCCGTTGTCACTGCAGTACCACACCAGAGTATTCTCAGCGACCTGCAACTCTCGCAGCTCCGCACGCAAACGCCCCACATTGCGATCAATCCCCGTGATCTCTCCGTAGTAGTTCTGTTCACTCTCCGGAAGATCAACATACAGCCGACGATCCTCAGGCAACGCTTCATGCGGTACATGCGGATTCCCAAACCAAACCACGGCCAGAAATGGACGTTTCGCAGCAGCCTGCCGACGGATGAACTTCAAAGCCTCACCCATCGCTGCATCAGAACCATCACCCTCAAACTTCTCAGGCACTCCATTCCGCCCCAATACCGGATCCAGATCAAAGAAATTGTCCGCCGAGACCCACTCATCAAACCCCAGCTTCCCCGGAGACAAGGGATCCTCCGCCAGGATCGCTCGCCCCGGCAGCACCTTCGTGTTGCGATCACCGTTCTTCCCGTTCAGATGCCACTTGCCAAAATGACCGGTCGCGTAACCCGCCCCCTGCAGTACCTTTGCCACCGTCAACTCCTCGGCTCGAATCGAACGCCCCGGAGAAAACGTGCCCATCCGATGCGGATGACGACCCGTCATGACGCTGGCACGCGTCGGCGAACAATTGAAGTGCGCTGTATAAAACCGATCCAGTCGCAGCCCGGCCGCTGCCATCGCATCCAGATGCGGAGTCTTCAACTGCGGATGGCCGTTGTAACCCGTGTCACCCCAGCCCTGATCGTCGGCCATCACAAGGATCACATTCGGACGCTCAGCCGCATGCACAACCGCAGCCGACACCAACACCGAAATCAGCGCCGCACACAGCCACTCCACCACACAACACAGTCTGACTGCCCGCAT
>CAIOKE010000201.1 GCA_903858815.1 uncultured Planctomycetaceae bacterium | reverse complement strand
GCAGCCTGTGCGGATTGAGTTGAAAGCGGAGAACTGCGAGGCGTGCCTCTGATTCACCGGCCTGTGCCTGAGCCACTTTTAGTTTGAGAGATTCTGTGCTTTGGTACCGGCGGAGCATGAGGCAAAGGAGCCCACTGACAACAGTCGGCGTCGAGATGAATCGCATGCTTTGCGGCGCGATCCATGTTGGCAGAATTTGCTGAAACTGGAAAACCAGCAGCAAGGCTGGTGCATGGAGCGTTAAGATAACCAGAATCATCAGTAATTCCTCACGTTGTCGAGAACGACGGTAGCGATTACTGATTAGCCAAAGCCCGACGATTTCTGATATTGTCAGGAAGTAAGTGAGCAGCAGATTGGTTACTCTGAAAGGTATGATCAACTGCGCGATCAGGAAAACTGCACAGGCGACAATATCCGTCATTGCGAGAACGCGATCTCTTCGTCCGAAATTCGTCCAGCCCTCCAAATTCACGAAAAACAGGAGCATCCAAAAGGCGGCAGCTGTTGCCAAAAAACTGCAGCCGACTCTGGAACACCAGGGGGGAAGCTGAACCGTTGGTATCGACAGTGTCGTATCGAAGGTAAGACCATAGTTGACGCCCGCTGCGCAGCAAAGTGCGAGGCAAACGTAGTTCCAGTCACGGAAGGTCGCCGCGAGCAGAAGGCACAGACAGACTACGGTAACGTTTGCTCCGATCTGGAAGTTGTCATAACGACAGCGAGCGGCGAATGTCTCCTGATAGTTGTGTGAATCCGCGATCGTGAGAGGCAGAGTAAGTGAGCAGTCAGACGTGACTCGAAAGAGGACGGTAGCAGTTTGGCCATCCGGGATATCAATAGAAATAGATGGGTATTTCTGAGGTGCGGGGGCGCCGGGCTTGCCGTCATACCAGCCGTTGCGGATTTCGCCAACAATTTCACTGCCCTGAACTTCCCACCATGTTACGTGGTCCAGACGTGTTGTGCTCAGTTCGACCACGAGGGTCACGCTTTCGTCAGCCGCGACGTCGATTCGCCCCCATATCGCGGATTCTGACATCCCAAAGTTGGCCACTCTGTCTGCCTCGAACCGCCGAAACCTTGCTGCAACAATTGGCTGCAGGATGTCCTGAAGCCTCATCGCTCGGGATGAATCCTCGAAATAGGCGATTACCGGGCTGCGGAATGGGGATTGTTGCTTAGGTGCCTTCGACACAACATCAGCTGCGCAACCGGCCAGAAGCAACACGAAAAAACAGCAAATCAGGTGCTGGAGATTGAGGATTCGGCGGTGCATTTGGGGCTGTATCGAGACCGGGCTGGAGCGGCGACGTCGTGATCGAGGCTACCGGGTGCGACGGGAGTTCGCAAGCAGAAATCCTTGCAACAGCCGACTTTTGTCGTCAGAACGGTCACCGTTCCGCCTGTGTCATCGATTAGCTTTCGGGCTGTACGAAATCCGTCAATCTGCCCCGTCTTCTGCCGTAAATTGAAATCCACAGAATAATCTTCCGACACAAAAACATCCCCCCCGAGTGCTGATTCTTACATAACCGACCTGCCCTCAGACACTCCTCCTGCATTGATTGTAGTTTTCATCGTTGCTCGGTGGAAATCGGCGAATACTCGACATCGAATCGGCCGATCTCGCGGTGAAATCAGCATTGGATGAGGCCAAAAAACTCAACGATCAAAAAACCTCCCGGGCGGCAGAACTCGATCAAACTTCCTAAAAAAAAGTTGCGGACTGCACTGGACGGAAACCTTCAGCTTCGATGGGGCGAGCCCGTCGGGGGCTGCGGGGGTGTTGGAGGCGGGGAGTTAGCTTGGAACCTTGAGCTCCGACGGGGCGAGCCCGTCGGGGGCTGCGGGG
>CAIOKE010000200.1 GCA_903858815.1 uncultured Planctomycetaceae bacterium | reverse complement strand
TTCGGCTCGGCGGGAGCCTCGCCCTCCCAAGGGGAACTTTGCCGGGACCACCGAGCACCAGCTCGGTGACGGCGATGCACGCCAACATCCGTCAGCTGACGCTAACTGTTCGCCTCGGGGGTGGGGCTTGACCGCGGAGGACGACACGGGCTGAAGCCCATGCTACGACTACTGAGCAGTAGTTGGGTGACGATGCCGAGGGTTGTCTTTGCTGAGTGGTGATCGGTCCACGGCATGGTTGAGTGATGGGTAACCGTGCGATGCGTTGCGGGTTTGTGTGGGCGCAAGGTGGCCGGGCAGGAATGCCCGGACTACGGTTTGTCTGACCACTGATGACTGAGAGCTGACCACTTCTTTCGGCTCGGCGGGAGCCTCGCCTTCCCGAGCGGAACTTTACTGACTACTGAACTGCAGTGCGGCGTGGCAGACTTATTCAGTGGTTGCCAGTTTGATTGCTTTGCGACGTTGTCAGGGAGTTGTCGGAGCGGCGGGTTCTGACGAGTTCACTCGAAAGACTTCCAGTGCCAGTTGGCTGTCTCCGTCAAGCAGCTCGGCCGTATTCACAGCTAATCCGGCCAGCGTCGGACGAACCTCCAGTCTGTACCTGCGGGATTCTGCAGGCTGCAGTGGACGAATACTGACGAACAGCTGTCGATCATTGCTGTTTTGCAGTTGTACATGTTCCAGCTGGTCATCAAGTGTGACTCGCAGCTGCAGTGCGGCCGAGGTCGCTGTGCCTTCGTTCGAGACTTCAAAGAAGAAACGCGTCAGATTTCCGACGGTTCCCTGCTGTTCGGCTTCGTCCAGAGTCATTCGGACATCAGCCGTTCCGCGAGATGTCAGTGGCGGGGTGCGAATGGGGCTGGTTGCACTGCCGAGGTCGTCAAGGACTTCAACCGGGCTGGCAACGGCAAGGACCGCTGAGACTTCCGTATCGGATTCAAACAGCAGATCACGGAACGAGCCTTTGGGAAAGGTCGCTTCGAGGGCGGGGATCGCTGTGAACTGCAGTATTCGCTCTTCGCCCGGACGGAATCCGTCCAGCAGCCATGTCAATGTGGCGTCCCGAAATGCAGGTTCCGGAAATGCTTCGCGAATTCGAGTCCCAGCAGGCAGAGCTTCGCGAACAAGCAGTCCATTGATGGTCTGGCGCCCGACATTGGTCAGGCGAATGCGAATCTCCACCAGATCCCCTTCAACCTCGGTCGGAACCAGTTTTTCCACCTGCAATTCCTGTTCAGCCACTCCGGCACCGGGAATGACTCGGACCGACTGTTCCAGCCTGCGTAGTTCGCTGGCCGAGGATTCTGCGAGCTCTTCATTGAAGGTGCCGGATTCTGAATTCGGTGAGTTGCGATAGCCGGCAAGTGCCTGTCGCCACGCTCCACGCACAATCCGTTCGACAGCTCGCGCGACAAAGTCTTCGTCAGGAAACGTTTCAATCAGTTCGCCGAAGACGGAGTACTGGCCGTCATCGTCGCGACTGTCCAGTCTGCGGAATCTGACATCCAGAACGGGTCTGCGACCGGCAGGACGCGACTGTGGGAAATCAGTGAAGTCTGCGGGCAGCGGCCACAGGGGGGGCCGACGACTGCGGGATTCGGACATGTCCCAGGCGGGATTAAACAGCCGATACCCACTACTCCAACTGCTCACCAGAAGCAGGGATTCATCACGATCACGACGCGACAGACTGGTCAGTGTGGCGGGTACAGAGTTGTACTTCCGTTGTTCCTGCAGGTCTGCGACGGTATCGAGAACTCCACCTGATCGCACCGGAGCCTGAATATCCCGCTGGTACTCGGCAGCATCCAGAGCGAGGCCTGAGGAAATCAGGGCGAGTACCATCGTCAGGCCCACAGCACCGGCTGACGTGGCAAGGACCCACATCAGATTGTTCAACAGGAACTGCAGGCCCAGTTCAAAGACACCAGCAAAGCCGGTGAAACTGCGACCCAGAAAACTGAGCAGGCTGACTAGCCAGCGACCCTCGAACAGATCAAGCAATGGCAGGCTGTCGCCATAAAGAGTGGCCAGAAAGATGGCACACAAGAGACAGCCGCACGCAAAAAGTATGAATGATGTCATGGAATTCCATTCCTGTGACCGCTGACCGAAATCCGGCGATTTTCGGTGTGTCGAGGATATCCCGCAGTCCCCTTAGACTTCGGAAGTCTACCATTTCGCCCGTTCTGTGGGAATTCTGAAACGCAAGGGTTTCCGAGGCTTCTGGTCGCGTGCTCAGACCAGTTCGGGCAGGAATGATTCGAGGGACAAAAGTCGTAGACAGGGTGTTAGCAATTGTCATTGCCCACGAAACGAGGCGGTCCGTGGAGCGCGTGTTTCGCGGGTGTTCTGCCCGCTTTGGCGATTCGTGCCTGAAGGGCCGATTTCCGAAAGCCCATGGCGCAGCCTTCGTTCATGGCCCCCTGCTCCGCGTGCTTGGCTCACCTGACCGTGCCGCGTAACCGCCCCTTGACTGGCCAACGGCAAGACACAACGCAGGCTCGGGCATCGCCCGCGGGAATCGGTTCTTGTATGCACAGCCGAGGAATTCGCCGTTCAGCGTTGGTGGATCAAAACCGTTTCACTGTGTCGGCGAAAACTCAGGTTCCCTGCGATAGTGCGGCGGAAAGCCATCGTGAACACCCCATTTGGTGGACCATGACCGGGCTTGAGCCGGGCAAGTGCTGTTGGGCCTTCTAACTGCGTTTTTCCAGAACTTCGCGCCGTGCATTACACCGCGGTCAAAACGCGTCGCTCTAAACCCACAGATGCTGATGCATCTCCAGTGACTGTGCGACGCTGCTGGAATAGCCCGCGGATCTCTTCCATCCGCTTCCGATTCACTCCCAGATCTGAGTGTCCAACGCGGGAGGCCGAGCGGAAGTGCACAAGGCCAGATCGTCGGTCATG
Source organism: uncultured Planctomycetaceae bacterium (assembly GCA_903858815.1). GTDB lineage: Bacteria > Planctomycetota > Planctomycetia > Planctomycetales > Planctomycetaceae > SXXK01. Next base: position 24,126 of record CAIOKE010000200.1, on the reverse strand, counting down.
GTAAAATTCCACGTCGTCACAGAACCTAAACAGCAGGCTGCGGAATTCCACTCGCAGATAGTCATTCGTCTGCTCAACCAGCGTTGTACGCGGCATGTCTCGGCAGATATCAGCCAGCGTTTCAATGACGGACTCTTCCTCTGCCTCTGTCTGCAAAGGTTCGATCCAGTGATCCTGACTTTCGGCCTGCGTGGATACACAGTTGGGACTGCTGGGGCAGGCTGCCAGTCTTCCGGCACGGACTCCGAGATTATTCGGGGCAGGCGCGAAAAGACTCATGAACAGCAGACCACCGCCACCGGCCAGTGCAGACCCCAGAACTATCATGGCAACGGTAAACACTGGACGTTTTCCCCGCGACGTCGGCCCCATAGATGTACTCCAAATCGCCCCAACGCGGAGAAAACCGCAGTTTCACGGCGAAGATTAACAGGACAGAGTTGAGTGCAGATGAAGTTCCGTGCGGGAGGGTGCGGCGTCCGCCAAACCGCGGAGAGGTGGAACTCGATGCCGAACCGGTGTTGGTTGGTCCCCGGGGCGAGCCACTGGCGAAAACTGACAGCTGGGGGGGGGCGTCTGGGACCATTTTGAACCAGAGAAGGCGTGCAAGGCCTGGAAAGGTGTTCCTGTTCGTTACTGCCTGCTTTGTCGTTTTGTGGGCAATTCTGAATTTGCGAACGAGGTAGGTCCGTGACGCCCGCAACCAATCGTCCGCAGACTTCCCGGTTCTGCGTGGACAAACCGTTGTGAATTCTCGTTGACCCGTTTTTTCGAGGTTTGGCCAACAGGGAACCCTGAGGCTGCCTGTTGAACCCTTGCGTCAGCACCTGGCAGTTGCCGCAGTCGCCTTCAGGAGCGGGCCAGCTGTCGCAGCACGGTATGCAGAATGCCTCCGTTACGGTAGTAGACCACTTCAACTGGTGTATCGATGCGGCAGGTTGTGACGAAATGCACGACCTCGCCATCTGGTTTGCGAGCCATCACTTCGACTGCCTGGCGTGGCATCAGTTTGTCGTCGAGGCTGATATCGAAGGTTTCTGTTCCGTCGAGCCCGAGTGATTCGCGGCTTTCGCCTTCACGAAACTGTAACGGCAGCACGCCCATACCGACCAGATTCGAGCGATGAATTCGTTCGAAGCTGGTGGCGATGACAGCACGCACACCCAGCAGGTAGGTCCCTTTGGCGGCCCAGTCGCGGCTGGATCCGGTGCCGTATTCTGCTCCTGCGAGTACCACCAGAGGCGTGCCTTCGTCACGGTACTTCATGGCGGCGTCGTAGATCGAGGTCTGTTCGCCGGTGGGGTGGTGCACTGTGACACCACCTTCAGTGCCGGGCACCATCAGATTTTTCAGGCGGATGTTGGCGAAGGTTCCGCGAGTCATGACGCGGTCGTTCCCGCGTCGAGCACCGTACTGGTTGAAATCTTCCGGCTTGACGCCCTGAGCCTGCAGGAAGCGACCCGCAGGGCTGTTGGCTTTGATGGAACCCGCCGGGCTGATGTGATCGGTTGTGGTAGAGTCACCGACGCTGACGAGGCAGCGGGCATTTTCGATCGCCTGAATCGGTGCGGGTTCGGCCGGCATATCGACGAAGAACGGAGGTTCCTGAACGTAGGTGCTGTTTTCGTCCCACTGATAAAGATCGCCTTCACTGCCGGAAATTTTCTGCCATTCCGGAGGCCCGGCGGTGGCTTGTCCGTACTGCTCAATGAACATTTCCGGGCCCATGGACGAGGCGATGGCGTCCGCCACAGCCTGCTGTGAGGGCCAGATATCCTTCAGGTAGACGTCCTGTCCGTGCGAGTCTTTTCCGAGGGGTTGTGTGCTGAGGTCGATGTCGACAGTGCCGGCGATGGCATAGGCCACCACCAGTGGCGGGCTGGCAAGGTAATTGGCTTTGACCAGCGGATTGACTCGACCTTCGAAGTTGCGATTTCCTGACAGAACTGCTGCGGCGACGAGGTCACCGGAAGTGACGGCTTTGGCAACTGGTTCGGGCAGCGGTCCGCTGTTCCCGATGCAGGTGGTGCAGCCATAGCCGACCGTCTGGAATCCGAGTGCGTCGAGGGCTGTGTCGAGTCCTGCTTTACGCAGGTACTCGGTGACAACGCGGCTTCCCGGGGCGAGACTGGATTTGACCCACGGGGCGCGTTTCAGGCCACGGGCCACGGCGTTTTTTGCCAGCAGACCGGCACCGATCATGACACTGGGGTTGCTGGTGTTGGTGCAACTGGTGATGGCTGCGATCACCACGGCGCCGTCAGTAATCTGAGTGGGTTGTTCTGTACCTTCCACGGGGACGCTGGGGGATTCACCAGTGCGGCCAAAACCGGGCAGCGATTTCTTCCATTCGGGCAGCATGTTCTTCAGCAGGATGCGATCCTGTGGACGACGTGGTCCGGCCATTGATGGGACGACATCAGCCAGATCCAGCTGCAGCGTGCTGGTGAAGCGGGGTTCCGGAGAACTGGCGGTGCGGAACAATCCCTGTTCCTTGTAGTAACGTTCGACAAGGTCGACCAGGTGTTTGGGGCGTCCGGTGCGTTCGAGGAATCGGAGCGTTTCCGCATCGACGGGGAAGAAGCCAATCGTGGCCCCATATTCGGGAGCCATATTGGCAAGCGTAGCGCGGTCGGCAAGGCTGAGCATGTCGAGGCCGGGGCCGTAGAATTCGACAAACTTGCCTACGACCTTGTGCGCACGAAGCATCTGCGTGACGGTCAGCACGAGGTCCGTGGCAGTGGAACCTTCGGGCAGCTGTCCGGTCAGACGGAAGCCCACAACTTCGGGAGTCAGCATGTAGATGGGCTGACCCAGCATGACTGCCTCAGCTTCGATACCGCCCACGCCCCAGCCGACGACACCCAATCCGTTGATCATGGTGGTGTGGCTGTCTGTGCCAACCAGACTGTCCGGATAGGCCACACCGTTGGTCGTCATGACGACGTCGGCGAGATATTCGAGATTGACCTGGTGTACGATGCCGGTCGCCGGCGGGATGACGCGGAAATTGTTGAAGGCCTTTTGCCCCCAGCGGAGGAACTGATAACGCTCGATGTTCCGCTCGAACTCAATTTCCAGATTTCGCTGCAGTGCGAAACGGCTGGCGAATTCGTCAACCTGCACGCTGTGGTCGATCACCAGATCGCAGGGAACAAGAGGATTGATTTTGCGAGGATCGCCACCCATGCGAACCATGGCACTGCGGAGTGCTGCCAGGTCCACAATGGCCGGTACGCCGGTGAAGTCCTGCAGGACAACGCGACCCGGCTTGAAGGGCACTTCAATCTCGGCCGGTTTCGCTGCATTCCAATTGGCGAGGTTGTTGACATCGTCAGCGGTGACGACGAAGTTGTCGACGTTGCGGAGACAGGCTTCGAGCAGGACGCGGATGGAAAATGGCAGAGTTTCGATGTCGCCGATGCCGTCTTCGGCCAGTTTTCGCAGACTGAAGTACCGGACAGTGCCTGCGGATGTTGTAAGAGTGGCTTCGGCACCAAAGGGATTTCCGGCAGTCATATCTGGCTCAGCACTGTCTGCAAAACGGTCAGAAAAAGGGTGTCAGGCTTGCCCAGCGGCGCGCAGAGACACCCGCCACTGGAACCGGGAGTGTAATCGGAAAAGTCTGAGTTTTCGAATCACCCGGCGGTGTTCCATGCGGGATTTTGAAAACGGTAGCGTTGGGCGTCCAGGGTGATTGCAAGCAGAAATTGCCGAGGGGAACGCGACGGGTGAGAATTGCAACAAAAATCCGGGCGAACGGGTGGAAATTCTGAGAAAACTGGTGACTGGACAGGCGTTTCAGGGTGGGCGACATCGCGATCGAAGTCTGAGTTTCCACTTATTTTAGCCCCAGTACTGGCCTGATGATCAGCCAGGCGCCGGCCGTCAGCAAGGGGACTCCGATCAGGTTCAGCAGCAGACCCCGGCGGGCCATTTCTCGAGCCGGGATCCGCCCTGTTCCAAACACGATGGCATTTGGGGGCGTTCCCACTGGCAGCATAAAGCCGGCGCTGGCGGCCAGCGTTGCGGGAATGAACAGCATCCGCGGGTCCAGTCCCAGTGGTGCGGCAAGTGCCAGCAGCGAGGGCAGGACTGCCGTGACCGTGGCCACGTTACTTGTCAGTTCTGTCAGCAGCACCAGAATCAGGCAGATGACAGCGACCGCCAGCCAGGCCGGCTGCCCCTGCAACGGTTTCTGCAGAAAGTCTGCCAGCCAGACTGCCAGCCGAGTTTTTTCGAAGGCCGAAGCCAGTGCGAAGCCGCCCCCAAACAGCAGGATCATGTCCCAGGGCAGGCGAACTGCGGTGGGCCAGTTCATCAGCGGGATTGCTTGTCCTTGTGAGCTGCGAGTACCCGAGGGCAGCAGGAACAGGAGAATGGTCATCAGGATCGCTACTGTGGCATCAGAAACTGCCCCGCGGGCCAGCAGAGTCGCCTGCAGTGTGGTGTCACCCGTCATTGCTCCGCAGATCTTTGCAAAGTACCACTGCCAGCCGTGGAACAGTTCGATGCGACCAATCACCAGCGGTTCACGAAAGACCCACAACAGAGCCGTCAGCCCGAAGACCGCCAGCATCAGCCATTCTGCCTGGCTGAGCGGTCCCAGCTGCTGCCTGCGGCGCAGCAGTTCGGCACGGATGCGGGAGTCGGCAGCGGTCGATCCCGGCAATCCTCGGACAAGGCTGGCGATCACCAGTCCCAGATAACACAGTGCGATGGGACCGCAGACCAGCAGCCAGTCTGAAAAGAATACGTCGGGTGCCAGGGGCAGTTGTTCACGATAGATTCCGATAGCCACACTGTTCGTGGGACTGCCAACGGGTGTCGCCATGCCACCCAGCGTGGACGCGTAAGCAAGGCACAGCAGCAGTGGCACGGCCAGCGGAGAATCGGAGCGATTGACAGCACAATCCGAACTTTCGTCCAGCACCTGCAGCAGTGCCAGAACGATGGGCAGCATCAGCATGGTTGTGGCTGTGTTGCTGATCCACATGGACAGCAGAAACGTGGCCAGCGAGAACCCCATAACCAGTCGCCGCGGGCTGACTCCAACGAGGCTGACAACGGTCAGGGCGATACGACGATGCAGCTGCCAGCGTTCAATTCCGAGGGCGATAATCATGCCTCCGATGTAGAGAAACAGACTGTCTTCGGCATAGGCCTTTGCTGTGTCCTTTGCATTTTGAATTCCCAGCAGCGGAAACAGGGCGAGGGGCAGCAGACTGGCAGCGGCCAGCGGGATGGCCTGCGTGATCCAGAAGCCCGCAATTAACACAGTGACGGCGATCAGTCTGTGAGCAGCGGCCGTCATCCCGGTGGGAGTTGGCAGCAGCAGGACGACGAGGGACAGGATAATCAGGCCGAATGTCAACAGTGGAGACACCGGGGAATCGGAATCCGACTGCGCCGCTGGACCCACTTCCGATGGTGTCTGGCTGTGGATCTGCTCAGGCATGGCACGTTGACCTGCACGTTGGTGTTAAGGCTTCTGAACAGGCATCTGACATTTTCGCAAACTTATTTAGGGTGAGGCCCGCAGACATGCTGCATCTGAGCAACACAGGGAGGGAGTGATTGTTGAGAGTTCTGGTGGATTTGGTAATGGCGATGCCGCGCATCGGTTTTCTCAATACCTGTTCAGCACCGTGGCATCCGAATTGCAGATCATTTCCGTTCCTGCATGGGGAAGACACCGTTGGTCAGATGCTGAACCGTCAGTTTTGTGATTTCTGATGTGTTTGGGCTGACAGTGTCTGGATTGGCTGGTGCCAGTGCCAGTGACCATCCGTGTTTTGCCACGAAAAGCCTGAAAACTCATGAATCCAACACCTGGTGGAAATCGGCGTTCGCTGCGACAGTTTTGTTCGCGGTTTTTTGAACAGCGTGCGCGTGGGTCTCGGCGACAGCGTCAGTGTTTCAGCGGCGTATCGCACTCTGAGGGGCTTGAGCAGCGGTTATTGCTGGTGGGTGACATCAGTGGACAGATCTGGGTCGATTCGATTGCCAATGGTCGTAATGATCCGGGCGAGCGCAGTCTGGCGGGCTGGCCGGTCTTTATTGATTCCAATGGGGATGGATTACAGACGGCGGGTGAGCGGGTCACGGCGTCAGATGCCAACGGGAAGTATCTGTTTACGGGGTTACCTGCCGGCAGTACTCGGGTTGCTGTTGTCGTACAGCCCGGCTTCAATCCTCTGGCGGGCCGTGCTCGACTGTTGACCGTGACAGTGCGCGATCGTCGATCGGTGACTGCTGATTTTCCGATGGTGACGGCGCCGGTGGTTTCCGGTCGCGTCACAGGGACGATCTTCAGCGATCTCAATGAGAATGGTGTGAAGGATGCTGGTGAAGGTGGAATCTCCGGGTGGACGGTTTTTGCTGACCTGAATAATGACAGCCTGCTGACGGCGGGCGAACCGACAGCGGTGGCGAACGCGGATGGGGATTACATCCTGGGGGCAGTGGCACCGGGTACGTGGTCGATCTTCCAGGTGCCCGTGGGTGGATACCGCACGACCTCGGGTGGTGCTCTGTTTCCACTGCAGGATGCGCCAAACTTCCGAACAGTGTCGGTGGTGGCTGGTGGTACTGCGACGGCTGTTTTCGGCAACTGGATACCTCAGGTGGGTACGATCAGTGGGACCGTGTGGAATGACGTCAACGGTGATGGCGTGCGAGGTGCGGGTGAATCTGCGATTGCCGGTCGTCCGGTCTTTATCGATCTGAATCGGGACGGAGTTCAGGCTGCCACGGAACCCGTGCGAACGACTGATGTCGCCGGGGGGTACTCGTTTGCTGACATTCGAGCGGGCGCTTATCGTGTATCCGAAGTTCTGGCTGCCGGTTTTATTTCATCGGAACTTCGTCCATCTGCGGTGGACTCGCTGGTAGTGCGTGCCGGTGTCAGTGTTGTTGACTTCTACAATCTGCAGCCGATTGCCGGCAGTTTTTCCGGGACCCTGTGGAACGATCAGAACGGCGATTCGCTGTTCAACACCGGTGAAGCTCCGCTGGCGGGCTGGACAGTCTACCAGGATCTGAATTCGGATGGTGCGCTGACGGTGGGTGAACCGCAGATTGTGACGGCAGCCGATGGCAGTTATTCGTTTGCCGGGCAGGCTTATGGAACGAAGTCGATCCGGGTTGTGCCTCAGGCCAACTGGGCGGTGACGACCCCGGCAACCGGCCTGGCTGCCTTTCTGCTGTTGAACGGGCAGAATCGCACGGCCGTGGATTTTGGCTTGCGCGAGCAGGTCGGTGATGTGCGTGGTATTGTGCTGGATGATGCCAACGGAAATGGCGTTCAGGATTCGGGTGAGCTGCCGCTGTCCGGCATGACGGTGTTTGTGGATCTGAATCAGGATGGTCAGCTGACGGCCGGGGAACCTGTCACCGCAACGGCTGCGGACGGTTCCTGGTCATTTGTGCGACTGCCTGCGGGCACATATTCCGTGGTGCATGTTCTGCCGGCCGATCGGATTGCGGCGGTCGGTCGACCTGCGGTCCGCAGCCTGACGGTGGGGATTGGAACTGTCAGTGTGGCTGACTTCTTTACGCTGATCCCGGTGCAGGGCAGTGTCAGCGGACTGGTCTTCAACGATCAGGCGGCGGATGGAATTTTTAATGCCGGTGATGCTCCGCTGCAGGGCTGGCAGGTGTTCGCTGACCTCAACAACAATGCGGTTTACGACGCGGGTGAACCTGAGGCGTTTTCGGCGGCTGATGGCAGTTATCAGTTGACGGGTCTGTCTTATGGGACAGTGACGATTCGTCAGACAGCCCTGCCTGGCTTTACACTAACCACCTATCCCGGTGGTGCTGCCATTTTTTTACTGAACGGTGAGCAGCGGTCCGGGATCAGTTTTGGTCGCCATGATCTGCAGCAGTTCTTCCTGAACGGCAACGTTTTCAGTGATGTGAATCACAATGGCGTACGCGATGCTGGTGAGCGGGGTCTGAGTGGAGTGACGGTTTATCTGGATCTGAACAACAACAGCGTGGCTGATCCGGGCGAACCAGTGACCACCTCCATTGCTGACTACTATTTTACTCCGGCGGTTGACGAGACGGGCGATTATTCCTTTACGCATCTGGGTCACGGGACCTATACGATTCGGGAAGTTGTTCCCGCGACCATGGACGCTACTCCTGCTGCGGCTCAGGTACGCACTCTGACCTTGCCGTCAGTTGTCCCACCGGTAGCCAATTTCGCCAACGTGTTTCGAGCGAATGAAATTCATGGAGTGGTGTTTCATGACACCGATGCCGACAGCATTCCGGATCCCGCTGAGCTGCGGCGATCAGGTGTCTCCATTTATCTTGATCTGGATCGCGATGACATTTGTGACATGGATGAACCTGAGGCGATCACAGCGGCTGACGGCAGTTACAGTTTCACGGGACTGGTTCCCGGGGCTTATGTGGTGCGTGAGAAGGTGCAGCAGTCGGGGCCATGGACGACCGGTCATGCTGGCGGAGGGATCCTGTATCCTGCGGGTCTCAGCAATCCATCGTCCGGCAATGTGACTCCGACGGCCATCAGCATTAACCTCGCGGCTGGCGAGACTTCGGTTCATAACGTCAGTCTGACGCTGCCGGCTGCCGGTAGTCTGTCGACGCTGGTGGATGTATTCCTGCTGTTTGACGACACGGGCAGTTTTACGGCGAACAGTCCCATCGTTCGAGCGGCATTTCCGGACATTATTGCGCGTTTGCAGGCGGCCCTTCCGGGCGTGGATCTGGGATTCGGTGTGGGGCGATTTGAGGAGTATGGCAGTTTTGCGGGTGAGTTTGCCGAAGGGCGTCCATTTGTGCTGAACCAGCCGATCGTGGAATCGGCTCGCCCGGGCTTTGCGGCAGCGATTCAGGGAGCCCTGGATCGTATGGCGCCGGGGTATGGGGGCGACGGTCCGGAGACAGACATTGAGGCGTTGTATCAGCTTGTGACGGGTCTGGGATTTGACGGCAACAACGATGGATCGCGACTTGGCAGTGGCCCGGCGGGACCGGCTGCCACACAACTGTTTCCTGGTACTTCGGGTGACGTTCCACCGTTCGCATCGTTCACGGCAGACAATAGTGCCGGTGTTCTGGCACCTGCTGGCACGATGGGTGGTGCCGGTTTCCGGGCCGGGGCTCTGCCGGTGATCCTGACTGCTACCGACATCGGAGTTGCGTATCAGCCGAAGGGTGAGACGGTTATCACAGGGATCAACGGCACAGCGCTGCCGATTGCTGCACTGACGCAGACGTCCCGCAACACGACGCCTTTCAGCAGCGGCGCCGGTCTGCAGGAAACTGTGACGGGCCTGAATGCTCTGGGAGCACTGGTGATTGGGCTGGGCACCAATGATATTTCAACGGTCGATCCAAGGCAGATGCTGGAATCGCTGGCGCGACTGACCGGGGCTGTGAATCGGTCGACCCAGGCGATTCCCAACGGTACACTCGCTCCGATCAATCCCGGGGAACCGCTCTATTTCAAAATTCAGACGGGCTTTGCTGCCACCGTTGCTGACGGGGTGACTCAGGCGATCCAGAATGCCGTGACCAACGTGGCGCTGGATATTACGGTGCGGGCATCGGATCCGCGTGTGCAGCTGATCAACACGACGGGTGTGCTGGCCGGAATTGCCGCCGGGCAGACCGCCAGTTTTGATATTCAGTTTGTCGGTGATGGCAGGCCAGCTCGATTTGATCTGCAGTTTGTCCGTGCCGGAACCAGTGTTGTACTGGGATCAATCCCCGTTGTGCTGGGGACGCCGGTTCCCGGTGATGGCTATCAGTTCGATGACCTGCTGGATGGTGACATCCACAAGTCCTCGCATTTCGGCCATTACTTTGCCAACACGGCACCCGTATTCACGGCTGGTGCTGATCAACTGGTTCTGGAGGATGCCGGTGCCGTGCTGATCCCGGCGTGGGCCACGGCAATTTCACCCGGAACCGGAGACGAATCCGCTCAGCAGGTGCAGTTCCTCGTCAGCACGGATCGTCCGGATCTGTTCGCCAGTCTGCCGACGATCGCAGCTGACGGCACGCTGTCATTCACTCCAGCCACCAATGCATTCGGTACGGCTGTTGTCAGTGTGCAGTTGCAGGACAATGGTGGTGTTGGCCCTGGCGGTTTCGATACCAGCCTGCCGCAGGTCTTTCAGATCACTGTTCAGCCGGTCAATGACGTGCCGATGGCAGCAGACGATGCGTGGGAACTGCCGGAGAATGGCAGTCTGACCGTGGCGGCCAGCGGAGTCCTTGCAAATGACACGGATGTTGACGGTGATCTGCTGACAGCTGTGCTGCTGACGACGCCGTCCCACGGTTCGCTGGCGCTGCAGACGGACGGCTCATTTGTGTATACGCCGAATGCCTTCTGGTACGGAACTGACAGCTTCAGTTACGCCGCCACTGATGGTCAGGCGCCGTCGTCACCAGTCAGTGTGACTCTGGCTGTGACGCATTTGAATCATCTGCCGGTGGCGGCGGCTGACAGCTACAGTCTGCTGGAGGATGGCAGTCTGACGACCGGGGCTGGTGATTTGCTGCTGAACGACACCGATCTCGATGGCGATCCGTTGTCAGTACTGCCGGGGACGGCACCTGCACACGGAACTCTGGTCCTGAATTCTGATGGTTCGTTTGTTTATACACCGACGACCAATTTCTTTGGGTCAGACTCCTTTACCTATGTTGTCAGCGATGGATTCGGGACATCTCTGCCAGCCTTCGTGCAGCTGACAGTTCAGGGTGTCAACGATGCTCCTGTTGCTGTGGCAGATCGCTGGAACATCAGTGAGGACCAGATCCTGAATGCGGTTCCTGGAGTCCTGCAGAACGATCTGGACCCGGATGGTGATGTGTTGAGTGTGAGTCTGCTGACGGGGCCGGCAAACGGTGTGCTGCTGCTGCAGGCAGATGGCACATTCAGCTTCACTCCAAACCTGAACTTCTTCGGGGAAGACACCTTTTCTTACAGCCTCAGTGATGGACTGTCGCCAGTTGTGACGGGGCTTGTCACGATCACGATAGCAGCCGTCAATGACGCTCCGACAGTGCAGCCGGATACGTATTCTCTGGCCGAAGACAGCTCAATTTCGATTCTGCTGCCGGGAGTGCTGGGGAATGATGCAGATCCCGAGGGCAGTCCGCTGACGGCCATACGCCTGACTGCACCTGCTCGTGGTACGCTGGCATTCAGTGCCAGCGGCGCGTTCACGTACACGCCGGCGGCCAATTTCTCCGGCACCGACAGTTTCACGTACGTGGCCAGTGATGGCCTGCTGCAGTCAGCACCAACGACGGTGACCCTGATTGTAACCCCGGTCAACGATGCTCCCACAGCAGTCAACGACACAGCGGGTACAGCCTGGAACACTCCCGTGACAGTCGCCGCACCCGGTGTGCTGGCAAACGACCGTGACATTGATGGTGATCCTCTGACAGCAGTGCTGCTGACCGGGCCGACTCATGGAACTGTGGTCCTGAATGCCGATGGTTCGTGGACTTACGCACCGGCTTTGAATTACAGCGGACCGGACAGTTTTCTTTACGCAGCCTCGGATGGTCTGCTGAATTCCGTGGCTGCCACCGTGACGATCACAGTGGCACCCCCGGCGCTGGTATCGAAGTTTTTCGTCGTCGATGGTAATGCTGCGTCCAGCTTCCAGTACGCTGCGGACGGTACACCGATCACCACCACGCCACTGAATACTCGCAATACGCGGTCGCGAGGTATTGCCACGAATGCAACGGGAACGATTTTCTGGGTAATTGACTCGGTTGGTGATGTGTTTGTGTATTCTCGTGAAGGCGTGTTTCTGGGTACATGGACACCGCAGAAAGTCGGCAAGCCGGAAGGGATTGCTGTCTGGGGCAATGACCTGTGGCTGGCTGACCCATCGACCGATCGAATTTACCGGTTTGCGGGTGGTGCGGCGGTTCGCAGTGGACGCATTAATGTCACCTCCAGCTTTGCTCTGAATACGGCCAATCTGAGTGTGACCGATATGGTGACTGACGGGGTCAGTATCTGGACGGTCGACGATACTCTGGCGACCGATCGAGTCTTTCGATATTCGGTGGCTGGCGTTCTGCAGGGCAGTTGGAGCCTTGCGGTGACCGCGGCGACTCCCACTGGAATCGCACTGGATCCGAATAATGTGAACCATCTGTGGATTGTCGATTCGGGAACGGATCGAGTTTACCAGTACGATGGTGGAACTGCTCGGACCACGGGCAGTCAGGCTCCCAGCCAGTCGTTTGCACTCGGGACGGGCAATCTGAATGCCACCGGGATTGCCGATCCATTTTCGATTCCAGCCACTGCGTGGCAGCCGCTGTTGACTCCGCCCTTCGTAGCGACTGGTTTGATGGGCCCACTGCCTCGGGCTGATCGAGCGGCAGGTTCTGTCGCAGCAAGGTCCTCAGTCGGCAGCAGCCTTTCGAATCTGAATCCCGGACCGCCCGCACCAGCTCGACTGCGGCAAGCCGCAGCAGCCGCGTTCGGAAGCCGTCCTGTGTCAGGATCAGCAGCTGCAGAAACTTCCTCAATCCCGGCTGTCAACCCTTCGACGGTCGATCTGTTTTTTGGTTCTTCCCTGTTGCATGATTCTCTGCTGACAGACCTGCTGAAATTCTGATGAGCTTTGCCTGAGGTGAATCTGGATCAGCCGGAACTTCGTCGTGACGGAACGTCATTCAGGGGTGCCGGGGGTTGCCGGCTTTTCACGTTATCCGACTTTCCTGTCAGACTTTTGCGGTGTTTTGTCAGTGGCGTCTGAATCGAATCAGAGGGCGAGTGTCAGTGGGCAGGTGTTGCTTCAGCGCTGGAATCCGGAGCTTCGTCATCAGCGGCTGGCGTATAGAGCGAGAGTGGGGTTGTTGCGTTCGCAGCGTGTGGCTGAACGTCCATTGCAGCCGTCGGCATTGCGGGCTTTTCCGGCGCCGTGTGTCCAAGGGAGTAGCGACGAAACAGTCCGACCAGAGCGTCACTGACTGACAGGACAAGCCCGACCACAATCGAGCCTCCGGCATCATTCAGAAATGTGAAGGCCAGCAGCGTGAGCGCGGCGGAACCCCACAGCAGTCGGGTTCGTACCGGCCCGCTTTGTGCGGTCTGCAGCAACAGATTCTGCCACGGTGCGGGCAGACTGTTGATTGCTGTCTGCGGTGTGTCTTCGGGTTCTGCAGGATAGGGGCGCAGAGTGGCCGTCAGTCTGGCCAGCTCGGGGTTTTCGGTCCCGTTACGTGCGGCGGACAGCGCGGCAGCGAATTCCGTGTCTTCCTGCAGCGCCAGCACTAACCCGTCCAGCTGTCGGATCTCCGTTGCCAGTTGTTCCAGTTGAGCTGCGTTGCGCTGGAAATCCTGTTGAGCTGTCTGCCAGCGGATGTACTGTGGGCTGAGTGCAGCAGTTGCGTAACCGGCAGCAGCGGTGATCAGCGTGGTCCAGAAGATCAGGGATGTCAGAAACGAAGCGACCCCCGTGCGAACTGTGGGCAGTTCGCCGGAGGTCGTATCAGTTGTTTGATCGGCTGTATGCGGCATCGGAGTATTCTGGAGCCGATGCCGATGTGATCAGCGAATCGTGCCCCCGTAGACGGCGGTATCACCCAGCATTTCTTCAATTCGCAGCAGCTGGTTGTACTTGGCAATTCGGTCTGTACGGCTGGCTGAACCAGTCTTGATCTGACCGGTGCGCAGGGCCACGGCAAGATCCGCGATGGTTGTGTCTTCCGTTTCGCCCGATCGATGGCTCATGACAGCGGTATAGCCATTCTGGTAGGCCAGCTGAACGGCCTGAATGGTTTCAGTCAGAGTACCGATCTGGTTGACTTTGACGAGGATGCTGTTGGCAACGCCCTTGTCAATTCCTTCTGCGAGACGCTTTGCGTTGGTTACGAACAGGTCGTCACCGACCAGTTGCACGCGTTTACCAACCTTATCGGTCAGTTTCTTCCAGCCATCCCAGTCATCTTCTGAGCAACCATCTTCAATCGAGCAGATCGGGTACTTGTTGACCCAGCTTTCCAGCAGGTCGACCATTCCGGCACAGTCGAGTTTTCCGCCATCGACGGTGTACATGCCGGTCTTGGCATCGAAGAATTCGGTGGCAGCACAGTCCATCGCAATCCTGATCTGTTCGCCAGGACGATAGCCGGCGTTTTCGATGGCCTGCATGATGACCTGCAGACCTTCTTCATTGGTCTTGAGGTCAGGAGCGAATCCGCCTTCGTCACCGACGGCCGTGCTGAGTCCCTTGCCGGCCAGCACTTTTTTCAGGTGATGGAAGATTTCCACACCGGCTCGCAGGGCTTCACCGAAGGTATGGAAGCCCAGTGGCATGACCATGAATTCCTGGATGTCGAGTCCATTGTTGGCGTGCGCCCCGCCATTGATGATGTTCATCATCGGGGCTGGCAGGCGATTGGCACCGACACCACCGACATAACGGTACAGGGGCAGCCCGCTGTAAGCAGCGGCCGCATGGGCCGTTGCCAGCGAGCAGGCAAGGATGGCGTTGGCCCCGAGACGCGATTTGTTCGGCGTACCGTCCGCTGCCAGCATTTCGGCATCGACAGTGGCCTGATCCAGAGCATCGAGGTCCAGCAGAATGCCGGCCAGCTCTTCATTCACATTTTCCACCGCCTTGAGCACGCCCTTGCCGAGGTAGCGGCTTTTGTTGTCGGTGTCGCGAAGCTCACAGGCTTCGTGAGCCCCGGTGCTGGCACCGGATGGAACGGCAGCCCGGCCCAGTGTGCCGTCTTCAAGGCTGATTTCCACTTCCACTGTTGGATTGCCGCGGCTGTCGAGAATTTCCCTTGCATGGACTGAGGAAATCAGTGAGGACATCAGAACAATGCTCCCGGAGTTTGTGCAGTTTGCTTCGAAATGTGAAAAAAATCGGTCGACAGCCGGAAATGATATCAGGCCATCGACCGACAGTCAGTCACAGCGGGCAATTCCCTGCCATTCTCGGGAAAACTCAGCTGAAATCCGGTGCGTCAGCAAACAGGTCGTCCAGTACAGCCCGCGAAGCAACGGTGCCGGGAAGCGTGGTTGGCAGCGTGGTCAGCAGCGTCGGATTGGCCCACGCCCCCGCAATTCGGCTGATTTTGATCCCCCCCACGTCCTTCTGGCCACCCGGTTTGCTGTAAACCTTCTGGTCCCACTGAAACACATCATCATTCGGGCGCACGAAGTACCAGACATTGGTGCTGGATTTGATCCACTTCGCGTCAATTCCCTGCCATTTGTCCAGCTTACTGTCGTAGGTCGCAAGCTTCAGCGACGTTTTTGCCGCGAACTGTTTTTCGGCATCAGTCAGTTCGTTTTCCGCCTCAGAAAGACGCGCCGGGGTTTCGTGAAAACGGTCGTCAAGGCGAGCGACCACGGTTCCTGTGGCGGTTTTGGAACCGTCCCAGCGAGTGAGAGTTCCATCCGGAGTGATGAAGTACCATTTACCGTTGCCACGCAACCATTTTTCCTGCAGCCCGCCCCAGTTGGTGTTGCTGGCGGCCGCCAGTGTCAGCCCCAGCTCCCGATCCAGCTTCGCGGCTGTGGCCTGCAGCAGATCGTCGCTGCCAACCCCACTTCCGACAGCTTTTGCCTGAGTCAGCAGTTCAGGTCGCAGGTGGAAGGAGTCATCCAGAATGGCAATCCGACGTCCGTTAGCACCTGGCTTCAGGTCCCATTCATACAGACCGCCATCGGGAGTAATGAAATGCCATTTCCCAGTTCTGTCCTTCAACCACTTCTCACCCTTTTTTCCCCAGTTTTCCATGTACACACCGTTGCTGGTGAAGCCCATCGTCTGATCCAGCTGATAGGCCAGCTCGGCACTGCGGTGCAGCGATTCGGCTGTGGGATTCGTTGCGGTCCACGCGCCGGAGAGTGTGGTGCCAACAATGAATACCGTGCCGTCCGTCAGCGCCGGGAAGCTGGCAGGAAACTGTTTTGCAGGATCCTGAGATTCGAAGTGCAGACGGCCGAAGCCACGAGTATTGAGTGTGATTGAGCCGATCTGTACCGGCTGTCCGGAGGGCGTCCGTACGGAAACAGGAACCACTGCCCCGGCTGTGCCACCCCAGATCTCAACCTTGAACTCCCGCTGTTCTGTGGTACTGCCAGCGGGTGTGAAGGATTCATGGAAAATGGTGCCCTGCAGAGCGCCGGTCCCGTGCAGTTCGATCTGTGTCTGCCGGCCATCAGTGACATCATCGCTGACGGGCGCGGCAGCCGAACCCCAGGTCGCAGTGAAATCCGTCCCCACGGTGATCTGGCTGCCGGTGTTGATGGTTGGGAACTGAGCAGGAAAGGCGCTGAAGCCAGCTCTGACCGGATCTGCAAATCTCAACCAGCCGGTGCCCACGGCATTGGCCTGCAGGACGCCGACACTGGCGCCGTCAATTGTGACTGGCTGGACACTGCCGGGCTGCAGGTTGTAGACCTTGAGCGTGAATTTCCGCTGCGTGACTGTGCCCTCCTGCTCAGACTCATACTCAGCCTCGAGGGCGCGACCATTTGCGCTGACCGCGTTCACCGCAACATTGGATTCAAACCGGTCGTCTTCGTTTTCCACTGCAAGGATGCCACTGATCTCGGCCGAGCCCGTTTCCGAGACCGGCGACAGGCGGAGTGTCTGTCCGCTGGAAAGAGGCAGCACGAGGTCGGAGGGGAATGGGGCTTCGCCGGCATCACCGGGCTGACTGGTGAATTCAAACGTGGTCGGCTGCAGTGCTGTTACGGTAATTTGTCCCAGCTGTTTGTTGCCGACGGCTGCGTTGTACTGGCCCGGTACAGCGTTGAAGATGCTGAATTCAAGCGAATGTTTGCCGTTGTTGAGTTTGTATTCGGCTTTGGCGAACGTTGTCCCACCGCCTTCGAGTACAGTTTCGAGGGCGATATCGGCACTCAGCAGCTGACGCTGCTCGAGTTGTTCAGCGCTGTGTGCCGAGTGCGTGGTGGCGGATCCAATGCTGGACGCAATGGGTGTGCGTCGGGAGCGGGAGTGGCTGCGAAACATGGCTGTGAATCCTTGAAAAACTGCTGAAACATCGATTTGCAGGAACGATTACCGGCAGGGGCAGAACTGCGGACTGAAAGTTGGATCGAAGGTCGGGGCCCATGAGGAGCAACCGCAGCGGGCTACTTCCGGGGTCACACCACCTGCAGTCTGCAACACCGATACTCTGCGTTGCGAAATGAAATCGTCAACCGGTTGTTCGGGTGCCCGTTCGGGCCTTTGCCGCTGTTGGCGACTGGGAGAAAAGGCCCGGGGGAATTCGATTTTTTGTGGTTTTTCAGGGAACAAGGCAATGGCCGAGGATGTCCGGAAAGGCGACATACGCGGTTCCTGACATCTGCGGATTTCCGGTGATTTTCGGCATCAGGTCGCTAAATTCGACAGAGTTGTTGAGGGCCTCGGCTGATCCGTGTGAGATTCACTGGTATTGGCAGCAGTGGTTTGCCGTGCAGCCGGCGAATGAATTCTCAACCGCAGCATTGCCTGAGACCAGCACAGGCCTCGTTTTGAATTTCCGCAGCGGCACCTTCTAATACGGTCACGGGCGCTGGGCTCAATCGGGATTCGTCAAGTTCGAATCAACATTTTTCAGAAGGCTGTGTTCCATATGGTGGCTCCCATTCGTGTGGCGGTGACTGGTGCGGCAGGTCAGATCGGTTATGCGTCGATTTTTCGAATTGCATCGGGTGAAGTTTTCGGCCCGCATCAGCCGGTGATCCTGCATCTGGTGGAAGTGCCTCCGGTTCTGAAAGCTCTGGATGGCGTGCACATGGAGCTGGACGACTGTGCGTTTCCGACACTGGCGGGAGTGGTGAAGGCGGACAGTGACCATCTGGAAGACGGTTTTCGTGACTGCAACTGGGTGCTGTGTGTGGGCAGCATTCCGCGTAAGGCGGGCATGGAGCGAGGCGATCTGATTCGCGTCAACGGTCCGATTTTCACCAGCACTGGGCGAGCGATTGCTGCGGCTGCTGCTCCGGATGTGCGGGTTGTGGTGGTGGGAAATCCCTGCAACACCAACTGTCTGATTGCCATGAAGAATGCCCCGGGCGTGCCGTCCGATCGATTTTATGCGATGACCATGCTGGATCAGAATCGCGCGGCGTCCCAGCTGGCCCAGAAGGCAGGCGTTCCGGTGGGTGCGGTATCGAACGTGGCGATCTGGGGCAATCACTCGGCCACTCAGTATCCCGACTTCTACCATGCGAAGATCAACGGTCGTCCGGCGAGCGAGGTGATCACGGACAGTGCGTGGCTGCAGGGTGACTTCATTTCGACAGTGCAGAAGCGTGGTGCGGCGGTGATTGCGGCGCGTGGAGCATCCAGTGCGGCATCTGCTGCGAATGCGATGCTGGATACCGTGAAGGGCATCATTCGCCCGACTGCCGCTGGCAGCTGTTTCAGTGCTGCCGTGTGCAGCGATGGCAGTTACGGTATTGAGGCTGGTCTGATCACCGGATTTCCGCTGGTCAGCGATGGCCAGCGAGTGTCGATCGTGCAGGGCCAGACTCACAATGAGTTTGCTCAGTCAAAGATCGATATCACGATCAACGAGCTGCGTGAAGAGCGTGAGTGCGTGAAGGATCTGCTGGGCTGAGCTCAGCCGATCGGAATTCGATGAGTCCAGTGGACTTGAACGCCGGGAAACATCCCGGCGTTTTTTGTTGGTGTCAGGCGGGGACACTTGCAACTGCAGCAGAAAAACAGTGTGATGACACCGCTGTCGCTCCCGTGGCAGCGTCAGGCTGCCTGCATCACGCTGCAGTGGCCTGTGCCGTCTGACCGTTCCCGCCAGGAGATCTGCTGATGACCAGCCTGAATCGACGTCGCTTCCTGTCCACTGCGTCCGCTGCTTCGCTTGCCTTTGCCGCTCCGGCGATCGGGCGTGCCGGAACTTCCGCTAACGAGAAAATCGGTGTCGCCGTTGTGGGCGTCAATGGTCGTGGCGGGGAACACATCAGTGAGTTTCTGCGGGATGACCGAACAGAGATTCGAGTGATTGTGGATGTGGATGAGGCGGTCGCCAATCGTCGCTGTGATGACATTGAAAAGAAGCAGGGACTGCGGCCGAAGCCCGTCTCTGACATGCGACAGGCTTTTGAAGATGATGCTGTCGACATCATCAGTACGGCAACTCCCAATCACTGGCACGCGTTAACCGGTATCTGGGCGATGCAGGCCGGCAAGGACGCATACATTGAAAAGCCGGTCTGTCATAATGTGCTGGAAGGCACGGCACTGATTGCTGCATCCCGCAAATATGGTCGGATGTGTCAGGTGGGCACGCAGTGTCGATCCAGCAAGGCGATCATTGAGGCTGTAGCGTTCATGCGGGGTGGCGGGATCGGTGAAGTCAAACTGGCTCGCGGACTCTGCTACAAGCGTCGCAAAAGTATCGGGGCGAAGGGTGACTACGCCATTCCGGCAACGGTGAATTTCGATCTTTGGAGTGGTCCGGCTTCGCTGACTGACCCGAAGTGCACTCGGCCCAACTTCCACTATGACTGGCACTGGCAGCGGCATTACGGAAACGGCGACCTCGGCAATCAGGGTCCGCATCAGACCGACATCGCTCGCTGGGGGCTCGGGATCGATACTCACCCGTCTCGCATTCTGTGCTATGGCGGTCGTCTGGGGTATCAGGCCGAGCGTAAGGACGACAAATACGTGGATGCCGGTGATACGGCCAACACCGAAGTGTCAATTTACGATTACGGTGATCGCTGCATCGTCTTTGAAACTCGCGGACTGTCAGTCGATGACAGTGATGACACGGAACTGAATACCCTGTTCCAGAGCAGCAGCGGGAACAAGGTTGGGGTCGTGTTCTACGGCACAGAGGGCTATGTGGTTCAGGATTCCTACAGCCACTGCTATGTCTATGACAAAGACATGAAGGTCGTGAAGGAGTTCAAAGGGGGTGGTGAACACTTCAGGAACTTCGTCAGTGCCTGTCAGTCCCGCAAGGTCGAAGATCTGGCGGCCGATGTTCGCGAAGGCCACCTGTCTGCGGCCATCAGCCATCTTGGCAATATTTCGTTCTATGCCGGGGAATCCAACCGACTGGCAGTTGCTGATCTGTCGGCGGCTCTGAAGGACTTCAAGTCGCTGGATGACAACGAAGCCACTTTGCAGCGAACCATCCAGCACCTGAAGAAGAACGGCGTCAACACCGAAGCCGATTTCCTGTCCCTTGGGGCCCTGCTGGAATTTGATCCCGAGCGTGAGCAGTTCACGAACAATCCGGCAGCCAATGCATGGCTGACACGCGAGTATCGGGCTCCGTATATCTGTCCGCTGGCCGATAAGGTCTGATCGCCTGAAACGCGCAAATGCGACTCGGGAAAACCAGTGTTCTCCCGAGTCGCTGTGTTTTCAGATTCCCACCAGCTGGCGGAATGAAATCAGTTGCCGGCGGGCTGCAGCGACTGGCTGTCTGCGGCCTGCTTGCGGCTGGCTTCCACCTGATTCGTCAGCCGGAATTCGGGTCCTGCTGGATAGAACTGGACGTCATCTGACAGATAGTCCGGCGATGGCAGCGTCTGCCCACCGATGGTCGTCTGACAACCGGTCAGAATTGCGGTCGACGCCAGCATGGCAGAAAGAGTCAGCAGCTGTCCGGCACGGAAAGAGAGTGTCTTCACGAGAGATCGCCTTTTCATCGGTGTCGGCTGAATGCCCCGCCGCGTTGCGTATGACTCCGAACGCTCTGAGGGCAGTAGTCTTCTGTGTTATTCGTCCGTTATGGCCCGCAGAATTCTCAGAATCATCCCAATCGATTCAGCTTTCACGTTGTTTGCCTTGTCAGCAAGGCTGCTTCGGCAGAAACTGCCACCAACCGCCGGGCCAGGTCCTCGCCAATCATCCCGCCACAGGCTCGCCGGTCCCCCGCTTCCCCCTGATCTTCTGAGACATGACTCATGAAAATTGCCGGTATCCAGACAGACGTGGTATTTCGAGACACCGAGGCCAACCTGCGGGCTTTGGAAAAAATCGTGGCGGATGAAGTTCATCAGGGCACAGATCTGACCATTTTTCCGGAGTGCTATGCGTCAGGCTACTGCTTTGATTCGCTCGAAGAGGCTCTGGAGTTCGGTGAATCCATCCCGGGGCCGGCAACTGACCGCGTGGCCGCAGTTTGTCGGCAGCTGAACACGCATGTTGTGTTCGGACTGCTGGAACGTGATGGTGATCGACTGTACAACGCTGCGGTCCTGATCGGTCCAGCGGGGCTGATTGGGTCCTACCGCAAAGTGCATTTGCCCTGGCTGGGTGTCGACCGGTTTACGACGGCTGGGGACCGTCCCTTCGAAGTCTTTGAAGCGGCAGGTGTTCGGATTGGCATGCTGATCTGTTATGACGGCGGTTTTCCAGAAGCGTCACGGGTCCTGGCACTGCGGGGGGCCGACCTGATTCTGCTGCCCACGAACTGGCCACCAGGTGGCACTTACATGGCGGACTACGCGATCAATTCACGAGCTATGGAAAATGGTGTCTTTTTTGCTGCGGTGAATCGCGTCGGGACCGAGAACGGCTTCAATTTCATCGGAAAAAGTCGGATCTGTCATCCCACTGGGGCAACTCTGGCTGCGCTTGATCAGCCCACGGCCGGCGTGCTGCGAGCAGAAATCGACCCTGAGGTGGCCCGGGCAAAACGCGTGGTGCGAGTACCAGGGAAGCACGTCATTGATCGCATGGCCGACCGCCGACCGGCCCTGTACGGACCGGTCGTCGCTGCCCATGACCTGAAACGACCCGGACGCGACGAGCCTCTGTAGGCCCGCCGCAATCTGCGGGCTGCTCAGACTCAGACGTCGTAACTGACGATCCCGTGTTTCTGCGAGCGACTGATGCGTTCGGTTGCATGCAGACCGGCAAGAACAAACTCAACACAGGAAGCACGCATTGCCGGATTCTCGGCCGCGTTCACTTCAAATGCTCGATCCCAGACCGGTGGAACCCGTTTCAGCAGCGCTTCGTAATGGGCGCTGGGCAGCAGGTCGCCGACCTCGATCCGCACGCCTTTCGAGAAGATCTTCGAGATCTCATCAAGGCCATGCTGCTCGACATACTCCTCAAACACCGCCTTCACCGCTTCACCGACGACAGCATCCAGGACCTGCTTTTCACTCATCTGGTGACTGCTCATCAGGTCAATCTCCAGCTTGCCCAGTGAGGACGCATAAAGGTGCCCCAGATCACTGATGCGAGGCACAGCCGGAGTTTCCCCAAGGATCGCTCCTCGCCGCCGCGCACTGGCAATCATGGTCTGGTAGTTGGCAATACTGAATCGGGCACTGACACCGGACTGCTGATCGATGTAACGACTGTGCCGCGCTCTGCGGCTGATCTCCTCGATAATCTGCTTCATGAACCATGGCACTGCCACCGGAAACTGCCCGTCCAGCGGTATGTCACATTCCTGCTCCATGATCCGAATACCACCATCACGATCGGCCGGGTAGTGCGTCTGAATCAGACTGCCGATGCGATCCTTCAGCTGCGGAATGACCTTTCCACTGCGGTTATAGGTTGCCGGATTCGCTGAAAACAGAATCATGACGTCGAGATCGAACTGGATCGGGTACCCACGAATCTGGACGTCACGTTCTTCGAGGATGTTGAACAGCCCGACCTGGACAAGTTCGTCCAGTTCCGGCAGCTCGTTCATCGCAAACAGGCCGCGGTGCATGCGAGGAATCAGGCCGAAATGCAGCGCCTCTTCAGCCGACATGCTGGCACCGGCCGCGAGGGCTGCCGGATCGATTTCACCAATGATGTCGGCAAATCGGGTACCGGGTGCCAGACGTTCGGCATACCGCTGCTCGCGAGGCCACCATGCAATCGGGATTTCTGTTTCCGATCGCTCGGCAAGACACGTCTTTCCCTGTTTCGTGATGGGGTGGTACGGATCTTCGTGAACCGGGCAGCCCGGCAGGTCGAGGAAGGGGATGAAAGGATCAAGAAATCGAGGCAGCAGTCGCATCAGGCGACTTTTCCCCTGCCCTTTTTCCCCCAGAAACAAAATGTCGTGACCAGCCAGCAAGGCGAGGCTGATCTCCGGAATCACGGTGTGCTCGTACCCGATCATTCCGGGAAACAGCTCACCCCCGGCGGCCAGCTGCTGCAGGAAGTTTTCACGGATTTCCTGCTTCACAGTGCGGGACTTCCAGCCGCTGCTTTTCAGTTCAGCGAGAGTTGACGGCAGGGATGGGCTGGACATTGCAAGCTCTTTCTCAGCTGTAACGCAGTTGGGGACAATCCGCCCCGATTATTGATGTTCCGGACGGTGCGAACAGGGGAACGTTGTCAAATACCGCCCAGATTCATCAGAATTCCCGAGTGTGTCCGAGGTCGGGTTGCCGTGCCGTTCGCCGGCAGACGTCTGCTGAAAGTCGTGTCAATGGCTCAGGTGGTCTTCGTTTATGGTTCGCTGAAGCGTGGCTGGGGCCTGCACCAGTTGCTGAGAACTGCCGAATTTCTGGGCACGGCCACGACGAAGCCCCTGTATCGGCTGTTTGATCTGGGGCAGTATCCGGCGCTGGTGGAGTGGCCAGTGGGATTGGGGATTGAGGGTGAGTTGTACAGGGTGGATGCCGAATGCCTTGCGGCGCTCGATGATGCCGAAGGTGTTTCGGAAGGGTACTATGTGCGTCGGGCCGTACAGTTGCAGGATCCCGCTCGCGATGCCGAGGCGTGGTTCTGGCTGGGGGCCATCACGGGCTGTCCGGACTGCGGAACCAGCTGGCCACGGCGCGGCTTTTCAACCAGCAGTCAGTGACCGCCGCTGTCCTCGGACGCAAGCCACAACCGCCCCGCGTCCGCAGCACCAACGGCCGAAGGGGCGTGGCGTGGCAGGCCTGGGAGGGCGAGACTCCCGCCGAGCCGCGTGTCTGATGCGTTTTGCGTGCTGTTCGGCTCAGCAGGAGCTTCGCCCTCCCGAAGGGGCGTGCAGTGGCAGGCCTGGGAGGGCGAGGCTCCCGCCGAGCCGCGTGTCTGATGCGTTTTTCGTTCTGTTCGGCTCAGCAGGAGCTTCGCCCTCCCGAAGGGGGCGTGCAGTGGCAGGCCTGGGAGGGCGAGGCTCCCGCCGAGCCGCGGGGTC
>CAIOKE010000199.1 GCA_903858815.1 uncultured Planctomycetaceae bacterium | reverse complement strand
GGGTTTGACGCTGCCGGTTTTGAGGTCGTTGAAGTCTTCGATTTGCCGGGCGAGGGTCTTCCTGCGTTCGGGGACTGTGCTGCAGGTGGGTTGTCCTCCAGAGGTTTGGCAACGTGGTTTGATGCGGTTTTTATGTGCGTCTTTCGTTCCACTGCTGAGGCGACTTCGCTGCGTGCATCACGGCATACATCAATAACCGGTGTGAGTCGCATTCGAACAGCACGAGGTACGGAAAACGCTTCACCTGACGGTAACGAAGGTGTTCGTCGATTCTGGGGTGACTCTCCGGATCTGCAAGGATGGAGTCGACGCAATCGCGAAGTGCGGCCTGAAACTCTACTCCAGGGCCATACGATCGTGCCTCGTACCAGATGACAGCATCGGAGATGTCAGACTAGAACGATGGATGAAACAGTACGATTCTATCCATGGTTTTGGATCGACACCCGTTGCCACATCTCTTCACATGTCAGCGCAATGCCGGGGTCACGCAATAATTGGGCGCGCCGACGATTTGCTTCGGTAATCGCCCAATCTGGTACAGGCACTTCCTGCAAGTCATCACCGAGACTGTCCCAAAGAAGTTCTACGAGTCGCATTTTCTCTGCTGCTGGAAGTGAAAGAAGCGATGCAGGATCGACTGTCATGGCAGACTCTCGAATGCTCTGATAGCGGAACGAACGGAAACAACCGCCCGAATTCTACCCGCAACTCAGACTTTCAGAAGGGGCAAATCAGGCAGAATCCTGCGATTCGTGCCTGACAATTCATGGGTGGCCTTGAGCGTTCAGGCAGCCATCCCCATTCGTTTCTGGCCAGACAGCCAGCCGCTACCACGCCACGATCTCATCTGAAGCTCCCCTGGTCGGGTCGGACTTCGGAGGTCTGGCAATCAGGTGGAGTAACGCCTCTTGCGCGACGTCATTGGGAGAAACGTGCGTGGGGCAGCGCTTCCTGGCCAATTGGAGCCGCCGCACGGAAGAGGCCTACCTCCGCTGGATTCGCCCTTACATGGAGTTCCACGCGCACCAGCAACCCCGGCAACTGGTGTGAGGCGATGTCAACCGCTTCCTGACTCACATGGCTGTCAAAGAACGTGTTGCGGCCTCGACCCGGAACCAGGCCTTGTCCGTCTTTCTGTTCCTCTACGAACATGCTCTGGAACAACCGCTGGACCGCATCGAAGGCGGTCATCCGACTACTGCATGAGCATCTCCGGCGCATTGAGGCTGTTCACCGGCAGGACCTCGCTGACGGATACGACATTCGAACGATGCAGGAACTCATGGGCCAAAGCGACGATCGGACGAGGATAATCTACACCCATGTGCTCAACCGGGGCGGGCGTGGAGTTCGCCGTCCGGCCGATGGGCTGGTCCGCGATTCCGAGGAGTGCCGGGCTGAAACAACCCATCACGCAATGACAACCGAAGTATTCCCCCAGGTGATTGACTTGAAACGAATTACAGCAGATACTGAATCGCGGATTAGGCTGACAGCGTCACGGTCTACAGGTATTTCAGTGACCATTGCATAAACAAGTTCGCACTACATGCAACACATGATGCGAGTACAAGAAGCAATTCTTCTGGCGGCATATTTTCGGGGCGGTGACCCTGACGCTGTGGTATGGACTTCCAACTGTGATCAAGTCGTGACCCTGTCACTCTTCTACACTGGTGACATCTCGGCGAGTAACTGCAATGATCGCTTCTCCGTCAAGAGCTACGCTGGCAAGCTCTATCAAGATGATGGAGAACTCGATGAAATGATTGTCAGTCGGTATCACGCACTTATCGAGTTGTTGCAGAGCCCTCCACACCTGTTTGAAGGGGGTAGCAACCTGAAATCTCCCGCACATCCAGCGTTTACGTCTTGCCGATTGACGCGTGAAGGGCAAGAATTTGCCCTGTCCGTAGCGAAGAACTTTCCGGACAAGCCTGACTTCCCCAATTGGCCAGACAAACGGACATTGCCGCGACAGGAATGAGGGCGACGGAGCTCAAACCAAGAGTGCGAACAAGCCGTTGCACACGGAGCCGCGGGCCGCGCGGTTTTGACATGGAAAGTCGTTCGCCGCGGCCCGGTGAACGGGGTCGTTAGAAGGCTTCGCATACGCCATGAAGTACTGGAAAACAAAACTGTTCGGAGACAACACCATGAACTTCTACGGCTGGCAAGTCGCTGGATTGTTGGTTTGTGGAGCATCCATTTGGCTCGTCTGGAGAGCGTTTCATCCGACTGACACACTGTCCACTGAGCAGTTCCTTCTACTAGCGATTTGGGTCATGGTTATCGGACAGTTCTGCATCGCCTGGCAGAGTTATCTTGCGCGAGTCGCGGAGAAGTTGGACGCGCAGAAGAGGAAAGGGATAGATGACCACGCCGCCTAACATGCGCTGCACCGCATGGCGGCCACGCAACTCGGCAATTTGGGAGTCACGGAGGAGCCGCCATCGGTGAACTGAATCGTTACAACTGCGTCACCTTTCCCACTCCCAGGCGAACCCACCTGGTTCCACACGGTTACCCATCCTGTCCTTGCCGGTCAGGACAACATGCATCTTGTCCCGGATGATCGCCTCGCTGAAATACAGTTCAAGCATCTTCCGGAACGGCGGGCAGTTGGTACATTTCGCATACCCACACCGGATGCAGAACCCACGCCCGGGTTGCAGCACTCGCGAAGCATTGCCGAACCACGCATCCAGCAGGCGATCGAATATCTGACCAGTCACAACTCGGAATCGGCTGGAAAGACGGGTGCTGTCCGCCTGTAATGCACCGGTTTGTCAGACCGGCGAGGTGCCGGAAAACGCTGGAAAAACGGTGCCGTCAGTGGTGCTGCGGTGCCCGTATTGGTGCCATGATGTTGTTCCGGCTCTACTTCGAGTGCCGTTATGGCGATCTCAATCCGGTTCAACCACAGAGCCACCTCGTGTGACGAACGGTTTTCTGGTCACGAGGCGGCCGCGTTCCGGATCTGGGCTTTAGCCCGAGGCGTGATCACGACCTGCCGTTTCAATGTCGCCGTACAGCAGGGCCACATGGACTTTAGGTGGCGGGGCAGGCCGGGGGCGTGGCTCGCGGCGTCGTTTGGGATGCCGTTGGCAGGGCTTCAGGAAGCTGCTCTTCGGCGTTGTGGAGACAACGCCGGGCTCGCCACAGCGCCACGCTCTTCGGTGCAGCCGGGTGCGCACGAACTGGTGTTCTGGGATTCAGGAACAGCACCGGTCTCGCCAACGAATTCGGTGACGCGAAGACCGCCAACGAGGCGACCGTCGGTGACGTGACCGGGTTTGTGCTCGTTGCAGGCTGGGCCGTGTGAGAAGCGATCGAACCGGTTGAGGGCCGAGCGGTCGGCAGGGCGATCAAGGTCTCCAGCGCATCCAGATCAGACGCCGCGGCCAAAAGGTCACCCGAGCATTCCTGCTCGGCCCCTGGTCCCAGCGCCTCTGCGGGAAAAACGCCCGGTCCAACCTGTGTTTTTGACGAGTGCCGCCGACACGCCCGCATTTACTACGGACCTTTCTGGCACACGAACCGGCAGGAGGCACTCACGGTTCAGTGGTCCAATTGGTCCCGAAACGACTTTCGCAGTGGCCGGACTCCCCGTCGCGCGTCGCCTCAGCTGGCCACCGGCCAGCTGCTTTCTCCACACGTAAAACGCAGCGACAGAGACTCCGTCCCGAATACAGAGATCACCACGGTCAACCGGGAATCTGCGTATCGCCGCAACCGCTCCTCCCACTCACGCCCCTTGACACCATCAATGGCTCTCCTCATGACACGCCCTTCCACAGAATTCGGTTGATGACAAACAGAAACCGAATCAGGTTGAGGGCCATTGCTACAAAGGTTGTGGTGTACGGTTACATTTCAGGCGCCCACCGAGGCGTCGTGACGAAAGTCGATTCCCAATGGCAGGGGGATCCGGATGCGGAAATCGAATCGGATTTTTGTTGACTTTCGCGGGGATGTATGTTCCTCAGGGTGCGACAGCGGATTCCAGCGTGGTCCATGTTTCTGTCAGCAGCTCTTCGCTGTTGGTGGCGTCAAGCACGGTCAGTTTCCACTTCAGAATCCCAAAGGGCTGCTGGTCGCAGAACCACGCATCAACGCGGTCCACGCAGCTGCCGAATACGGGATCCATTACGGCTACTCGCACGGCCCCGCGTTCTGTTTTCCATGCGGTGGTGGGGTTGTTGCGGGCGGGGATCCAACTGGTGCCGGCCGATGCGTAGGGGCGTCCTGAGTCCAGTCGCCCAAAGATTCGCTGCAGGGCAAACTGCAGGCTGCTGACAGGGTTGTCCGTTGGGACCTGCAGGCTGCGAGCAGGGATGCCGGGACGTTGCAGAACAAGGCCCTGCGGAAACTGGGCAGCGGGCAGCAGGGTGACGCCGTGCAGTCTGGCCGCAATGGCTCGCACCTGCACCCGCTCCTGGCCCGGCTCGCTGAAGCTTTCAAGAGTGACTTCGTCACCACGGCTGCTGACAAAGGTCTGCGTTGTGCCCACAGGTGGCAATTGCGGCAGCAATGAATATCGCGGTGGTTCGAAGGGTGGTCGCGGAGTGCGGTAGTTGATCAGCCCCCGCGCTTCCATCTGCTCGTACAGCCACGAAGGTTTCCAGGGTCGCAGCATGGACCATTGCGTGGTCAGCATTGAGGCCAGCAGCAGCACCCCGGCCAGTGCAAACGTCCGGCGTCCGGAATGTCTGAGCACAGGGACCATGGCCAGCCACCAGAACGGCGACAGCCACAGCATCCAGCGCAATGCCACACTGTTGCCACCGTAGTTGTAGTTTTCGGTGCGAGTCAGGTAGAAGGTGAGTGTAACCAGAGAGGCGACTGCGGCGACGGATGTCAGCAGTGCGGTGGCAGCCTGATGCTGTCGAGCAACAGGAAACAGAGTGGGACATCGCAGTGGCCGCAGCGCCTGAGGCAGCTGCATGCAGGCAATCGCACAGCCTGCCACTGACAGCAGCAGGATGGGCATGTGCGACAGCAGTCCGTGATGTCCCAGCAGGCAGTGAAACAGATAGACCGGCAGTGATTCGAGGCTGGCATCCAGATCCCGGGGTTCCATCCAGTAACTGGGGATTCCGTTATGGACGTAGCGATAAGTCTCGGATCCATAGGTGGCGTAGAAGGGCTTGAAGCTGCCGACCACGGAATAGTTGGCGGCGAAGAACAGGATTACAGGCAGAACGGCCATCGGCAGGAAAGCCTGCAGCGTGAGTTTGCGTGAATAAGCGACGGCCAGCAGAGCAGCAAGCACTGTCAGTTGTGCTGCCGGAAGCTCGAAACAGGCCGTGAGACTGCTGCAGAATCCAAGCACAGCGAAGTCCAGTCTGTTGCCACCCTGCAGGATGCGAACTGCGGCTGCCAGCGAGAACATTGCCGTGGCAGCAGCAGGCGTGTGATTGTTGAGTGTGGTCAGGTAGGGGTTCAGCAGTGAACCGCAGCCGGCCGTCAGCAGAATCAGGCAGCGGGCCGAGCTGTGCAGATCCAGCCGCTGCAGAGTGCGGCAAAGACTGATCAGCATCAGCCAGAACGGCACGATGTTCAGCGGCAGCAGGACCAGTCTGGAAACCATGGCCGTGTGGGCGAAAAGTCCCCAGCCGGTGACGGCTTTGACGCCGGCATAAACTGTGGCTGCCAGCAGCGACAGCAGTGGTGGTTTGGACGAATAAAAATGCCACGGCTCGTCCGTACTGCGTCGATAGCGAACTTTGTCGATTGTGGACCAGTGCGGTACGGCGTCAATTTCGTCAATCTGCCACGTACCCCGTTCGACGAGTGACCAGACCGAGCACCAGCGGGAGCGATCATTGGCACTTTGCAGCGGCGGCGCCTGCAACAGAGCGGAAACAGCAATCACCACCGCCACCATGATCAGCAGACGCTCGATCGTTGAGCAGCGAAAAGTAGTGGCCGTGGGTGTGGCTGGCAATTCAGCGGGCGGGGTCATGTCAAAGGCATCAGCAGGACAGAAAAGAGTCAGCGAGGCAGTGCGAATCGACTTGCTGGCAGTTCGCTCTGAGAAACAACTATATCAGATCATGACGAGAACATCGGGCAATCGGAATGTCACTGCGGTGAGTTTATGGTCAAAAAGGCGTGGCGGGATGTGTCTGAATTCTCGCGGTTTCTGAATTGTCTTCGGCTGCCTTGTGCGGTTGGGCAGGGAATTGTCAGACTGCGGACCTCGGGGATCCGGTGAAATGACTCAGGGGCAGGGCAGGAACAGGCACATTTGGGGGCCTTGAGGGAGTACTGGGATGTCAGACGGTGAGAAGAACACAATTCGACAGTTGACGCGTTTGCAGCGACGTGTGCTGGGGACGCTGGTGGAAAAGGCGTTTACGACTCCGGATCAGTACCCCATGACTGTGAAGGGGCTGATGACCGGTTGTAATCAGAAGTCCAATCGCGATCCGATCACGGAGTATTCTGAGGGTGAGGTCGCGGATGCTCTGGAGCAGCTGCGGGAGCTGGGCCTGGTGGCCGAAGTGTTTACAGATGGCGGACGGACGACGCGTTTTCGGCACTATATGCGGCTGAAGTTTGACTTTTCAGACGCTCAACTGGGCATCGTCTGCGAGCTGCTGCTGCGAGGGCGACAGCAGCCGGGCGAATTACGGACTCGCGCCAGCCGGATGGTTCGCATTGAAAGTCTGGAACAGCTGCGGACCGAGCTGCAGGGATTGTTGAGCAAAGGTTTCCTGCAGGCTTCAGGAGCTCTTGAGCGGCGCGGCGTGGAAGTGGATCACACGTGGTATCTGCCCAAAGAGAACATGCAGATTGGCCAGCTGCCCGGTAGCGTGGATGCCGACGACGAGGCCGAGCTGCCACCCGCAGCTCGCGTCTCTGCATCGGCACAGACACCGGCTCCGGCGCCTGTTACCGCACTGCTGCAGGAACTGCAGAGCCAGTTGTTGCGAATGCAGCAGCAGTCTGAGCAGTTGCAGGAAGCAATGGATGCGGTGCGTCGCCGTCTGGATCGGCTGGAGCGGGAGCTGGGGATCAGCTGAACAGTCGACGCCGATCGTACTGGCCGGTACTGGCCCGTGCTGGCCTGTTGTCGGGCAGAGCAGGGGGCCTTCAGCCGCCAGTTTTCCGGGGACGCGAACGCAGCAGCCCTCCAGAAGAACTCCTCTTTACACGCTTTCCCGGATTCACTAAACCACCGGCAGAATCTGCCGCACGGTGGCCGGATCGGCACGAACTGCCGATCCGACTGGCTCAGGATTGCCAGCAGGCTGTTGTTCGTGCGCGGGTGGTTCAGCTGTCGTGTTGAGCCACATCTGCTTTACGTCTTGCAGGAAACCGACAGGATGTCCAGGTACTGCCTGAAAACTGCTGCAGCAATCGTGCTGGGGATTTGTGGCTGTCATCCGGGAATGTTTCAGCCCTATGGGCCGGCCATGTACGGTCCGCCATCCGGAACTCTGGTTGTACCGCCAGCGACCAACGCGCCAACGTACCCGCTGGATTCGGGTAAAACCTACGATGACAAAGACGCGCAAGACGATTTCCGTCGCGATCCGAAGTTCTACAACTCAGATCCAGCCACGGAAAATGTGCCTGCTCCCAAAGACGCTGGCAGCTCGACCATGTTCCCCGCCGAAGGACAGTAGGTTTCGGATCAACGAAACATCATGTGCGCACCTGCAGGCTGCAGTTTGATGGGGGTTGGCGAAAAACGCACGGGATACTGCTTCCGTGCCAGGCAAGCATAACCGCTCAGACGCAAGCGACAGCACTCGTCAGCTTAGGCGAACGGCTCGCCTGTGTGGGTCTTGAACATGTTGGACGACGAGGGCTGAAGCCCATGCTACGGCCACCAGGCAGCAGTTCGGTGACGATGCCGAGGCACCCCTTTGCTGAGTGGTTAACAGCCCACGGAATGACTGAGCGATGGGCAAACGTGCGGCGCTTCGCGGCTTTGGGTGTGCAAAGGACGGCCGGGCAGGAATGACGCGAGGGACAAAAGTCGTAGTCTGGGCTTTAGCCCGGGCACGTAATCCTCGTCACCCTTGAAATCCCCAGTTTTTTTGGACGGGGCCGAGCAGGAATGCTCGGGCTACGGTTTGTCCCTCGGCGTCAGGAATGCTGGGGCTACGGTTTGGTTGAGATCCCGAGGTTGCGGCTCACAATCACTCAGGGAATCGCGAAGCTCAGGTGCATTTCGCAGTGCCGCAGGTGCAACTGGCACCAGTCCTGATGGGTCATCGAGCCGAAGGCCGGGTGCGGAGCCCGCATGATTTCGCAACTTACCCGCTTAATTGCACGCCGAAAATCCTGCAAGGAAGTTTCCAGCGAAACTGCCTGCGGAAACGCCATCGCCTCAGCAGACTTCGGCAATCGAATCCCCGGACGGATTTTCTTCAAAGCCGACCGCTTCATCAGCGGCGCGATCAGCCGGATCAACCACGGGGCACGAACCTGAAAACCGTCGATCGAGTTGTTCATTGTCATTGTCAGATGATTCAACAGTTCAGGCAGTGGCCAGTTACCCAGCATCTGCAGGGACGCCGAAGCGGCAAGCCGCTCGACATCCTGCAACACGTCCTGAAATGACTGAAACTGCAACGGTCGCCGACCACGAACCGTGCGAGGATTAACTGCCATCAGCGAATGCCCCTGAAACCGCGAGTACCACTTTCGCCAGAACTCAGGCCCCGCAGGCCAATCAAAGGCCCGTGCGGATAAACAACTGGCCCAGTTGGGCTGTCGGCGCACCATAGGCCTGCTGCAATGCCGCAGCCGCATTTGGATTCTTTTTCAACTCGTCAATCGCAATCAGAAAACGTTCCTTGCCACCCTGACCCAGCAGAAAACGCACGAGCAGATAACCCACGTCACCGGATTCATCCGGGGCAAACGTGCCGTCCACAAACAGCGTGGCCGGGTCTGTGATTGTGGCCATCGCCTTCGCAGCTCGCCCCGGCAATGCCTTCAGCCACGGCGAATCATTCGGCAGGCCGGCTTCCAGAGTTCCAAAGCCCTGTCTGAGCCATTCCGGGAGCGCCGTGCCCTCACGTGCCAGATACGCCTGAGCCAGCAGCGAATTCAGCAGCTGCGGAGCTGTCAACGACGTGTCCGATTCTGTGTCACCCAGATCATGCATCGCCAGATACGCAGTTTCAAAACTTGTGTTGATCACCACGTGGCCGGAAATCGCACGCGGTGTGCGACGATTGTTCATCAGGACCGTATTGAATTCCTCGTAGTCAAACCGATCTTTCGTCACAAACAGAATCAGACGACCACGAAAGGCCTTCTGGCCGGCCGCCAGTGGATATTTGCCGGCGAGGGTTGCCAGCTGTGCCTGAGCCGCATCACCCAGCTGCTTCAGGCGGTCTTCGTCCACTGTTCCGTAGAGATAGAAATCCGGAGTCGTCACCGAGGCGGCAGTGGTTCGCGGAGCGACACGTTTCCACAACGCTTCAGCCTGCTCAATTCGACGCTTTTCAAAGTCCGCATCCGACATGGCCGCCAGTCGCGCAGCTTCCATCTCGGCATCCGATGGAACCAGAGTACGAATTGGTGCCTTGGGGTCAGTGCCGTCAAATTTCGCGCCCTCACGAACCCACGTCTCGAAGGCCTTCGCCTGTGACAACTTCAGCTGGGCCTGACCAGCCGGCATCTTCAGCGGATCCTGCCGCAGAACCAGGTCGATCAGATAGCTTTCATCCGGCTTGCCAGGGACCACCGTGTTGCCCGTCGGACCGCCCTGCAGCAATTGTTCAAAGGTTTCAAACCGGTAGTCCCCGCGAGCATTGTTGCCGGAATGACAGCCAATGCAGATATTCACCAGCATCGGAGCAATATCACGGCGGAATGAGACAGTTTCACTGCCGTCCGCCATGACCACCTGCACCGGGGGCTTCTTCTCGACAAGCGAGTCACCAATCGGAGCATCACGGTCCGCTCCGTCAAACGGCGCCCCCTGCTCGATCCAGCGCACCACTGTCAGAATCTCTTCGTCCTTCAGCTTTGCCGCACCCTGTGGCATCCGCAGCTTCTCGTCAGGATGGATCAGCTTGACCGCCAGCAGACTGCGATTCGGAACCTTCGGGAAAACAACCGGTCCACTGCGCCCACCCTTACCAATCGCGGCATAAGTGTCCAGCCGCAGATTGGCCGATGCCTGAGCCTCGTTGTGGCAACGCAGGCAGTTCGTTTTGACAATCGGAGTCACTTCCTTTTCAAAGCTGACCGGCAGGGCATAACGAGCCTTTTCCAGCGCAGTCTTCAGGCCGGTCCACGCACGGTCCTTTTCATCCTCAGGGATCATCAGCTCCGTGATCCTGGCGTCCACCGCTGCGATCAGTTCCTTCACCTTGTCAACTTCATTCTTCTTCAGTAGTGCCGGTGCTTCCTTCAGCTGCTTCTGCAGGTCAGCAAGTTCCTTGCGAGTCTCTGGAGGAAGTGCTGCTACAGCACAGGATGCCGCAGAAATCACCACCACGGTCGACAACACTTTCAACAGTAACGATCGCAGCACACCAACACTCCCATTCTGAACCCGGCAATTCCGGACGCCACGTTTCTGCAAAGGAATGCCGCCAAAAGGATTGAGCTTTCCGGACAATCCCGAGGAAAACACCTGCACAAGTGCACCGCTGCCGAGCATGAACCCGCTCCGATCGAAACTGCCGCAAAGGAAACCGTGCTGCAAAAGAACAGTCCGAATATACGGTTGTCAAGGGTTGCAGGCCAACTTCTGCACCGATTATGCCCGGCAACCCACAAATCCCGGTTTCTCTTTGACTGAAGATCCAGCACACCCTAAAATGGCCGGTCCTTCTAACGCGCCTTCCCAGCCAGATATTCTTCCGAAAACCCTCCCAAATGGCTGTTTCCCACCAGAAAATCTGCTGGCTTTTTGCACTGCGCATCGCGATCTGCAGTGGCTGCCTGTTGCTGCTCTGCTCAAGCCTGTCGGCTCAGGATCCGGTCATTGATCGGCTCGATGGCACAGGCCTGCATCCCGGTCAGCGTGCCGAAGTGCTGGTCCAGGGCAAACAACTTCAGGGAACCTCTGCTCTCTGGACACCCGTCGGCACACTTCGGCTCAAAGCTGGTTCTGACGTGTCCAAAGACCAGCCGGTCACTCTGGAAGGTGACATTTCCGCAGACGCCGTGCCAGGGATCTATCCAGTCCGGCTGGTGACCGACCATGGCTGTTCCGAGGCCGCATTTGTCGTCGTGGATGATCTTCCCACTGTGGCAATCACGGCCGATGCTGACAACCGCCAGGCTGGGCAGTCTGTGATGCTGCCCACCAGTATCGCTGGTCAGCTCAATGCCGTCGCTCCACGCTACTTCCGTTTTTCACTGACAGCCGGACAGCAGATCACCGCCGAAGTCTTTGCTCGGCGGCTCAGTTCCGAGCTGGATCCTGTCCTGAGACTGCTTGGTCCGGACGGTCGCGAACTTGCTTACAACGATGATCTGCCGGGCACTGAAGGTGATGCTTTGCTGCACTGGACGGCTCAGGCCGATGGCGAATATCGGCTTGAACTGCGTGACGTCCGCTATTCCGGCGGTGCTCGACACTTCTTCCATCTGCGAATCGGGCGTTTGCCGGCAGTTGCCACTGCCGTGCCTCGACTGGCCGCAGTTGGTTCCTCGCTGAACCTGACGGATCTGCAGGGCGCCGTTGTGGGTCAGGTCATGGCCGGCGACAGTCCAGCCGGACCAGCCACTCTGACGGCCATTCGCAGCCGCGTGGCTGAAGCCGACGCGGCCTCCATCGTGTCGGCAGTTGTCGTAGCGGGTGCCGTGTTCAGTGAAGTCGAACCGAATGATGTTCGCGAGCAGTCATCGGCCGTAGTAGCCGACGCGGCTGCTCTGGCTGGCGATTTTCAGCGTGCCGGGGATGTCGACTGGTTTCGCCTGACGGCTGCTGCTGCCGGTAATCTGACAGCACTCGCAAGAACTCGCGATGCCGGCAGTCCGGCTGATCTTGTGCTGGAACTTTACAACGCCGAGGGAGGCGAGCTGGCGGAATCTGACGATGCCGGTCCGAAGGATGCCGAAATCAGTTTTCAGCTGCCGTCAGCCGGCGACTATTTCCTTAAAGTGGCCGAACTGGCCGGGCGTGGTGGTGTTCCGTGGTCCTATGCCGTGCAGTTGCATCTCGGCAAACCCACGGTGCTCGCCACCTTACCAGCCGATCGTCTCTCGGTGCCTCGCGGTGGCACGGCGTCTCTGCTGCTGTCGCTGCGCAGGCTCAACTATGACGGTCCTCTGAAAGTTGAAGCTGTGGGCTTGCCCGCTGCTTTGCAGATGGAGCCATTTGCTGTGGGGGCAAAGCAATCCGCAGTGCCACTCACACTGACAGCCACGGATCCAGCTGCCCCAGCCAGCGACGCAGACTGGGGAGCCATCGGGATTCGCCTGTCAGCTCCGGACGGCAGTGTGCCGGCCACGGTGGTTCAGCTGGTACCTCCGCCTCCACGCAAGGCCGACGCTGATCTGTTCCGCAGCATGCGTGCTCGTTCTGATCTGTTTGTTGCCGTTCGTCCGTCCGGTGAATTCTCGTTGCGGCCTGAACCGGCGGCAGTGACTGTGGAACATGGGGCCACAGCGACAGTGACAATCAAGGCTGTCCGTGGCAAGGACTGGACTGTACCCATCGAGATTGCTCTTGCCACACCAGCGGATCAGCTATCGCCGGGAGTGCAGGTGGCCGGTGGAAGTCTGACTGCCGATGAACTGGCTATCACGATCACGGCTGCGGCCGATGCTGCTGTGGGGCCCTGTACGATCTTCCTGCAGGGCAAATCAAAAAAAGACAACAACGAACGAATTTTCCCGTTGCCACCGCTGCGACTTGAGGTCAAAGCGAAGGCGCAATGAACGCGGGCAATGTGTGTAACGGGTCAGGACTGAAGATTCAGCAAATGAGGTTAGCGATGACGCGAGCAATCTGGATGAGTGTGCTGCTGCTGTGCGGCAACATCATGGCTGCGGATCTGCCAGTGCGGGGGTTGGCTGTGTTTCCGGCTGACGTCCAGCTGTCGGGGCCGCGTGGTGTCCAGCAGCTGCTGGTAACAGCCAATGCCGCCGACGCCGATGTGCATGACCTCACCGCCAGTGCCCAGTACACTTCCCAGGATCCCGCCGTCGCGACCGTAAAGGACGGTGTCATCCATGCGGCTGGCAATGGCAGCACCGTGGTGCGGATTCAGGCTGGTGGTCAGGAAGCTTCTGTGAAGGTGACGGTGGCTGCCTTTGAAACAGCTGCCCCTGTGGTATTTCATACAGAAATTCTCGCTGCACTCACGAAGTCCGGTTGCAATATGGGGGCCTGTCACGGGTCACCGTCCGGCAAGGGCGGATTTCGACTGTCGCTGCGTGGCTATGACCCGCCGCTGGACCTTGTGACACTTCGCGGCGAGTACTTCAATCGCCGTTCGAACGTGCTGAATCCCGATGACAGCCTGCTGCTGCGAAAGCCACTGATGGAGGTGGCTCACGGTGGCGGTCGTCGGCTGGGTTACAATGATCCCAGTCACGTCGTGCTGCGGCAGTGGATTGCAGAAGGTATGAAGGTTGCTCCTGAAGGAACTCCGACTCTGGTCAGCATCGAGCTGTTTCCGAAGCCGCGTGTTCTGCGTGATGGGGCTGATCGCCAGCAGCTGCTGGTGAATGGACATTTCAGCGATGGTTCTGTCCGCGACATCACCGCACTGACAGCCTTTGACACATCGGATGAAAGCATTGCCGCCATTACCCCCACCGGTGTTGTTACTCGCGAAGGACGCGGGGAAGCCACCATTCTGGCACGCTATCTCGACAAAATGTCGACCACACAGATTTCATACCTGACGGAACGCAAAGAGTTCCAGTGGCCCAATCCACCGGAAGAAACAGAGATCGACAAGCTGGTGTTTGCCAAGCTGCGTCAGCTGCAGATTGAGCCTTCCGATCTGTGCAGTGATTCGGACTTTCTGCGACGCGCCACGCTGGATTTGACGGGACGCCTGCCCACGCTGGAAGAAACTCAGCAGTTCCACGCCGATGCGGGACCGCAGAAACGAGCGGCCCTTGTGGATCGCCTGCTGGCCACCGATGACCATGCTCGCTTCTGGTCACTGAAGTGGTCCGATCTGCTGCGAGTCAACAGCAAGCGACTGACAAAATCAGGCGTCCACAAGTTCCGTCGCTGGCTGTTTGATATCGTTAAGAACGATGTGCCGCTGAACCAGTTTGCCCATGAGCTGCTCACCGCCACCGGAAGTACTCAGCAGAATGCCGCAGCCGCCTACTGGAAGGCCAGTCGGGATGAAATTGATGCCACTGAAACCACAGCTCAGCTGTTTCTCGGTGTCCGAATTCAGTGCGCTAAGTGCCATAACCATCCATTCGAAAAATGGACACAGGATGATTACTACGGCACTGCAGCAGCCTTCAATCGCGTCGGTCGCAAAGAGACCGGTCTGCCTGATGATGAAATGATTTTTGTGAAGGCGGGTGGCGAGGTGACTCAGCCCCGCACCGGCCGGCAGATGAAAGTCCGCCTGCTGCTGCAGGGAGATGTGGACGTGGCCGCAGGAGTGGACCGTCGAGTGGTGTTTGCGGACTGGCTGACCAGTGGCAGCAATCCCTTCTTTGCACGATCCATTTCCAATCGAATCTGGGGCCATGTGGTCGGTCGCGGGATCGTGGACCCGGTTGATGACTTCCGCGACTCCAATCCCCCCAGCAATCCTGAACTGCTGAACTATCTGGCCGATCAGCTGGTCCAGAGCAACTTCTCGGCACGGCACCTGATTCGGACAATCATGACCAGCCGAGTCTATCAGCTCAGCTCAAAGAGAAACCGCTTCAATGCTGATGATGAAACCTATTTCAGCCATGCCACCACGCGTATGCTGACGGCCGAACAGCTGCTTGATGCGATCTGTGCCGTGACGGGTCAGGCCGAAGAGTATCCGGGGATGCCGGCCGGCACACTGGCCATTGATCTTGTCGATCCGCCGGAAGGTCACAAGTTCCTGCAGGTCTTCGGTCAGCCGCAGCGCGAGCTGCCCTGTGAATGTGAACGCTCTACGGACAGCAATCTGTCCCAGGCTCTGCAGCTGATCAATGGTCCGACCGTGCATAACAAGCTGCGAGCTGATGCGGGCAATGTGCACCGCTGGATCACCGAGGGCAAGTCAGATGCAGACATTATCAACCTCCTGTATCAGTCCGCACTCAGTCGTCCGGCCTTGCCGCAGGAACAGGAAACAGCCGCCGCTCACATCAAAGCCAGCGAAGATCGGACAAGAGCTCTTGAAGATGTCGCATGGGCTGTGATTAACAGCAAGGAGTTTCTGTTTCAGCATTGAGTGGTTGTCGGCGTCATTCTTCCCGGTCCCCGACCTTGAAAAGCAGACAATATTTTAAGGTATTGGACCGGGCGGGAATGCCCGGGCTGCTGGTTTGTTTATTGCGTAAGTAATGCTGCGATTGCGGGACATTTCTGATCGTCGCGCCGGGTGCCGGCTGTCGCGGCAGACATACGTGATTCCTGACACAAACCTGTGCCGTCTGATGACTCGGACGATTCGTTTGCTCTCGCGTCATACTGGAGTGAAGGTTTGTCGGGTTTACTGCAGCCGTTGAGTCGATCCATCGGGGCGGGGCTGCTGCTGGCAGCGGTCTGGCTGCTGGGATTTCAGCTGCTGTTTTATGCGCAGTCGTTTGTGGATCCCGATGTCTTTCGCAGTCAGTTGTGGTTGATGCTGCTGGACGAGGTTCTGGGCGCGGATACGACCGAGGTTGTGTCGACGGTGCCTTCCGGCTGGCAATTCGCTGCACAGCGGCTACCGCTGATGGGTGCTGCGGGACTGCTGCTGGTGCTGGCCACTGCCCATGGCTGGTGCCTTGACCGCTGGCTTACTGCACAGCTTCCGCTGCGGTTTGGCGAGCGAATCAGTTTGATCGGGGGCAGCGGGTTGGCGGTTCAGTCGCTGGTGATGCTGCTGGCGGGTTACTGCGGCTGGATTTCTGCTGCACCATTGGTGCTGGCTGCGGGTGTCAGTCTGTTGCTGGGCCTGACCGGTTGGCGTTTATCGCGGAGATCGATCGAGTCTGTCGGTGTCAGTATGAACGATGGTCGTGGTATGGTGACTGGCGGTCGTCAGGAGGCCAGGCTTGAGCGACTGCTGTTCTGGTTGGTTGCCGTGCCGTGGTCGGTGTATCTGTTGTGGGGGGCGATGACGCCGCCGACGGATTTTGATGTGCGTGAGTATCATCTGCAGGGGCCGAAGGAGTGGTTTCAGTCTGGACGCATCCATTACCTGCGGCACAATGTTTACACCAGTTTTCCGTTTCTGACGGAGATGCTCAGTCTGTCCGGGATGGCGATTCAGCGGGACTGGTGGTCCGGGGCACTGACAGGCCAGCTGGTGCTGGCGGTTTATCAGTTACTGACGTGCGGCATTGTGGTTTCGGCCGGTTGCCGCTGGTTTGGCCGCGGGCCGGGCTGTCTGGCTGGTCTGATCTGGCTGACAACTCCGTGGACGCTGCGAATTTCGCTGATTGCTTATGCCGAGGGATCGCTTGGTTTTTACACCACGGCTGCCATTGTGTTATCACTGATTCTGGCGCGTGTTCCAGCAGGTGGTGTGCGTGGTCGAGGTCTGCTGCTGGTGGGATTTCTGGCGGGCAGTGCCATGGCCAGCAAGTATACGGGGCTGTTACTGGCAGTGCTGCCGATCGCCGCAGGCTGGTGCGTGTGGTGGCTGCGGACGGCAGGCAGTCCGGTGGGGTTATGGCGGTCGACAGACTGTCGCCGCGGGTTTCTGTGTGAGGCCGGGTTGTATACCGCCGGGGTTGTGCTGGCAGTTGGACCGTGGCTGCTGAAGAATGCGGTCGAGACTGGCAATCCCGTGTTTCCGCTGGGCTGGTCGGTGTTTGGCGGGTCTGAGTGGAATGAGCCTTTGAACGTTCGCTGGAAGCAGGCGCATGGTGCACCTGAGCATTCATTGTCACGTGTTCCGCAGCATTTTCTGGATGCTGCAGTGCGGAATAAATGGACCAGTCCGCTGCTGTTTGGACTGGGGCTGCCTGTGCTGTTGCTGTGGCGCCGCAGTGTTGAGCTGCGAATGTTGTTGCTGGCGACGGGCTGGGGTTTCCTGACATGGTGGGCATTGACTCATCGGATCGACCGTTTCTGGGTGCCTCTGGTGCCGTTGCTCAGTCTTCTGGCGGGAGTCTGTGTGCTGTTGAGCAGTGCGGTGTGGTGGCGTGGCCTTGTGTTCGGCAGTGTCATTGCGGGCACGGTTTTCAATCTGCGTTTCAGTACACTGGCACTGGTTGGCTTTCATGCGGGTCTGATGGATCTTGAAGGGGCAAGGCAGCTGACCATTCGCAGCGATCTGCAGTTTCTGAATCAGCAACTGCCGAAAACAGCACGAGTTCTGATGGTGGGTGAGGCCGAGGTTTTTGATGCGGATTTTTCTTTGCTGTACAACACGGTGTTCGACGACAGTGTGTTTGAGCAACTGACAGGGCAGGCAGGGCCGGACGAGATTCCGGGGCGTCTGCGGTCTGCCGGAGTGACACATGTGCTGGTGAACTGGCGTGAGATTCTGCGCTATCGACTGCCTGGTTCGTATGGGTATGCTGAGTACGTACAGCCGCAGCGTTTTGCGGAACTGCAGTCTGTGGGAGTGCTGGGGATTCCGCGTGTGCTGGGGCAGACGTCATGGAGTGAATTGTCAGCGCTGGAGCGGGATGTGGTACAGCAGTGGTCTGGCTGGCAGCAGCTGGTTAAGGGTGATGCGTGGGAAACAGTGCGTCTCTATCCGGTTCAGTGATTGACTGGAGTGGTTGGTTTGGGGGCTGCAGATCGGTAAGATGACAATTCCGTTCCGGGGTATGCAGGTCCGGATTCCCGACAGATTTGAAGGCGGGTGGTGCAGCATGGCAGAACAGTTGGAACAGGGCGGTGATCGTCTGGATCCGCTGGTGCGTTCCGCATTTCGTGAAGCGCTGGTGGTATCGCTGATCTGGCTGTGTGCGATGGTCTGGTCTGTGGGGGTCAGCTGGTGGCTGGGATATGGCCGTACGGCTCAGGATCTGCGTCTGGTCCTTGGTTTTCCGGAGTGGGTATTCTGGGGCATTGTGGTGCCGTGGGTGACGTGTGCCGTGATCTCGTGGCTGTTCGCTGTCTGGTTTGTGCGGGACGGTGAACTGGGCGAGGACGTGGCAGACGCTGACGATCTGGGACTGGGGGGTTGAGTCATGTGGCAGGTGGATCGGACGGGACTGCTGCTGGCTCAGAAGGCAGACGGTGGGACTCAGGTGGGTGTCGGTGCCATGCTGATGCTGGTGCTGTTCATTCTGGGGTCACTCTGGATTGGAGTGATGGCGAACCGTGCGTCGAGTGCGGGCGGTTTCATGAAGGGTTTCTTCCTTGGCAACCGTGGACTGGGAGTCTGGGCACTTGCGCTGACAGCGACGATTCAGAGCGGAGGCACCTTTATGGGGTTTCCGTCGCTGGTGTATTCGCACGGCTGGATTGTGGCGCTGTGGATCGGCAGTTACATGGTTGTGCCGATCACGGGTTTTGGAATTCTTGGGAAGCGTCTGGCCCATCTCAGTCGTCGTACGGGTGCGATTACGGTGCCGGACATGTTTCGAGTGCGATTCAACAGTCCCACGCTGGGACTGATCAGTACGCTCTTCATTCTGTTTTATCTGTCCTTCCTGATGTTTGCTCAGTTCAAGGCCGGGGCGATTGTGCTGCAGCTGGCGTGGCCGGGTGGCAGTGATCTGGCGCTGACAGAGGATGCGGCAGGGATTGCAGAGGTCCGTTATCACATCGGGTTACTTGTGTTTGCCACGACCGTCGTGGCTTATACTCTGGCGGGCGGTTTCCTGGCGGCCGTCTGGACCGACTTGTTTCAAAGCGTGCTGATGTTTGCCGGTGTTATGCTGCTGCTGGTGGCATCACTTTCCGCAGTGGGTGGGCTTGAGCAGGCAACGCTGAAATCGCTGCAGAACACAGGACCCGGATTTGTCTTCGGTCCAGGGTATTCAGCAGCGGACAGTGATCACCAGTTCCTGCCACTGTCACTGGCCTTTTCGTTCTTTGTGGTCTGGATCTGGGGTGGCGTCGGAGCACCTGCCGGACTGGTTCGACTGATGGCCAGTCAGAATACCAATGTGATCCGCAAATCGATCTATGTGCTCAGCGTTTATAATCTTGGAATCTACCTGCCATTGATTGTGATCTGTGTGTGTGGTCGGGCACTGCTGCCCGATCTGGCGAAGTCTGACGAGATTGTCCCCAGACTGGCATTGCTGACGACTGCCAACTGGCCGGGAGGATCACTGATAGCCGGTTTGATTCTGGCCGCACCATTCGGGGCGGTGATGTCGACCGTCAGTTCCTATCTGGTGGTGCTGTCGTCGGGAATTGTGCGGGACATTTATCAGCGTCTGCTGCGTCCACAGGCGCAACGTCGTGAGCTGCGTCTGGCTGCGTGGGCGACGATGATTCTGGCCGGCCTGATTTCAGTGGCAGTGATGTGGAGTCCTCCGAAATTTCTGCAGGTCTTCATTGTCTTCAGTACATCCGGAGCAGCAGCCACGTTTCTGGTGCCCGCCATCATGGCCTGTTACTGGCGCAGAGCGACTCCGGCTGGAGTTGCTGCCGGTATGGTCAGCGGTGCAGCAGTCGTGCTGCTGCTGTATGTCTGCGGGATTATGGGTTGGTCTCCGGAACAGAAAGTGGGCGCCACCGGCGGGTTCAAGCCATGGTTTTTGCTGGGGCTTGAGCCTTTGATCTGGGGATTGCTGATGTCCACCACCAGTGCCGTGCTCGTCAGTCTGCTGACAAAACCTCTGGCGGCCGAACACATTTCACGATTGTTTGATCGACAGACAGGTACGGCTGGGAGGGCCATCTGATGCTGGGGTCAGGTCTGAGTC
The DNA here is from genome assembly GCA_903858815.1 of uncultured Planctomycetaceae bacterium. GTDB lineage: Bacteria > Planctomycetota > Planctomycetia > Planctomycetales > Planctomycetaceae > SXXK01. The sequence goes on along the minus strand of CAIOKE010000199.1, from coordinate 14,745 downwards.
GGCGTGGTCTGCTGAATTTCTCCGGTTCATCGATCACAGGTACGGCACTGGCATCGATGCTGCTGCGAAGTGGCGAAGTGCGGGCCGATCGTGTCCCCGGTGAATCATCGTCCGCCCCGCAGCATCCCCCGCGGGCTACGCGAGTCGTCCATCTGTGCCTCTGCGGTGGCCTCAGTCATCTCGATTCCTTTGACTACAAGCCGCAGCTTGAACGTCTGCATGGAAAATCCCTGCAGGCCAGTGAACGACCGGAAACGTTTTTCAACCAGATCGGGCTGCTGCGTCAGAGCGACTGGAAGTTTCGCCAGCGTGGCCAGAGTGGTTTGTGGATTTCGGAGCTGTTTCCGAAGCTGGCGGAGCTGGCCGATGATCTGACAGTGATTCGTTCGATGGTGGCCGATTCCGCCAATCATACGCCGGCCACCTTCGAAGAGAACTCGGGGTTCCGTCTGAACGGATTCCCGGTCATGGGCTCATGGATTTCATGGGGGCTTGGTTGTGAAACGGACGAGCTGCCGTCTTACGTTGTGTTGCCGGACGTGCGTGGACTGCCGGCTGGTGGCACCATCAACTGGTCGAACGGTTTTCTGCCCGCCCAGCATCAGGGCGTGGCATTTCAGTCTGCCGGGGCTCCAATTCGTGACCTGTTCCCTGCCCGTGAAGTTTCAGAACGCGAGGAACAGGCCGGTCGGCGGCTGCTGGCCAGCATGAACGAACGCAATCTGGAGCTGGGAGGCGAAGAGGATGCGCTGAGGGCTCGCATGAGGTCCTACGAGCTGGCTGCAAAGATGCAGCTGACTGTACCGGAAGCTGTTGATCTGTCCGGTGAAACCGAAACGGTCCGGCAGATGTACGGAGTAGACCGCGAGGAGACGGCCGATTTTGGTCGTCGTTGCCTGCTGACACGGCGATTGCTGGAACGAGGCGTCCGGTTTGTGCAGTTGTTTTCCGGGGGATCCTTCGGGTCACCTCGCATCAACTGGGACGGGCACGAAGACGTCTATGAAAACCATACGCGTGAGGCTGTTCGCATGGATCAGCCTGTGGCTGCTCTGCTGCGTGATCTGAAAATGCGTGGGATGCTGGATGACACCCTTGTACTGTGCACGACAGAGTTCGGTCGGACGCCGTTTACGCAATCCAGCGAATTTGTCGTGGGGGCTGGTCGCGACCATAACATGTATGGGTTTTCGGTCTGGATGGCCGGTGGTGGCCTGAAGCCGGGTATTGCGTGGGGGGCCACGGACGACATTGGCTGGAAGACGGTGGAACAACCCGTGCACTGGTACGACTTCCATGCCACAGTTCTGCATCTGCTGGGAATTGATCACGAGCGTCTGACGTTTTATCACAATGGAATTCAACGCCGACTGACCAATGTTCATGGCGAAGTGCTGCATGGGATAATCGGCTGACGAGGCTGAAGACGGTTCCACGACAGTGTCATTGACCGTGGTCGTAGCGTGGGCTTCAGCCCGTGTCGCCCACTGCGTTCAAGTCCCCCGCAGGCGAGCCGTTAGCGTCAGCTGACGGGTGTCGCCTTTGGTCGTCACCGAGCTGGTGCTCGGTGGCCCCAGGTTTGTGCCGTATTCCTTGTTTCAATGCTCGTGAAGTTCCCCTTGGGAGGGCGAGGCTCCTGCCGAGCCGAAGTCAATTGCCACTGTTCAGTTGTCGTTGTTGGCCAACAACCGTAGCCCGGGCATCGTCCCCGAATGGGTGCTCGGTGGTCGCAGCGTGGGCTTCAGCCCGTGCTCGCATCGCTCACCGCCGTTGAAAGCCCTGGTGTTTTTTGAGGTAGGGGCCGAGCAGGAATGCTCGGGCTACGGTTGGGGGCGTGTTCCCGGGCTGAAGCCCAGGCTACGGCTACGGTACGCTACAGTGAATATGACCGCGGGCGGCTTGGCCATCCCAGTTCAGCGTGACCGCCGTGCCTGTTTTCAGCTACACTGCTCATTCGTGACACTCGACGATACGCCTTTACGCTTCTGAACTGCGTGGTACTGTTCCTTGAAAAGCTTCTCATGAATTCGCTCATGATCATGTGCGTTACGGCGGTCCTGATGGCCAGCGTTGCCGTTGCCTGCACGATTTTGTGTGGTCTGTGGTCGGTGCCGTCGTGGCGACGTCGGCTCGCGCGGTCTCAGGAGTTCCCAGCGGCAGGTGCAGTTTCCACTGCCGGACTGACCGGCTGGTCCGCGCTACTCAGTAGTGCCCTGATCTCTTTGGGGATTGCAGCCTGCGCTGCGATCAGTTGGTACGGCTGCTGGTGCGTGCTGACCGCCATCGAAGGCGCCCTGTAGCCGGTTACGAACACAGTTCGCTGTGCCGTTTGTCGAATTGTCTTCCGCAGGTGTCGAGGAGCGGCCGAACGTCGAGTGGCCATGGGACCACCACTCGCAGCGTGGGCTTCAGCCCGTGCGAGCACACCTCGTCACCGTTGAAAGCCCCGGTGTTTTTTGAGAGTGGGGTCGAGCAGGAATGTTCGGGCTACGGTTGGGGGTGTTTCCCGGGCTGAAGTCCAGGCTACGAAAAGCCCGAACTACGGCTGGGCAGCGGTTGGACGCCGGCAACGGGGAAAACAGGCAGGGGCACTGTCACGGCTTTGACTGGCGATTACAGCCTCATAGAATGCGACAAACAGCGTTACGCCGGAAACCAGACACTCAAGGAAGACAGATCGATCCATGAAAGCGATTGCCGTACGACCAGGGACGCCCAATAGTGTACATCTCGCCGAATTGCCGATGCCCGCGGTCAGTGATATTGCGGACGGACGAGGCGTGCTGGTGCGAGTCCTGAAGGTTGGTGTGGATGCAACCGACCGCGAAATCAATGAAGCCCAATATGGCAATGCCCCGGCCGGTTTTGACTTCCTCGTGATTGGCCACGAATGTTTTGGAGTGGTCGAGGCGGTTGGGCCGCAGGTTCAGCGAGTTCGTCCGGGCGATTACGTGACCTGCACCGTGCGTCGTCCGGGTGGTTCGATCTACGACCGGATCGGTCGCAATGACATCACCAGTGAAGAAACCTACTACGAACGCGGCATCAATCTGCGGCATGGGTTTCTGACCGAGTATTTCGTGGATGACGAAGAATACATCGTCCGCATGCCGCAGGCTCTCGCACACCTGCATGTACTGGCCGAACCCATGAGCTGTGCGGCAAAGGCCGTCGAACAGGCGTTTCTGGCACAGCAGCGACTGCAGGTCTGGGAACCGAAACGCGCATGGGTGACCGGCGCCGGACAGATCGGACTGCTCAGCACCCTGATTCTGCGACTGCGCGGCATTCAGGTGTTCACTCTGGCTCGCGGACCAAAACCCAATCTGAAGGCTGAGATAGCTGAAGGATTTGGAGCCCGATACATCAGTACCGGCGATCAGTCGCTGCAGGAAGTCGCCGCGAAATACGGCAAACCCGATCTGATTATTGAAGCCACCGGCAGCAGCAGCCTCGCGTTCGAATGCATGGATCTGCTGGCACACAATGGCTGCATGGTCTGGACCAGTATCACCGGTGGCAAGCACGAAACAACCGTTCCTTCCGATCGCATCAACCTCAACTGGGTGCTCGGAAATAAACTGCTCGTCGGTTCCGTCAACGCGAACTTTCGCCACTTTGAATCGGGTATCCGCGATCTGGCGCTTGGCGAAGCCACGTGGCCAGGAGTGCTGCAGAAGATCCTTACCACTCCCGTGCAGGGGCTGGATAACTACCGCGAAATGATGCGATTGCTGGTTGAAGACAAACACGCACTGAAAGTGTTTGTTGAAGTGGCGGGTTAGTTGTCAGTTGTCAGTGCACGTGTGGTCCCCTGGGAGGGCGAGGCTCCTGCTGAGCCGAACTGTTCGCCCGCCATACGGGCGAGCCGTCAGCGTGAGCTGACGGTTGTTGTCGTTGGGCATCACCGAGCTGGTGCTCGGTGGTCCCGGGGGTGGATCGCAGATCCGGGTGGCGGTTGAGGGAAGGATTCAGGCGGCGCGGGTGATGACCTGCACGGGCAGGTGCTGCTCAAGCTCACAGCGTTCCAGCAGCAGTTGAATTGTCACCGCTACGGCTCCCTGCTGTCGCTGGACCGTCTGCCGGGCTGTCGCGCCCAGTCGTTTGGCAGCAGCAGGATCCTGCAACAGACCTCGCAGTGCCGGCAGCAGTTCCGCCGGGTCCGTCAGCTGCAGACAGGCGTTTGCTTCCAGAAAAACCTGCACCACATCACGGAAGTTCCACGTGTGAGGTCCAAACAGCACCGCGGCACCCCACGCCGCCGGCTCAATCATATTCTGGCCACCGCGATTGCCAAAGCTGCCACCCACAAACGCCAGATCAGCCAGTCCCCAGCAGGCACTCAGTTCACCAATCGTATCCAGCAGACGAACAGCCGGACGTCCCAGACTGTCCCTCGCAGCAGGCAGATGAACAGCCGTCGCCCCGGCAGACCGACGTATCAGACCACAACCCCGTTGCTGGACCAGTTCCGCCACGGCGTCAAACCGTTCTTTGTGTCGCGGTACCAGAATCAAAGTCAGCTCGGGAAACTCTGGCTGCAGCTGCTGCCATGCATCCAGAATCAACCGTTCCTCAGGTTCCTGCGTGCTGCCAGCCACCAGAACCGGCCCCGAGTGCTCCATGAGGAATGCTGCACGCAGGGCCGACAACCCTGGATGATCGACCCGACACTCCGTCCCGTCGAATTTGATCGACCCGGTAATCTGCAGTGCCTCCGGTCGGGCACCCAGTAATCTTAAACGCTCGGCAATCGCTGGCGACTGTGCAGCAATCAGGCGGAGACCGGAAAACATCGGCTGCAGCAGCCCGCGTACACGCTGGTAGCGACGAAAACTGCGTTCACTGAGTCGAGCATTCACGATCGCTGCCGGAATTCCACGATTGCGACAGGCTGCCATGAACCCTGGCCACAACTCCAGTTCCATCAGCACGACCTGCACAGGCTGGACGCGGCTGATTGCATTCCGCACTGCCCACGAGAAATCCAGCGGAAACCAATCCACTGTGCAGTCCGGGAAACGCTGCTGAGCGAGGTCAAAACCTGTATCAGTGGAGGTTGTCACAAGGACGGCAAACCGGTCCGCTGTCGCGCGCCGAAATTCCAGCACAATCTTCTGCAGCTGAACAACTTCACCCACACTGACCGCATGAAACCAGACGACCGGACGAACACCCGGTGGACGCTGCAACCGCCCCAGCAGTTTGGCCGCCAGCCCGCGACGATAACGTCCGTGCCGCATCATCCTCCAGACAATCAGCGGAGACAGGCAGGTCAGCAGCAGCACGTAGACAGTATTAAGTAACCAGTGCATGACAGAATCCATTCCGCATGACAGTGACTGATGATCCGCACGAACATCATCAGGCCATGCTCAGCGGCCACAGCACTTCTTGTACTTCTTTCCACTGCCACAGGGGCAGTCGTCGTTACGTCCGATCCGCGGCCCGGCGTTGACGATCGGCTTCACAGTCCGACCTTCCTCACCAGCCTCCGGAGCATTCGTCTGCAGTTCGTCTATCCGATTGTCAGCAGGCGGTGCCACGTCATGCTCGGTGGCCGTGATGCGCCACAGGGAGCTGACAAAATCCGGACTCTCATGCTCCACTCGGAAGACTGTCTGAGTCACCTGCTCGGCAATTCGCTCCCACATGCTCAGGAACGCCCGCCGACCCTCACGCTTGTACTCCGTACGCGGATCCTGCTGAGCATACCCGACAAAGCCGATGCCCTGACGCAGATGCCCCATGAAATACAGATGCTCTTTCCATGCCGTATCCAGAAACTCCAGCAGAATCGAACGTTCTGTGTGCCGCAGCTCCGGACGGAACACCTGATCAATTCCCTGCAGGATCTCTGTCCGCACCTGCGCGACACTCAGTGACTGAATTCGCTCAGCGTTCAGACCCAGCCCCAGCTCAGTTTCAAACCACGCCAGCAGAGCTCCCGTCTGAGACTCGGAAAGCGACCGCTGCTGCGGAGTGTCCCCAAGGATTTCATTCAAGCGAGCGTCAACTGCGGCCGCTGTCGGACGACGAGCAAGGAAGCTGCGACTGATCCCCAACAGCACCTCAAAAATCTTATTCGTCTGATAGTCGGCAAACTCTTCCGGATTCAGTTCCAGACGGAAGCGAGTTGCTGCCCAGCGTGCCAGCGTTTCCCGCCGCGCCCGCTCGTTCTGCTGACCGTCTCCTGCAAGAAACTTATGCATTCCTACGGAGACCGGAAATGTGGCTTCCTTCTCGTTGTAACGAACCTGCACACGCTCCTTCAGCAAACGCAGCACCCCGGCCTCATCCAGACCTCGCAGCTCTTCCGGTTTCAAACCCAGCAGGAAGTTGTAGTTGGCCCACGCGGCCAGCGATCGCTCAGGATACAACTCCTCCAGCAGACCCGAAAAATCACTCAGATCCCACCGCGCAATTCCGGTTTTCGCCTGCTCCAGCAGGAAGTCGGCAACCGCTCCACGCTCCAGAGACCGCAGCTCCCGGTCATTCAACGACAACCCGAACGTGCGATTGGCCCAGCGAGTCAGCGAAAGCCAGTTCCAGTCCAGACGACTCTCTGCGTCCTCCGGCAGATGAATATCCAGCTGCTCCTGAATCCAGGTCAGCCCCTGTCGCTCACCAGCGTCCCGAATCCACTGCTCCAGCTCTGGCAGTTCCAGACCCCGCACCGTGCTGACATCAGCATCCAGTTCGAATTTCTGAGTAATCATCGCTGCCACGGACTCCCAGCGATAATTCTTCGCGAGGAAATGCTTCGTGTAACGATCAATCTCGTCATGCATCATCTTCAGGATCAGCGCACGACAGTCCTGCCCGTCCAGAATCTGCTGGCGGTACGAATACGTTCGCTTCCGCTGCTCATCCATGATCTCATCATATTCCAGCAGGTTCTTGCGCTGGTCGAAGTGCTGCTCTTCACGCTTTTTCTGAGCCGCTTCGAGTCGCCGAGTCACCATGGGACTGACGATCGGCTCGCCTTCCCGCAGGCCGGCCCACTGCATAATCCGCTTCACCGTGTCACCGGCAAACAGACGCATGAGCTTGTCGTCAAGCGAAATAAAGAAGCGACTGGAACCAGGGTCGCCCTGACGCCCGGCACGCCCTCGCAGCTGCAGGTCAATGCGCCGCGAATCATGACGCTCTGTGCCAACCACATGCAGACCACCCAGCTGCGAAACTTCCTTGCCCTCGGTCAGCATGCCCTCACGCTCGGCAATCTGTCGCGTCAGTTCGTCCCACTCCGATTTGGGCACCTCCAGACGCGATGAATAACGCGATTTCAGCTCTTCCCACGCCGAATGTTCCGGATTTCCACCGAGAATAATGTCGGTGCCACGACCGGCCATGTTGGTGGCAATCGTCACCGCCTTCAGACGACCTGCCTGCGCTACAATCTCTGCCTCACGCTCATGAAACTTGGCGTTCAGCACCTTGTGCGAGATCCCTCGACGACCCAGCAGATGACTGAGCATTTCAGAGAGTTCGATCGAGGTTGTGCCGACCAGCACTGGTCGACCGGTCGCATGCACATCCACAATTTCCTTCACCACGGCATCCCACTTTTCCTTTTCGGATCCGTAAATGCTGTCCGGATAGTTGATCCGCTGCATGTGCCGGTTGGTGGGGATCGCCACCACGTCCAGATTGTAGATCTTCAGAAACTCTTCCGCTTCCGTCATCGCCGTCCCCGTCATTCCTGACAACTTGCGATACAGCTTGAAGTAGTTCTGCAGAGTGATCGTGGCCAGCGTCTGAGTCTCAGCCTTGATCTTCACTCCCTCTTTGGCTTCCACCGCCTGATGAAGACCATCGGACCACTGCCGACCTTCCATCTTGCGGCCTGTGTTTTCGTCAACAATCACCACCTCGCCACGCTCTACCACGTAACTCACGTCACGCTTGTAAAGGTGGTGCGCCTTCAACGCATTGTCCAGCAGGTGCGGCCACTCCATGTTGCCGGCCGTGTAGAAGCTTTCCACACCCGCCAGCTGCTCAGCACGCCGCACACCCTCTTCCGTCAGATGGCAGGTGTGTTCCTTTTCCTTCACCTCAAAATCCACGTCCTTTCGCAGCTGACGAGCAATTGCTTCGGCACGAGGATACTTGTCGAGGTTGTCATGGGCCGGGCCGGATATAATCAGGGGCGTACGCGCCTCATCAATCAGAATGTTGTCAATCTCGTCGACAATCGCGTAATCCAGCGGACCCTGCACCTGCAGGTCGGCCGTCGGCTTCATGTTGTCACGCAGATAGTCGAAACCAAACTGATTGCTGGTGCCGTACGTAATGTCACAGGCGTAATGCACCTGACGCTCGGCTGAACTCATGTCCGACTGAATCGCTCCCACCGTCAGACCAAGATTCAGATAAATCGGACCCATCCACTCCATGTCACGACGCGCCAGATAGTCGTTGACAGTCACTACGTGCACCTTGCCCGCGATAGCGTTCAGAAAAGCCGGCAGCGTCGCCACCAGAGTCTTCCCTTCGCCAGTCACCATCTCGGAGATCATCCCCTGATGCAGAATGTAACCCCCGATCAGCTGCACCTCGTAATGACGCATCTTCAGAAAACGCCGCCCCGATTCACGCACCGCCGCAAAGGCCTCGGGCAACAGGTCGTCCAGAGTCTCCCCGTTACGCAGACGCGCTCGGAATTTCGCCGCCGTCTGCTTCAGCTCGGCATCCGACAGCTTCTGCAACTCAGGCTCCAGCTTGTTGATCCGGTCCAGCAGCGAACCAGGCAGGATCGACGTCCGACCGTCACGGTCACGCACAAAACCCAGCCGCCGCATGCGACGCTCGTTCGAGGAACCAAACAGAGATGTGATCCCGCGTTCGATCCGGTGAGTCGTGGCGGAGAAGAAATCGCCGACTTTTTCCAGGAACTCCATTGTGGGCATCTATCCTGAATTCTGAGGACTATCGAATCCGCACCCGCGTTGCCGCAAACTGCCACAAAGGCAGCCCGGTCAGAACGCAGGCGGAACTGAGCAATTGCTGTAAAATCAAGTCCACCAAGTCTACGGGAACCAGTAACAGCCGGTCAATCCCGCGGCGCAGAAGCGGAAAACAGCGGCAAACTGCCGCAACACAGCAACCCCAGCATTTCGTCAGAAGGCAGCAAGTTGTGTGCCGAAACTGCGAAAACCGAGCGAATTCAGGAGGGCAGGGTAGGGTGGGGTGACTCGCGGATTCGCCCGACGCAAAACTACGAACCCTGCAGAAATGCCTTCAAATCACGCATCAGGCTTAAACAACGAGCCGCAAAATGATCCATCCCCGGCACCTTACCCTGAGAATGAATCTCCACCGTCACCAGCCGATGAGTCCGGATCTTTTCGTGCGGCGAACGCGCATTGCGAGTCGTTTCGAAGGAAATCCGCAGGTCCACAGGCTGCCGAGCCGTCGTTTTACCCCAGTGGCCAAAGAACCCCGGAGTTCCCAGACGGATCTGCATCTTCCCCTTCTCCTGATCCACCACCACCCCTCGGTGCTCCGAAATAAACGCCCGCAGTTTCATCGCCGTAATCTCCAGCGACGTACTCACCTCAACCCGGTCGCTGAAATGAAACAGCCCATTCGATTCCGAAATCCGGATCTTCTCTTCTTCCCCCAGACCAGGCTCGACCGCCGTTGCCGTGTCCAGATCGGATTCCCGACACGTGCGATTCCGCCCCGCCGCCTTGGCGTTGTACAGACAGGCGTCCGCTCGATCCAGCAGACTCTTCACCGTGTCGTTCCGCCGTCCCGTGGCCACACCAAAGGACGACGTGACACTCAGATTCGACATTCCGCCGATCGAACTTTTCATGATCGAAACACGCAGCCGCTCCGCACGACGGACTGCTGACTCCAGATCGGTGTCCGGACACACAATCACAAATTCTTCACCACCATAACGACCAATCACCTCAGCTGAATACGTTTCATGCTGCAGCAGCCGCGCCAGATCCACCAGGACCTGGTCACCAACCTGATGACCGTGCGTGTCGTTGATCCGCTTGAAATGGTCCACATCAAGGAAGATCACACTGAGATGTCGAGTTCCGTCCTGGGCATTGAATTCCTCCATCAGATGGCGCAGCTGTGATTCCAGCTGACCACGATTCGCCACTCCGGTCAGCGGATCCCGCATCGCCGCAATCTTCAGCTCGACAACTTCGCGAGTCTGACGGCGGACACCCGTTTTATTACGCAGCAGCTGCATCACTCCCGCAACCTTCTGGCCCGGGCCCGTGATCGGCATCGTATACACATCCACCTTCAGATGACTGGTCCCGCTGACACGACACAACCGACTGGTGAACGAAGACCGACCACTGCGGATTGCCTGAGCCACCAGAGTATCGTCACGCTCCGTCGATGTTGCCTGCTCGTCCGTCAACGGTGCCAGCAGGACGTCTGCCGTCTGCCAGCTGCGACGCAGCACCTGCTGCACCGGTAATCCCGTCAGACTGGGCATCCCGTCACTCCAGATACAGTAGTTCTCACGAGCATCCAGCAGGAAGAACCCGTCATACAGATGCTGGAACTGGAACAACACCCCGATGAACTGGCTCAGCAGCGCGACGTCATCCCGATGCTCCTGCGAAATCTCTGGAGTCCTGTCAGAGTCATAGAAGGATTCCGTCAGGCGAAACAGGGCTGACCCTTCATTCTCATACCAGCGGTTCAGTGTCCGCACGATATTTTCGTCATATCGTCGACCGGATTTCTCCAGCAGCGTCGTGATACTTTCAGCGTGCGTCATTCCACGTCGATAGGGTTTCACGGTGTTCAGTGAATCATAAGCATCTGCAACCGCCAGAATGCGCGGTCCCAGTGGCAGATCAATGGGCTGACCGGGCACTTCCATGTGCGCATTGCTGCCCGACAGATCGTGATGCAGGGTTGTCAGCATGGCGATCACGGTCGGGTCGGTATGAAACGCCTGCAGCATACTGACACCGGCATGCTGATGCTGCAGTACGAAGTCATACTCTTCGCTGCTCAGTTTTCCCGGCTTGTGCAGGATGTGATCGGGGATCCCCAGTTTGCCGATTTCGTGCAGGATCGCGGCAATTTCCAGTTGTCGACGCTGTTCGTCGGTCCAGCCCAGCAGTTTTGCCACACCACTGGAAATCACAGCCATCCGCTGACTGTGCAGCAGGCCCGCCGGATCACGCATCCGCATGGCGCGCAGGATGGTGGAGACCAATTCACGCGGCATCAGTTGTCGTTCGGCACCCGCATACTGATTGCGGCGCGCGTCTTCACCCATTGACAACAGTCGGAACAGGACAGAATTGGTGTCGGTCTGCATAAGCACTGCCGGCGGTGCTGCAGGAGCGATCGCCGCCTTGAGTCCAGGTTCGAGCGTCTGCACAGAATATTACTCGACATATTCAGGGTGTTGCAGCCACCATCTCCTCGGCTGCGTCTCGGATGCGGTCGAATGTCTGCCGCGGGAAACCCTAGCTCAAAAAATGTTTCACGAGATCACCCGCCATGAATTCCATGACAATTCCGGGATTCCTGGAGGTCGAAGCAACAGTCACAATCGTCATATTCAGTACCAGCGTCCCAGCCTGTTATTTCTCACACCACGTATTAGACGTCAGTGACTCAGAGGTCAGTGGTCAGGAAAGTCCCCCTTGGGAGGGCGAGGCTCCAGTTGAGCCGGGGGTTTTGTTGTGCGATTGTTGGTGTTCGGCTCGGCAGGAGCCTCGCCCTCCCGGGGGATGTAGTGGGGTGGTGGTTGGGTGTTTTGGCTCGGCGGGCGCCTTGCGTTTTGGGAGGGCGAAGCTCCCGCTGAGCCGGGGGTTTTGTTGTGCGATTGTTGGTATTCGGCTCGGCAGGAGCCTCGCCCTTAGGTCTTACCACATTTTTTTGACGGCCTGCCAGGGGGGAAAAAAGGTTTTTCTGTGCACTTTGTTGAGATTAGGCAGCCTGCGAAGGAGATTTCTGGAGGTTTGGGCTTTTTGCGAAGAGTTTGACGCGCGTTTGTGGTCTGGCGGCCGACCGAGGTTCTTGACGGACGGCATAGACTTCCAGCAAAGAAGTCGGTAGTAGCTCTATCACACACGGAGGTCCCTGATGGAAACGAAGCCCAAGAGTTTTGGAGAAGTAAATTTTTCTCACGCCCGACTGGGAGATGCCAGACGCACAAAGCGACTCGTGAAAACAGTCGATCTCATGTCTCGTCGGCCAAGCGGAACACTGCCGGAGAAACTCAACAAACCCAAAGACTTGCGTGCCTTTTACCGGTTGATGAACTGTGACGAGGTGACCCACGAAGCAATCCTGGCGGCCCATCGGGATGTCGTGCTGAAAAAAATCCTCGAGAGTGGCATCACAGTCCTGAACCTCTGCGACTCGACCGAGATGGACTACACAACGCATGAATCTCTGAGCGAACTTGGACAGATCGGTAATGGAAATCATCGAGGCTACATCGTTCAAAACTGTCTCACTGTCGATGCGGAAACTGGCAGTGTTCTCGGATTGTGCAATCAAGTGCTGCATCATCGCGACAAGGTGGGAAGGAAGGAAACGCAGGCTCAAAAGCGCGAACGTGAATCGCGGGAAAGTCGGTTGTGGCTAAAGGGTGTCGAGCCTTTGCCGGCGAGTTGGTCGATTGTTGATGTCTGTGATCAGGGAGCGGATACGTTTGAGTTCCTCGAGCATGAAACCCACAGTGGGCGACGTTTTTTGATTCGCGCGGCCTATGATCGCTGTATCTTCGTGGGACATGATGATCCGTCGCTCTGCGAGTCAGAGTACCTGCGTTCGTATGCTGCAAAGCTTCCGCCGGCTGGGCATTGGACTCTGGAGGTGACCAGTCGCGTGAATGTGAAGAGTCCGAAGAAGAAAGGTGCAAAAGTCATACAAAAGCGTTCGGCACGCATGGCGAACATGGCCGTATCATTCGCTCCAGTCCAGATCAAACCGCCAAAGGAAAAGCACGGAAACCACGGCCTGGCGACTTTAAAGTTGTGGATCGTTCGAGTCTGGGAAGTCGATCCTCCTGAGGGCGAAGAACGTCTGGAATGGTTTCTCGTCACGAATCAGCCGGTTGACACATTTGACACTGCATACCAGATTGTCAGTTGGTATGAACATCGCTGGATTATTGAAGAGTATCACAAGGGTCTGAAAACCGGCCTCAACATCGAAAGTCCGCAGTTCACAACAGAGGATCGACTGCAGCCTGCGATTGCAGTGCTGTCGGTTGTGGCACTCACGCTGCTGGAGATGCGTGATGCGAGTCGTCGTGTGGATGCGAAGACTCGCAAAGCGACGGAAATTCTCTGCGACGATTATGTGGTTGTCCTCAGTATCTGGCGCCACGGTAAGCCGCATCGTGACTGGTCAATCCATGACTTCTACTATGCCTTGGCTCGCCTCGGGGGACATCAGAACCGAAAGAGCGATCATCCCCCCGGATGGCAAACCATCTGGAGAGGTTGGAATGAACTTCAAGCAATGCTTTGCGGCTTCGATGCCATGAAACTTTTGAAAGAAGGTAGCTCTTCGTAAAATGCAAGTAGTCTTGTTTCGCGTGATCGAACAATAGGGGAGAACACCGCGAAATTCAGGGAGTGATTTTTTACTGAGTGGACCGAGTGGCAACCGCTGGGGATCCTCGGAGCATCTCCACGTCTTGTCTTTCGTCCGACAATGCACACTCCGCCCAGGAAGGCACCACCGACACCTGAAACCATAACTCCATGGTTGTGTCGGAGCTACGCGGACCACACTTTGTGAACTCTTGTGGCGCATCATTCTGCAGGCGTGCACACGAGTTCGCATCGATCTATAAATGTGGTAAAACCTCAGGCCTCGCCCTCCCGGGGGAGGGCAGGGGATTTCTGCGTTCAGGGCCTGCTGATACTCTGTCAGGCTTGTCCATCCAGCGCGGCCACGGCCAGCAGGATGGCTTCGTCGCGAAGAGCGATTTCAGCGGGCGTTTCCGAGTCAGCTTTGTCGGCCGTGACGTTTGCAGGAACGGTGACTGCCGTCGGGCAGGCGGCCATTACCGGTTGGCTGACGGCATTGACGTCTGGTTTCGCTGCCTGATTCTTGTCTGTTGCGAAGCGGAAACGATCGGCCTGTGTTGCCAGTAACTGCAGTTGAATGCCAGGTTCGTAAGCAGTGTCAGACACGATTTCGGCCGCGGGGACAGACTGAGCTACCTCAATTTGAAATTCCAGCGGTTGACTCCACTGTGTCGTTTGTCCGTTGGTGGTCACGGCGCGGACCCAGTAACGGTGTTTGATTCCGGGTGTCAGGGTCACGGGGACCTGCCACTCGGTCGAGTTCAGACCGGCGGCAGATACGATGTACTGGCTGGGTTGTGAGCGGTTTACCCAGACTTCGTAGGTAACAGCCCCGGGGAAGGCCATCCACTTCAGCAGCGGATTCTGGGCGGGCACGGTTCCCACCGGTGACTGGAGTACAGGTCTGTCGCTGATGACCAGTTCGGTGGCGACGGACCAGTCACCACGGATTCCGGAGGCTGTGGATTCTGCGAAGGACCACCAGCGATAGCGTCCGAAAGGGAGATCTGCCGGAGGGGTGAAGGCGGGATTTGTCAGGCCACGGACATCGTGCACGATCTTTCCGGTCGCGGCGTTTCGCAACTGGAAACCGTACTGGGTGGCCCCACTGACAGCACTCCACTGAAACTCGGGGCGCTGCTGAGTGCTGAACACGAGTGGGGTGATGGGAGTGGGTGGGGTGGTGATGGTAAAG
>CAIOKE010000198.1 GCA_903858815.1 uncultured Planctomycetaceae bacterium | reverse complement strand
GGTGCAGGAGCAGATCAATCGTCTTGCGGCGATTGCGAAGGACGGTGCGATTGCAGAGGTGCGAGTGATTGACTTGAAGAATCAGCAGCGGCGACAGCAGGCATTGATAGCTGCCTGCCGCCAGGATCTGCTCACGCGAGGATTAACGCCGGAGCAGATCGACAAGGCCGCTGAAGGTCAGTTCGTATCCACGATTGAAGTGACAGCACCGTCTCTGTCTGCACTTCCGTCCGAAGCCGCTGCAGCCAATGGGAATATACTGCCCGATGGGAGATTCAAAACCGTGGCCAATCAACAGGCGGAACCTGCGTCCTACGAGCTTCAGGAGCTTTCTGTGGAGTTGGGTCAGCAGGTTCAGGCGGGCCAGCTATTGGCGAAGCTGGCCAACCATGGTTTGCTGTTCATTGTTGGCCGCGCATTCAAGCAGGAGGCACCGTTTCTGGAGTTGGCAGTGAAGGATCAGCGTGCCATCGAAGTGGAATTTGCAGACGACGACAGCAGTCACTGGTCGCCGCTGGACCAGACCTTTGCGATCCGTCATTTGTCAAATTCGATCGATCCTGCGAGCCGCACTTTTGACTTCTTCATTCCACTGCAGAACCAGTCGCATGTTTATAGTCAGCGAGAGGGTAAGTTCCTGGCGTGGCGATTTCGGCCTGGGCAGCGAGCGAGGCTGCACGTACCGGTAGAAGAATTCCATGACGTGTTTGTACTTCCAGCAGCAGCTGTTGTGCGAGAGGGAGCGGAGGCATATGTGTTTCGTCAGAGCGGGGACCTGTTCGACCGTCGAGCGGTGAATGTGGTGCATGAGGACCGCAGGGGAGTGGTGATCGCCAACGACGGCAGCCTCACCCCCGGAATGCAGCTGGCTCAGAATTCAGCAGCCGCCCTGAATCGAGTGCTCAGGGCGCAAACCGCAACCGGTGATCAGCCGGGTTTTCACGTCCATGCGGACGGCAGTATTCACGGAGATCACTAAGGGGACGGCCATGCTGAATGCTGTGATTCGTTTTTCGCTGCAGTACCGGACGCTGGTGGTGACGCTGAGTGTGGTGCTGCTTGTGTATGGTTCGTGGCTGGCGACTCAGTTGCCAATCGACGTCTTCCCGGACCTTGACCGGCCGAGGGTGATTCTGATCACAGAATGCCCCGGTCTCGCTACTGCCGAAGTTGAAACACTGGTGACTCAGCCGATTGAAACGGCCCTGCTTGGTGCAGCCGGGGTGCAGGCTGTGAGAAGTCAGACTACTTCGGGTCTGAATGTCGTATATGTGGAATTTGACTGGACCACTGAAATCCGTGCGGCTCGCCAGACGGTTCAGGAACGGCTGTCCGTGGTGCAGGATTTGCTTCCGGAAGGAGTGCACCCACAGATGACGCCGCCGGCTTCGATCATGGGCCAGTTCATGATCGCTGGTATTTATCGCCAGCGTGGTCCTCGAGGCGGGCAATTGGCTTCGATCCCGGGTTCCGGACTGATGGCAGAAAGGGTGGAGTTGAGCGGTTCGGAGGCAGAACTGCTGATTTGGAAGCCAGCAGTTCGCCGTGATGTTTCCACATGGCAGGCGGTGAAGGCAGAGTCGGCAGCATGGGTCACTGCGGAAGTTCGCGGCTCCGAATTATCGTCAGATAAGCCTGTTGCAGCCAGCGCGGTCAACCGTGCGAGGGTGCGTATTGAGGGGCGGGAATCGGTCGTGGAATTCCCGGGACTCGAACAGCAGCAGCAGTCACTGCGGACCACAGCCGACTGGGTGATCCGTCCACGGCTGCAGAAGACGCTCGGCGTGGCCGAAGTATTTATTCAGGGAGGTGAACGTCGCCAGTATCAGGTGCTCGTGGACCCCACAGCACTATTGGAATATGACGTGACGCTTCAGGAAGTGGAGCAGGCCTTGCGCGAGAGCAATCTGAATGCCAGTGGTGGCTTTGCGGTAACGGGTGAAACGGAACGTCCCATCCGAATTCTGGGGCGGCTGGGACCTGATGCACCCGGAATTCTGCGGGAGTTGGAGAATATTCCCATTCATGTTCATGACGCCCGGCCAGTGCTGTTGAAGCAGGTGGCGCGAGTCACGGAGGGTAGTCAGTTTCGCCGTGGCGACGGCGGGATCAACGGAGAGCTCGGAGTTGTATTTACAATTGTCCGCCAACCGCACACTGATACGCGGCGGCTGACGGATGCCGTAGCGGCGGCACTTGCCGATGCGGAGGCATCGCTCCCGGCGGATCTGGTGATCAATTCCGAATTGTTTCGTCTGAAGGGGTTTATTGACCGTGGAATTTTCAATGTGGCGGAGGCGTTGGTTATTGGGGCCGTGCTGGTGGTGATTGTGCTGTTTATCTTCCTATTGAATTTCCGCACCACGTTCATCACGCTGACAGCGATTCCCCTGTCGCTGGTGATGACCACGCTGAGCTTTCGCCTGATTGGCTGGCTGACTGGCACTCCGCTGTCAATTAATGTGATGACTCTTGGTGGGCTGGCGGTAGCGATGGGTGAGTTGGTGGATGATGCGATAGTGGACGTGGAGAACATTTTTCGTCGTCTGCGTGAGAACAACCAGCTGCCGCAGCCGCGTCCGGTGCTTGAAGTGGTTTACGACGCCAGCCGTGAGATTCGCAGTGCGATTGTCTTTGGCACGATTGTGGTGATTCTGGTATTTCTGCCGCTGTTTGCTTTATCTGGTGTGGAGGGCCGGCTGTTTGCGCCGCTGGGCGCAGCATATATCGTGTCGATCCTCGCATCGCTGGCTGTGTCACTGACGGTGACGCCGGTGTTGTCGTTTTATTTGCTGCCGAATTCCCGGGCGGCTCACAGTGAAGCGGACGGCTGGGTGCTGCGGCTGCTGAAGCGGCTGGCAACACCACTGATTCGCTGCAGTCTGGCGGCTCCGCGACTGTTGCTGTTGGCGACGTGGATAGCGGTGGCGGTGGCGGGCTGGCGGTTTTCTGAGTTGGGACGCGACTTTCTGCCGCAATTCGATGAAGGCAGTGTTCAGATTAATGTGAATCTGCCGCCAGGATCATCACTGGAGGCATCAACTCGTGCTGCGGCCGTAATTGACTCGCGGCTGCAGAGTCTGCAGAAGTCAACGGAACGTCCGGATGGAGAGATTCTGCACTTTGTTCGCCGCACGGGTCGTGCCCAGCTGGATGAGCATGCGATGCCGGTGAGCGGCAGCGAGTACGTGCTGAGTATGAGTCCGGAATCGCAGCGGAGTCGTGAAGAAACTCTGGCGGGGCTGCTTGAAACGCTGCGGGACGAGCTGCCTGGTGTGGATATCGAAGTCGAGCAGCCGCTGGCGCATATGATCAGCCACATGGTTTCCGGGGTTTACGCCCAGATTGCGATTCGCATCTACGGCGATGATCTCGAAGTGCTGCAGCGTTTATCTGAGGAATCGCGGTCTGCGATTCAGGATATCCCAGGACTGACTCCACCTGTGGTGGAGCCAATGCGTGAGACGCCGGAGTTGCAGATACGTTTGCGGGGCGATGATCTGGCCTTCAACGGACTGACGCGGGCGCAGGCTGCGCGAATTCTGCAAACGGCTTTGCAGGGTGAAGTTGTGTCGGAGATTCTGGAAGGTCAGCGGCGGTTTGATTTGCTGATTCGTCTGGAAGAAGTATCGCGTACGGACTATGCGAATT
>CAIOKE010000197.1 GCA_903858815.1 uncultured Planctomycetaceae bacterium | reverse complement strand
GTGTTCTTATTCAGCGTCACCGAGCTGGTGCTCGGTGGTCCCTGGGAAGTGCCCCCGTGGGAGGGCGAGGCTCCTGCCGAGCCGAAGTCGATTGTCACTGTTCAGTTATCGTTGTTCGCCCACAACCGTAGCCCGGGCATTCCTGCCCGGCCGCCTTTGGCCCCCACAAACCTGAATGCTGCTGCCGGGCCGCTCATCCCCGATCTGGTGCTCACTAGTCGTAGACTGGGCTTCAGCCCGGGCACAAACTTCTCGTCACCCCTGAAATCCCCGGTGTTTTTTGAGGGATGGGGCCGAGCAGGAATGCTCGGGCTACATTTTGCCCCCGCCAAGCAGGAATGCTCGGGCTACCCTTTTGCCCTTCGGCGCCCGGAATTCCCACGCAACCGGCTTGCCCCTCGGGCGACACGAATCTGCAGGCAGCCCACAAAGACCGTGTCGCTGCGTTACTATTCACGCGGCATCCGGGGAGGTGGTCTCGGCACGGTCCGAGCTGCCGACGGAAAGACATCGGTCGATCTGTCGTACGGCCTGTCGCAGTCGCTGGCTGTTTTCCACGATCGCCAGTCGCAGGAAACCCTCGCCCTCAGGCCCGAATCCGCGCCCCGGACTGACAGCCACACCACCCTCGTTCAACAGCTTCATCGCAAAGTCGATCGAACCCATCTTCCGCCACGGTTCCGGAATCTCTGTCCATACAAACATCCCGGCTTTCGGTACGATCGGGTTCCAGCCGATACGCCGCAGACCATCACACAGCGCATCGCGACGCGACTGATACTCAGTCGCCATCTCATCGATCGCGTGATCACAGTGACGCATCGCCACAATCGCAGCAATCTGAATCGGCTGGAAGATGCCGTAATCGTAGTAGCCTTTGATGGTGGCCAGCGCCCGCACCATTTCGCGATTGCCACAGCAGAACCCGATTCGCCACCCAGCCATGCTGTAACTTTTGCTCATGGAAGTCAGCTCAATACCGACGTCCAGTGCCCCCGGCGTTGAAAGGAAACTGGGAGCCTTGTAGCCATCGAAACAGACGTCGGCGTAGGCGAAGTCACTGATCACAAGAAAGTGATGCTTCTTAGCCAGTCGCACCAGCTCAACAAAGAAGTCCTGCTCGACCACTGTTGACGATGGATTGTGCGGGAAGTTCACCACCACCAGCTTGGGCTTCGGAACCAGATGCTCGCACGTGTATGCGATATTCCGCAGAAACTTTTCCGGATCGCGAACATCCAGCGCAATCACATTGCCGGAAGCCAGCATGACCGAATAGACGTGGATCGGGAATGACGGAGCCGGGACGATGGCCGTATCCCCGGGACCCATCATCGCCAGACACATGTGGCTGAAGCCTTCCTTGGAACCCAGGCAGGCCAGCACTTCATCGTTGGCATCCAGCCGGACACCATACCGCTTCATATACCGAGCTGCCACTTCCTTGCGAAGGTTGCCGATGCCGTTGGACACGGAATAGCGGTGATTGCGAGGATCCGCCAGTGACTCTTCGATCTTCTGCACAATCTGTTGATCCGGTGGATCTGTCGGATTGCCCATGCCAAGGTCAATCACGTCCACGCCGGCAACACGCAGCTGATACTTTCGCTTATTGATCGTCCCGAACAGATACGGTGGCAAACGACGAACGCGATCCGCCACGGGAATGGAAAACGGGTTATCTTCGAACAGAACTTCTGATTCGCTGCGCATGACAATTTCCGAGGAATGACGCGGGTGGGCAGGATCGGCAATCAACCAATCCCCCCCGAATTCTAAAGAGCGCGCCGTTTCCGAGCGACAGCGATTTTTCTGAATCTCCTGAAACCGCAAATCATTCTCAACCACTCCGGCATCAACGGCCGTACCACGCGACCAGCGGAGCAATCTGCCGCAACTGAGCCAGCTGCCGCACGCGACGCCGCGAACCCGCGAGGGCCAGAACCGGCGAATACCCGAAATTGTGGTCCAGAGTCGCCAGCGCAGCCTGCACGTCCCGCAGCTCCAGCAACCCTCGCCCCTCAGCCGCTGCCCGCAGCCGAGCAACCCACAGCACAGCCGGGTACATCAGCACCAGCGAACGCAGACCGTCAATCACCGAATACCCGTAAAACGCAGGCCCACAAAACGCTCGCCCCTGCAGCTTCACATGAAAATAACGGTGAAACAGCTCGTCAATCTCCGGCCGACCACCCCCCAAAACACTCTCCAGCTCCGTAAATCGCACCCGCCGCCGCCGCTCGGACAAACCCGCACGCTCCACAAAGGCCACTCGCACCGATTCCGGATCAGACTGCTCAGGAACCCAACCCCAACCCAGCGTCATCCGCAAACCATCACACAGCAAACCCAGACGCCGCACAGGACCAGACGACACCATCGCAGCCGTGTCATGCCGCAGCAACTGAGCTGCCAGTTGACGCAGCATCGTCAGCGCCAGACGCTGCGGACGCTGAGCACCGGCCGAACCAGCCGACACAGCAACCGCCGGATACGCCCGCTCACTCGCGGCATACAATGCCGGTAACAATTGCCCCAGCGAATCCTCAGCGACCGTCTCCGTACCCGCCAGCTCCAGTAACTCCAGCAGGCCCAGTAACCGCTGCAATCGCAGCACAAATGGTAACCCGGACTGCTCCAGCCCTCGCTCAAGCCACGCCAGCAGTCGAGTCAATCGGGACCAGTCAAATGGTACTCCAGCTCGCAGCTCCGGACACGCAACGTCCGACTGCTTCGCTGCCACCGCCTCCGCCGCAAGCGCCTCCACCGCCACCCGCGCTGCCACCACAGGTGCACCCAGATTCTGCACCACAGAAGGACAACTGAACCGCAGACTGGTCGTCAGACCTGATCCCGCCGGATGAATCGCATAAGGATACATGCGACAGGCCAAAGGCTTCGCCGACTCTCCGTACTTCGAATGAATCCGACACAAACCCGCCGCATCCAGAAACACACAGGCCCCATCGTCCTGATGATTCAATCGCCAGCCAGCAGCGCTGGAGACCATCAGTGGACGATCTGCAGGTACCCCGTCAGCCACTGTCCAGCACTGACGCTCGATACGCTGATGCTCAGCGTCCGTAATCGTGATCTGATGCTCGCGACAACAGCCACCACAGTTATGACAGCCCCAGTTCTGCAGCTGCGGCAACAGCACTGAAAGGCGACTCATACACCACCCAAAAAAAGAAGCTCTGGCGGTCTGCCAGAGCTTTCCAGTGATTCAGTTTCAACACGCCGGACTTCAGCTCTTGGCAGGACTCGCACACGTGCCAGCAGACTCGGCCATCGATGTCTTCTTTTCCGTAATGCCGGGGCACAGCGGAGCCATCTCAGCGTTCAATGCGGTGTAGTCCTTCCACTGCTCTGGCAGATTGTCAGCGTGGAAAATCGCCGCAACCGGACACTCAGGAACACACGCTTCGCAGTCAATGCACTCTTCCGGGTGAATGAAAAGAATCGCTTCACCTTCGTAGAAGCATTCCACCGGGCAAACGACGACGCAGTCAGTGTACTTGCAGTTGAAACACGGTTCAGCAACAACGTGTGCCATGAAACTATCCCTTTGTCGACTTGGTTCAAATATCAGTGAGAGGCTGAAGCAGTTGACCTGATTCAGACATTGAGTACAGAACTGATTGCACTGCGAATTTGCATCTGTGAACAACGACCGGCATTCACCCCGAGCCAAACGCAGCCACCGCTGTGCACTTTATATTGCATCCTTTTCGACATTTTCCAGACAGGTTTCCCGCGGATTTTTCAGGGAAACAAATTGAGACACAGTCTCTGTTCTGGCCGGAACCCGCCAATCAGACTCCGCCCGTCTCGTCAAACGAGTCATTGACGGTTGTGCAGTTGGATTTTCGACTGATTCGCTTCAATAACCCCTTCAGAACCTTCCCCGGACCAACCTCATAGAAGTCGTCACAGCCTTCACTGAGCATCAGATTGACAGAATCTTCCCAGCGGACCGGGCTGATGACCTGCCGAACCAACAGGTCCCGAATCTCTTCAGGATCCGAATGAATTCGGCCGTCAACGTTGGAAATAACGGGAATTTCAGGCGACCGCAGCTCGACCGTCGCCAGTACTTCCGCCACCGCTTCGTCAGCAGGGTGCATAATCCGAGTATGGAAGGCACCGGCGACGGCCAGCGGTATCGCCCGTCCACCAGCAGCAATTGCCAGTTCGGCCGCTCGCTCACAGGCCGCGATTTCACCACTCACCACCAGATTCCCCGGACACAGGAAGTTGGCAATCTGCAGAATGCCATGAGCCGAAGCTTCGGCCACGATCTGCTCCACCTGCGACTTCTCAAGCAGCAGAATGCTGACCATCCCTGACGGCGTCGCGTCGGCTGCCGCCTGCATCGATTCACCACGCCGCTTCACCACACGCAGGCCATCCTCAAATGACATCGCTCCGGAAAACACCAGCGATGTGTATTCGCCCAGACTGAGCCCTGCAGTGACTTCACAGGACAATGCAACGTCCGGGGTTTCTGCCCGCAGTTTTTCCAGAGCAGCGAGGCTGGTCACGAACAACGCCGGCTGGCTGATGACCGTCGAATCCAGCTCCTCCGCCGGACCGTTGAAGCACAGAGATGCCAGATCGTATCCCAGGATCTGAGCAGCACGGTCGTACAGACTGCGAGCCGCCGGGAATGATTCGGCCAGACGCCGACCCATGCCTACGTGCTGAGCTCCCTGGCCAGGGAAAAAAATGGCAACTTTGGGCATAACGAGACTCCTGCAGAATGCCGGATGCCGCGACAGACCAGAATTCAGCCGGCACTACCCAGCAGCTCGGTGATCTGTGCGTTGATGTTGTGGCTGGACATTTCCGTCGCCATCCGCAATGCGTTCCGAATGGAACGATGATCACTGGAACCGTGACAGATAATGCAGACGCCGTCAATTCCCAACAGAGGAGCCCCACCGGACTCGCGATAATGGAACTGATCCGTCAGTTGATCAAGGGCCACCTGAGCCGTCTCACGCTCAGTGCTGAGCTGCTTCAACAGAGTGCGACCGACAGTCTTCAGCAGAAACTCGGCCATCCCCTCGCTGACTTTCAGGATCACATTGCCCACAAAACCTTCGCAGACAATCACATCCGTGTCGCCATGATACACATCGCGACCTTCCACGTTGCCCACGTAGTGATCACGAATCACAGACTGCTGCAGCAGCGTATGAGTCTCACGGTAAAGATCCGTGCCTTTACCCTCTTCACTGCCAATGTTCATCAGGCCGACACGCGGAGCAGACACGCCCAGCATCTTCTGAGCATACACGTGGCCCATCACGGCGTACTGAGCAAGGTGCTCGGGGCGAGCCGCAGGGTTGGCACCCACGTCAATCAGGATGCACGAACCCTTCAACGTCGGCAGACGCACCGCGATTCCCGGACGCTTGACGCCCTTGAGAAACAGCCGCGTCCTGAGACCAGCAGCGACGACCGCGCCAGTGTGACCGGCACTGACCACCGCATCAGCCAGACCCTCAGCCATCAACTGCCAACAACGCACAATGGAACAGTTGGGCTTCTCACGCAGTGCTGTCGTGGGCTTTTCATCCATGCCCACAAACCCGTCCGCCTCAATGATGCGAACTGCGGGTGGCAATGGACCGGTCCGCTGCAGCTCTTCTTCCAGACGCGCGCGGTCACCAACCAACAGAACTTCCAGTCCCGGGTTCAGCTCAACCGCTTCCAATGCCCCAAGAATGTTTGGTCCCGGAGCATAATCGCCGCCCATCGCGTCGAGTGCGATACGCATCGCAGACTATTCCTCTGATTCCTCAACCAGAGTGCGACCCTGGTAATAGCCACAATTCGGGCAAATCACGTGGGTCGGAGCAAACGTGCCGCACTGAGAGCACTTGGCCAACTGACGCGGCTTGATCGCATTATGGCTGTTACGCTTGCGAGACCGCGACTTGGAATGCCTTCTTTTGGGTTGGGGCATGACAGAACTTCCAGACTGAAAATGTCAGAGTCACCAAAACGGCACAAATGACCGCGAAAACCGTAACTTGAGAACAGTACTTCGACCGCCACCGGATGCCCGCAAAACACTTTCCCCACACTTTTCAAGGAAATCCGGACAGGACCGGATGTCCGAGGGGAACCGCGTATCCTGTCACCCGACAGAAAGAAAGTCAAGGAAGACCCGCGGAATGCCGGCAGATTCCAGACTTGCAGCAACCGACAGACTGCCCACACTCCCGACTTCGAAAAAAACGCCCCCAGAAATCCACTTTCACACTTCGGCAGATTCCGCCAAAACACTCCCAGCAGCTCGATGCCCCCTCCGTCACGATCCCAGACCATACCGTAGCCTCGGCTTCAGACCGGGAAAGTCCCCCCCAACCACAGCCCCCCCCAAAAAAACACAGGCGTTTCAGCACTGAACTGCAGTAAGCTCGCGGGCTGAAGCTCACGCTACCGGTTGCTGCACAGGGCGTCAGCAACTGGAACTGACTCAACTGACGACAACATGCGTTCTATGCGGAAATGAGATATCCACCACACAACCGTTTCGCCCGCAGCACATTGGGAATCCCCGAACGCCCCAAACACCACGAGTAAACCTGTTGGTTTCCGTCCGCAAGTGGGGCATTCTCGCGAGGGAACGCAACCAGAAAACTAAGGACCAAATGCCACCCTGCGGCTCGGCAGAAGCCTCGCCCTCCCAAGGGCCAAATGCTGAGCCAAAAAAACGCCCGACGTCACGAAGACGCCGGGCGCGATTCAAATCACCAGACAACCGAGCCGGTTCACTCTCAGAATTCGTTACCCGAGATCGGGTTTTCCGGAACGAAGCCAACAGTGGTCAGATTCGGGTGCGGACGAGCACCTGATGGAGTCATCAGACGGACATAGATCGAAGGATCAATGCTGTCTGCGATTGTGCGAGCACTGCCGTCACAGAACGAGAAACAGCAAAGCTGCGGGTGACGACTGTTCGGATACGGAGCCCCACCGTCGGTGCCGTTGCTCTGCTTGTTGATGTAGCTGTTGCCTGCTGAGGAATCCACAGCAGCATAGATCGTCGAGAACGTTGCGCCGCTGGCGGTGATCGGGAACAGGAAACCGCAGCTGCGAACGGATGGATCCGCCCATGTTTTAGCACTGCCATAGAAAGCGCCCGAGCTGGCACCGGCATTCACGTTCTCGCTGAACATGATTGTGTTGCCTGCACCATCATAAATTCGACCAATGTTGACGCTGGTCGGACCTGCACTGGGAGCTACCCCACCAGTGACCGGCGGAACATCAATGTCAATCTTTGCAGCAAATACACACAGTTCTGAGGTCAAATCGACGTTCTGCTGCGAACCGGCAGTGCCACCGTCCCACACCAGAGGCTCAGCGACAGCAGCGTGACCCAGCTGAGTTCCCGTTGGAGTTGCTGAAGAGACATCCACCAGCTTGTCACCCACGCCCACGTTGGCCACGTAAGACAGGCCACCGTTCTTGGCGTCAGACGTTGTGTCCACCGGGCAGGTCAGAACAGGAATGTTCACCTGTCCAACACTGACGTTACCACCCACATGAAACGCTGCACCGCGACCCCAGCGCTCATACACCGCCAACTGATCCAGATTGGGCAACAGGTCCACAACCCAGCTGCGAGCCGCAACTGCAGTGTCCCGCAGTCCGTCTGCATCCGAATCCACCCCAAGATACGTACCGGAAGCCGGCAGACGCCCCTTGTTGGCTTCCGCATAAGCCATGGCCGCTGTCGTAATGCCACGCAGATTGTTCAGACACTGGGTCCGACGAGCCGCTTCACGAGCCGACTGGATCGCCGGCAGGATCAACGCCATCAAGGTGGCGATAATCGAGATCACCACCAGCAGTTCAATAAGTGTGAATCCGCGTCGAGTGGATTTCGACAGGATAAAGGAACGACGCGTCTGCATAGTAAGGATCTCCCGAAAGCAGATCTAAAAACCGAACGTGTACGCATGTGCAAATATCACGGAAGCGTGATCGATTCCAAACGAACTGAACCCGACTTCCTTAACGCAACTTCCACACTCAAGTCCGCAAAAAAAAGACCAGATCCGCGGGAATTGCGAAATTCATCTGAAAACCACCGTTTTCACACCCCAACATAACCAGACACTCAGCCAGAAGCAACTACCTGACCCCCTGAACAGCGCTGCAATTTGCCACACTGTTCAAATCCAGTTCAGCAAACTCACTCAATCTCAGCCCGCGCCTTAATCAATCGCTTCCAGTCAAAATCTCCCGTCCCCGGATCATAGGCTCGGAACGCTTCCGTACGGTCAATCACATACACCGCTCGCTGCTGCCAGCCGGGATTCACGTTGGACTGACCGTCCGCCGTATCAATGTCGATTCGGGAACCAATCCGATACAGACCGGTGCCTGTCTGCTGCCCATTCACCGTGACCTTGTGCTCCACCGCTTCAAAATACGCCGCCGTCGCAAACACGATAAACGTATTACTCACGGTCGTCGTGTTATTCATCAGCTTCGACAGGACCTGATGCTGATGCTGCAGCGCCGCCGCTCCCGGATTCTTGTGCTGGCCCCGACTGTTCACCTCCAGCCAGTGCCGGTTCGTCTGATTATCGCCGTCGTTGACATCGGCCGTGAGCGTTCTCAGGACAGTGGACTCAAGTCCATTATCTTCGGGGGACGCTAAGTTGAACGGTTTGCGGTATCCATACGAGCGGAACGGTTCGGACTTCACTGTCCCGGGTATCAGCATCTTCCGGCTCCCCGGAGTCGCCGCGAACTGGTCATAACTGTCAGAAAACTCCCCATCCCGCGACAGCAGAAATTCCTGCCACCGATCGCGATTCACGGCATTACCGTTTTCGTCCGGCGTGCGGTCGTTGGTAAATGGCGCCGCACCGGTACTGCCCGTCGAATCGAGCAGCACCGGGTTATCCACCAGCCCCGCATACACTTCCCAGTGTCGCAGCGTGTTCAGATTGACCTTCCCCGGCAGTCGATCCAGTGAGACGTAGTTACCCAGCATCCGATGCACTCGCGAAGGAACCTCCACCAGCTGCAGCAGACGATACCAGCGATTGTCACGCGCCCGATTGACACCAACGCTGACCCCGGAATCATTGGGGAAGTCCGGCTGCAGGATTTTAGATGCAGCGGCAACCAGAGCACTGGGAGTCGGGTTTGAGGCAGCCGGAGGCTGAGCCTGCTGTTTTGGGTTGAAGTTCAGGCGTTCAATCTTCGACGTCAGCGTGGCCGGTCCGCACAGTGGCAGACTGAGCAATTCGCCCGTTGAGGCAAAGTCGCGATCGAAATGTGCCTGCCAGAGACTGAAACCAGCCGCCGGTGTAATGCTGTTGGCCCCGGTTCCGCCCGTCCGCCCCACAATCGTGTTGTACCGCAGATTGGCTGGTGTCCCGGTGAAGTCACTGCGAGTCGAATCGGCGAGGGGTTCACGACGTTCTTCACTGAGGATGTTGGGCAGCCGATTCTGCTGCAGCTGAGTCGCCATATCACCATCCTGGATCGCCAGATCCCGGAACTCCACCCGAATAATGTCCACATCCACCCATGGATTGGGATCCTGACCGGGCACAGTCCCATGCGTCAGCGCGGGCATGTTCGGATTCGCCCGTCGCTGCAGCACCAGATCGAATCCGATCCGGCCCGCTGACGAGAAGCTGCCACCATACAGGCTGTTCATTGGAGTATTGCCACCATAGGTCTGCAGGTTCTGCAGGAAGGCCCCCAACGTCGTGGTCTGATTGCCGGCCTGATCGACCATCACAAAACCCAGGTTATGGTCCGGATGCAGCAGGTCCAGATGGCAGCGCGGCTTCAGCTCGGCAGCGTTGGGATCTGTGCGATTGGTACCGTTATTGGGCAGCGTCCCGACGGCGCCGTTGGGAGCGATCAGATCGAAGGTATTGTCCTGATCGAAGTCCACAAACAGGTCGCTGCTGACCACATCCGTTGTCGATGCTGTCGCGATGGAATACCGCTGGCCACCCTGTATGGTCTGATTCAGAGCTGACTGACCAACGAATGCAAAGGCTCGGAAAGGATTCCCGCCGTTGGACGTGCCGCCGATGGGATCTGTCGCATTCACTCGGTCATGTCGCACAATTCGCCACATGGCATTGGCCATGGTGGTGTTGTTTTTCGTGGCCAGTGCGACGGGATTGGGACGCAGATTCTGCAGTTCTACAAACAGGTGATTGCGACCGCTGTCATCGGGATACAGAGTCGCGGGGTGATCCAGAGTCGCAGCGGGAGTCGCAGCGCCGACACCCAGCACTTCACTGAAGGCCAGCTCCTGAGCTTCCACACCATACACGACACCACGAGCACTGCTGTCTTCACGATTATGACCGCTGTCAGTAATCCCGGTGAAGTTCGGGTCGGATTCCAGTGCTGGCACGGTTTCCATCGTGTATGGATCATCATCCAGATTCCAGCCACCCGTCGCGCCGCTGCTGTCAGGCCCCAGATTCTTGTCATACTCGAACTTGGTCACGACGTTGTCCGTGTCCATGGCGTCGACGAGGTTGACGGCGAACTGAGCCATTTCGCGAAGCTGGCGATGCGTATACAGCGCTGTGCCCTCGGCTGCGTTGGGATCATTGGTTCCCAGATAGCTGCGTACGGCATTGCCTGCGCCCGTAGGCTGAGTACCACCGATGGTGTACAGCAGAACGTAGATATCGCGAGCCAGCTGCTGACGATCTCGACGCGCCCAGAACTCCCGCTGTTCAGCCGTGACTGGTGGCCAGACGACCGGGTTGGCCGGATCATAAACAGGGATCGCCGTGGCATTGACCACGGTGTTGCCTTCAGAGGCCGCCGGGTGTTCAACGAGCGGTCGGAACCGCAGTCCGGCACGCCGCATATAACGCAGAAACTGAACCGGCTGAGACTGCTGATCGGGCGTCTGTTCCGTGCGTTCCACATCCAGCAGATGGTTGACGCTGAGTGGCAGCTGGCCGATCAATTCACGACTTTCCCCGGCTTCAAGTGTCAGCAGACGACGAACCTGCGGACGGAACGGATCCGTCGCACTGTAAGGACGACCGGTGGCGACGGTACTGCCATAAGCTGGTGGAAACTCACCAACTCGATTCGGGTTGTCTCCATCCGGGTACCCATCGTTGTTGGTATCCGGTCCGTCGGCGTCGGCATTGAATTCCCACGCTCGCGGCCCGTCATCGGATGTGCCCAGCTGCAGGTCAGCCCCCAGATCATGACTCATCATATAGCGACGCAGACTGTTCGACAGCGTCGTGAACTTTTCACGAACATCATTATTAGCCGTGCTTTCGAACGCAAATGGCGCCAGATCACTCAATCGTTCACTGATGTCTGCAGGCTTGTCAGCAGGCTGCATCTGCAGTGACAGCAGGTCAGCGGGAGCGAAGATCTGATCGTGCTGCTTCTGTGCGTAATTCGGATCGAAAATCGTTTCCAGTGGATCTTCGAACAGTGCATCGTAGAACGGGTCAAGGATCAGGTCATCACTGGCCAGCTGTCCCTGATCAAATACGCCATTCTCGCCGAACGCATATCGCGCCACAGTATCATCCATGCCACGATTGACTGTGTATCCCTTGTAGCGAGGCCAGCGAGCCGGACCTGTGCTGCTCGGATCACGGTGCAGAACTGCCTGTCGCGGACTGCCGGCTGTGCTGGCAAAGCTGGTGCCGTTGTATCCACCGTAGTCGGCAGATGTGCTGCGGCCAGTACCGGCAAAGTCCATGGGAGTGCCGAAGGCTCGAATACGCCGCTGGCTGAGATCGGCTTCTCCTTCAAGCCGGTCCTGATTGTCGTCGAAACCGTTCCGTCCCTGCGCGGCGTAGCCCCCACCAAAACGGATGCCGGTGTTGCCAGGCTGCTGAGCATTCCCGCTGCGACCAGGACGCGGCAGGTCGGCCACAACACGACTGCCGCCCTGCTTCCACGTGTTGTAAACCCGATCAGCCTCACCCCAGCGACCGGCAAAAATCCCGTTCAAGCCACCCCCGGAAATATCACCGCGTCCGCCCAGCAGCCAGATCCATTCCATATTGGCCTGCTCCAGCGAGTTGGAAGGTGCGCGACCAAAATGACCGTTGAACTGCGGAATACTTGAATGGCCCGTAATCAGCGGACGACGCAGTGCCCACAGTGGATTGACCTCATTGGGGCCCAGGCCGAGGTTGGATCGGGAGATAAACTGGTTGTTCAGCTGCCCATCGAACACCAGCCCACTGCCTGCCTGAGTCAGGTCACCCATGCGATTCAGACCGGCCAGATTTCCATGGACGTTCAGGTCAATCAGCGAATCCAGATCATATACCGTCACGGAATGCAGAATCGCATACTGCACTCCACCAGCGGTTTCCTGTATCGGGAAGTTCAGATCAAGCCAGATACCGTCCCGACGGCCATCACCGTCGTTGTCCACATCCAGCTCATAGTTGTCCGGGTGCGAACCTGTCCAGATTCCCAGTTCGCCTCGCTCGGGACGGTTACCGGAGTTATTGGTTTCTTCGGCTGGCAAAAACGGAAAGCCACCCTGCAGACTCAGACCCGCTGCTTCACTGTCGAGAACATAGCGAGGCACCACAGTGCCATCTTCCAGACGTCCGGCGATGTGCAGCGGATGCGGGCGAAAACTTCGAGCGGGGAATCGCACGGAGTTGCGATTGGTCCCATCAAACGAGCCAATCCAGTCGGCATCCGTCAGGATGCTGCTGCCTGCCGGTCCGTTCGTCATTGACGATTTCAGATACTGCGGACGGAAGAACGAGGGAATCAGCACATTGACTTCTTCAAATCGCGGAGTCGCCGAAGGGCCGTTGTCGCGAATCGCTTTACCGCGATAGGCAAGAAACAGGTTGTTGATGTCGGGGTACGTGTAATCCACGTCAGGTGCTGGTGGCTGAGGCACCGCAAGGCCACCAATCTGGCCCTCCAAACCACGCGGACGGTAGGCCATGTGTGAACGAGCAATTCCGGAATCCACAAATTCCAGCCAGTCCGTGTTGGCATTCTGACTGATATCAGCCACCCCGTCCTGATTCTGATCCACCACCGCATAACCACCAATTTCCGCTAACCGCACACCCTCACCGGAGTGCGGTTGCACATCACTGCCAACAAGGTTGGTGACCATTGCGTGACGTCGAGTGGTGCTGTAGAGGATGCTGCCGCGATCCTGCGGGGTATCCGACGTTCCCACAATCACCTGACGCAACAGGTGATCAAACACATTGGGCGGTTCATCAACGGCGAACTTGGCCGCATCACTGAAATTCTCGGCCGCCTGGCGTTCCTGCGCAGCGAACGTAAAAAACACCATCCCCATAAAGGCCAGCAGGCCCAGCAGCGCGATCACAATCACCAGCGTTGAACCCTGACGGTCGCTGGTCGGCAGTCGATGGAAATCAGAATCTGTCTTCATAGTCCTGGGCTCCCTCAGCACCGAACAGGCCCGCCCGGTTCTGGAGCAAACAAACACACTCATTTCACACGAAGCAACCAGGCCACGCCCGATCGTTCGATTGCAGGCTCAATCCCCTACTTCCGATCAGTCAGCGGAATCACCAGCGTCAGATTACGCTGAGTATCACTGGTCTGATCATAAAACCGCAGAGTCATACGGATGGATGTCAGAGGCCGACGATTGTCGAGCGATTCCCATTCCAGTTCGTCATTTCGTTCCCGAAACCGACGCCCCGGAGCTGTCGGAAAGCCGGGCGGACTGGCAGCAGATGTTGCAGTGCCCTGTCGTCCCACACATCGATAGGCAATCTGAAACTTCGGCGTCTGGATCTCGTCATACTGGAAGATGCCATCCGGCGGATTCATGCCTCGAGTCGAATCAGTCCAGGGGACAAACACGACATCCCCCAGAGCATACTGTGTGCCTGGCTGCCAGTAACCACGATTGTCAGCTCGTCGCGTCTGCCTGTCAGGCTCCGCAGTGGGGCCCACCGGCAGTCCAGGACGCGTGGGACCATTCGGATACACGGGCGGCGTGTACCGATAGGCAATGTGCGGCGGATGCAGCGGATTCACCACAGTCCCCAGACCCGGATGCCATGTATCAAACACTCCCAGAGACGAGCCTTCAGGTCCCTGAGCATCAGCGTCGGCAAAGCGACGACCCTGATGATAGTCGCCTGGCAGAGTAAAGCTGTTGCCGGAAATGTCCTGCAGCCGGTAAAGCTCATTGTGCCCGGGTGTCGTGTATTTCTGCAGACGCTCGTCCCAGATTTCCACCTTCATCTCATGCACGTCGGACAGCACCAGATCTTCCATGCGGCGAGTACCACCACGCCCGGTTCCCGACGACGAATTCGAAAACTCCTGAACCACCCCCGTTGAGATATTCAGCGTCACCGGATTGGCAACATTCAACGGGTTACCGTCCGGAGTGTTGCCGACACCAAACACCTGATTGGTGCCGAACACCTGCGCCTGTCGCTGCGGCCAGTTAAAATTCACCGCTGAAGTTTCTGCATGCAGGAAGCGACCGATAAAGGCACCACCCACCTGAGTATGTTCACGCGACTTCCCGGTGAACTGATCGAACCCGAATCGCTTGTGAGGATTTCCCAGTGCAGGCAGCACAAGCGGTGGCAGCGGAGTCTCCAGCTCGTTGTTCAGGTACGAAATCCCGATAAACTGAGCAGGCCCCGGCACGGCCCCAGCGGTACCGGCTACGGCCGAATAGTCGAAATACGTCAGGAAATCATCCGCGGCTACGGGACCAGACGCAGTCTGCACCGAGAAATTGCCGCTGGCAGAAACAAAATAATCCTGACCACGACTGGTCTGCGGCTGCTCGTCCAGATCACGCCCCGCCACCGGCAAAGGTTGACGCAGCAGCGTCAAACGCCGATACAGATTTCCGTTTCGAACGAAATAACAAACCTCTGCCCCCGTCGAACTGCCCGTGCTGTTGACTGTCAGACTGCTGTCATCAGCCTCAGGCTGATTGGGATTGACTGACAAACTGGTGGAAGTGTTACCAGACGGATCATTCAGCAGTGCAGCACGCCCATAATACGGCGAACTGTCCGTATCCTCCTGCAGCATGTCGGAACTGACCGTGAACTGCACAAGGTCATCAAGGCCGCTGTAAGGATCATTGGTGGAGATGTAAACATAGCCACCACGATTATTAAAGGACGTCGGCGATGTCGACGTGCTTTCACCGGGATAAAACGGCAGCGGATTGCGGTGGGTTCGATGGGAAAAATCACCCTTGATCAGAGTGGTTAAAGCGCGAGCTTTCTGATCGTGATTGGAAATGCCGCGCTGAGTACTGACGCTGCCTGACGCCATCGAAAAGATCGATGCAAACAGACTCATCATCAGCAGCACCAGCGCCACCGAGACCAGCATTTCCACCAGCGTGAAACCGGATCGCCCGGATCGCATCGGCTGTTCAGAAGACGTGCGTCTCATCAGTTCTCCCCTGCCTGCAGAGTCGCCGGCAGATTCAGTGATCCCATCGGATACACATCCACCACGCCAGGAAGAAACACAGCCCCGGAATACACAGCCGACGCAGATCCCGTCGGAAACGATCCGGCACCCGCGACCACCTCAGACTCCAGTGTCAGACGATATTTGTACGCTCCCCAGAAACCCGACTCACTGGTCGGAATCAGACCAGATGATGGTCGCGTTTCATGGTTGGTGATGCGGTACCAGCGAGCATTCAGGGCGTCAAACACATAGGCACCGCGCTTCAAAACAGGCTCTGTGCCGTCCGCTGCGTCGTTCACACCCACAATCGCAAGACCAGCCTGAAATGTGGCCGGGAAAATTCGCTCATCCAGCGGCTTGATTCCCGTGTGATAACGAATGACGACGTCCACCCCACGCGCCTGCCCGTCGCTGCTGCGACGCACTGTCAACAACCAGGAAAAGTCTGACGTCCGCACCGTTCGCAGAATCACTCGACCGACCGTACTGAGAAATTCCGCCGGTAAACCACGAATGTCGTTGAAACCATTGCCGTTGTAGTCCACGACATTCCCGGCATCGTCATACTCAGACCAGAAACACTTCAGACTGGCCGCATCAATACTTGTCAACGGAAACGTCTGACTGAACCGCCCATCCGCTGAAAACAAAGTGATCTCCGCGATTTCAGGGTCCGGTATCAGACCACCCGGACGAGTGGTAGCGGCGGTCGGAATCGCCACCAGATCGTCCGGCAGCACCGAATCCACCAGCTTCACCCCCACCGGATAACTGACGTTGTTGACACTGGTATACAGCAGCTCAACCGCGCTGCTGTCCAGCTGAATCGTACGACCGTCACCAAGTCGAGACAGCTTTGCAGACAGATACTGCAAAGAAGCCAGCTGATCCGCAGTGAGCCCGGCGGAGGCGACCGTGTCGCCACTGACGCCAAAGAACTTCGACAGAATTCCGCCGTCATAGCGTCGCAGAATGACGCGAGCACCCGCCGCGTTCAGAAACCCGGGAGCACTGCCGTCGTTACCAAAACCGCGAGCCACCAGATCGTCACTGGCGTCCACCGTCCCGTCACCAGTGCTGTCCATCCCGAACAACCCGTGGTAACCAAACGGATCCACAATGTAATTCCGCATACCCGACGACAGAAAATGATCGGCCAGCGCTTTCTGACGCAAAGGCACAGTCATAGACAGGTCATAGTTACCATCCGGATCAAACACCAGACGCTGATTCTGGCGAATCTGAGCCTCTGCGTTGTACTTCAGAATGGCGGCATTGGTGAGCTGCGTGGACTGAGTACTGCGGAGCACAGAAATCGGGAACAACACCATCACTGAGGAAATTCCAATGCTCATAATCATCAGAGACATCAGAACTTCGGTCAGCGTGACACCCGCAGGCCACGCCGGGGCAGCCACGCCCCAACCGCACTGTGGAAGAACACCGGCTTGATTACGCGTGAGACGCTTCACTTCGCAGTCTCCCCCGTTTCCGCATAAAAGTACGGATCATCCGCAAACCCATCCGGCGGATTACTTCCCGAGGAATCGCCGTCGGCAGCATTCACCAGATGAATGGATACGGCCCCCGTCTGACCGGAAATCGTGACCACTCGGCGATCACGTACGTTATAGGGTTCACCAGGAGTACCGAGCGCAGCTGCCCACGCCACCGCCCCTGGATCGATCGCGTCCGACGGCAGAAACTTCAGGCCCCCGTTCGCTGTCTGCAGACTGGCATTGAATGCATTCAATGCCACCGCCGGATCGGAATTCAGTGACTTCAGGTACTCTTCCTTCAACAGCACCGAGTCCTCGCGGTCGCAGACGTACAAATGCAGTACCCCACCCGAGGCTGCATCACCCACCAGACTGCCGCGTGGCGAATACACTATGTCGATGTACTGAGAATACAGAGCATTCCCGGTGCCACCGCCCGTCAATGTGGATGATGGCCGCCAGCTGTCCGGAATCCGCGAACCATCCAGATCAATCACAGTGCCCTCCGGCAGAGCGGCAGGCTCACCAGGCAGAATCCGAGGTGCCAGCAGAATCTCATAATCCTCCGGACCACCAGACTCAAATGCCTGCGAACGTTCGGCCGGAGTATTTCCGGGATCTCGGTAAGGAATACCCAGCACAAGGATCTGAGTTGTCGGAGGCGGACTGGTGAGATCAATCAGACGCGTATTGATCGGATACCAGCTGCCACCCGGCCCCCTCGGAATGCGAATCCGCATACCATCAAACAGCAGGCCACGGCGTTTCAGTTCCCACCACGCTGTTCCCTCACCCACCACCATCCAGACACTCTTTGGGTCATCGGGCGAACCATCCTGATTGATATCCACGGGCCCGCCACCGGTGTTGGTGGCCCCGTCCAGCTCAGGATCCCAGCGCCGCAGCTGAATCACACCATCATTCCACGATTCGGACGGATCGATGTAGACCATCGATGACACAGTCCGCGGGTTTTTGGTGTCCAGAAACAGTCGGACTCCCCGAGGTGCCCTCGCGTAGATCGCCCGGTCTCGCGCTCCGGCAAGGAATGACTGGATCTGACCAGCCGCAGCAGTCACCCGGTCGCCGTCACGAGTAAAGCGGACGGTCATCAGGGTCATGGTCAGCAGCACGACAAGAATCCCGACCACAATCAGGATTTCCACGAGCGTATAACCGGCACGCAGAAACGATCTCTGCAGCAGCTGAACGCGTTTCATCGGCGAGCTCCTGCAGAACGGTTGCGATTGGTGATATTGTCCGTGAAGGAATCCCGCACGGAATTCGGAGTGCTTTTCAACTGGGCCAGGTTGCCGAAATTTCCATTGGCGTCGTCCGTCGGTTCCAGCAACCCAAGGTCTTCGTCAGCACCGGCTGAAACAATCAGCGGAGTATGATACGTGTCCGGCGTGTGGTACTTCGTCTCATTGAATTCCAGAGCCAGCTGGGGTTTGCCGTTGGCACCGTTCAGCCGTTCCAGTTCACTGTACAATCGTCCGACCGGATCATCCGGATCAGTCAACAGCAGATCCCGAGGCAGCACACCATTGGGCAAAGGCAGCGGTGGTGGCGACAGGCCGCGAATCAGCAGCCCGGCCGTTTCACGCTCCAGACCACCGATACCGCGAACGTCAGTCGCATCCAAAGTATCCATCAGATCAGGCTGAAATGGCGACGGGGGATTCATGTCGATGAGCCGAGTCGGCCAGCGATAGAATCGCAGCGGCTGGCCCCAGGCATCAATAAACTCCGGCAGTCCGTCCTCATCCGTATCTGCCACTTCACGCTCAGTGAAGCGATCGTTATCCGCCGCGCCCACACCATAGGATGTTGCAGCTGTCAGAGCAAAGTACAGCAGCTCGGCGCTTTCCGTCGAGTCCCTGTGCTTTGCCCAGTTACTGGTCACTCGGCTGAGCACCGCAGCGTCCGTCGGCGTCGGATTGCCTTCTGCGATCAGCTGATCACGAGCATACGGGGCCGCAATCGCCTTGAAGACACTGTCGGCCATCCCGGGCACCAGTGACGAAGTGGAAGCATGCTCTTCCACATAACGCTCAGCCATCCGCTGCGGAAACTCAAAACGGAACGAACGCTTCTTCGCCAGAATCTCAATCACTTCATCGCGGACACCAAAGATGTTCTGTTGCGCCAGTTTCACCTGCACGATGCTGGCAGCAGCCTCAGCTCGATTCCCCTTGAACGCCCGGTTGAAGGCCTCTATCCGCTGCTGCAGAATCGCATCAATCTTGCGGATCGTGGTGGCAGTCGCCTCCGATTCCGCCTGCGCCGCCAGATTGTACATCACCGAAAATGTCAGGCTCATCAGGATCGCAATAATCCCGATCACGATCAACAGCTCCACCATGGTGAAGCCCGACCGAACTGTTCTGGTTGTCCGAAAAGATGTCATACTGAACACCGGTATCCGGAAAAAGAACCGACACCCAACCACACAGGAATCAACGCGATCACGGAGCCAGCTGACCACCTGAGAAGTTGGTGATGTTGTCAACTTCCGCCGCTCGGTTGGCATCGTTCTTCAATGTCTCACCATCCTTAAACACACCACCGCTGCCATACAGGCCATCGTTGCCCGGAGAAATGATCTGGTAGCCGTCGTTGCGGTGCGCCTGCGGTGGCGTTGCCGTTTTCAGATACACCGACTGCAGATCCTTTGGATTGGAAGGCCCACCAAAGACGTCGAAGTCGTCCTGAGCTGCCAGACCCGTGCCTGCGGCATTCGTGCGTTTGTAGTTCCGCCCCTGACTGGACAGGTACAGGTAGGGAACCGTCTGACCGGGCAGAGCATCCATGTATTCCAAAAGGCTGTCCTTATCAACGTCTGTCAATCGCTCGTTGGAAAACTCGAAGAACGGGCCTTCGCGATTGGTGCCGTTGATTTGCCATGGCTTCGTAGGATCCTTCGAGAAGCCACGGGGTACCGGAACAGCATCCCTCAAATCCGGGATTCCACCCAGGAAGAAGACAAGGCACTCCGCACCGCTCAAGTGGATTCCACCTGTAATGAATTGATTGTTGGGCAGAGCGATTGCCAGCCCACCGTTCGTGTCAAAATTGAACTGTGGCCAGATGGCGCGGACTTTCGAGCGATCAGCGGCCGGCCACTTCGAAGCGTCACCGGCAGGCGGGATATACAGACTGCTGGGCGGGTCGACATTGTAGACCGATTTGAACTTGGCGATGGCGTTGTCCAGCTGAGTAATCTCGCTGGTCACCTGAGCAACGCGAGCACGTGCTCGCACCCCGGCAATCGCCGGCAGGATCAATGCAATCAGAATCCCGATGATCACGATCACGACCAGCAGTTCGATCAGCGAAAAGCCACGCCGTGACGAACCGCCACCCACAGGTGCCGCACAACTCGCCGGTATTGTCATCGAAGTCCGTTTTCGCATCACTGTCCCCTCACAAACTCACTACTCCAACACCACTCAACCGTAGCCCCGTCCACCACAACTCAACCGTAGCCCCGTCCTCCACCACCCAACCGTAGCCCCGTCCTCCACCACCCAACCGTAGCCCCGTCCTCCACAACTCAACCGTAGCCCGGGCATTCCTGCCCGGACACCATTTCACCAAGAGTACTGCCGAGCAGGAATGCTCGGGCTACAGCTATGACCTTACAAAAGCACCCCCGAGCACGAATGCTCGGGCTACTGAGCATCATGACAGGTCGTTCAGCAGCTTAATCAGCGGCATGAACAGAGCAATCACGATGAAACCCACGATCAAACCGAGCACAACCACCATGATCGGTTCCAGCAGGCTTACCAGCGCCTCAACTCGCACTTCCACCTCTTCGTCGTAGACGTCCGCAACCTTGTACAACATGTCATCCAAAGCACCCGTCTCTTCACCGACGTCCACCATGTTCACAACCATGTCGTCCACAATCCGCGATTCCTTCAGCGGGACCGAAATCGTCTCGCCCTCACGAATCGCCGAATAAATGTTGTCAAACGCCCGCACGAAGACCGCATTCCCCGCGGTGTCTCGAGCAATCAGCAGGGCCTCAAGAATCGGGACACCCGAAGCAATCAGTGTGCCCAGAGTTCTGGTAACGCGCGCAATGGTGCCGATGTGCAGAATCTTCCCGATCAACGGGATACGTAAGGCCAGCCAGTCCATCACGTACGCACCCGTTTTGTTCTTCTTCACAATCTTGACAAAGATCCAGAAGCCCAAAGGCGTGATGAACATCATGTACCAGTAGTTCAGCATCCAGTCCGAGATATCAATCAGAAAGACCGTCACACCAGGCAGCTCGACACCGAACCCAAGGAAGATTTCCTTGAACTTCGGGATAATCCAGATCATGATGAATGACACAATGGCCACGGCCACGGTAATGACCGCTGCCGGGTAAATCATGGCACCCACGATCTTGCGTTTCAGCGACTGCGCCTTTTCCTTGAATTCCGCAAGACGCTGCAGAATCACTTCCAGGGCACCGCCGGCCTCACCCGCCTTCACCATGTTCACGTACAGATTGTCAAAGGCCTTGGGCTGCTTGGCCATGGCCTCAGACAGCGTATTACCGCCTTCAATGTCTTCAATCACGTCCATCAGCGCATTTTTCAAAGCGCCCGGACGGCTTTGACCTTCCAGAATTCGCAGACTGCGCAACACCGGCAGACCAGCGTCCTGCAACGTGGAAAGCTGGCGAGTAAAGGTGCAAAGAATCTTGGGCTTCACACCACCAATCGTGAACGCCTTGCCCGGCTTCTTCCCACCACCACCCTTGGCAGCTGCCCCCTTCTTGGCTTCCTTCTTTTTCTTTTCCTTTTCCTTGATCTTCGTGACGTAGAAGCCCTTCTCACGGATCAGGGTCTGGGCTTCAGCCTCAGATGAGGCTTCAATGGTGTCCTTGACTTCCAGCCCGGACTTGTCCATTGCTTCGTAAGTAAAAGTTGCCATTCCGCCCTCTCCGGATCGTCTCGGTAGTCTGCAGACTGCCACACAATGCAGTTTCCCCGGAAACCGCGGCGAATGCAGACGACTTAAACCGCAAACAGCGTGCCAGAACTGACCGTTCAGTCAGCCCCGCACCCTAACCCACTCACTCACACCAAAAACCCGTACCCCAACACCCAGCACCACTCGCAGTGTACAGAAAATCGCCGGAAAGATCACAGCCCCGCCAGATCGAGTGTTCAATTCTGCTGCAGCAAAATTGCTCAGACCGGCGGAATTGCCCGCCCTCCCGAGATCATCCCGGATTACTCAACGTCCTCCAGAACCGTTTCCCGCACAACTTCGTCGATGGTTGTCAACCCGTCAAAAATCAGCTTCAACCCGGCT
Source organism: uncultured Planctomycetaceae bacterium (assembly GCA_903858815.1). Taxonomy (GTDB): domain Bacteria; phylum Planctomycetota; class Planctomycetia; order Planctomycetales; family Planctomycetaceae; genus SXXK01. Next base: position 22,270 of record CAIOKE010000197.1, on the reverse strand, counting down.
TCACGCAGAGTTGACATGCCCTGTTGTCGTGCCACCACGCGGATATCGTCGGCCGATGCCTCCGCCGCCACAGCGTCACGAATTTCGTCTGTAATCTGCATCAGTTCGTAGAGACCGATACGGCCCTTGTATCCTGAGTTATTGCAGCGAGCACAGCCCTTGCCGTAATAAAACTTGTATTTACGGGCAGTCGCCAGTGGCAGCTGCAGTTCCAGCAGCAGCTCGTCGGATGGCGAGAACTGCGTGCGACACTCGGAACAGATACGTCGCACCAGTCGCTGAGCCAGAATGCCTTCAACGGTGGCCGTGATCAGGAACGCCGGCACTCCCATGTCCCGCAGTCGCGTGATGGCGGACGGAGCATCGTTGGTGTGCAGCGTGCTGAATACAAGGTGCCCGGTCAGGGAGCTCTGGACGGCAATTTCCGCCGTCTCATAGTCTCGAATCTCACCCACCAGGATTTTGTCGGGGTCGTGTCGCAGGATCGCTCGCAGCACGTTTGCAAAGGTCACCCCGACATCCGGATTCACCGGCACCTGCACAATTCCCTCGATGTCGTATTCAATCGGGTCTTCGCTGGTGATGATCTTGGTTTCAGTGGAATTGAGTTCGTTGAGTGCGGAGTAAAGTGTGGTGGTTTTTCCGGAGCCTGTGGGACCGGTTACCAGAATGATGCCGTTGGGGCGATTCAGCAGTCCGCGGAATTGTCCCAGCGTCACCGGGTCCATCCCGATTTTGTTCAGGTCCAGCGCGACGACGGTTCGGTCCAGAACTCGCATAACCACGGCTTCGCCAAACAGCGTCGGCAGCACGCTGACTCGCAGGTCAACGTTATTTCCGCCCACGTTCAGTTCGATACGGCCGTCCTGCGGCAGTCGCCGTTCGGCGATGTCGAGGTTGGACATCACCTTAATACGGCTGACGATGGCATTTGCCAGGTGTCGTGGAGGTGGCACCATTTCATAGAGCACGCCGTCCGCTTTGACGCGAATCTTGAATTCGTCTTCAAACGGTTCGAAGTGAATGTCGCTGGCCTGGTCACGAATGGCCAGCAGCATCACCATGTTCAGCAGTTTTTTGATGGGCTGCGAATCAGACATTTCCTCTTCGCTGGCGAGGTCATATCCGCGAATTCGCTTTTCGGAATCCTCGTCAGTGGAAAGCTGCTCGATAACGTCTTCGATGCTTTCTTCACGGTCGGCGTAGTACCGAGTGATGGCGGCTTCGACATCAGCCTGGGACGACACGGCCCCGCGGATTTCATGCCCCAGAAAGTTACGCAGGTCATCAAGGATGGCAACGTTCTGAGGATCGGCCATGGCGACCGTCAGCACGTTGTTTTTGATGGAGACCGGCATGATCCGATACATTTCGGCCATTGGCTGCGGAACGATTTCCAGCACCTGCGGCGGAACGTTGGTCTCTTCGAGATTGATGACGGGCATGCCCCACTGTTCAGCCAGCGCTTCAGTGACCTGCCGCTGATTGACCAGCCCCATCCGTACAGCGACCTGTCCGATCGGCTGACCGGGACTCTGCTTCTGCTCTTCCAGAATATCCCAGAGCTGGTCGTCGTTGATATAGCCGAGATCGACGAGGATCTGTCCGAGTTTGCGTTGTGCCATGGAGAAACAACCGGGCTGAATGAGTAATCAGGGGAGCATTTACTGCTGTCGGGAAACGGAGCGACAGCAATCAATCATTCGTCGTCATCGTCATCCGGTTCTTCATCGAACACGCCGCGTTTCGCACGCTCAATTCGCGCTCGCAGTTCACCGGGGTTATTGGACTTGAACAGCACGTCCTTCTCGTCACAAATACCGCTCTTCCAGAGGTTGAACAGTGAGTCATCCAGCAGGATCATGCCGAACTTGCGTCCGGTCTGGATCGAGCTGTTGATACGGAAGGTTTTGCCTTCACGAATCAGGTTGGCGATCGCGGGGGTCACCACCAGCATCTCGTAGGCTGCCACCAGCCCCTTGGGTTTGCGAGGCAGCAGGGCCTGACTGAGAATTCCGATGATGGCGTTGGCCAGCTGAGTCCGGATCTGTTCCTGCTGGTTGGTGGGGAACACGTCGATGATACGGTCGACGGTACCCTGAGCACCTGTGGTGTGCAGAGTACCAAACACCACGTGTCCGGTTTCCGCGGCCGTGATGGCGGCAGAAATCGTTTCCAGGTCTCGCATTTCCCCCACCAGAATCACGTCGGGGTCCATACGCAGAGCACGTCTGAGCGCTTCCGGAAATGACGGGACGTCAACACCAATCTCACGCTGGTTGATCGTGGAATGATGATGCTGATGGTAATACTCAATCGGGTCCTCAAGCGTGATGATGTGATGATCCATATTATGGTTCATCCAGTTGATCATCGATGCCAGACTGGTGGTTTTTCCGGACCCTGTCGGCCCGGTGACCAGGAACAGACCGCGAGGCCGCTGGATCAGGTCGCGGACGACCGGTGGCAACCCCAGCTGTTCAAATGTCAGGAACTCGTTCGGAATCCGCCGCAGCACCATTCCGATCATGCCGCGCTGCTTGAAGACGGCGACGCGGAATCTGGCTTTATCGCCGTAAGCAAACCCGAAGTCCGTTCCGCCCCGCTCCTGCAGCTCCTGCTGATTCCGTTCCGGACAGATACTTTTCATCAGGTTGGTGGTGTCGTCCGCACTCAGCTCGCGAGTCTCAAGCTTGACCATGCGTCCGCCCGAACGGACCACCGGCGGCTGCCCAACGGTGATGTGCAGGTCGCTCACTCGCTCCCGCACCACCATCTCAAGCAGCTTGTCGATCTGAAAGTTTCTTACTGCACCCGTTGACATGTCTGATTTCACCTTGCTGAAAGACCTTCAGTACCCAGATGCGCAGCTAGTGACCGCCCTTGGACAGCTTGTAAACTTCAGCCAGTGTGGTCATCCCCGAAAAGGCCTTGTCCTTGGCATCTTCGACCAGCGTTTTCATACCCAGCAGTCGAGCCTGCCGGCGGATGTTCTGAGCCGGCTCGCTGTTGAAGGCCATCTCACGCAGCGTTGTATTCATGGTCATCAGCTCAAACACCGCTCGACGTCCCTTATAACCCGTATGCTTGCAGTTGCTGCAGCCACGACCACGCACCCACTGCCCGTCAGACAGCTCGTCCGGAGTAATATTGAAGACCTCGATTTCTTCAGGAGTCGGCTGGTAGGGTTCCTTGCACTTCGGACAGACCACGCGGACCAGTCGCTGAGCCATCACGGCCATCAGTGAACAGGCCACAAGGAATGGCTGGACACCCATGTCGATCAGGCGAGTAATGGCGCCGGGAGCATCATTGGTGTGGAGCGTGCTGAAAACGAGGTGCCCGGTCAGCGATGCCTGAATCGCCATTTCACCCGTTTCCGTGTCTCGAATCTCACCCACCAGAATGGCATTGGGGGCCTGTCGCAGCATCGCCTTGATGATCCGCGCGAAGTCCAGACCAATGCTGTGCTTCACTTCCACCTGATTAATCCCCGGCAGGTAATACTCAACCGGGTCCTCGGCCGTAATGATCTTGCGGTCCGGACGGTTCAGTTCCCCCAGAGCCGAATAGAGCGTTGTGGTCTTGCCGGATCCCGTGGGACCGGTGACCAGGAAAATGCCGTTGGGACGCCGAATGATGTTCTGGAACGTGCGATAGTTGTCGTCGCTGAAACCCAGATTGCGGATACCAATCTTGATGTTGTCACGGTCCAGAATACGCATGACCACCGCCTGACCATGATTGGTCGGCAGAATGGACACTCGCAGGTCAAACTCCTTGGTTCCAGCGCGAGTCTTGATACGGCCGTCCTGCGGACGGCGCTTCTCGGCAATGTCCATTCGCGCCATGATCTTGAAACGCGAAATCAAGGCACCCAGCAGTCGCTTCGGAGGACTGTCACGCTCAAGCAGAACACCGTCGATCCGGTAGCGAATTCGCACCCGATCCTCAAACGGTTCAATGTGAATGTCACTGGCACGCTCACGCACCGCTTCAGAAATGATCAGGTTGGCCAGACGAATGATGGGAGCACTTTCGTCTTCGTCACCCTTCAACGCAGCCGCTGCCTCGACATCGGTGAAGTCGATCTGAGTTTCCGTGAACTCGGAAATCATCGAATCAACGGATTCGGTTTCCGACTGACCATAGTGCCGGTTAATGGCCGCGGTAATGGATTCCAGCGGAGCCATCACAGGGCGGATGTCGCGATTCAGGACAAATCGCAGCTTGTCAAGGACCTCAATGTTGTTCGGATTATTCATGGCGATCACCACCGAATCGCCGTCCGATTCGATCGGGATTACCAGGTTTTCACGAGCCAGTGATTCTGTCACCAGCTCAATCACACTGTGAGGAATCTGGCGCCCCTCAAGCTCGATGTAGTCATAACCGAATTCCTCGGCCTGAGCACGACCGAGATCACCACCCGAGATGTAGCCGAGGCGTACCAGCGCGTCCTCAGGGGTGATCCCCAGATTGGCCGCCATGCTGCTAGCTTCTTCAAGCTGCGACTCGCCGATAGTCCCGTCGTCGACAAATCGCTCCAGCCAGTTACGCATTCCACAACTCCCACACCCGCAGATGCAAGACCCGTTACAGGCCGTCCACAGGTAGATTTTTCTGGTCGAACCCCGAGCCTAACCCACGCTTCAAACTGACAACACCCGGCACCACACTGGCACAGCACCGAAATCACCCCGCCGCAGGCGCGCAATGCACCCCGGCAGATCGGAACTGTCCAAAATTCGTCATTTTCCGGCAGAGACCAGCAGCAACACACGGACACACACACCAGAAACCACAGATCCACGTCAGAACTGACGGTTAATGGCAGCGCATGTCGGCAATTGTCTGCCGATCCCGTTTTCGAAAAATTCCGAAACAGGTCATTGAACCGGGAGAATCGGTAAATATCAAGCAAAATACCGGATTGGGCCGTGGGGATTTGCCCAGGGCAGGGGGAATACGCAGAAAATTCGCAGGAAATCCAGGACTCCAGCGAAACGGTCAGCCGTCAGCCCCCCCCAGAAAACACTCAACCCACCCCATTACGGCTGAAACACTTCGCCACCAGACGGGGTTGGCGAGGCCGGTTCAGACGAAGTCGCGGCCGACTCAGCCCCCGAATCGCCGCTCGCCGTTGCCGCCGGCGGTGCCACGGACTTGTACTCGCTGCATCCCGCACTCAACCCCAGTGCCAACACCCCCAACATCACCACTGGATACCCCGGACCGGATCGCTGCACCACAGTTTCCCCACGCCACACCTCACACCTCCCCTCGCCTTCACTGACTGCCATGACGCCAGTCCGCAGCACATTACGGTTTGCGACGAAACTTCAGCTCATCAAACCACAGATCATCGTTCGGAACATCCAGACGCAGCTCCTGAAATACGCCGGCTGCATCCGGCACGAACTGCACCGTGCCTTCAGCAAACCACGCAAACGATTTCCGCCACACAATCTTCCACGTGTCATAATGCAGGTGCACCAGATCGGCCGTCAGCTCTGGAAACGGCTGTAACTGCAGCACCAGTCCACCGTTCTCCAGCCGCACTTCCGCCGCCCCGTACAAAGGACACTCAAACTTTCCCGCAAAGGCTTCCAGCGGATGCGAGGGCTGAGTCCCGGCAATGACCGGCTGCACAGCTTTCTGAATTCGATCATAGAATTCCTGCCGTCCACTGCGGTCAGACTCCAGCCCCTGCTGCAGCCACTGCCCCGGTTGCCCATCCGCCTCAGCCAGATACTGATCGGCAATCGTCATGGTCAAAGCCGATGCTATGCCCGTCATGCTGTTGGTCAGTACCACTACACCCAGCTCGGCTTCAGGAATCAGCAGCACCTGCGAATACATGCCGTCATAGCCACCACCATGCCCGACTGTCAGCCGGCCCCGATAATCGGCCAGCATCCAGCCAAGCCCACAGGAACGGAAATGAGTGGTGGGGGTGCGAGCGAGAGCGCCGCGGCTGACCGGGATGACGGTATGCGGAGTCCACATGCGGTGGGAAGATGCTTCGGAGAATAAGCGTTCGCCGTTCGGCAGCTGCCCACGTCGCAGCTGCAGCTGCAACCACTTCGCCATGTCATCAGCACAGGAAATCACTCCCCCCGCCGCCGCCATCGTGTCCCAGTTGAACCAGTCAATCGGCTGATTGCCCGATAAGGTGGTTTTGTGGGGGCGGGCTGTATTGCCGAGTGCTGCGAGATCCCGCACAGAAAGTCTCGTCCGCTGCATCTGCAGCGGCGACAGAATCCGCTCAGCCACAAACTGCTGCCACGACTGACCACTGGCCTCGCGAATCACCTCGCCCGCTGCCAGAAACATCAGATTCGAATATCCATACTCAGCCCGAAATCGATTTTTCAGCGGCAGATGCCGCGCTCGCTGCAGTACCTGCTGCGGTGTATAAGGAGTCCCCCACCACAACAGGTCCCCGCTGAATGTGCCCAGACCACTGCGATGGCACAGCAGGTCATCAATCCGCAGCTCGGATGTTACCAGCGCATCACCAATCTGCAGCCACGGCAGATGCTGCTGCACACGATCGTCCCACCGCAGCTTCCCGGATTCCTGCAACATGGCAATCGCAGCTGCCGTGAAGGCTTTGGTGTTGGATGCAATTGCGAACGCGGTGCCACTGTCCACCAGCTCCGGTCGGCCCAGCTCACGCACGCCGAACCCCGCCGACAGCACCACCTGACCGCGATGAACAACCGCCACCGCCAGACCTGGGACGCCCCAGTCCACTCGCGCCTGCTCGATCAGGGGCTGTAATGAATCGGCTGCGGGAACAGTCGCCGCAGCAGGCTGGACAGGCGGTTCCTGAGCCCCAGCCGTCAGTGAAACACTCAGACACAACAGACACGTCAGCAGAATTCTCAGGTCCATAACGAGCTTCTTCGGTGGACGAGTGACGGGACAGCAGACCGGCTGAGGACGCTGGCTGCGGCCGGATCAGCGGGCGCCAGAGTATGACAGTAATCGGAGCTGCAGGCCAGCACACGAAGTTCCCGAACAAAAACAACCCGGTGGAATTCTTCCACCGGGTTGTCTGCTGTTCTGCAGGATCAGTGTCAGCTGTCAGCTGTCACGGCCGTCACGACGACGACCACGGCGACCGACAACGAGGCCAGCCAGCATTGCCAAAGCTGTGCCAGGCAGGCCGGCCTGCTTCGGCTTCACAACTGCCGTTGCTGACACAACCGGAGTCGCAACAGTCGCTGGTGTCAATTCGGCCAGCTCGACTTCGGACCATGCTGCCAGTACCTCATCCAGCTCCGGCTGAACTTCCACGGCTGGCAACACTGCCGCTGACTCGGTGACGTTCAGCTGCAGCGGCTGGGCCTGTGGCAGATCGACCTGAACCACAACTCCTGTCGGAGCCGTGACGAAGCTGCGAACGCCATCTGGATTCCAGACATTCTGCCGCAGCTCGGGCACGACTGGCAGAGCCATCCAGTCGAGAGCCGGAATACCGGATGGCACTCCGTCCTGAGCCTCGCTGGAAACCACAGTAAAGGTGGCTGGCTGACTCCACGGCAGACCGTTTCCGTCCACATCCAGCCCCCGCACCCACCAGCGATATGTGCGACCGCTGATCAGGTTGATGTTGGACGAGAAGGTAGTGCCGGCGATCGACTTCACGTTGATGACGGTCGGCTGAGACGGCTGAGTCATATCCTTCACAAGCAGTTCGTAGGTGATCGCGTTCGTACCGCCCTGCCAGAAGAAGTTCGGCCGAACTCCGGCGAATCGCAGTGGTCCCAGCAATGTGGGAGCAACACCGACGCCAACGGAGATCGTGAAGTCAGCCGGACTGCTCCACTGTGACGCGTTGTTGTCCTTGTCGAAACCACGAACCCAGGCTCGGAACGTACCATTTTCGAATGGCAGCACGGTCTGGAAGCTGTATGGCTTCGCATCGGTGACTCGCAGAACCTGTTTGGCTCCGGTGGTCAGATTATCAACCCACAGATCGTAGGACACGTATTCCGGCACCGCATTCCAGGTGAATTCCGGCAGGTTGGTTCCGATGTTTCCGCGTGGTTTGACGATCGACGGTACCGGTACCAGGAAGTCCTTCGCGATGCTCCATGCGGTGGCACGGCCGTCCGGACCAATGGCTCGCACCCACCAGCGATAGTTGGATGTTGCCAGCGCGGTTGTCGGAGTCCAGTTGATCTTTTCTGCACCGGCCACATGCGGAACTCTCACGCGAATGACCTGCTGAGTATTGGTGGTTCGGTTATCAACCCAGAGATCGTATTCCTTCGCACCCTCGATACCCTGCCAGCTGAATGTCGGCGTGGTATCGGTGGTGTTGCCGACCGGACCGTAAGTCACAGGACCAATGCGATAATCCATCTGGAACCGCAGCTTGGGACTCCACAGACCCGGTTCGCCGTCAGCGGCAAGAGCCCGCACCCACGCGTCGTAGGTGCCGTTGGGCAGACGGGTGACCGGAGTGAACGAGGTCGTGGTCAGAGCATTCTGATAGATGATCCTGGTCGGACCACCCACCTGATTGACCCACAGCTCGTAGCGAGCTGCGTTGATGCCGGTCCATGAGAAGGTCGGCGTATCATCCATCGTAGCCCGGATAACACCGTCCTTGCCTGGAGGCAGCGGAGTTACGAACTGCGGTGTATCGGTGGTGAACTTCGACAGAGCACTCCATGCACCTGCAGCGCCATCAGCGTCGTAAGCCCGCACCTGCCACTCAAATGTCCCCAGTCCCAGCGACGTTTTGGCTTCGAAGCTGTTGCGGTCGATGAAGGCCTCGCTGATCACGTCAGACTTCGGAACCGGCAGCAGGCGATTGACCTTCAGTTCATAGCGGGACGTGCCGGCAATGCTTGTCCAGCGGAAAACTGGTGTCACGTCGAAGATGGACGTGCCATCCACGGGTGAGGTTAACCCCAGCGTGGTGATCGTGAACTGATAGGGATTACTGGTGGCACTGCCCATATTGTTGGTGGCAGTAATCACCACGCTGTAGTTGCCGGGAGCGATGGCCGTGGTTGGAGTGAAGGTCGTCGCGGTGAGGTTTGAAGCGAGCACCTGATCGGGAGCACCGGCCTTCTGCAGCGTGACCGTGTAACGGGCCGGGCTGGCGGTCCAGCGAAACTCCGGAGTGGTATCCGTAGTGATCGTGAACGGCCTCGTCACCACAGGTCGAGTCGGAATTCCAACCAGTACCTGCTGATCCATGAAATCTGTGTTGCCGGCATCATCCGTCACCACCAGTCGCACAATGTAGCTGTTGCGTCCAACGGTGTTGAAGGAACGTGTGGCAATTCGAACGCCACCACCGGTGGTCAGATCGGGCGTTGTGACACCAGGGGCATAATCGAAGTACCATTCCAGCTTAACGATGCGCCGTCCTGAGGATGGATTCGGATGACTTGACCGCGTGGCGTCAAAGGTGACGGTTTCACCCAGAGCAACGGGATTTGGTGCCGCCGTGAACAGTGCCACAGGTACGTTCGTCAGATATTCCGCAGCCCCCTGGTCGATGACAAAAATCCCATCACGGTTGCCATCGATCAATCGTGGGTTATCAACAGCGTCCAGCTGGCTGGTGAGCGGATTTGTGGTGGTGACCGGATACAGGGCATTGCTGCCCGCATCCACCGCCGCGCCACCAGGGATCAGTGGATTAATACCAACACCGCTGCCCACGCCATATGTCAGAACCTGCGTTACGGCATCCAGCGGAGTCGCATCGCGACCAAAGACATCGGATGTCAGCAGGCCGGCCGATGCAGCGGAAGTGTAGAATGCATCGAGGACCTGAATTCGGTTGAAGCCGGTCGATCGCAGACCACCGCCGATTTCGCGATCTGTGGAGGCCGTGGAATTCGGCAGATCAGAGTCCGTGGCGTTGCTTTCCAGAATCGAGTTGCCGATCGTAAGGACGCTGGCACTGTCTGTGAAAATGCCACCACCGCGTGAACCCGATTCATTGCCGGCAATCGTCACGTTCACAAGGTCCGCCTTCAGCTGCGACGAACCAGCCTCCAGATACAGGGCACCACCGCGCGACACGGCGTAGTTGTCTGACAGCGTTGCACTGATCAGTGTCACTGCCGTAGTACTGTTGATGGCACCGCCACGCGAGCCAGCAACGTTCTGCGACACCGATGATGAAGTGATCGTCAGCGTGCCCGCATTGTAGATACCGCCACCCTGATTCCCGGCAACGTTGCGAATGACATTCACACCTCGCAGTGTCAGGGTTCCCGAGTTGTAGATACCGCCACCGTCACCGGCAAAACCTCCGCTGATGGTCAGGTTTTCCAGCGTCAGCGATGCACCTGGCAGCACGTGGAAGACGCGGTCCAGCAGGCTGCCATCGATAATGGTCTGGCTGGCACCAGCCCCGCGAATCGTCAGGACGCCAGTGACGTCAAGGTCACCGGTCACGGCCAGATCCTCGCCGATTCCAGCGGTCGACAGCACGTACAGACCAGCGGGCAGAGTCAGGAAGTCACTGCCGGAGCTGGCATTGCTTTCCATCACGGCCGCTCGCAGGCTGAATTCCCCGCCGATGGCCTGCGCCAGACCGTCTCCCGGATTGGTATCCGGCAGGTCGGCTGTGGAATCAGCAGTCACGACGACTGTCCAGACATCAGACTTCGCAGCAACAGGATTGCCCGCACCATCCTTCAGCACCAGTGGTGAGGATTCGCGGTCGCGGATGCCAGAATCTGCTGAGATCAGGGTTAGAGCATACACACCGGGCTGACCAGTCAACGTGCCCAGATCAATGCTGTACTGGAAGGCTGACAGGGCAGTCACTGAAAAGTCTTCCAGTGAAATATCCACACCATCACGCGTCAAGCGGAAATCGGCGATATCAACGCCCGTCACATCTTCTGTAAAGGTTATCGTGACAGGACCGGCCGCCATGTTACGCGGATTAGGTGTCACTGGACCGATGGCCTCGAGATCCGGTGATCCGGGTTTGGAACCTCCATTGTTCTGAGATCCACCGCCACCGCCACCGCCACCGGTGCCACCGCCACCACCACCGCCGCCACCGCCACCACCGCCACCGCCACCGCCACCACTGGCTGCGGGAGCATTGATGGACAGGTCATAAGCTCGCGTGGTTCCGAACAGGAACGACTTACCGTCGAGGGTGATGAAGGAGTTTTCCTGCTCGTCGCTCAGCACTTCAATGACGTATTCGCGGCCTTCCTGAACAAAGACCGTCAGTCCTGACGCACTGCCCGCTGCCACGGTCACATACAGCGTTGTGCCGTCCACATCTCTGGACATGGCCACTTCTTCAGTCTGCAGATCGGGATCGATCTCATAGACCATGAATTTCACATCGTCGCCGAGAGTGTCGGTGAGATTCAGATCGACAGTGGCCGACCCGGTTCCGGCGGCTGTGAAGCGATAGTAGTCACGGTCGGCCTTGGTGTGAATGTTGAGATTGCCACCAGCAGCCTGATTATTGACCGAGTAAACTCCGCCGATCGTACCAAGGCGACTGGCCCCGACGAAGCTGTTGTTGTTTTCCAGACCGTCCGGGCTGATTGGGCGTTCACCAGTCAGCACGTTGAAGATATCGCCGCGATTCAGTGAGAACGGTGTGGCGCCAATGAAGTTCACCGTATTGACACCGGTATCCCACTGATAATCAAACAGTCCATCCATGGTCACGACGGTGTTGAAGCTGCTGTAGCCCACCGTCGGATCAATCTGTCGGAACCCACTGATGTCGAAGTCCGACTCCAGACGCCACGTTGGCGTACCGAGACCGTCATAGGACCATCCCGGCAGCACGCTGCTGCCGTCATCGGCGATCATCGGGACGGAGCTGGGAATATCGCCAACAACATCCGTCAGGAAACCGATCGTACGAGTCGCATTACGGCGACGGTCAGTGGGCAGAATCGTGTTGAAATGACCGTTGGGATTCAGGTCTGTGTGGGCATGGTCACTTGGTGGTGATGTGGAACCACCATTACTGCGTGATTTGAAGTAGTCTTCCCTGTTGTCAAGGAAGGCAAAGCCATTCATGACGTCAAGCGAGTTCCCGATATTACCGCGGAACGACAGGTCAAATCGGGAGAGCGGGTCGCGGAATCCCTGACCCCAGACAAATCGGGGCGTATGGGAGGCGTCGAAGTTGCCCTGCGACTGCAGTGGCATGTGACTTACGAAGTTGTCAAAATAGACGTCAGCACCGATGTTACCGTCAAACAGATTATTCCAGACTTCTGCGTCGATACCAGACAGCCCCAGTTCACGCCCCGGATTGGCGACGCGAATGGTGCCGGCAGACTCCACGGTGCCCACGCGGACCACAAGACCACCAAGGGTTCCGGGCACCAACGTGGTCCGCGGTCCCCAGTCCAGATTGGCAACTCCGGATGCATCATTGTTTCCGAACTCAAACAGCGTCGGGACCCTCGAAGACCGATTTGTATCACCATTGGACTGGATCAGGTTATCCTGAATTCGCAGCTCCATATTCGGGTTCGGTGAATTTGTTCCGTCAATGTAGACTTCGAGCGGATCTGCGGAACTGCCCTGCAGCTGATTGATCGATGCTGTGTTCAGGACGTAGATACCTTCCTGACCGTTGGCAAGCACATCGTTATTCAGAATCGTCACGTACAGGTCGCTCTGATGGCGACTGAGAATGTCAATCCCACGACCGGCGTTTGATGAGACGCGTGAGTTCTGCAGCTGCAGTGTTGAATTGAATTCCGCGAAGATGTCCTGGCCACCCCCCGGCACACGACCAATCTCAAACGTATCGTCACCGAGGAACTCCAGACCGTCCCCCCCGTTGTTCAGAATATCAACATTGTTGAAGACAGCGTAAATGTCAGTGGCCACTTCATCAGCGTGCTCCGGGTTGCCACCTTCCTGCTGAGCATCCATCCCGATATCGATACCGTTCAGGCCGTTGCCTGACATAGAGGCGAAGTTTACCTGTACGATTCGCCGGCGCTCGTTGCCAAGGAAGTACAGGTTGTCCAGATATGGGCTGCTGTGCTGCGTGATCATCAGCCCGTTTCGACCGTTGTTATCGAAGGTATTCCCGGTCGCCACAGTGCCTGCACCGAAGGCCGCCGAGATCCCCTGGCCCAGTTTCACACCGTCCTTACCGTTGTTGTTGTAAGCGGTGTTGACAGAATACAGGTCAAGGTCCATACCACCGACACGTCGATCATAAATATCACGTTTGTCTTCGATCGAAACAGACCGCAGCCCGTCTTCACCGTTGTTGCTGAACGAACCATCCACGATGGTGAAACCACCGAAGGCCGCACCATGATTTCGCAGGCCGGTCAGCGAGTTTCCGTCCATGGTGACACGGGTGAATGAGCCCTGGAAGACCAGCGTATCAAAGAAGTTGATCGCATCCACAGAGAATCCGTCACCAATGTTGTCATTAATGGCAGTGTCGGTGGAATTGAACAACACGTCAATCTGCTGGAAAGCTCTGATTCCGACACCCCCGGCGGCGCCAGCGGATCCGGCAACGCCATCAGCCGGATGAAAGCCCGTGCCACCTGGAGCAGCACCGTTTCGCTTGACCGAGTTGCTGTCGAACTGAATGTCCAGTCGCGCGTCCGCCTGAGCATCAACTCGCAGACCGTAATGGCCGTTGTCCTCAATGAAGTTATCGTTGATATTGAAGTCGAGGCGGTCCAGCGTTGTGTTCCTCGCGAACAGATCAAAGCCGTCCCCGGCATTGTTGGTTGATTTGTTCTTTTCGAACTTTACTGAGTTCAGTCGGCCGTCCTCAGTTCGCTCAAAGTGGAAACCGTCACGACCACTGTTCAGGAAGGTGTTGTTGATGACATCCAGATCCTGAATACGGGTACGTTCAGCCATCTGGAAGAACAAACCGTTTCCGACATTTCCAAGATTGTCCACACCAATCACGTTGTTGCGGATCACTGAACGCTGCAGCAGAGCCGCCGCATCCGCATCAATACGTCCGTCATTCAGACGAATGGCAATCCCGTCACCGGCATAAGGAATGGCGGTGGTCAAAGGCAGGTTGGTGGACACAATCGTGTTGTTCCAGACTTCGAACGAGCCTGTACCGAAGTCCAGAGCTTCCAGAGCTACGGCAGCACCTCGATTGCCCGACAGAGTATTGCCACCACCTGAGATATTTCCCTGTCCCGGAGACTCTGTACCGATATTGACGTTGAATCCAAGATCCTGATCCTGGACAGTGCTGGTTGGAGCATTTGAAGGCAGGGGCAGGGCAGTTCCCAGCCCGAAGCTGAAGGACTGGAACTGGATACCAATCCCTGAGTTCCCCAAAACATTGTTTCGCGCCACATCGGCCCGCACTGTAGTACCAGCTTCTGAAACTGAAAGGATACCTCCACCCGTGTTCCCGGTGATCAGGTTACCAAGCAGCCCCTGCCGCACGACGTCACCGTTCACAGCAGCCTCTGCCAGCCTGACGAACGATCCACCCACCGTGTAGTCACCACTGCCGGCCGTCCCCTTCAACAGGAAGCGATCAGCCGAAATCACGGTGACAACGAAGGTCCCGTTGGCTGCATTGTTACCCTGCACTCCGGTAATTCGGATCTCGTCGCCGGTCCGCAGGCCGTGGGCTACCGAGGTAATTTCAATATTCGCGCCATTCGTCGCCCCCGTGATAGCCTGAGGACCAACGTCGACCATGAGGTCAATCTGGGTGAACCCGCGAGCGGCATCGGCAGACAGTGAGCCACCGCGGAAATCCGGCACGTACCAGGCACCACCACCAGCAAAGATGTTGGAGCGACCCCAGTCAATCCCCGTACCCTGCAGCGAGAATGTATTGTTCGTCAGCCGGGTGACGAGGAACCGACCGTTGGCGTTGTGATTCAGACCGAAGATGCCGTCCTGAATGCCCTGCAGAATCACTTCCTGACCAGTCCGCAGACCGTGATTGGCCGAGGTAACGACAAACGGAGCGCCGTTGCGTCCACCCGTCACGTTCTGCACACGACCTGAGATCGTCGACACCGGCAGCAGGTTAATGCCCACGCCACCGTTGTTGGCAATGTTGTTGTCAAAAATGCCGCCGGTGAAACGGCTGTCAGACATGCTGACCCGAATACCGTCCCGCCCGGAACCCGAAATCTGATTGTCTTCAATGACTCCCGTGACATCACTGTAGGTGCGCGAGTTCAGGTACAAGCCATAGCCCTGAGAACCGGTGATCGTGTTCCCCGTCACTGAGACGTTACGCAGAGGAACAGCAGTGGCATCCAGAGTGATGCCATTCGCCAGCCCAGCAACTGCAGCGCCCTGCAGGAATTGTGAACCGGACTGACGGTCCGGATCGCCCGCCATCTGCCCCACAATCTGCTTGTTCTGCGTGTAATTGAAGGTGACGTCCGCGCCGATCAGCTGATTGCCGAAGATCGATGCCGGAATATTTCCCACAAGGTCAATGTCCAGCAGGAACTGCAGCGTCTCGCCCGGATTGAAGTCCGTGAACGTGACCGTCAGTGTCTGATTGTTATTGCTGAGCACCGAGCTGCTGACGCCTGTCAGACCACCGGTGCCATTCACCGCCGTAAACGGCTTTCCCGTCTGCGGATCAGCGTCAAACACCAGACCAATGTCCCGCAGGTCAAACACAAATGTCTGCAGCAGGTCACCACGCACCGATGTGTTGGTCAGATTGAAGGGCTGGATAAAGGTATCGCCTTCAGCACGAAACACCACGTCGGCGCCGGCCGCTGACCCGGCAGACAACGTGTTTCCCGTGATCGTCAGACCATTCAATGCCGTCACGGTGTCACGAGTGACAGCATCAACATAACTGCTGGCCGTCACCTTGATCGCGTCACGGTCACGAGCCGCAATGCGGGCGTTATTCTCAATGCGGAAACCGTCAGCAGTGCTGATCTGACCGTTCACCGTCTGAACGTCCAGCAGAATTCCATCGACGCCGGCCGGAGCATCAATCACGTTATTGCTGATCAATCCGTTGCGAATATCGGCGCCCGCTGAAGCTGAGACCTTGATACCGCCAAAACGATTGCCCTGCAGTACCAGTGCGTTGGTGTCGGTGTTGTTGAACAACAGATCCAGACCATGACCGGTCTTGGTGGAATCCACGTTGTCGAAAGTCACAGACTGCAGACCGGTCACAGCAGTCAGATCAATATTAATCCCCGTACGGTTCCCCGATTCCACAATCACACTGTCGAATGTCAGCCGCTGCAGCGGCACTCCGGACAGATCAATCGTAATACCCTCACCTGAAGTGGGCGTCAGACTGACCCCCTCGATCACCAGAGCGTCATAGCCGGTCATACTGGCGTTGTTCACCACCAGACCACCCGCCAGATTCGTGAAGCGCTCGTAGTTGTCACTGTTGATCACGAGCGCGTTGACTGCCAGCAGTCTTCGCTCTTCCAGTGGCTCAAGACGGGCTTTCTGCTGAAATCCGCTGCGGTTGACTCGACGCACGCCGGTCGCAAAGAGATTTCGACGAGCAAATGAGAGCCAGCTGTTCAGAAGCATTTCGCGTTACCTGATTCAGACTTTGTCAAGAAAAATGGAAATCTTTCGGCAGATTCTGCAGGAATTCCCCGCAGGCGCAATTTCAGACTCCAGCACTTCATTCAGTCGGAACAACCGGCAGAACAGGTTGAGGAAAAGCCGGGGACCGACCGGGAAACGCACAAAACCAGAGAGCAGACGAAACCGGCAGACTTCCCCAACATTCCACTCCCGCCAAAACTGCCGCAATCCGAGCCGTTTCTTCGTTACCTGAGGAACACTCCACAGATTCGACACGACCGATTCACGACTCACACAACAACAGCGGGCTGCAGCGAATTCTCCGCTGCAGCCCGCTGCCAAATCGTCACGCAACCGCCAGAAACTCCCGCAGGTCCCGCCGTCAGGACATGTACTCCCGGCTCTTTTCCAGACCCGGCAGCGGAATCGGATAGCGGCCACTTTCATCAGCCTTCAACGGAGATTCCGACTCCAGAGTCAGCTTGTCGATGTCCGGAGCAAACTCGTGCTCACTGTTCATCATCTGCTCAAGAGTAATCTCCTGACCCGTGTGAGCCGCCATACGGCCCATGGACGTGACAAGGCTGGCCATGGCACCACGCTCCACCTCGTTGTACTTCTCGTTGTTCCGAATGGCCGCAATCAAATGCTTCCACTCATCCACATACGGATTGTTCTTCTCCTGTCCAAATGACCAGATCACGTTCTCGTCCTTCATCGCATGGCCCTTGTAGATGCGAGCCCTGGATGGCCAGTGACCGCCATTAGAGACCACCGCCAGACCCTTCGTGCCGTGAGCATAGCTGGAGAAGTCCTGGTAACAGCCAGGCATCGTGCGACCATTCATGAACAGCTTCGTTCCGTCTTCAAAGGTGTATTCCATCGAATAGGTGTCGAAGTTCTGATCCACGCTGTCGCCACGATAATGTCGCCCGCCAGCAGCAATACACTTCACCGGCCACGCGTTCTTCATCCAGCAGCTTTCATCGATGTTGTGAATCAGGAAGTCACTGACCGCACCACCGCTGAGCCACAGAAATGCGTGAAATTTGCTGATCTGCCACAACAACTCGCTGACACCCTCTGGCTTCGGCCCCGTCGCCGCCGTGCCCGTTGGACCGGCCTGACGATACGCTCGCAATGCCGTCACCTCACCAATCTCGCCGTTCTGAATCCGATCGTGCAGTTCGCGACGAGCTTCACAGTGACGGCACATCAGACCGACCGCCACCTTCAGGTTCTTTTCAATCGCTTTTTCGTTCAGAGCCAGCATGCGGCGAGTTGTGGGACCATCCACAGTCACCGGCTTCTCCATGAACACATTCAAACCCTTTTCAATCGCATAGGTGTACATCACCCAGCGGAAGGCAGGCGGAGTTGTGAGGATGACAACGTCGCCCGGCTTCAGACAGTCCATCGCCTGCTTGTAAGCATCAAAGCCCACAAATCGACGCTCAGGAGGAACATCCATCTTGCCCGACTGTCCGTGATCCGCATTCAGACGGCCATAACTGCCGTCCAGATTCTTCTGGAACACGTCCGCCATCGCAACCAGCTTCAACGGACCATTGTCGACCGCAAACGCATTGGCCACCGCACCCGTACCGCGACCACCACAACCCACCAGCGCCAGCTGAATGGTGTTGTCTTCAGCGGCATACAAAGACGGAGCAGCAGCAGTCAAAACACCGGTCGCAGCCGCAGCCGCAGTGGATGACTTCAGAAAACCTCGGCGGGAACCACCGGATGACGTCGTCGACATGGCAAGGACACTCCAAAAACAGGCGGGATAATCAGGTCAGAGAATTCAGCAGGCGACCAAACGAACGCGTATTATGTCACGGACTGACACGAAACGAAACTCCGACCCCGACGTTTCGGCCATTCCCCGGGAAAACGAGATTGTTTCCACGGTTTCATCGCGATAGACTGCCCGCCCCGCGAAATTCGGTGACTTGCCGATCGCGGCCGGCAGAGACCGGAACTGGTCCCGACTCACTGCCCGCAACACTTCAGAACCCGTTCCCGGAGATTCTCCCATGGTCATTCGTCCTCAAACCAAAGCAAAACTGGCGAAAAAGAGCAAACGTTGCAGCAAATGCGGACGCATCGTGCGCGCTGCAAAACGCTGCAAAACCTGCCACGCTCAACAGTAAGCCCCCCCAACGCCCACAGACACCGTTCCCGGAATCCACAACTGGACGAGCTGCTGCCCGCCCAGCAAAAACACTCACAAATCGGGTGACACGATTCCGGGACGGCCACGTCCCACGCCGACCGTAGCCTCGGCTTCAGCCCTCGTCATGACCCACGAAACCAGGCGGTCCCCCGGCTCGAGTGTTTCGTTTATGTTCTGTCTGCGGGCCCGCGATTCAGGTCTGAAGGTCCGGTTTCAAAGCGGATGTTGGTGTCCCGTGCGTGCAGCAAAGACGCGAGGGACAAAAGTCGGCTGAGGCCGTCCAATTGACTCCAGCTCACTGAAAAACACTGTGTTTTTGCAGTACGGGGCCGAGCAGGAATGCTCGGGCTACCTTTTTGTCCTCGGCGTCAGGAATGCTCGGGCTACCTTTTCGGTGCTCGCCGTCACACAGGACCAGGAAACAACAGAAACACGCCACAAGCAGTACCCTGGCGGGCTGAAGCCCACACTACGGAACAGCACTGCAACGGTCTTTCGCCGGTCGATCCGGCCCGCATTTCCCCCCTGTCCCGCCGCAAAACACTCCATTACCCTGGAATTTCACTTGAAATTCACAGCCAGATCTTCGTTTGGCACGATTTTGTCGATAGAGTTCCGCGGCTCTTTGGTCGGCTTTTCCGCGGTTTCCACGGCGTCGCTGCTCGACCCCTGCCGCGTTGTTCGCTGTGCCGGCTCAGGATTTCCCTGCTCACGGTATCACAGCGAAATTTCTCTCAGCCGAACTGTTTCCGGGAAGTGTTCATGTCTGTGGCTCAAACTGCAACCTGTGTCGACGGTGATGGCAATCTGCGGCGGACCGATGTCCGCAATATCGCCATCATTGCTCACGTTGACCATGGCAAAACATCGCTGGTGGACTGCCTGATTCGCCAAAGTGGCGTCTTCCGCGAAAATCAGCAGATGCAGACCTGCCTGCTCGATTCCAACGACCTTGAGCGTGAGCGCGGCATTACCATTCTGGCCAAGAACATCGCGATGATGTGGAATGGCGTCCGCATCAACATCATCGACACTCCGGGACACGCTGACTTCGGCGGCGAAGTCGAACGCGTACTGCGGATGGCCGATGGGGCTCTGCTGCTGGTGGATGCCTTCGAAGGTCCTCGCCCCCAGACGCGCTTCGTACTGCAGAAAGCTCTGCAGTGCGGATTGGCGCTGATGGTCGTCATCAACAAGATTGACCGGCCCGACTGTCGCCCCGACGAGGTGTTGTCGCAGACGTTTGACCTGCTGGTCGAACTGGGTGCTGACGACAAAACGCTGGACTTCCCCTACATCTACACCAGTGCTCGCGAAGGCTACGCCACTCACGATCCGGCCCGGAAGGGTGGTGATATTCGCCCGCTGCTGGATCTGGTGCTGGAAAAAATTCCCGGTCCGATTGTGCGTCCGGACGACCCGCTGCAGCTGATGGTCACCAGTCTCGAATGGTCCCGGTACGTCGGGCGCATTGCAACCGGTCGGATCGCTGCCGGACGCATTCGCACGGGCCAGCAGGTTGCTGTCATGCGTTCAAACGGTGCGAAAACGATGGCCAAAGTCGAACAGGTCCAGCTGTACGACAACCTCGGTCGGTCCAACACCGCCGAAGCCTCGGCCGGCGACATTGTGGCCATCACCGGCATTCCTGATCCGGAAATCGGAGACACCATTGCTGACCCGCTGAATCCGGTTGCACTGGAACGCATCGCCGTAGACGAACCTACGTTGTCCATGAAGTTCACCATCAACAGCTCGCCACTGGCCGGACAGCATGGCAAGTATGTAACCAGCCGCAATCTGCGGGATCGCCTGTTTCGCGAGCTGCAGTCGAATGTGGCCTTGCGAGTCGAAGAGACGGACGACATGGAAGCCTTCAAGGTTTCCGGTCGGGGCGTTCTGCACCTCGCCGTGCTGATCGAAACCATGCGACGCGAGGGCTACGAGCTGTCGGTTGGTAAGCCCGAAGTGATTGTTCGCGAAATCGACGGCCGCAAGTGTGAACCCTACGAGCTGCTGGAGGTGGATGTTCCCGCCTCGGACCTCGGCCCCGTCATGGAACTTGTCGGAGCTCGCCGTGGCCAGGCCAAAGCCATGAGTGCCACATCGACCGGCATGACACATATTGAATTCAGCATCCCGGCTCGCGGACTGATCGGTCTGCGTACCAAAATGCTGAACGCGACTCGCGGCGAAGCGATCATGCATCATCGATTCGAAGAATATCGGCCGGTCGAAGGCGAGATTCCGCATCGACTGAACGGTGTGCTGATTTCCCAGGAAGGTGGCAAAGCCATCGCCTATGCCCTGTGGAAGCTGCAGGAACGGGCCGACCTGTTTGTCAACCCGGGTGATGAAGTGTACGAAGGCATGGTGGTGGGGGAGAACAGCCGTGACAACGACATGGTTGTCAACCCGATCCGTGAAAAGAAGCTGACGAACATCCGGTCGGCGGGTGCCGATGATGCGATGCTGCTGCGGCCGCCACGACAGCTGACGCTGGAAGCCGCACTGGAATACATCGAGTGGGACGAGTACGTGGAAGTCACTCCTCAGGTCATCCGCCTGCGAAAAACCATGCTGACGGAAACGGAACGCAAGCGTCAGTCCCGCTCAAAAGGTGGTTAAGTCTGACAGTTCTGCGGATTTCCCGCCATTTCCCAACCTCAGCAACATGCAAAACAATCGTATTTCTGTAGAGTTTCTGTGGAATGGCTGGTTAAATTAGGGGTTTGTTCAGCGGAATGTCCCAGGGTCTGAATCCTTTTAGTCTGTCCTGCAAGTGAGATTTTCATGAGCGCTGTATCTGCACTGCCATATAAGGTGGCCAACATTGAGCTGGCCGAACTGGGGCGAAAAGAAATTGAAATCGCCGAAATTGAAATGCCCGGCCTGATGGCACTGCGTGAAAAGTACGCGGATTCTCAGCCACTGAAAGGTGCCCGGATTGCCGGTTGCCTGCACATGACAATTCAGACGGCCGTACTGATTGAAACACTGAAGGCCCTTGGGGCTCAGGTGCAGTGGTCCAGCTGCAACATCTTTTCCACTCAGGACCATGCCGCGGCCGCGATTGCAGCCGTCGGAATTCCGGTCTACGCGTGGAAGGGCATGAGCAACGAAGAGTTCGACTGGTGCATCGAGCAGACGATCATCTTCCCGGATGGCCAGCCGCTGAACATGATCCTTGACGACGGTGGTGACCTCACCACCATGGTCCACGACAAGTTTCCGGAACTGCTGCCGGGAATCATCGGTCTGTCAGAAGAAACGACGACCGGTGTGCACCGCCTGCACCAGATGAAGGCTGCCGGTAAACTGGCCGTGCCTGCCATCAACATCAACGACTCGGTCACCAAGTCCAAGTTCGACAACCTTTACGGCTGCCGCGAGTCTCTGGCTGACGGTATCAAACGAGCAACCGATGTGATGGTGGCTGGCAAGGTTGTGGTGGTCTGCGGTTACGGCGATGTGGGCAAGGGCTGTGCCGACGCGATGGACGGCCTCGGCGCTCGCGTGATCGTTACCGAGATCGACCCCATCTGTGCTCTGCAGGCTCTGATG
>CAIOKE010000196.1 GCA_903858815.1 uncultured Planctomycetaceae bacterium | reverse complement strand
TGACTGGGCCCGTGCCTGTGCCGGTCAGAGTGGCCAGAGCAACCCCGGCAAGTGTTCCGCCGAATGTGACAGAGAGGTCTGTACCGTTCCAGCTATTGACGGTAACGGTAGCTCCAGTGATGGTGCTGATCGCCGTTGAGAGAGCCGTCTGCAGGTCGGCAGCGGTGATGTTGAAACTGAGCTCAGCAGTGGTGCTGGTGGTGCTGTTGTGCGTGAGCGCAAGTGTAAACGTGCCTTCGGCAGTCGGCTTTGTCAGGGTGACGGCCTGAGTCTCGCCGGTGGCTGTACGACCTGTTGTGACATTTCGCGGAGTGGCTGAGGCGTAGATGAGGCTGGTCTCATCCGCCGTTATGGCAGTGGCGGGAGTGTTTGCCAGGTCATTCGTGAATGTGATCAGGAAGCGTGGAGCGATCGCTGCGGACGTTGCATCGTAGGCGACAGCCACATTGTTATTTCCAACGGATGTCAGGCTCTGCAGTGCCGACTGGATCGCCGTGGCCTGGTTGGCTGTGCTGCCGACCAGATTGATAGCAGCGGTCGTCTGGCCAGCGTAGGTCAGTGTGAATGATCCTCCGGGTGTTGGAGCATCAGCGATTGCAGTGACGGTCGCATCGTCAAGGTTTTTGGCAGCCAGTGTGCCTGCATAGGTGATGTCGTATTTAACCAGTGTGCCTTCAGTGGCTTTCGTCACAGTGACCGTACCGCCAATGGATGAGATGGCGGTGTTGATTGCTGTCTGAACGTCGGCGGCTGAGGCCGTGAACGGCAGTGAGCTGGTCGTGTAGGTACGTCCGTTTCGCGGAATAGCGACCTTGAATGTTCCGGTTGCTGATCCAACGTCGAGGGTAATTCTCTGCTGCTCGTTATCAGCTCCCACTCCGGATCGTGGCGTTTCGATGGTGATTGTGGCACCGAGGGTTCCGCCGGCGGCAGTAATTGTTCCGGGTGCGCCTGTAAATTTCACGACATAGCGCTGGCTGGTGATGAAAGAAGTCTGGTCGAATTTTACTTTTGCTGCGGAGTCCCCGGTGAGCAATCGCAGGGCGTCACGGAGACGTTCTGCGTTTGTGGTGATGTTATTCTGTGCCCAGCGAATTGTTTCGGTCTGTCCATTGTATGTGATGGTATAGGACCCGGCGGCAGTGGCTGCAGCGGCAATTCTGATGGCAGTGATCTGTCCTGTGCCGGTCGAACCCTCGTTCAGTTCGGTGACAGTTGTGGTGACGTCGGGTCGTGGCGGTGTCTGTCGGGTGAGTGTCAGGCTCTGGACTGCAGAGACGCCGGTGACGGATGCATTGGTCTGAAGCGCGGCAACAGAGCCAGAGAGTGTTGCATTGGTGGAGACTGTCAGGCCACTGACATTCGTCTTAGCGAGAGAGTTGATGAACTCGACATCGAACCCACCGGTCCGAGTGCCCGTCACGACGACGTTTCCAGCACCAATACCGGTCAGTCCCTCAATAGCGGTTTGAACTTTGCCAGCGACTGAAACGTCAGAATCCGCAGCAAGGATATTGGCGACTGCCGTACTGCTGCCGAAGCCGAAGGTGACGTTACCAAGCGTTTGATCGGCGATCAGCAGTCGATAGACGGTGTTAGCCGATGCCCCTGGGATAGCCGGGAAGTTGTTGTTGAGTCCCTTATTGATGGCGACCGCCAGATTGGTGCCGGTGATATCGATTGTGGAATTGCCAAGGAAGGAAGCGAGTCCAGCAGTGGCCTGCAAACTGGTGAACTTGCGTGTGAGATCTCGGCGGTCTGTAATCAGTGCCAGTCCGAAGTTGGCATTTCCAAGGCTGATGCCTGTCTGTGTGGCACTGCCCCCATTCAGACCAGCAAACGCATTGACATTTGCTCCGCCGATGG
>CAIOKE010000195.1 GCA_903858815.1 uncultured Planctomycetaceae bacterium | reverse complement strand
TCACGTCGCCATTACGAGCCTCGGCGACTGCTGCGCTCAGAGTGCGGAACGATCGTGTCGCACCGTCGGCACGCTGCAGCTGATAGGGGCCCATCGCCGACTCGACAGGATTTCGAGGTACTGAACCATTTGGGGCAGCCGAGGAAGCGCGAACCGCATCCGCGGTTTGGTCTTCTCCTCCCAGCTGCGCAAGCGCCGGTGCAACCGCCGGGAAACCGCTGGCTGGTACAGCCGACGGCAATTTCACTGGTGGCTGACTGCTGCCGGCATCCACTGAGTTATCGCCGACGGCGGCAGCCTGCTGCGCACCAGAAGTACTGGCAGAAGTCGCTGCGGGTTGTTTTGTCGGCGTCGCTGCAACTTGTTCACCGGCGACAGATCCAGCACCCGATGCATAATCGGCCGGCCGTACCTCCCGCCAGTCAGACTCCTCAGTTGAAGCCAGCTCGCTCCCGCTCCGCGCAGGTTGAAACTGCTGCAGGACAATCGCCGTCAGACAAATCGCCACCACCGATGCGAACACCCAGACAGCGCCAACCGGAGCAGCCGGGATCACAGGACGCAGCTTTTTCCAAACGATGCCTTCCGCCGGCACTGTATGCAGCCCCAGCAGTGAGGCGATCTGTATCAAATCATTCAGCAACAACCCCGCAGCCTGATAACGCTGCTCCGGATTATTCGCCATCATCTTCCGCATGATCGCTGACAACTGAACAGGCACACTACCGTTGAGCGATCGCGGATCAGGAGGCGTTTTGCCCTGATGGTCAAGCAGCTTCTGCAGGGCTGTGCCTTCGGGATACGGCGGCTGACCTGTCAGCATGTGATACATCGTGCAGCCCAGCGAATAAATATCACTGCGCACATCAGCGTTCCGCGGATCCCGAGCCTGCTCAGGAGCGATGTAGTCGAATGTTCCAAGAGTCGTCCCGGCAGCTGTGATTTCGCCAATCGAATCCTCAGAATCACGCCGCGCTAACCCCAAATCCACAACCTTTACTCGACCCGCCTCTGTAACCATGATGTTCGATGGCTTGATGTCCCGATGCACTATCCCCGCCGACGCTATGTGGTTCAGCGCCAGAGTAATCTGGATGGCCAGATTCACGGTTTCACCAGCACTCAGTCGACCACGCTCGGAAATCAAATCCCGCAGCGTTCGCCCGCCAGCAAATTCATACGCGATGAAATAAAAACCGTCCTGGCTGCCCGTGTAGAACACCCGAGCAATGTTGTCGTGATTCAGCCGCGCACAGGCCCTCGCCTCGTTTCTAAACCGCGCCACCAGAGAACTGTCAGAAGATGGTCCTGGATGCAGAATCTTTAACGCCACATCCCGGGCCAGCTCGAGATCCGTCGCCAGAAACACAGCACCCATTCCACCAGCACCCAGACGCTGACGAATTTCAAAATGTGCCAGCCGAACTCCCGACTCCTCACCCACCACAACCCCGTTCGCAGGAAATAACCGCTGCCGCAGGGTTTCATTGACAATAACCTCTACCCGCTCCTGACGAGATGACTCTGGAGCACTGATCACCGTCTTCTGGTCCTCACCCACAAGAGGACGCTCTGAAATTGGCACCAGGGCTGATGCCGCTAACGACAGATTCGATCCCGATGGCCGCTCCTCCGTCATCACAGCCACCCACAGCACGCCGGGATTCCCCAGCGCACCCCCCGCAGTTTCCTCGCAGATAATCCACCAGCGCCCGGCTTCACCGAACGCTCAGAATGGACGATCGCTGTCTGAGCTTTCCGTAGATTCATCTGCTCATAGTAGTTCGCAAATGCGGAAATGTCAAAAAACACTGTACAAACGTACCATTTGCTGATCGTTTTGTACCGAAAAAGCACCCCGGAAAACTGCCCTCGTCCGTCGTCCCCGCCT
>CAIOKE010000194.1 GCA_903858815.1 uncultured Planctomycetaceae bacterium | reverse complement strand
GTGTCTACCACGGAAACTCGCAATTCCAGACCGTGCTGTCCACCTGCGCGTGACTGCAGTTTCGTCTGCTGTCCGGGAAACAGGCTGCCATCGACTTCCAGTTGTGAAGCCAGTTCGTAGTGACCGCTGACGGTCTGATCAAACAGAGTGACTTTTGTTCTGTTCAGCACGTTGCCGGTGTCGGGATCCTTTACCAAGGACAGCAGCAGCAGGCTGGATAAACCGTCGGCCGCAGGCAGGATGACGATTTCAGAAGGCTGGACTGTAATTCGATCAGATCCCGAATATCCAATGGCACTGGGTGCACCGAATGTGCCGTCACCGTTACCGGGAAACACGCAGAGGCCCAGCACCGAGTCGCTTCCGATCCAGTCGGCCCGCAGGTCCCCGTCCATGTCAAAAATGCCTCCTGCACCGAGCTCAATGTCACGGCCGATCAGGTTCATGTCAAAAAGGCCTCCTGCAGCGAACCCAAAGTCACGGCCGATATAGGTCGTGGTGGCAGATAACTGACCTTGCGGAGTTCCCAGCAAAACGTGAGTTTCGAGTTTACCCTCGTTGTTTGTGCTGTCTTCAATCAGCAGGTCGGTACGTCCATCTGCATTCAGGTCAGTGGCGATCAGAGTGCGCGGTTTGGCAAAAAAGCTAAACCCAGGCAGCGGAATCCACTGTCCGAGAGCGAAACCACCCGCTGCATCCCCATTCAGGATCTGCACCCCCGATGGCCAATTGTTCACGCTGTTGACAGCCAGATCCATGTCTCCGTCGCTGTTGAAATCCCCGAATGCCACGGACCGCGAAGGAGAAAAGGTCCAATCCTCGGGCAGATACTTCACCGGCAATGATGACAGCAGGGTGGACGTTCCATCGGGCTGCGCACCGAACACGCTGAGGCCACCGTCTGAGTAGGCGCCTAGCCCGACAAAAACTTCCGATTTCCCGTCTGCCGTCACATCCCCGGCGAAGAGATGGAGGGCCTGCGCTCCTGAAGTTGCCAGAGGCACATCCGATTTCCGGATCGAACCGTCAGCCTGAACATCCAACCGCACGACTCGCGAAACACCCTCTTTGCTGTCTGCAACGGCACAGAAGATTTCATCCAGACCGTCACCGTCAAAATCGCCTGTAATCTGCTGGCGGTAAAACAACGGCTGATCGGAATCCACAATCGCCTCGAAAGAGACCTCGTTGGAACTGTAAAGTGGCAGGGATTGGTAATCCCGAATCGAGCCGTCATCCTGCAGATCCAGTCGCAGAATTCCGGTACCGTTGAGACCTGAAACCGTGACCATTCGATAATCACCGGTCCCGGTCACCTGCAGGTCGGTCCATGTCAGTCCTTCCTGCGGCAGCAGCGTGAAATCACTGGCGTCGACCCCTGTGACAGGTTCGCTGAACTGCACGTTCCACGTGGCACTGTCCTTCACGTACCACGTTGCATTGTCCTGCACCCACTGGGCATTTGCCGGTGTGATACCAAGAACCCGCGGACCTGCGGACAACAGGGCACGCTGCTCAAGACCCTCCACAGAGCCAGTTCGCCTGCCGAGTCGCCGGCG
>CAIOKE010000193.1 GCA_903858815.1 uncultured Planctomycetaceae bacterium | reverse complement strand
GTTTGCCTTGCCCTCTGAGTGCAACACTTCGGACCTGTCAGGTAGAATGGCGATCAAAGGGGAATGCTTCCGATGTGAGTTCACGGAGGTCACAGTACTTTCCGACGAAGTTCAGTTCAGCGATGTCTCCGGCAGGCGAATTCGTTGCGATCAAGTTGTTCTTTCAAGCGTCTCCGGACGGCGAGGACATTTCACGGAGGGCACCCTCTGTGATTACTCGGGCAGGCAATTACTCATCGATGAAATTGCTACATCGGACTATTCCGGTAAAACAACGGCGTCGTGCGAACTGAATCGCTCGGAAGTCTCTCAGCGCCGAGGCACGCCGGCTGAATTCGTGGTCTGCGCTTGTTCAGGTCGGCAGCTGCTTAAAGATGAAGCCGCAGAATCTGAGGTCTCGGGATTGATCTACGATCGAGATTTGCTTGTTGCTTCTGATCGATCTGGTCTACTGGCCTTGAGAGACGAGTTAGTGGTCTGCCACAAGTCCAGACGCAGACTGCTACCGAGGGAGGCGGGTGTCTCTGCCGTCTCGGGCGAACGATTCGACTCAGAACTTTTGAGAATGAGCGATTTTTCGGAAGCACTTGCGCTACCGGAAGAAATGAAATCGTGCGTGGTCTGCGGCAAGACTGGATTGCCGAACGAAGGGTTTAACTGCGCTGAATCGGGCGACTGGCTTGGAAAGTGCCACATCGCGACTTGCACAGTCACCAAACGGAAATACCATCCGGACTTATGCGTACAGTCAGCAGTTTCGCATCGATGGATGTATAAAAACGCAGCCCGAAAGTCGTTCCGATCGGGCGAATGGCTTCATCCTGATGAAGCGACCTTCTGTCATTGGAATGGTCGATTTTTGAGGACCGAAGATACACTGACCTGCATGCGGACAGGGTTGACTTTCGCGGGAGATATGATCGATATTAGCGGCCAGTTCAAATTACTCGTGCCCCTAATGTTCGGAGAGATTCTTCCTGTTGATGGTAGCAACTACCTACCTGCTTTCGAAAACTCACACCCTGTCATCTTTAAACGCACCTACAAACTTGCATTCATCCGTCGGACACCAAAGTCACGAACCTGTTTCTTTCGTGCCCTGATTCATTCTCGATTTCGTATCGACCTATACAAGGTTGCCTTTGCCGCGAGAATTACCGGAGACAGCATTGAAATCATTTCCCCACTCACACGTCAACACGAGGACGGTACATGGGGAACATTTCCGTAGCATGCTGAATAACAGTCCGCGTGTGCCGTCAGGCATCCACCGAAGACTCTGCTCGCCCTCTGCATCTGCCCTGAACCCGCCCGACGCAGATTTGAAGCATCAGCACTACGCGGTGGAGTCTCATCCCTTGGCTCTCGCATAGACCAGCGTTCTGCGGCAGCAGTCGCATTGGCGGGCCAACGCCCGTGAGTTTCACCATATGACGTTGGACGTAACACTTTGAAGTCAGGAAAGCCGCATCACGACACGGGAGGTCACTGACGTGCCACGGGTGGCCGTTCGCGCGGCTGGCGAAAATTGAAGACGGATATGTTGCAGAGAAGTGGCACGCCAGGGATCCCATTTACTCGCTGATATTTCGCGGCTTTGCAGCGGGGCTGGGCTGACTGCGCTACCTTCCCAACTGCATCGATGTGAGCCATGCCTGAAAAATCCGTCCGCCGCGGGGCGGGGGAGTGAGGGAGTGAGCCAGTGAGCCTTCCGTGGTG
>CAIOKE010000192.1 GCA_903858815.1 uncultured Planctomycetaceae bacterium | reverse complement strand
GTAGTCGAGGAACAGTTGTGCGAGGTGCAGTGCGGGTTGTCGCCAGTGCAGCCACAGGTGGTAGGCAGCGAACGACATCAGCATGGCACGCATGCGGAAGTTGATCCACGCTCCGGCCTGCAGCGAACGCATGCAGGCATCCACCATCGGGTATCCGGTGACTCCCTGCTGCCATGCTTCAAACAGGTCGGGGCGGAATTCATTTTCGCGCAGTCCGTTGAAGGCGGAGTTGACGTTGCGAAATTCGATCGTGGGTTCATCTTCCAGTTTCTGGATGAAGTGGCAGTGCCATGCCAGTCGGGATTCGAAACTGGCCAGTGACTGGAACCATGCGGGATCGACGTGAGTTTGCTGTTGTGAGCCGCGCAGTTGCAACAGTCGCTGGCGGCCGGCCTGCACGGCTTCGCGAACGGACAGGCAGCCGAAGGACAGGTAGGGGCTGATGCGACTGCAGGATTCGGCTGCGGTCAGGGGGCTGGACATTTTGCTGCGGTAGTTGAGACCGCGGGAGTTCAGGAAGGAGTGCAGGCAGTCGGTGGCAGCGTGGCGTCCGCCGGTCTGCGGAGGACTGATGCGGGGTGCATGAAGTCCGGCCTGCTGCCACGTCAGCAGCGGGATGGACGGCACCTGAACGTGTGGCGGAGGTGGCGGAACTGTGGCGGGTTCGGGGATGACGGGCTGTCGCATCCGCTGTTTCCAGATCGCGGACCAGTCGTCCCGGCTGGCCAGCCTCCGCACAACTCCGTTGCTGGGAAATTCGTGGCACGCAATACCGTTGGCTCGCGCCCACGCACGGACTCGCCGATCCCGCTGGTAACTGATCCAGTTACCGGTTTCTTCGTGGCCATAGATTGCGGAGATCCCGAACTCGCGGTGCAGCTCGGCGAAGATGTCGGGCAGTCGCCCGGTTTTCAGAACCAGACGATTGCCGAGCTGCTGCAGGCGGAGATCGAGACTGGTGAGCGACTGGTTGAGAAATTCAAGATGGATGGGGTCAAAATCGGGAGCCTGCAGCATTTCCGGTTCGTAGACGAACAGGCACAGGCAGGGTCCGCGGGAGGCAGCGGTGGCCAGCGCAGCG
The DNA here is from genome assembly GCA_903858815.1 of uncultured Planctomycetaceae bacterium. Lineage (GTDB taxonomy): Bacteria > Planctomycetota > Planctomycetia > Planctomycetales > Planctomycetaceae > SXXK01. The sequence goes on along the minus strand of CAIOKE010000192.1, from coordinate 1,918 downwards.
TGATCGGTGGTACGCAGGTCACGGCGGAACCAGACGATCTGCAGTGCCATGGGGGGCTGAGCCAGGCTTGGGGGCGTGAAAAACAGGAGATTTGACGGCAGCTGATCCTAGACCGGGCAGGGCCATCGGCATCCCTGAAAAATCGCGCTCTTCTGAGCGGATCCAGGGCGACATTTGCTGTTTTTGGGCTATACTGAGGCCCACGGGATCGTAGCTCAACGGTCAGAGCAGGGGACTTAAGCGTTACTGCCTGGGCACCTGCGGATGCAGCATTTTTGCTGGCATCTGCGGGTGTATGGCGGTATCGAATGGGTTGCCCTGGCACGGGTTTTGGATCGCGGAAGGCCGCTGGCTGTCAGCCGGCACTGGAAGTTTCAAAAACGTGTCTCGGTAGAATCTGTCAAAGTCGGGGAACGCTGCGTCGTTGCGGGTCAGGCCATGTGAATGTCCTGCAGTGGCATGCCAATCCCGAGCCAAGCCGGTGCAGAAACAGCGGTGATTTCCATCGCTGTTGTTTTGGCAGCGGAAGGTGTAGAGGCCAGACGGCAGACGCGGCAGGTGCTGAAGTTCAGCAACTGCCGTGAAGGGATGGTCCAGACCACGAACCTGAAAAGGGCGGCGAAAGCCGAAGTGGGAAGCATAATCCCTTGGTTGCAGGTTCGAATCCTGCCGGTCCCAGTGACATTGAAAGAGGGCATTCTCAGGTCAACACCTCGGGAACGCCCTCTTTTTTTTGGCTCAACGCGAACCCCCTTGGGAGGGCGAAGCTCCTGCATCGAACCCGCCTGCCGCGATTTTCCTGCGGCTTGCGGTGCCTCACCAAAGCGTGTCCGCGGGACAAAAGTCGTAGTCTGGGCTTTAGCCCGGGCACGAACTTCTCGTCACTCCTGAAATCATCAATGTTTTTAAGTGACAGGGCCGAGCAGGAATGCTCGGGATACCTGTTGTCCTCGGCGTGGCTATTTCTTCACGGCTTTCTTCACGGCTTTCCCGGTGACTTTTCCGGTGGCTGCGGGTTTTGCGCCAGCGGTCCGGGCGGTTTTCTTGTTCGTGCTGCGTTTTGCCGTCTGCTTTGCGGCTGTCGCCGGGGTTTTGCTGCCGCTGACCGTGGCAGCTCGGAACAACGCGATGCGGCGGATCAGATCCAGCGGCAGGGGCTGGTCCAGCGGCAACTGCACGGATCCTTTGCCCTGCACATAGCCCTGCAGCTCGGCAGCAAATTCCTGCATGCCACTGGGAGTCGGATAGAGGCCGATGTGTTTGTCGAAAGCTGCGTAGTGCAGCAGATTGGTGGTCATCCGCAGCGTCGGGATGCCGTACTTCATCGCTTCTTCAGCCTCGGGCACAGCCGACGTCACTGTCGTGCGAATCTGGTTCAGCAACTGCTGGACGTCTGTGGGAAACTGGCGGATATACGCATCGATTTCGTGGCGACCGGTATGAGCTGACATGCTGCTGAAACCCGCAAGGGGACGAGGGACTGGATTTGCAGGCGGTCGTGAATCTTAGCGTCGGTCCGCCAGTGAGGCCAACCCTGGGAAAACAGCTCGTTCGTCAACCTCAGAATCAGCGCACGGGCGGCCGGCATTTGGGCGACGGTGGCGACGGGGATTGCTCCGTCAGCGCAGGGCTCGCCGGGCAGTTTGCAGACCGGTCGTCCTGCGTCAGGGACAACATCGGTTGGTTGGTGGGAGTGCTGCGGATGCTACCCCTATGCCAAATTCGTACTCGTGCTCGTGCTCGATCGAAAACCGCTCGGTATCACTGATCACAACGGGAGATTGACGATTGCCGGGTTGGTGCAGGCGGAAAAAACCGCCAGACAGTTTTTCGCGTACGAGTACGAAAGTGCAGACACGAGGGTTTGGGTGGAGGGGGTGGAGGGGGGGGCGTAAGTTGAGATCGGAAGAGCGTCGTG
>CAIOKE010000191.1 GCA_903858815.1 uncultured Planctomycetaceae bacterium | reverse complement strand
GCTGGTACCGCGGGGAGGCCTGATTTCGGCATTGCTGCGGCTGCTGTTTGCGGATTTGTTTGTGCATGGTCTGGGTGGAGGCAAGTATGATCCGGCGGTGGACGAGCTGATTCGGGACTGGTGGGGTGAGGATCCGCCGGGTTTTGTGGTGGCCAGTGCATCGCGTTATTTATTTGACGAGCAGCGTGCTGAGCTGTTGCGGTTGCGTGAGTTTGCGGGTCGGCAGCGTGAATTGCAGTACAATCCGGATCGTTTTCTGGGTCAGTCGATTTTTTCGGATGTGGCTGAGCAGCGATTGCGGGCGTTGCTGGACGATCGCGCGGGTCTGGTCACTGAACTGCAGCGGCGGCGGTCAGCCGGCGAGAGTGCAGCGGAAATTGGCACGCAATTGCAGCGACTGACCGAGCAACTGCGTGAGACGGCGGGTGCCGCGCTGCAGCCACGGTTGCAGTTGTTGCAGCAACTGTCTGACGACACGCAGCAGCAGTTTGAGCATCGTCAGTGGCCGTGGTACTACTTCCTGCCCCCTGAGTTCCATTGAGCGGCGCTGCAGCGTTGATCGCCGGTGTCCCGTGTGATCATCGCTTCCCACCGACCCTCTCCCACGCCCCCGCCCCACTGAATCACCCCCGCTTGGGAGGGCGAAGCTCCTGCTGAGCCGAAGACTTCAGTGGCCGGCTACCCGTTCATCCTGAGGCACAATCTCAATAGGATGCGATTGTTGTTGTCCTGTAGAGACTTACAGCGATTTTTGGGGTCTGAGTTCGCAGCATGGACCGGGAAATTCCTTGACGAGTCGACGAAACGAATGTTATAGCGACGCATTGAGCCTCTGAAGGAAGTTGCCGGAAACAGCAGCAGCCGCAGAATAATTCTGCGACTGCCACCGGATATAGACATTCACTCAATTCAGATTAATTCTGGACCGAATTTCGTGGCCCCCCACGGAAAGAACCTCACTGCTGAGTACACCGATATCGTCTCTCCAGATCATTCTATTGCCGTGATTCCGAAGGGTGTCCAGCAGCAACGAGTAGAGCGCGGCGCAATCCGTGTTAATCCTTCCGCGGCGATTCCCGTCGAGGTACAACACGATTCGGTATCTTTTATTCTGCACATCAATTTCAGGCTTATACTGGTTCACGTGGCGGAATATACTGCTGTTTGGCTCCATCACAGCCGCATCGTCCGACTGCCCACTTCCCAACTGCGGGGTCTGATTGGCAACGGGAGACTTGTCTTCACCTTCTCCCATTGGCTCATGTTCCGCCGTGCCAAGTCGCCTCGTCTTAATGTCGAAAGCAAGCGGACGTTCGTAACGACACATATCAAGCATCGCCATGAAGAGGCCACGATCAAGATCCTCCGAAACCATCGTCTCGATGATCTCGCCATTACTCGAAAACAGCACGAGGGAATACTGGTTATTATGCGTATCAATCGAATACATATATTTCGCAATCGGTCCTGACATACAATTGCCCTTTAATAAGTTGAAAAACATCGCAATCAGGCTACGGGGGTAACAGCACGTGAGTTGATAAGTTGCACCAGGAACAGCTCAAGCGAGCACAGTTCTTCGGCAGGTGTCGTAAACAATGCCTCGAGGAAGTCGATATAGAATGAGTACGCCTCGGATTCACTACCAGCACCAAGGCCAACGGCGATCAGAGCCTGAGCGGCTGGCGAAGAGCTGATAGCTCGGGCAGCTTCCAGGGGATTCGCCGGCCCTGATGCTGTGCCGATGGCAAGGATCGTCGGCTGTATGTGAATCATGTACTCAACACGGCTGTGTGGGCGCGTGAACATATCGGGGGGGGCCTTCAATAGTGTGGTGGGAAGGGGAAATGGCGGGCGTGAGGGAGGTGCTGACTGAGCAGCAGCAGCAAGGCGCGGTGGTGGAGTCAGGCAGCGACTCGGTTGGCATCTGCAGATGGAGGCGTAGTGTCTTCCAGCTCGTCGGCGATTCGCCCGAGGAGGACGTACACCGGCAGCTCGAGTTCCGCATCTCTCAGGTTCAGCACCACGAGGGCGCTGGCCTGCAACATGGCCACAGGTTTTGCGCGTTTGGCGATCACCGTGGCAGGGGTATCCGATTCAGGGTCAGCTGATTGACTGATGACTTGGTCATGCAGCATCCGATGGATGTGCAGGAGCACGTCGCGTCGGCATCGGTGGCGGGCAATTTCAGGCATGGCTTCACTCCGGAGGTATGAGGGGCCGAATAAACGCCGCGACTCAACCTATTCGTAAAGCCTCGCATTATCAAGGGCGGGCGTTCGAATTTTGGAAGTTTTTCTGAAAAACACCCCTGCAGAAGGCCGTGAAATTTGCTTTTCCGCAAATTCAAGCCTCATCTTGCGGCATTTTAGTGACCTCGTGCACGCCGGATATTGGCTGTATTTGCGGTCTCGCAATCGCCTCTGCGTGGGTCTCATCCGGTTGCCCATCCATTTGAAACCCATCGTGGCCGGACTCCTGCAATAGTCCGCTTTTGGCCGGCGAGGTCAAGGAGTTTTTGTCCAATTGCCTCGTGCCGGGTGGCCGCCCACGTCGTGCTTTGGGAGGTGCAGATTCGCCACGAGGAGTGTTGTCTTCGGCGATCGTGCAATAGACCCCGATAATTCCTCGAGAATGGTATACGACCTGTGAGTCCTCACCGTGAGCGGGGAACGAAACAGCCTTCTTCCAGACTCGCACCTCCCGGTTGCCATGCGCTTCCCTGCAGTGCAACTCAGAGATGTGGCCAGACAGCAGTCGCCGGTCATCGCTCTCAAACTTCAGCGCCTGCGAGGCTTCGAAAAACAGTCCGTCCCGTTTCCCAACCACATCCCGCTGCTTCGCGATACTGAGTTCTGTTTCTTCGGGTTTACGGGATTCCGTCGCCGCCTCCCTGACGTCGTCAATGTAGGCCTGATTTGCATAGAGCAGACTCAGAGTGCTGTCCTTGGCATATACGGGCAGTGGGAGCGAATCCAGCATTCGCCACGCCGAGTAGTAGGCTCGCAACGCCGCGAACACCTGCTCTTCCTGCTCTCTGTCCGCCGGCCAGAAGAAGACGTGCAGAACCCATCGTTTTTCTGCGGCACCCGGCGAGATTGGTTCCTGCACGGCAATCTTGACAACATGTACGCTATCTACGTCGTCACTTGCTTCGTACTTACTGTCTGGGTAACGATGCCGCTCGATTCGCTCCAACGATGATTCGACCCCGGTTTCCTTCGCACGTTGCAGCACACGATCATCAATGCGATGATACTCTTCCTGCAACTTAACATCTTCCGCACCGTTGAATACCTGACTTTCAAGAGGTTCGTTCGCCGGCGAGAGGTTGCGGAATCTGGATTCATGTTTTGCACGGAACAGAGTATTCGTATAGATTAATTTATAATCCGGGCTTTTCGTGTCGCCCGATACAGGTGATTTCACCAGCGTCTCAATACCGGCTTGCGCGAGCACAGGATTCCGCGCTCCATAAATCTCCAGAATCTTCATGATGTCTTCAGGAATGCGCGTCTGACGCCACAACGTGAAGATTTTCGCAAATCGCCCTCGTTGTTGGGACTGCTTTGACAAACTCAGCGGTCTGAATGCGGTCGCGGAGCCCTGCCCATTTGGACGGACCTCTGCAACACCATAGTCATGCACAGCCACCGGCAAAACCCTGCCTTCCCGGCGGAATTGGTGAAAGGTACGAGATCGATTCGTGGACAGATTGCCTTTTTCGAATTTGTCACGCATACGCGATGCGAGTTCGTCCTTGTCCGCGCAGACAAAGTCTGAGAGTCGGATATCTTTCGCGTTCTTGTCAATCTGCAATAATGACCTCGCAGCATTGGAAACAAAAGTGACTTTTGAGTAGTCCATCTTTTGTGTTTGTTGGCTGTATGAAGGTTCGACCACATGAATGTTTATCTGATTGGATGGGTCGTTTAACAGCCTCCAGAGCGTATCCAACTCTTCCAGTCGCAACTGGATTTCCGTTGCATCAGAAAACGAGACAACAAGGAGTTCGCCACCGAACTCCCGGCGAATTGTGTCAGTGAGTGTGCAGTCAAGGAGGCGTGCCACCTGCCCCACGAACATTGTCGCATCAGCATTGCAGCCAATGGCAACTTCGAAAATCCGCAGGGGTGTCTGCAGATCAGCACGGCCTGAACTGAATTGTTCCTGACTCGGCTCACTCTGCTGATCCGACGATGTGTTTTCCACATCGCCGGGGCGTCTCAGCACGTGCTGTAGGAATTGTTGGTGAGCTTGTCGGTCTTTGTGCACGGGAGTAAGAGCAGCGAAAGACGGCTGAGCCAAATCAAAACCAAGGAAGCGTCGCAATTCCTCGTTGATCGCGTAACATTCGCCGTTTCGGCCATAAATGGCGGCAGGACCTCCGCCGAGTGCGAGGCAGACAGGTTGATGAACGACTGCTCGCTCACTGACAGAAATACAGTCGGTGTAGTGGATGTGGCTGTGTGCCCGCGAGTTGAAAAAAACCTCGGTGTACCCGTTGATTTTCTGAAGGATGCGCTCGAATGTGTTGATCCGCAACCCTGCTTCTTCTTCAGCGCCATTCAGGAATCTCGACAAGGCAGATGGTGATATGGCATCGCTGATATCTCTTGCTGTGTAAACGCCTTCGCGCAGCAGTTTCCGCAGTTCTTCGCGCAATATTCCAGACAGCTTGGGTGGGGCTAGCTCAGACATAGAACACCTGTTCCCTTGTGCACTTTGGCTCCGTGTGCCAAAGTGCACTTATCGGCATGTCCCAAAGGCAGCTCGAAGACGATTTTGCGATTTCGCAAAAATTCTGGCGTTTTCGAGCCCCGTGGCTCTCAAACTTACGTCTGAATCCCGCGTTCTTGCGGAAGAACTCAGAAAAAAAGGCGGAACTCTATTCCATGCGAATTCAGCCTCAGTCGCGATGTTCTTTTGTTCATGCGATGTGCCATCAGGCCTGCTTGATTGTCACGACTGTACAAATCAGGCGATCCGTTTCTCTCTTTTCGACTAAAGACCGCGATCTCATAGGCATGTTATGTCCACGGTCGTGCACTATGACGGTGAGAACTGCCTGAGGAGCTTTCAATTCCAGTCGCAGGGATGGCGTTTTACCAAAAGGTTCATCTTTCGTGGATGCTGCTGAGACAGGGATAAAATGGACCGCTGGAGCAATACCACATTCACCCTCCGGAAGCGTTTTCGAGACTTCCATCGACACTTGATGACACACCCCTCGAGACACCATTGGCACGAACTCCAGATCTCAAATGATTACCTGCGCATTGTGCAAATACGACTTTCGCAGTCGCTTACGCGTTGATTCGATAGAGCGGTTCAATCCCTGTGTTGGTGACACTGCGTCCACAAAGCGCCTTGAATCGGCGGGTGCAAACCACTATTCATTTTCGCACGTTTTGCTATCTGTATGTCAATCCACTTACTGAAGCAGTGCCGAAAGACTTCGGGGTGGTGGCTACGTGGAACCGTCCAAATCACGTCACGCGAAGGAACACGGACTGGCCAAACTGGAACTTGCGTCAGCTGCTCTTCGAGGTTTATTGCCGAAGGAAAAATGAAATTCAGTCGGACAACGCCAGCGAATACCGCCATGTTGCTGATGCCGCAACGCTCACAAGCGGATCACTGCGACTCACCTTCGAACGTGAGTCTTCGAGATCCTCAAAGCATTCGACCAATTCTACAGCAGCCACAAATTGGGCCATACTGGCCACGTTTATCCCTCCCTTAGAATCGTGGATCCGAGGGAATCCACAGCAGATCATCATATCTCGCAATTTGTCAGCTCAATTCAACACTCCCTCGATTCGCGTAGCCGCGCTATGATACCGGGTCCTGTACTCGGGCGATGCCCGAGGCTGCGTTGACTCTGGCCTTTGGCCAAATTGGGGTTTGGTTATGCGGCGCGGTGGTCGCACCCGATGGCTGCCGCCAACGGCTCGACCGAAAACCGAAAACCGTTTCACCGTAGCAGCAGGGGGCGTAGTTTTTCGGTCAGCAGATCTTCGGGCGAGGTTTGTTCCGTGTCGGTGCGGTCCAGCAGCTGCAGGTCCTGAGCCTGCACCAGCTGACGCAGCAGGCGGTTCCACGGATTGTCCTGCACGCTGTCGCTCAGCAGCTGGGGATGAACGACCAAACAGTCCCACGAACTTCTGCCGAAGTCCAGTGACCAGTTCATGATCCATGACAGGCTGTGGATGATCTGTTCATCTTCCAGCTGCGGTGGTCTGTCGGGAAATGTCAGCAGGACCAGATCGGGTTTCATCGTTCGGACCATGCGCTGAGCATCGGCTTCCAGTTCCGGCAGGGTTCTGGGTCTGACCTGCCCCTGTTCTTCGATTTCTGTGGGCCAGACAGTGACGTCGCAGCGGTGCGTCAGTCCCAGTTCGTGCAGTGCGTGCTGCAGTGGCGTGGCCAGTGGCTGCATAACAAGGATTTGCAGTCGGCCGTCTGTACTTAGTACGTGCAGAGTTCTGGGCAGGCCTGTCTGTGGCCGCACATCAGCGAGGCTGACGGGCAGGCCTGTCAATCGCCGGCAGACGGTTTCCGCCAGCAGGCGATGTCCAGCAAGATTCGGATGAATGGCATCGCTCATGGACAGTCGCCACGTGCGCGGCGCGCGGGATCGCAGTGCGAGTCCTGCTTGTTGAATATCGCAGAATGCGGCCTGCTGCTGCCGGGCTGCATCCCGAATGGCATTGCAGAACTGCTGCAGTTTCTGTTCTGGTCTGCCGGCTGTGTCAATGACGGCGTTGGGAGTACACAGGACGGGTGTGGCACCCGCCGCGCGAATTCTCTGCACCAGTTCCAGCAGTCCCTGCTGAAACTGTTCCATCCCGACTCGGGCCAGATCATTGAGTCCGAAATTGATGGTGACAATCTGTGGCTGGTGGACGAGCACATCACGTTCCAGTCTTGCCAGTCCATCGGCGACCGTGTTTCCGCTGATTCCGGCATTGATGACAGTCACATCGCAGCCCGGCAGGGCTCGTGCAAGTGCGATGTTCAGCAGCTCGGGCCATGCGCGCTGTCCGCCGGTGTGATAGTAGATGCCTGTGACACTGTCACCCAGACACACGACTTTCAGGCTCTGTGGACGGGTGACAAGTGGTGGTTCTGTCGCTGCTGCTGTTCGCTGCTGCACGATACGCCAGACAAAGTCCAGAGCGGCGCGAGTATCTGCGGCGTTTGTGTCGTGACCACCTTCCGGACGATGGATGGACAGGACGTCTGAGCCGCCTTTCTGCAGATGCTGCAGCAGACGCAGGACGCTGTCGGGTGGCACCAGTGTGTCCTGACCTCCGGTCGTGGCGGCTACCGGCATGGTCAGGTTCGCAGCGAACAGTTCGGCTGAACGAGTCCGATAGACGTCGCGATGGGTGTCTTTGGTGCCACCGTAGGACGCCTGAATCGCATCCTGAAACTGCTCATATTCCAGCATGTTGGCTGTGCCGTTCAGCGATACGACTCCATCGATCAGCTGTGGGTGCTGAGCAGCGAATGCGAGTGCAGCGGTGCCCCCCATGGATCCGCCGACCAGCAGAATCCTGCCGATTTTCTGTCCCTGATGCAGTTCGTCGATCAGCTGAATCAGATCGGCTTCTGCGGCGGGCCCCATCCAGGATGTTGTGCCGCGATAGTCGGGTGAAACGCAGATCATCCCGGCCAGTTTTGCGAACCTGCGGGATTCGCTGCATTCCGGTCGGGCCTGTCGAATGAACTGCCAGCGATCCGAGCCGTGTCCGTGCAGCATGATCAGCACGTCATGCGTCTGAGCCGGGTGATAGTGCCGGGGTCTGAGCACCACAAAGCGCTGTTCGGTTCCATCCAGGCGTGACACGAAGGCGACATCCTGCGGTTCCTGCCAGCCGTCTTCCGCTGCGGGCACCGTGACTGTGGCACAGATGCTGCAGACGAAAATGGTCAGCAGTGAGTGCATTGCGTACAGCATGTCGCTGTGTTTCCTGTGAATCGTGGGGGCAGGAAATTGGTCAACGCCTGTGGCAGTGTCAGAGCCTTGTCTGAGCAGGCCGTGTTATGGGCCTTTGATCGCGATGGGCTGGACCCACGCCCGCTCAAACTCACCGGCTTCCGAAGGATTGGGATGTCGCTTTGACGACGTCACAACCGCTCGAATGTAAAGTTCCTTCCCCGTGATACGGTACTCAGCCACAGGTCCTGCGACTGTGGCATAGACTTTGCCGATCTGATCGCTGTAGACGCGTGTCAGAGTATCAGCTTCTTCGGGTTTGTCTGAGGCTGTGCGGGATTCCGGATCAAATCCGCGGTCGGTACCGATGAACTGGATCTGGTACTGGACGTCGGCTTCGGCCTGGACTTCCACTTTCAGGCTGCTGCCGTTGAAGCGAACGGCCTGCAGGCTGACTCCTGAAGACGAGTAAAAGCGTCCGGCTTCGAGGGCTTCCACAATCGCATCAGGTTCCAGTGTTCTGGCAAGGACCACGACCCAGCCGCGGCCCGGTTGAGCTCCTTTTCCGGAGGCCGTTTCGAAATAGTTGTGTCCGTCGTCGGTTCCGAGTCCATACATCAGGGGCAGCTGCAGTGTCTGCAGGCGGAAACTGTTTATGATGTCCCACATGCGTTCCGTGCCGGCATGCTTTTCATCACCGCTGTTGTGAACTCCGGGGTGTCCGTTATACAGCTCGAAGAAATTCTCACCGACAACCTTCATCAGCTGTTCGGCTGTGATTGCGTAGCCGAAATTGGGGTGATTGAGATGCACCAGCGTGCGGACTCCGGTTCGTTCTCTGCGCGCTGTGGCGGCGTTGATGTTCTGCTGAATCACGTCGGTGATGGATTCTCCGCCGGTGGGTGGCAGCAGCTCGGCGGTGTTTGCAGCGCACATGTGCACGGGCAGTTTTCCGAAACGATCGGTGATTTCTTCGCCCTGAATCAGCAGGTATTCCTGCGGTACAGCCAGTTTCGCGAAGATTTCGTCGAAGGTTTTCAGACGCACTTCTTCGGTGTCACCCGTGCCGCGGATTTCGATCCATTCGGCCGGCCATTGTTCACGCAGTCGCTGCAGTGCTTTGTCGCTGCCTTTGCGTTTTGCCAGATTCAGCCAGCGTTCCTTCTGCAGCAGCGTGTTGTGGTCCGTGAACACCAGAAACTGATACCCTTTGTCGCGATACCACTTTGCGAGGTTTTCCGGGAAGTCATCCCCATCGCTCCACAGCGAGTGGGTATGCATGTTGCCCTTCATCCAGCGCTGGCCGTCGACGGCTTCCAGAACGAAGGGCTGCTGAGCAGAAAGCTGCGGGAATGCGGACAGCAGGGAACACAGCACAAGTGCGGGCAGCAGGGCGCGGCGCAGGTGGTTTGTCATGGCAGGTCTCGGTGGGAAGATTCACGTGGAAATCAGAACAGTGTGCGGTGAATTCTGATGCTGCCGACGCGAATTTGCATCACTCGAGCGGCCAAACTTTGTGAAAAACAGGTTTGTTTTCCAGGCAGCCGGACGTGGGTGATGCACGCGGCGTGGCGATTATGGGTGATCGGTCATCTTTGACACAGAGATCGCATGCGTCCGATGGCAATTCTCGGCATCACGGTGGGGGCCAGTGTATTGCACAGGCGGCGATTTCCACCGCCGCATGGTCTGCTCAGTCAGGCCTTTTCCTGCTACACATAACCGTGCAGTGGGCCACCGGGGGCGCCCAGCTGGTCGACGCGCCGCACAATCGCAGGGTCGGAAATTAATGGCGGGGCCATGTGTGGTTTGATGCGAGCATCAATCACCAGCGGGCCACGGCAACCCCAGTGCTTGCTGTCCGTGAACGAATCAATGCCGTACAGGTCGGCTGCCGGATTGCTGCGAGTGAACGTGACCCACAGCCAGTTACGCAACGATTCGGCACAGAACCGACTGTCTTCAGTCAGCACGATCAACGGCCATTCGGGGCCCCAGCCGCCGGTTGTCAGTTCGCGACAGAAACGTTCGGGTACGCCGTCAGAGCTGTTGGGTTGTCCGCCATGCTGCGGTGCTGACACTGCCAGTACCCCGGGCATAACCACCGCCGGATCACGAAATCCCGCGGGCATTGACAGTTCACTCGGCAGCTCGCGGCCAAGGCTTCTGCGGACAGCGCCACAGGCGGCGACCACCACTTTGGACCCGGAATTCAATCCGGTTCCGGTGTAATCCAGCGTGTCGATGGTTGTGCAGGTCTGGAAGTGCAGATCGCGAGTCCAGTCGACTCGCTGCAGGATGTGTCCGAAGAAGGCCGGGATATCGTGGATTTCCAGATCCGGGCAGTCTTCCTTTGCGGTAATCCACAGATACTTGGCCAGAGACAGCTGCCCCTGTCCGAGGATGGCGTTGGCGTTGGTGAGCAGTTCCTGGGGTCTGCGTTCGGGAGCCCACGGGACGTAACGTTCGCTGCCGATGGCCAGCAGCAGAGGATGAACTCCCGAAGCATCCACGGCGTGTACCGCGTGGACCCCTGGCAGGACAGCGGAGATCGCCGGGCTGGTCAGATCGTGAATGAGTGCACCGAAGATCGTATCTTCCTGTGGTGGTCGTCCAACGACTGTGAAGGGCCAGACGGCGTCACGACGGTGATAGACAGCGTCCACCTTCATGACGGGGAAGTCATGTGCGAGGCTGTAGTAGCCGAGGTGATCACCGAAGGGTCCTTCGGGCAGCAGTCGGTCGGGGTCGACAGTTCCTGAGATGCAGAAGTCGCATTCGGCGCAGATCATGGGACGACCGGGCTGTCGGACCATCCGCACGGCGCGTTGCGACAGAGCTCCTGCGAAAGCGACTTCCGGGAAGTTGTCTGGTAGTGGCATGACAGCGGCGACGGCCAGCGACGGTGGTCCACCGACCAGCACGTTGACTCTGAACGGGACTTTGCGAGCGATTGCGGCGGCGTGGTGGAAGCCGATGCCGCGGTGCAGTTGGTAGTGCAGTCCGATTTCTTCGTTAGGCCGGTACTGATTTCCGGAGAGCTGGACGCGATACATGCCGACGTTGGAGCCGAGGTAGCCCGGCCGATCCGGGTGTTCGGTGTAGACTTGTGGGAGCGTGACGAAGGCGCCACCGTCCATGGGCCAGCTTTTCAGTTGCGGCAGCTGATCGACGGTTGTCTGACATTCCATGATGGGCCCGCTGCGGCGCGGTGCAAACCGCATGGACCACAGGGTTTTCAGTGTTCCGGGGATGCGAGTGGGGTGTTTCAGCAGGTAGGCGGGATCTTTTTTGAGCTGAACCAGTGTTTCGACGGAGCGGAGTGCGTCGCGGAAGATGAACCGAGCGCGGTCCAGTGTGCCGAACAGGTTGCTGGCCATGGGGAAGCGGCAGCCGCGAACGTTTTCGAACAGCAGAGCCGGTCCGCCTCGCTCACAGACTCGGCGGTGAATCTCGGCCGCCTCCAGCTGGGCGTCAATTTCGCAGGAAATCCGCAGCAATTGGCCGTGTTTTTCCAGATCGCGAAGACATTCCTGCAGATTTCGATAACCCATCGATATGGCTCGGCGGTGGAGTTCAGCGGGTCGGAGACGTCAGAGACACCATAGGCGAAAACGGGTTTGGGAACAGCCAGACCTGTGTGCAATTCCGCAAAACGGCGGGTTGGTTCACCATTTCCGTTGGAATTTCCGGGGAACCGCTGTTCTTTGGAAACGTGGGTGGGTTTTTGGGGGGGCTTTGGCGCTATAATCCGGGATTGCCTCGGGTGAGTTGAGACGGACGAATGTTGTTGATTGGGGTTTTTGCGGGGATTTGGCTGGGTATCATGGCACAGATCGACTGGGATGATTTTTCTGAGCGAACGGCGACGGCGGCGGAGGTGCGTCTGCTGGGCTGTGCGGAAATCTCGTCTGTGCTTGCGTTGCAGAAGCTGATGGTTCATGAGGTGCGTCAGCAAAGTCGGATGAGTGCGGCGTTGTTATTGTGTGAGCATCCGCCTTGTGTGACAGTGGGTCAGGGTGCCAGTCTGCTGGAACTTCCCACGGATGCTCGCGAGCTGGAATCGCGTTTGATCCGGGTGCATCGGGTGCGGCGTGACGGTCGGGTGATTCTGCATCAGCCGGGTCAATTGGCTGCGTATGTGATGGTGTCATTAGCTGAGTGTGGTCTGGAGGCTGAGCAGTTTCGGGTGTGTCTGCAGCGGGCGGTGGTGCTGGCATGTCGGGACCTGCAGGTGGTTGCGCATGTGGACCCGCGGGATGGGACAGCGGTGCATGGTCGGCATGGCGTGATCGCCGAGCTGGGGATTTGTGTCGAGCAGGGAGTGACCAGTTTTGGTGTGTATCTGAATGTCAGTCCGCGTCTGGACGAAGCGCGGGAAATTGGTCGGGGTTTATCGGGCGAACGAATTTCGTCACTGAATGCAGAGCGTGTCCGTCCGACTCCGATGGCTCAGATTCGTTCTGCACTGGCGGTTCATTTGTGTGAGCAAGTGGGTTATCCTGAGTATCATCTGCATACGGGCCATCCGTTTTTGACTCGAACGCGAGCGTTGATTCATGACAAGTTTACCGATCATCACAGCTCCGAATTCTGATTCCCTGCCCTTGATGGCTCAGGATCCGGGCGCGGTTGTTCGTCGTCTGCCGCGGTGGCTTAAGCGACCGTTGCCGCAGCCGGGTATGGCATTTACCAGTGATGTGATTGCCGATCTGCGTCTGGAGACGGTCTGTGAAAGTGCGAAGTGTCCGAACCGGACAGAATGCTGGTCGACGAAGACAGCCACATTCATGATTGGTGGCAACGTGTGTACTCGGCCCTGTGGTTTCTGTTCGGTGCCGAAGGGTAAGACGGAAGAGCTGGAGATGGACGAGCCTGAGCGGGTGGCTGAAGCGGCTGCGCGTCTGGGGCTGAAGTATGTCGTCATCACCTCGGTGACTCGTGATGACCTGCCGGACGGCGGTGCTGAGCACTGGTATCAGACGGTGGTGGCGGTGCGTCAGCGAACCGGGGCTCAGATCGAAGTGTTGACTCCGGACTTTCGCGGCAACCGGGCCGCGGTGACTCGAGTGATTGAATCACGTCCGGACGTGTTCAATCACAATACGGAAACAGTACCGCGTCTGTATCATCGTGTGCGGCGGAATGCGGACTACCAGAGGACTCTGGACCTGCTGCAGCAGGTCAAGCAGGAGGCTCCTGAGATGCCCACGAAGAGTGGCCTGATGCTGGGGCTCGGAGAGACTCTTGAAGAGCTTTATGAAGTTCTGGCGGACCTGCGTCGGGTGGGTTGTGACATGCTGACACTGGGGCAGTATCTGCAGCCCAGTCCAGAGCATCTTCCGGTGGAGCGTTTTCTGCCGCCGGAGGAATTCGATGAAATTGGTGAGCAGGCGAAAAAGCTGGGGTTCAGCATGGTCGCCAGTGGTCCGTTTGTGCGCAGCAGTTACCATGCGGGTGAGATGGCGGCACAGCTGGTGTGACGTTGTGACGGAGGATTCTTTGCGGCAGGGTGTTCAGGGATGTCGTCAGCTGAAAAATACCTGAAGCCGGAAGTGATTCAAAGCATTGCTCGACTGGACCTGCGCGCCAAATTCATTGTGGAGGGACTGCTGTCGGGTCTGCATGCCAGCCCGTTTCAGGGTTTCAGTGTGGAGTTCAGTGAGCATCGGCGATATGAGCCGGGCGATGATCCGCGGGATATTGACTGGCAGGTGTTTGCTCGCACTGACCGTATCTACATTCGTCGTTATCAGGCCGAGACGAATATCACGGGTTATCTGCTGATGGATCTGTCGCGCAGTATGGGATACACGTGGCGGCAGAAGCTGACGAAGTTTGATTATTCGGTCTGTCTGGCAGCGGCGCTCAGTTATCTGATGATTCACCAGCAGGACCCGGTGGGTCTGATGACCTTTGGTGACCGGTTGCAGGCCAGTTTGCCAGCGCGCAGCCGTCGGTCTCAGCTGGGTGATATTCTGTCAGTCCTGCAGCAGTGCCAGCCGACGGGCGGGTCGCAGATTGCGTCGTGTCTGCGGCAGGCGGCATCGATGATTCGGCATCGCAGTCTGCTGATGCTGATGTCTGATCTGCTGGCGGATCCTGATGAGATTCTGGAGGCATTGCGGGCGGTGCGATTTCGAGGTCACGATGTGATTCTGTTTCACATTCTGGACGAGGCTGAAGCAACGTTTCCGTTTTCCGGTGCTGTGGATCTGTTGGAGCCCGAGCAGGGTGACAATGAAATTGTGGATGCGGCAGGTGTGCGAGCCGATTATCTGCAGGCGTTGGCGGAATTGCGGGAACGTTACAGGACGACCTGTCAGTCGATGGGGGCGGATTATGTTCCACTGGACACCAGCATGCCATTTGATAAAGCGCTGGTGGAATACCTGTCGCAGCGGCGCGCAAGGTTTTGAAGAGTGGTCAGTGGTTAGTGAAGTTCCCGTTCGGGAGTGCGAGGCTCCTGCCGAGCCGAAGTCAACTGTCCGTGTTCCGCTGTCGTAGTTCGCCGACAACCGTAGCCCGGGCATTCCTGCCCGGCCACCTTCAGCACACACACACTCCGCCATTCCGTGGGCTGATAACCACTCAGTAAAGGCGAGCCTCGGCGTCGTCCCCGAGCTGGTGCTTGGTGGTCGTAGCGTGGGCTTCAGCCCGTGTGGTCCACCGCGATCGAGCCTCCGAGGCGAGCCGTCGGTGGAAACCGACGGGTGGTGTGTTTGTGTGTTTTGTTTTCACCACGGAAGATACGGAAGACACGGAAAGACGATAGTGGGAGTGTTGAGTAGTTTCCCGTTTTCGTTGTCCTCCTGGGAGGGCGAGGCTCCTTGCGAGCCGAAGTCAACTGTCCGTGTTCCTCCCTCGCGTTTCGCCGACAACCGTAGCCCGGGCATTCCTGCCCGGCCGTCTTCAGCAAACACACACACTCCGCCATTCCGTGGGCTGATAACCATTCAGTAAAGGCGAGCCTCGGCATCGTCCCCGAGCTGGTGCTTGGTGGTCGCTGAGGGGGGGGGGGCTGGTGCCGTGGACGATGTAATGAGCGATGGCAGTGCGGTGCATTGTGTGTAACGCGTGTGCACCTGTCGCTTGTCATTTTTTTGCGAAGT
>CAIOKE010000190.1 GCA_903858815.1 uncultured Planctomycetaceae bacterium | reverse complement strand
CTGCATGCGAGTGAAATGATCGAACGGCAGATCGCGATTAAGCGACTGCATGACCCAGTTCCGAAATCTCCACGCATGCGGCAACGGCCGATCGGTATTTTCGCCGGCCGTATCCGCATAACGCACCACATCCAGCCAGTGACGTCCCCAGTGAATACCATACTGCGGTGACTGCAGCAGTCGCTCGATTTCTGCCTGCCATGCGGTCGCCGAGGGATCGGCAGCGAATGAGTCGACCTGCTGCATCGAAGGGGCCAGTCCAGTCAGATCATAGTGCAGTCGCCGCAATAAAGTGCGAGCATCAGCGGGTTTGGCCGTTGCCAACGCCTGCTGGTCCCGAAGCTGCTGCAGGGCTCGATCCAGATCTGCCGGTTGTAATCGCTTAGTCAGTGAGGGCAGTGGCTGGAAGGCCCACCATTCACGGGACTGTTCGGGGGTCATGCCGCCAATTCGAGTTGCCAGGGTGCGCGGATCGGGAGCCCCCATGCGGACCCATTCTTCCAATAGTTGAATTTCCTGTTCCGGAAGTTTGCCCCCTTTATCCTGCGGAGGCATTTGTGGGCCTTCGTCCCCGTAATGCACGGCCTTGATTAACAGACTGGCAGTCGGCTCACCGGGAATCACCGCCGGACCACTGTCACCACCTCGAACCCAGCCATCCCGGTGATCCAGCAACAGACCGCCACCCGACTTTCCAGATGCTGTGGAATGACAGGACTCACAGCGCTGGACAAAAATCGGTCGGATCCGTTTCTCAAAGAACTCTATCCCCTCATCTGTCGATGCCGCAGCACTGGTTGGAACAAACGCAGTCAGTAGCAACACCAGCAACAGCACCAGCGGTTGCAACAGATGTGGTTGCAGGAGCAGATGTGGTTGCAGGAGTAGATGTGGATGCAGGAGCGAACATTGGAGCCGACGTGGGAGTCGCGTGAGTTGCGACGGGCCGCTGATTCGTCGCGAGGGTCGATGAGTGAACAACGAAGCGATCGTGGTGGAGACAAAGGACATACAGGAATTCCCGGAGTGGCCACGCGACGCTGCCGAAATGCGACAGCCAGCGTGGATCTTAACGGTGGTTGCTGTGGCTGTCAGTACAGTGATTCAGATCGACAGCTTGATTTTGAAAACATGATGGGCGCAACTGGCAAAATGCTGAACACGTGCATTCACGGAACGGTGGTCGTCAATCGCCGAGACTGCCCGACTGTGAGCGATTCGACTAACAACAGAGCGTTGTCGAGGGGCAACGTCGGATGGGAAGAAGCCTCGCAGCAATCCAGCAATGGCCGTTGCTGAAAAACAACACCACCACTTGCCGAAGTGGAGGGCAGCACGGACAACTGCGGAAGTGGTGTGTCCCCACGGCCTCTCGGCCTCCGCAGGACAAGTGTATCCTCATGGCCCCTTGCCTCCGCGGTTGGCACCGCAGCACATCAAAGGCGAATGCCGCCAGTGGGTGGCCCCAGCGAGTAGCACCGGCATATGGATCGCATCGGAAATTCATCGTCGCGGAAAAACAACAGTATCCGCATCCAGCCGGGATCGCAACAAGACCAGCGACTGACATGGTGTGTCCCCAAGACTGCCGCATCCGCAACTCCGCGACCTTCGCAGAACGGATGTGTCCCCACACCCCCAGAAATGGTGTGTCCCCCCGAACTCGGTGTGTCCCCACCGCCCTTGGCCCGCTGGGATGGGAGGGACTGCCGCACGTCAAAGGCGAATGCCGCCAGTGGGTGGCCCCAGCGAGTAGCCTCGGCATGCGGAGAGCCTCGGTCATTTGTCGTCTCGGAAAAACAACAACTCTCGCATCCAGAATGCAACCGCCATATCGGATCGTCGTCGAAGTGGTGTGTCCCCGCTGCCCTGCCGCCGACCAAGGAAATGGTGTGTCCCCGCAGCCTCTGATCGCACGGACAGCGACCGACTTGCAGCCGGAGTGGTGTGTCCCCGCTGCCCTGCCGCCGCCCAAGGAACTGGTGTGTCCCACAGCCTTAGGTCAAACGGATAGCGACCGACGTGCAGTCGGAGTGGTGTGTCCCCACGGCCAACGAGACTAGCGACGGACATGGTGTGTCCCCAGGGCCACCCAGGGCCGTTGGCCTCGAGTGAAGCGAGTGGCTGCAGCACCGCAAAGGCGAATGCCGCCAGTGGGTGGCCCCTGCGAGTAGCACCGGCATGCGGAACGCACCGGTCATGTGTCGTTTCGGAAAAACAACAGTTCTCGCATCCGTAATGCAACCGCCATATCGGATCGTGGTCGAAGCGGTGTGTCCCCTCTGCCCTGCCGCCGTCCAAGGAAATGGTGTGTCCCCACAGCCTCTGATCAAACGGACAGCGACCGACATGCAGCCGGAGTGGTGTGTCCCCGCGAACTCGCGAACTCCCGCGAACTTGGTGTGTCCCCACGGCCCCTGGCGTCGTGGAACGGGCGTGGATGCAGCACCTCAAAGGCGAATGCCGCCGGTGGGTGGCCCCTGCGAGTCGCCCCGGCATGCGGAGCGCATCGGTCAGTTGTCGTTTCGGAAAAACAACAACTCTCGCATCCGGAATGCAACCGCCATATCGGATCTTGGCCGAAGTGGTGTGTCCCCGCTGCCCCGCCGCCGCCCAAGGAAATGGTGTGTCCCCGCGAACACGGTGTGTCCCCACCGCCACACGGCCAACGAAAGCAGCGATGGACATGGTGTGTCCCCAGGGCCGTCGGCCTCGAGTGAACGGCGTGGCTGCAGCACGTCAAAGGCGAATGCCGCCAGTGGATGGCCCCTGCGAACGGGCTCGGTTGGGTGAGCGATCGGACATTTGTCGTTTCGGAAAATCAACACCGATCGCAGCGAGGCGCGATCGTACCATCGACAGCAACTGAGGTCGTGTGGCCCCGCAGGCGTCCATCCCCGCAGTCGTCCCCAGAATCGCCCGGACCAAACGGAATTGAGGGTGCCCACGGGGCCCCCATTTTTGTAGAATTGCAAGGCAGCGTTGGACCTCGCGCCGGGCGTCTGCCGTCACGACTGCTGAGTAGGTGCCTTGAGAGTCTCGTTGCAAAATGTTTCTGAAGTAAGGAATCTCAAGAGGAACTCCGACGATTCAACCGTGAGGCCATTGAAACTTATGAAGGTGGCGTTTTTCTTTCAGCCCTTCGTGAACCGACTGATCGATTAAACGCCCTTCCTGCAGGGGACGTGCCCAGCCCGAATCACGCTCCATGACTGTTATCACGCAGTACACCGCAGGATGGACACATCCATACGTCACACGAAATTGTGGCAGAGTTTCCACGTAGGGGTGCAGTACTCGTGCCTGCACATCCCAGAGTCTCAGTTCAGTGCCCGCTGGTATCTGCGAGCGTTCGGGACGGCTGACTCGGATTCCGGCCCGGCCGGTAGTCCCTGAAAGACTCGCTGTTCCGCCGCCCGCCGGGCACTGGAACGAGGGCGGTCAAACCCGCGCGGTACGGATTCAGATGCGGGTCCGAGCTCCGGTTCAGAGAACGGGTAATGCTGTTCCCAGGCTCGAGTTTCCTGCAGTGGATGGGCCGACAGGCACTGCGGCATGCGAGTCAAGCCGGGGTTCAGACAACCACCGCTGAAAAAGCTTAAAACAGCGGCGGCAGCAACCGGCCAGAACCGGACTGTGACAGCCTGCAGTGGGGTTTTTAAGCGGACACGGAACATCACACAGCGACCTCCGGCGGGAAGACTACCAGCAATTTCTGCCGATCGGCAAGACCAGTTTCAGCCCCGGCAACGTCGAAAATCCGGGCGGATTCTGCCCCGCGATCGCTCAAAAATCTGCTACACTCCCTCGCCGCGCCCTGCACTTTCAGGGCCTTTTTAACTCTGATCAGCTGGAATCTGATTCATGGAAGCCGGAATTGTTGGCCTGCCGAACGTTGGCAAGAGCACTCTGTTCAATGCATTGACCTGTTCCACTGCAGCTCAAAGTGCCAACTACCCGTTTTGCACAATTGAACCGAACGAAGGCATCGTCAGCGTTCCTGATCAGCGTCTGCAGCGAATCACAAAGTACATTCCGCCTCAGAAAGTCATCCCCGCAGCGCTCAAACTGGTGGATATTGCCGGCATCGTCAAAGGCGCCAGCGAAGGCGAAGGACTGGGCAATAAATTCCTCAGCCACATCCGCGAAGTGGACGCCAT
>CAIOKE010000189.1 GCA_903858815.1 uncultured Planctomycetaceae bacterium | reverse complement strand
TGTCGGACCCCGACCGGCCGATCGGCAGCTTCCTGTTCCTCGGGCCGACCGGCGTCGGCAAGACCGAGCTGGCCCGCAGCCTGGCGGACTACCTGTTCGCCGCCGCGCGGGCGATGGTGCGTGGGGGTATTGTGTGGGGGGGGTGGGGGATTTTGAACTGTGGGGGTGATGGAATGCTGGAAATTGTGGGGTTGAGGGAGGGGTCGTGTGGGGGTTGGGTTGCGTTCGAACGGCGTAGCCTTGGCTTCAGCCCGGGCACGAGCTTTTTGTCGGGCTTAAGATCCCCGGTGTTTTTTGGGGGATGGGGCCGAGCAGGAATGCTCGGGCTACGGTTGTCGGCGAACGACGCCAAGGGGACACGGACAATTTCCCACGGCTCGGCGGGGGGGGGAGCCTGGCGTTTTGGGAGGGCGAAGCTGTTGCTGAGCCGAAGTGTTTGTGATGCGATTGCGCGGGGGCGTGCGGCGCGGCGGGAGCCTCGCGTTTTGGGAGGGCGAAGCTCCTGCTGAGCCGAAGTGTTCGTGATGCGATTGTGTGGGGGCGTGCGGCTCGGCGGGAGCTTTGCGTTTGGGGAGGGCGAAGCTCCTGCTGAGCCGAAGTGTTCGTGATGCGATTGTGCGGGGGCGTGCGGCTCGGCGGGAGCCTCGCCCTCCCGAAAAGGAGGGGAGGGGAGGGGGCCTGCGGTTGGTTCAGGCCGGCCAGATCTGTGAGCCGCCGTCGACTCGCAGGACCTGTCCGGTGACAAAGGCTCCCAACGGACCGGCAAAGAATTCCACCACCCGAGTCACCTCGTCGACCATGCCAACGCGGTCCAGAGTCCCGTCAGTGGCCAGTCGCGATTCTTCGACCTTGCGTGTTCCCAGAAATCGACCGGTTCGCGTATCACCGGGGGCCAGTGTATTCACGTTGATGTTATAGGTTCGCAGCTGCTCAGCGAGGCACCGTGTGTATTCCACGACACCGGCTTTGGCGGTCGCATAGATGGAACTGTTGGGAATTCCGCGGAACGCGGAGATGGAGCTGAGAGTCAGGATGCGACCGGTCTTTCGCGGCATCATCCCCTTCGCCACTTCCTGACAGACGAGGATGGTGCTGAGCAGGTTACGGTCCAGTACGGCGCGTACGTCTTCCAGTTTGATGCCCACGCAGTCATTGGGATTGGGTTTTCCACCGGCCGCCGCGATGTCGCCTCCGGCGTTGTGCACCAGAATGTCAATGGGCCCCAGTTGCTCGCTGACCTCGCTGACGATTCGCTGCACCTGCTGCTGGTCCGTCAGGTCCCCGATGACTCGGCAGGTCTGGGTCTGAAACTGCTGGGCGATGTCCAGAGCGGTCTGAGTCAGCGTTGTGCCTTCCCCGTATTCTGCGGGGCCCGTTTCGCGCATCCCGTGAATACCGACTCGACACCCCAACCGCGCCAGATGCTCGGCAAAGCCTCGTCCCAAACCACGTCCGGAGCCCGTGACGAGGGCCACTTTTCCAGCGAGCATACGATCAGACATGAAACACCCTTTGCAGAAACGAGGTTCCTGGCGGAGGAACGTTTGGGACGTGGCCGGCAGGCAGGAAACATTCTGGCGGTCGAGTGTAACGGAGAATTCCGGAAGGCGGGATATTGCTGTCAGGGCCCCTGTCTGCGTCTCAGAAACCGTAAATTTCGCCCTGTTTCTCGCATGCTGTCCTGGAAATTCCCTGCCAAGTTCGACAGATCTTCGGAAACGCACCCGTTTTTCGTGTTTCCGGCATTCTTCCGCCTTAGAATTTGCTGCTGATCCGCCGAAGGTTCGCATATCACACCTGAAACATTCGCAATGCCTGACATCAAATCCATTCTTGCTGCAGCAGCGGTACCGCCGGAACATCGCGCGGTGGACCAGCTGCGTATTGAACGAGCGATCCGTGAAGTGCTGCTGGCGGTTGGTGAGGATCCTGACCGTGATGGTCTGCGTGAAACCCCGATGCGTGTGGCGCGGATGTACGCAGAGATTTTCGGCGGGCTGCATCTTGAGCCTGGGCGTCACCTGCAGAAGGTTTTCGAAGAGCAGTACGACGAGCTGGTTCTTGTGCGTGACATCTCGTTCAACAGCATGTGTGAACATCATCTGCTGCCTTTCATGGGCCGCGCTCATGTTGGCTACATTCCTCAGGGCAAAGTGACGGGGCTCAGCAAGCTGGCCCGAGTGGTCGATGAAGTGGCTCGCCGACCGCAGGTTCAGGAACGTATGACTCATATGATCGCGGACCTGATTGAAACCGAGCTGTCACCACTGGGTGTGATTGTCGTGGTGGAAGCCGAGCACACCTGTATGACGATTCGGGGTGTGAAGAAACCGGGGGCCCTGACGGTCACCAGTGCTGTGCGTGGACAATTCCGCACGAATGTGGGTAGTCGCGCTGAGGCGATGTCATTGATTCAGGGGAAGTGAGCGGCAGCCGGAATGATCGCCCTGTTTGTGCTGAAGCTTGCAGCCGGTATTTCGCTGATGTGGCTGTTGATGCCTCGTCGTGAAGTCGCCGACGGTTTTTTTCGAATTCAGATGCTGGTGGTGCTGGGTCTGACCGTGCTGCTGGTGCTGGCTGTTGAGCCGGCGGCTCTGACGGGTTTCGGGCGTTCCGCAGTCGCGGCGGCCAGTGAACGAGAGCTGGCAACGGCGGCGGCAGGTGCGGAATGGCTCAGGAAACTGGCGTTCGCTGCAGCGGCTGTAGCATGGCCTGCTCATATCTTCTGGAAACTTGGACGTCGCACTCCGGGTACGCTTAGTATCTGGATCATCAGTCTGTCCCTGACAGCTGCTTTGGTGGTGCAGGCGGTCACGGCAGCCCGCACGGGCCCTTTATGGCTGCAGCTGCTGGCTGACGTGGGATCTGCCGCCGTTCTGGGTGCCACGTTGACGGCGATGCTGCTGGGACACTGGTACCTCACAACACCCACGATGTCTCTGCAGCCGCTCCGCTGGTTTTGTCCGGTCCTGGCGATAGCAGCGCTGGTCCGTCTGGCCGCCACGCTGTCTGGACTTCTGGAAATCGATCTGCAGACGCTGGACCTGATTCGCTGGCTCTGGCTGAGTTTGCGAGTTCTGGGAGGGGTGCTGGGGCCGCTGCTGGCTGCGATCCTCGTTCGCAGCATTCTGCAGTACCGCAATACTCAGTCGGCCACTGGAGTGTTGTTTGCGATTCTGATCCTTGTGTTCATGGGGGAAATGTCGGCTGCTTTGCTGGAACGTGACTTTGGGCTGCCGCTCTGACGGGCCCCGGCGGTTTTCCCGATCTTCCCGCTTTTCCCTG
Source organism: uncultured Planctomycetaceae bacterium (assembly GCA_903858815.1). Lineage (GTDB taxonomy): Bacteria > Planctomycetota > Planctomycetia > Planctomycetales > Planctomycetaceae > SXXK01. Next base: position 8,284 of record CAIOKE010000189.1, on the reverse strand, counting down.
AATGCTGTTCCTTTCGGAATGCCGATTCGCCGTCGTTTTGACTAGACTGAAGTGTATGAGCAGTCACATTATCTTTCAGTGTCCGGCCTGCGGTGGTCGCAAAGTCACCGCACCGGATCCTCCGGATGCCCCTGTTTGTTGTGACGGGTGTGGCTGGAGCCGATCAGAGGGGGTGGCGGATTACCAGTCCGGCAGTCTCGCTCGCTGTCGGATCTGCGGTTGTTCGGATCTGTGGCGGCAGAAAGACTTCCCGCCGGCGCTTGGTCTGGCCATTGTGGCAACGGCTGCTGTGGCCAGCTGCACGGCCTGGGCGTGGTATCAGCCGGTACTGGCGATTGGGTTCCTGATGGTCGCTGCGTTCCTTGACATGCTTCTGTATTCGTTCATGGGTGATATGCTGGTGTGTTACCGATGTGCAGCTCGACACCGCAAATCTGTGATGCGTGATGATCATCCTCGTTTTGACCTGGAAACCGCAGAAAGATACAGACAGCAGGATCTGAAACGCCGCGGAGTGTGAAGCGGCAGACCGATCAGCAGGCGATCAGCAGGAAGCAGCTTGTGGAAGAACGGCGAAAAAGAATCGCGGAAGACCTTGCAGACCTGCTGGATGGCCAGTTGCGCATTGATCGGGCCGCCTTGTCGCTGTATGCCACGGACGCCAGTCTGTTTGAAATCGAACCTCTGGCAGTGGCCCTGCCGGCTGGCACGGCAGACGTTGTCCGCCTCGCGGCGTATTCGGCCGAGCAGGGCATTCCACTGATTGCTCGCGGTGCGGGATCGGGGTTGGCGGGTGGTGCAATTGGTCGCGGCATCGTGATTGACTTTTCACGCTACATGAACCAGATACTGTCGATTGAGCCCACACGGGTGCGGGTTCAGCCCGGAATGACTCGTGACCAGCTGAATGCGGCACTTCGCCCTCACGGTCGCTATTTTGCTCCGGATCCATCCAACAGTCGGGTGACCACCATCGGTGGCATGCTGGCGGTTGATGCTGCCGGGGCGCATGCCGTTCGCGTCGGCTCCACCCGTGACCACCTCGTCAGTATTGAATGCGTGGTTTCCGGTGGGCAGAAATTTGAACTTGGAATGGAGGGGATTGGTGCTCCGGATTCCTCGGTCCCGCAGATTGTCAGTCTCAGTTCATCTGCGGCAGATGGTGTGCAGGCATCGCCTGGCGCGGCACTGGCAGCCCGGACGGCGGCTACTCGCAAAAACGAGATTGTGACGGGGCTGGCTGAGCTGCTGGCTTCCAGCGAGGCACTGATCCGCCAGTACCAGCCACCACTGCTGCGCAACAGCAGCGGATATATGCTGCGCGGAATCCTGATGAAAGGACGGCTGGACGTGCCGCGTCTGCTGGCCGGCTCAGAAGGGACGCTGGCGTTATTCACAGAAGCCACACTGCACACGATGGCGCTGCCGGAACATCGCTCGGCCGCACTGCTGCTGTTTGCCAGCCTCGATCAGGCGATTCTGGCCACACAGCGAATCCTGCCCATGGATCCGTCCGCCTGTGACCTGCTGGACCGACGCCTGCTCAGTCTTGGTCGGCAGGCAGATCCTCGTTTCCATCAGATGATTTCACCGGAAGCGGAAGCCGGGCTGGTCGTGGAATTCACCTCCGGCAGTGCTCGCGATGCGACTCAGCGTCTGCAGGATCTGCAGCTGCTGCTGCGGTCCGAGCAGATCGACTTTCGCTGTTCACGCACGGCGATCGACTTCGACGAGGTGGAATTTCTCTGGCGATTGCCCTCGCAGGTCGTCTCCATGCTGGCCGGGATTCGCGGTGACCAGCGTGCTCTGCCATTCGTCGAAGACCTTGCAGTGCCACCGGATCAGCTGGCGGAATTCCTGTTGCGTGCCCGGCGTGTCTTTCAGAAACACGAGGTTACAGCCAGCCTGTATGCTCATGCGGCCTCGGGGCAGCTGCATTTTCGCCCGTTCATGGCTCCCCCGCGTCGTGGCGAACCCACCGTGCTGATGGACATCGCCAATGATCTGTACGCGGAAGTGGCCCGAGTCAACGGGACGAACAGTGGCGAGCACGGGGATGGAATCTCAAGGACGCCCTGGATTGGTCGCCAGTATGGACCGCTGGTCAGCGTTTTCCGCGAGGTGAAGAAGCTGTTTGACCCACTGAACCTGCTCAATCCCGAAAAAATCATCAGTGCTGATCCCCAACCACTCACCGGGTTCCTGCGGGAAACTCAGCTCAACACCAATCCCGGAGCACCTGCGGCATCGCCCCTGCCGATTCTGCAGTTCGCGTGGGAACCTGAACAGGCAGCCGAGGCTGTGGTACGCTGCAATGGCTGTGCGTCCTGTCGCGTCCCGCTGCCAACCGAGCGGATGTGTCCGTTCGTCGATACCAGTACCGCGGAAGACGTGACACCTCGAGCAAAAGCCAACCTGCTCCGCCGTGCTCTGTGCGCTGATGCCCCGGCCGATCTGCTGCAGAGTGAATCCATACGGCCTGTGATTGAAAGCTGTTTCAACTGCCAGCAGTGTCGCATTGACTGCCCGTCTGAAGTTGAGATTCCGCGGATTGTGCTGGAAGCGCGAGCCCAGTTCGTGCGGACTCATGGCCTGACCAGAACTCAGTGGCTGCTGTCGCGTGTGCACACATGGGGGCGCATTGCTTCACGCTTTTCGTGGATCGTCAATCCACTGCTCAGATACAGTCCCGCACGACGATTGCTGCAGCGATTTACCGGACTCGCTGCTGCTCGCCGCCTGCCCGCCTTTGCCGCGAGGCCGTTCCTGGAAACACTCCGTGTCCGCCGTGAAGACAATAACGGCGCCCCGGGCAGCTCACGCCCGACTGTCGTTTACTTCGTTGATTACTTCGCCAATCATCATGATCCGGAACTGGCCGAAGCCTTCGTACGAGTGCTCGAACACAACGGTTTTCGTGTCTACATTCCACGCGATCAGACCATCTCCGGAATGAACATGATCTCAGCCGCAGACCTGCCCTCGGCCCGCGATGCGGCCATCAGAAACCTGAGGGAACTCAGCGAGCCAGCCCGCGAACGCTACCCGATTCTGTGCACAGAACCCTCAGCCGCTCTGTGCCTCAAATCTGAATATCTCGCCCTGATCGGCTCAGAGGATGCCCAGGCAGTTGCTGAACAGACACACGATGCCGGAAGTTTCCTGCTGGATCTGCATCGTCGAGGTCAGCTCCGCAGGGACTTCTCGCCCCTGCCCATGAAGGTGGCGTGGCATACGCCCTGTCACATCCGCGCACTGAACCGTGAAGTCGCCATGCCACAACTGCTCAGGCTCATTCCACAACTCGAAGTCGTGGAATTTGAAAAAGGCTGCACCGGTATGGCCGGAACCTTCGGACTGGCTGCCGAGCACTTCAATACGTCGCTCAGAATCGGTCGCGACGTGATGCAGACCATGCAGACAATCGATGCTGTCGCCGGCACGACTGACTGCAGTGCATGCCGTATGCAGATGGAACAGCAGGCCACCATTCCCACCATCCATCCCATCAAACTGCTGGCCTTCGCCTACGGACTGATGCCGCGGCTGGCCGAACGCTTCAAAAGCCATCCCTCAGGACTCAGCCTGTCCTGACCCCGCTTGTTCTGTCAGAGACCTGCGTCGCGTACTGCGTCTTCCTGATCCATCAGCAGCAGCCGCACTTCCAGAATCTCGGCTGCACACTCAAAAAATGCGTCCAGCACTGCCGGATCGAATTGAGTCCCTCGACCTTCCCGCAGAATTGCAAAACACTGCTCACGCGGAAATGGAGGCTTGTAGGGGCGACGGCTGGACAAAGCATCAAAGACATCAGCCACCGCAACAATCCGACCCTCCAGTGGAATGTCTGCACCTTTCAGACCCAGTGGATACCCACCACCGTCCCAGCGCTCGTGATGACTTTGAGCAATCCTTGCGGCCATGGTCAGCAGAGTACTGCCTGAGGCGTCCTGCAGCAGACTGCCACCCACAGTCGTATGCTGCTGCAGCTGATCCCAGTCTCGCCCCGTATAGGGCTCGATGATCTGACGACCAAGAGCACAGTGCTTCTTCATCAGTTCGTATTCATCCACTGCCAGACTGTCCGGCTTGAACAGAATCGAATCGGGAATGCCGATTTTCCCCACATCATGCATTTGAGCAGCCTGCTCAAGCATTGCCAGTTGTGCTTCCGGATAGCCCAGCTGCCGCGCGATAATCGCTGAATAGCGCCCCACACGAATCACGTGATTGCCGGTCTCGTTGTCGCGATGCTCAGCGGCCCGCGCCAGACACAGAATCAGTCCGTCACGCGACTCCTGCAGGTCTCGAGTACGCCGCTGAACCTCACCTTCAATGCGGTCGTCAACATCGACTTCCCGACGATAATACCGACGCACCACCAGCAGGTTTCTGACCCGCGGCAGCAGCTCCGTGGAATCCAGAGGCTTTTTCAGGAAGTCACTGGCCCCGAAATCCAGCGCTTCACGCCGCGCCTCGGGCCCCTGATCCTGACTCACGATGATGATCGGAATACTGCGAATCTCGGGATCCACACCCGCCGCCTGCAGCACCGCAGACCCCGCAAAGCCCGCGCTGTCCGGATCAAGCAGTACCAGATCCACTCGCCCACCACGCATCTCTTTCAGCAGATCATGGACGTTGTGAATCAAACGCACCGACTGATAGCCCGCCAGCTGCAGACCACGACACATCACCGCTGCTGAATGGCTGTTGTCCGCAATCACAATGCGGGCCGTGGAATCCACATCCCGCCAGGAAATCTCCACCAGCTGCGATGCAGATTCGGAGACCTCAGCGCGATGCATGACGGCTGCAACGCCGTACTCAATGCCGTCGTCGTCCGGTAGTCTGATGTCTGATTGCGAGTAAGATTTGAGTCCCATAAGGCCCCCTGCATGCCCTGCCTGAAAGCGCACGACCGCGATCAGTTCGTGGGACTTTATGTCGGGGAAACCCCCACAGAGGGCGTACCGTTGCCGTTCGCCAGCAATTACCCATTTGAGAAAACAACAAACCCCTGAAACTGCTGTATCCGCTGCAATCCCCCCGGACTCAGGTCATAAAAAGCCAATTCTTCCGGATTTTCCGGCAACGCCGGAACCTCCCAGCATACCTGAATTGCGGTTATTGACGTCAGGATGTTAGAATTGGAAGCAGATATGCGGGGGCCGTCCGCCAGCTCACTGCTTCCACGTCCCCCCACTCCCGTACTGTTTCCGATCCCGAGGACACTCGTGCGTTTCCGATCCCGCAGCAACCAGCGACACGCTCAGATCGTCAGCGGCACTCGCCGACTGACACTGATGCTGGCCGGGATTGTGGTCCTTGGCATGATCTGGGCCGTGACCATGCGTGGTTCGGCCCCCACCGTGAACTCCGCAGCCACTCAGGCCGCCGCGTCACTGGCTTCCGAATCACCCGATCTGCTCTCGGACGAAATTCGCGTCGTGCCCCTGGCCGAACAGGCGCCCACTGACCTTGTCTCCATGATCGACTCCGCAGGTGCCGCTGCACTCGATTCAGAACAGCGCAGCACCGCCGGACTGGACGACGCCCCACCCGCTCTGACCACCGAGATTCGCGATGACGTGCTGGGAGTCCTGTCGGCCGAAACCACATCCCTCTACGGGACACTCCGACTGGCACAAAAGGTCTTCACCGGTCGTCGCCGGGAAATGCCGGAAGGTCGATATGCTGTCTTCATGGAAGCTCCCGAGTCCTGTCGCGGGAAGCCGTGGCAACTTCGCGGTCGTCTGCGACGACTGAACCGCGCCGTACTGCCCGAATCTGCGCTCAGCTACGGAATTCAATCCGCGTGGGAAGCATGGATCTCCACTCCCGATTCCGGACATCGGCTCGTCCACGTCATCGCACTCAGTGCTGACCCGGGACTGCCAATCAGTGACGCTCTCGGAAAAAACGGACCCGATGTTGAACTGGCCGGGTATTTCTTCAAACGAGAAGGCTATGCAGCCAAAGGTGCGGATGGTCAGGGAACTCTTGAACTGGCCCCATTGCTCATCGCCGACAGACTGGCTCGTGCACCCGCCCCACCCAAAGTGACCACGGCCGAGGAAATGAATCCGTGGCTGATGTGGATCGCCTCAGCCATCGGTGTCTGTGTCATTGCTGTGCTCTGGAGATTCTATCGCGCGGACCACGACTTCCGCGGTACCCACACACACGCTCTGACACTGCCCCCCGTGCGACCATCATTCGAAGGCGTCGGCACCTTCTCAGTACAGCAGCAGCTGTTCGAGATGGAGCAGATCGCCCGACAACAGCCGGAAACCTGGATCACAAAACCTGCCAGTCCGCCGCGGACGACTGCTGAGCCTGAAAACTTCAGTAGCCCCGATGCCTGACCAGCTGACTCAATTCGCGAAATCGCGGATGCTCGGCCGTGCCACACCATTCAAACGCGAGGGATTCAGCGGCCGCGATCTGCACCCCGGCCGCTGACATCCGCTGCAACCCCAGACTGCGGTCTGCTTCAAAACGACTGCCCGTGGCATCGGCCGCCGTAAAGACCTGCAGCCCACTGCCCAGCAGCTCCAGCGCCGTCTGCAGCACACACACATGAGTCTCGATGCCCGCCAGACAGATCTGCCGAATCGGTTCTGCACGCGTCTCGTTCAGACTCTGCACATGCTGCAGAATCTCAACCGCAGCACTGAACCGCAGCTTGGCAACTCGCGGCGTCTCTGCGGCTGACTCCAGCAACCCGGGCACCACCGGCCCCAGCCCCTGCGGATACTGCTCTGTCAGCAGAGTTGGCACGGAGAATATTCGAGCGGCCTGCTGCAGAAACTGACAGACCGCCAGAACCGTCTCGCCCTGCCGGATCACCGGCATCAGCCGTTCCTGCAGATCAATCAGCACCAGACAGCAGTCTGCCGCACGAACCGTTCTGAGGTCCTTCGTCATCAGCTCCGACATCCCGGTTTCTCCCGGCAACACTGTTCATCACTCACTTCAGGCCGCTGCTCGCTGACCGCCCTCGGACTCGTTCACACCAGCACCCGGAAGGCGAATTGCAGCGCTGCGAGCAATCAGGGCCGCAGCAGATTCATCGCCGCCGCAGATCCGCTCGGCCAACAGCTCCAGTCGCTGCATCTCGTCAGACAGCAATCGCCCCCACTCTCCAAATTGCTCCCGCGGAACATCCGCCGGCACGTCAATCGGAGTTCCAGCGATCAGGATCGCTTTTGAAAACGGCCTCGGAATCGCCAGATTTGTCCAGCTGCCAGGAACCCACCACGCGTTCGATACCGCCATCCCGGTCGGAACCAGCGGACGCTCTGAACGCGAGGAAATAAACACCACACCCTCCTTCAGCACACGACGCGGACCACGCGGGCCATCTGGAGTAATTGCAAGGTGATAGTCGGGCTCGCTGAGAATCTCGCGAGTCGCTTCGGCACCGCCCCGACTGCTGCTGCCTCGAATCGGACGAATCCCCGCCACCTGCGCCGCATCAGCCAGATAACCACCATCCCGATGTCGACTGATCAGTCCCGCCAGATTCCACGTCCGGCTGGAAAACACCGCCAGCACAATCTGATCATGCCACAGTGCAAACGCATAACGCTGTAAACCACGCGGCTTGACATACGGAGTCACCCCGGGGACCGCACAGTAGATCCGCGCTCGGACCGTCAGAAACAACAGCCGCAGAAGCACATACGCCACCCACGACAGCACCAGATTCACAGCTCGAGAACGTATCTTCATGGCATCCCTGCCTCGGTTCCCAGACCCATCCATTTCCCACAACACTGACAAACCAAAGGGATACTAACAAATCGAGCCCGTCATGTTGAGACGAGTCTTCCGGCCGGCCGAACAGGCCTCTCAGACCGCAGAAACACACGGCTCGACGGCTCGGCGAAGCCCTCGCGAAGACACCCCGTCGGGAGGGCGAAGCTCCTGCTGAGCCGAACATGCCTGGCAGGCCCCTGAAACACACGGCTCGGCGGGAGCCTCGCCCTCCCAGGCTGCAGCACGGCGCACCCGTTGCAGAAGGCACCCCTACGGGAGGGCGAAGCTCCTGCTGAGCCGAACATGCCCGTCAGGTCCCCGAAACACGCGGCTCGGCGGGAGCCTCGCCCTCCCAGGCTGCAGCACAGCGCACCCGTTGCAGAAGACACCCCTGCGGGAAGGCGAAGCTCCTGCTGAGCCGAACTCGCCGGTCAGGTCCCTGAAACACACGGCTCGGCGGGAGCCTCGCCCTCCCAGGCTGCAGCACAGCGCACCCGTTGCAGAAGACACCCCTGCGGGA
>CAIOKE010000188.1 GCA_903858815.1 uncultured Planctomycetaceae bacterium | reverse complement strand
GGATGCGGGTCGGGAGCATTCCGACGGTCCGGTATTTCTGTGTTCCAGTCGTTTGATTGAGCGGGATCAGGTACGTGCAGTGGACGTGCGGGACCTGCTGCTGCGGCTGCAGTTTGGCTGAGAGCGTGATGATGTGTGCATCAGCATCCAGTGGCTGGGCACCCCTTATGGAAACTACCGAATCCCGGTGCTGCCACGGTTATTCAGGAATCTGCGGTCATTTATTCATTTCTGATGGCGCCTTTCCCGCCCTCGGCGGCATCAACAGCGGCGTCTTCCTGCCTGATCTTCTCCTTCAGCTCCGGAGTAATCTCGGGTGTGTTGGCGTTCGGATCACCGCCGCAGCCGATGGTGGTTGCGGACAGCAGTGTCAGGATGAGAGGGATGCTTACGGCTTTCAGCGACATATGGACGGTATTTCTGACTGGGCTGGAATGGACAGCAGGAGAGAGCACACAGCATTGAAGGCCGTGCAGAGTGTGCCCGGGGCTCTGCACGGAGTTGTAGCCGAGGATCAGAATTCTCCGATGACTTCTCCGTCATCGATAACGCACAGTTTTCGCCATACGTTGGCGTCAATATTGAAGCTGAAGAACTTGACTGAACCATCGCACTGAGTCGCCTGCAGGCCTCCGACGTGCGAGCTTCCGAAGAAACGACGCCACGCGGTCTGATTGGTGGTAGGTGGACGGAACGGAGGTGTGGTGAAGTCGGATTCCGGGGCAAAGTGCCAGCGGACGCAGTCTTCGTCCCAGCCACTGTTCTGCCAGCGTTCGTTGTCACCGCCGTCGGCGCCAAAGCGGGTGCGTGGCAGCGCTTTTTCTGCAAAGATGATGCTGTTGGATGTGCCATCCGTAACATCGCGAAGGCGGCGCTTGGCACCTCGTCCTGACCACACAATTGCGCCACGACGGCCTGTCTCGTCGCCCTGGTTGACATTGGCTCGTTCGTCACCGATCGGTGTCAGTCCCAGTGGTGGGGCTGGTACATTTCCGGTTCCTTCAATGGTTTCGCCCTGATAAAAGCCTGCACAGCCCGCGTAATCATTTCGTGAGAATCCGGCTGAACCGTAGCGTGCCATATCCCGGCGGCTGGGACAGTAGAATGCGGGCACGACCGCCTGTGCCACGACATCCTCATTGCCGTTGCCATTGACGGATGGCCAGAACGGTGGATCATCGCGGCCCTGGCGAAAGACGTTGTCCTGTTCGAGGTAAGGCAGCATTTTGAAGAAGTGGTTCCAGCCGTCCTTGTTGGCGGAGCGACAGCACGTGGTACCACCATAAGCTGGTGGCACCTCGGTGTAATTGTAGCCGGCCGGATTCGGGTTTCCGGAGGTATCGATGGCCTGAGGATGCCCATCGAAGGGCCCCTGAGGGAGAAAGCCGTAAGTGCTTTCATGGTTCATGGCAGCGAGGCACAGTTGCTTCAGATTGTTCTTGCATTGTGTGCGACGTGCCGCTTCGCGAGCCTGCTGCACGGCTGGCAGCAGCAGCGATACGAGGATTGCGATGATGGCGATCACCACCAGCAGTTCGATCAGTGTGAAGCCGGTTCTGAGCGATTGAGGTTCGCCCTTGTTCGCCGGCAGCCTGTACCTTCTCATCAGTCAACGCTCCGAAAATCATGGTTTACGACAGTGCCACCAACGGTGATGGCGAGGCATTTCAGACATGATGCTTCGAGTCGTTTGTGAACGATACACAGCGAGTCGCAGAGCGTTCGTCGAAAATTCATCAGATGAACGACTGGAAGCATTTGAATATGAAATTTTCGCTGTCAGGCGCCCACCTCAAGCCGCCCTTTAACACAAAGTTCAATGTTGGCAGGCACCGTCGCCGAAGAGTCCTTGATTTCAGAGTGATTGTTTCAAAAGTTCGTGGGATGTCCTCATGCAGCGTCTGTTGACTGCCCTGTGCCTGATCCCCTTCTGCGTTCTGCTGTTGTCCCCGGATGAAGCGACAGCTGATGAAGCGAATTTCGTTGAAAACCCCGTGTATGCTCGCTGGAAAAACTATCCTGTGGGGACTGAAGTTCGTTACCGCCAGCACACCCAGGCGCGGGGGGTTGATGAGCGGCGATTGCTGGTCTATCGGCTGCGAGAGAGAACTGCTGACCAGTTGAGCGTGGAAATTCGGACGCGACCGGAAGGTGCTGCTGAGTCGGATGAGACTGTGCAGACGCAGACAGCGAAGCGACTGTTTCGACTGCCACCCGGTATCAGTGCAAAGCAGTTTGGGAAGCCCGCTGGTCGAAAGGGGGAGGGGCAGGAGGAGCTGGGGGTTCTGGGTCGACGCCTGCAGGCATCGTGGGTGTTGTCCGAAGTGCGTGTAGAAGCGGGGCTGACTGAGACAAAAACATGGACTTCGGACCAGATTCCCGGGGGACTGGTGCGGTCGGTCAGCACGACTCCGGCGGTGAATTCTGTGACAACGATGGAACTGCTTGAACTGCGTGAACCGTCGCCCGGTGGGGCGGTAAAGCCCTAAGTCAAGCAGAATCGGGCCGACTGCGGGTCGATTTTTTCCGATTTCCAGCATTCTCCCGCCCCTGATTTCCGCCCGGAAACCGGCAACGGCGGGGCTGGCGGTGGATTCGTCCTGTTTTCTTCCTTAGAGTGTGGTGCTG
>CAIOKE010000187.1 GCA_903858815.1 uncultured Planctomycetaceae bacterium | reverse complement strand
GTGCGTTTGGATGGGTGTCCCCGAGCTGGTGCTCGGGGGTCCCGGGGAAGTTGTCCCTGGGAGTGCGAGGCTCCTGCCGAGCCGGAGTCAACTGTCCGTGTTCCTCCCTCGCGTTTCGCCGACAACCGTAGCCCGGGCATTCCTGCCCGGCCGCCTTTAGCACACACACACAAAGCCACGACGCGGCGCACGCTGGCCCGTCGCTCCGCCATTCTGTGGGCTGATAACCATTCAGTAAAGGCGAGCCTCGGCATCGTCCCCGAGCTGGTGCTCGGGGGTCCCGGGGCCTGGGCGAATCGTCGGTGGAGACTGAGGGGTTTGGTTCAGTCGCTTGTGATGTGGGGCGACTGTGTTGTGGTGAGAGCGTGGCCGGGTGATTCTGTGTTACCGCTTGCGACTTTTCTTCCAGAGCCCTTTTTTCAGCAGCCGGGCTTCGCTTTCTGCCTGGCGGAGTGCGGGTTCGAGGTCTGCTGGCAGGCCGAATGCGTCCAGCAGTCGTGACATGCCGGCATTCAGGCTGGCCTGATTGATCAATCGGCCATCGGCGGTCCAGGCCCATGCGAGGTGTCGGCCATACTTGTCCTGACCCTGAAACTGCAGGGTGACGTTATGACCTTCGATCAGGTTTTTCAGCCACGCTGTGGATTCCGGAGCCCAGAATTCTCCGGGTTTGTCGAGATGCGGCAGCTCGGGGGCATCGATGCCCAGCAAGCGGACTCGCCGTTTATCCTGCAGGTCAAAGGTATCACCATCAATCACCCAGTGGACATGTTGGGAGCTGCGACCGGACTGTTGACCTGTCTGACCGGCGGGCAGTACGAACAGACGCAGCAGCAGGAAGCCGGCCAGCATGACAAGGGCACTGCGTGCGGGCGTGGGTCGGCGGTATGGGCGACGGGCAGAGCCTGTGCGTCGGCGACGGAACAGATTGCGAGGCAGTCTGAGCATGTGCAGGGCGGTCAGCAACCGGCGAAGGCAGGCGGATGGCAGAGGACTGTCATTTCGACAGGAACGTGGTTGGCAGATTCGCCAATAAACGGCGTTATGGCAATCGCAGACGGGCATGATCAGCGGGAAAAGGCTGACGATCCGGCCGGAAACACGGATTGTGCTGTTTGCTGCCGGCTGCGGCTGTCGTATTCTGCGGGCGTTCGGCTGTTGGTGCTTCGTTCTGACTGCCCTGTTTCTGTGGGCTGCTGCCGTGATGGATGCCCTGACGATTACTCTGAAAGACCTGCTGCTGCTGCGGCGGGACCGCCGTGCGCTGGTCATTCTGGTGGCGATGCCGATGGTGATTATCGCCATTGTCGGATCGTCAACCGGGCGTCTGCGTGCATCGCGGGAAAAAAACCGTGAGGGTCTGCAGGTGGAGGTCGCGGACTTCAGTGGTACCGAATCATCGCGGCGTCTGGCCGGGTTTCTGGCCAGCTATGAGCATGTGCTGGTGCGTTCCCTGCCTGTATCCGATCCACGGGACAGTATGCTGCGAAGCAGACTGCAGCAGGGCCGTCCGGAGGGCGAAGCGGATGCGCGGCTGATCATTGGCCCGCAGTTTGAGAGTATCGTGCGAGGAAAGACGCCGAAGGAACTGACAGCACCCGATCAGACAACGCGTGAGGGTGGCCTTGAGGCGCTGGACCTGCAGCTGGCCTTCAACACGACAGCGCCCGATCCGATGATGGAAGGATTAACGAAGACACTCATCAAACTGTCGTTGCAGAACGCACTGTTGCCCGTGATTGCGCAGAAGGTCCCTGCCTTTCGTGGTGCAGCGCGGGCGTCCGTGATACCGCCGGCGTGGGAGAACCAGCAGGTGGCCGAGAGCGGTGTCGAGGAAACGAGCAATCGGGTGTATGAGTTCTTTATTCCCAGCTATACAGTGCTGTTTGTCTTCTTTCTGGTGAACATCATGGGGCGTTCATTCATTAATGAACGTGAAACGGGAACGCTGCGAAGGCTGCGAGTCGCGCCGATCCGACCAACGGCCATCCTGATTGGCAAGACCCTGCCGTTTCTGGTGCTGTCACTGGTCCAGACCTGTATTCTGATGATTTCCGGGCGGTTGTTGTTCGGCATGTCGTGGGGTTCGCAGCCCTGGCTGCTGCTGCCGATCATGCTGTGCACCTCGGCTGCGGCCACAGCACTGGGTCTGTTGTTTTCCACTGTCGCCCGAACGGAATCGCAGGTCAGTAGTTTTGGCAATCTGATTCTGCTGTCCAGTGCCGGAATCAGTGGCTGTCTGGTGCCACGAGCGTGGATGCCACCACTGACGCAGAAGATCAGCCTGATGACTCCGCATGCGTGGGCTTTGGACGCCTATAACGAGATGCTGGCAAAAGACCAGCCGTCACTGTCCGTCATTGGCAGCTCGTGCGGCATGCTGCTGGCGTTTGCAGGTGCGTTTTATCTGCTGGGTTTGCTGCGATTCCGTTCGCTTCCCGTCTGAGCTGCAGCGGGACACAGTTTTTTATCTCACCGTGGTGTGTTCGCCTGGGCGAGCCGTCGGTGGAAACCGACGGGTGGTGTGTTTGTGTGTTTTGTTTTCACCACGGAAGATACGGAAGACACGGAAAGACGATAG
>CAIOKE010000186.1 GCA_903858815.1 uncultured Planctomycetaceae bacterium | reverse complement strand
TGCCGGGAGGCCTCACTGTGCCTCCCGGCTTTTTTATTCCACCTGCTCCGCTCAGGAAAACCATCCCATGAAACGCCTCATGACCCTTCTGCTCGCCACTGTTGCGGGCTGCAGTCAGAATGTCCCCGTGGGCACCAACCCGGAACCCGTGAATTTGACCGTCAACGTCGCGGTCGCCGGCGCCCCCGTGGACGGACTGAAACTCAACTTCCAGGCCATCGGTGACGGACTGCCCGCCGTGCTTGATATCAAAGCCGGTACCGCCACAGGTCCGGTCACACCCGGAAGCTACACCTGGTTTATCTCCGGATCCGAAAAAGATCTGGCAGACAAAAAGATCCCCGATCAGTACCGCGAAGGATCGCTGGATCGCAAAGTCGATGTCTCCTCACCAGCGAACATCGACCTGAAACTGGACTGACTATGGCCTGCGGCAGCAGTCCCGGGCTGCGGTTATTTCGACCCAGCCCGGCCATCCGCAAACAGCAATATCGCCGACAATAACGCCCCGACAACAGCCCACAGGCCAACCGGAAAAGGCGCCAGCAGGCTGGCAAAACTGTCAGCCGAAATGGCCGTGGCAATCAGGACTCCTGCAAACAGCAGCAGATTCATCAATAACACTACGGCTCGCACCCACAACGGAAGCCTGAAGCCACGGATCACTCCCGGCTTGCCCACGGTCAACAGCAGCAAATTGGCCATGCCGAGCAACGACACGGACAACAGCACGGCACCCAGCATGCGGTTTTCCCACTCGGACGTATCGGCGACACCAACCGAAACGGCCAGCAGGCCGGGCAGTAACAACAGCAGCGCGGGCAGACAGATCAGTACGGCAAGCCCCCGCGCAAGGATGGCCAGCACGCGGATTGCTGTCCGCCCGCTTCCTGCAGATGGCCCGGATGCTGCATTGTGATCATTCATGGAAATCACCCCGAGCTGAATAGCGAAGCAAGCCCGGAGAATCGTCTCCGGGCTTGCCGAATTCACCCCGAACGTACCATCATCGACAGCCGCGTCACGACTGAATCATGGCAGCCGGATTCAGCAGCCGCCACAGCGCCTCGTCAATCAACTGCTGCTCCATTTCCTGAGCTGCTGGTGCCTCGATCTCGGTCGCTGGCACAACCACCACGGCAACTGGCGGAACAGGTGCCGCTACCGGCGTTTCCACCGGTTCACTGACGGTGATCGGCCTGACAGCTGAATGTTCAACGGACTCTGCGATCTGCCGCGGCAGTGCCGCCAGCAACTGCTGCTGTGGCAGCTGCTCAAGCGGCTTTGCGGGAGCCTTCTCTGTGGCAGTCACACGGATGACAAATGTCCCCGCGGTGCTCCAGCCACCCGCCTGGCCCATCGAATTGAAGGCCCGCACCCAGTATCGATAGGTGCTGTTTCGCAGAGCCTTGTCATTCGGCAGCAGATAGTTGGCAAGGTTGCCGTCCGGAGCGAGGCCGAAGGACGACACCTGAATCACGATGTTCTCATTCCGTTCCAGATCGCGAATCAGCAATTCATATTTGAAGCTGGACTTGTCGTGAGTCCACACAAACAGAGGAGTATTGTCGTTCAGAGTACCGGAAGGCCCTCGCAGCAGCGGAGTGACAGGGTCCGGTACGTCGATCCGCACGCGGTAGTCACTGCTCCAGTTGCTGTAGTCACCCGAGACGTTGTAAGCCCGCACTCGAGCCACATACGTCTGTTCCTTCAGGCGTTTGTCGAACGGAATCGTGTATGACTTGTCCGTCAGACCAAACTGATTGATGTAGATCGACATCTGGCTGGTCTTCGGGTTCACTTCATACAGCAGGAACTGATAGAACGGAGCATTAATGCTGGTGCTCCATGTGAACGTCGGGTTGGCATTGTCCACCGAGCCAGCCGGGTTGATGGCAGGCCCGGTAATCACGGGCATCTGCGGAGTCGGCTCGTCAATGGTAAATGTGTAAACGCTGCTCCATGGGCCGACCTCGTTGGCCGAGTTGATCGCCCGGACCCAGCAGCGGTAAGCTCCCTGAGTCAGGTTGGCCAGCGAGGTGAACTGGGTGTCCGTAATATCGCTGCGACGAATGATCTGCAGCTGTCCCGTAGTCACATTATTCACCCACAGTTCGTATCGAGCAGCACGATCGGCTGCCTTCCACGTGAACGTGGGATTCAGCGATGTAATCAAAGTCGTCTTGTCAGCATTGACCGGACCGGTCAGTACGGGAGTACCGGGGACGGGCACGTCCACTGTGAAGGTACGCGGAGCACTCCAGGGACCGGCGGCCCCGTTACCGTTCACACCCCGCAGCCACGCCACATAGACACCCTGATCAAAGAACGGGGGATCGTAGAAACTGGCTGAACCCGAGATGTCCGTCTTTCTCAGAAACTGCGCCTTCCCTGTGGTCTTGTTATTCACCCACAGGTCGTAATAGGCTGCGCTTTCAATCAGATCCCATGTAAAGCGAGGATTCTGGCTGGGCGTCACGACGCCGGGTGACTTCAGTACCGGTGCTGTGGGGATCGGTGCCTTGATCGTGAAATCAACGCGACGACTCCAGCTGCTGTATTCACCAATCGCATTTGAGGCACGCACTTCTGCCGTGTAATTCCCGTCACGCAATGGCGTGAAGTGCACGTAACTGGTGCCAATGTAATTCGTCTTGTAGATGACTCGCTCACCAGTGTCGGCATTGTTCACCAGCAGCTCGTAAGACGCGGCGTTCGCCGGCTTCGTCCACTCAAATGTCGGCACCGACAACCCGATCTCACCAATCGGTCGGATCATGGCCGGAGTTCCCGGGGAGGGAACGTCGACCGAGAATGTCACATAGTTGCTCCACGCCGAAATCGTATTGTTGATTCCGATCGTGCGAACGCGAGCACGGTAGGTTTGTTCCGGATACTGGAACTGTGATGTGTACGTATTGTTTGCAGTTTTTGTACTGAAGAAGGAAATCCACGTGTCCGTCACTGCGTCATAACGATCAACCTGCAGATCGTACTCCACCACGTTTGACGCAATGGTCCAGCTGAAGAATGTCAGCGGATCCGAAGAAACACCCGTGGGTGCCAGCATGACGGGGACCGCCGGCAGCGGGAACACATTGCCGGTTACAGTGTACTGGCCAATCGCACCGTACTGACCCGTGCTGGCCATCGCCAGATAGTAGATGCCCTGAGGAACTGTGGCCGAGACCGAAGCAAACAGGCTGTTCGTCGGATTACTGGTGGCAATCACGTTGCCGTTGGAATCCAGCAGGCTCAGCACTGCGTCAAGATTCGTGCCGTACGTAATATTGTTGTTGCCAATGATCGTCTTCAGATTCAGACCTGTCATCGTGAAGCCAATCGCCCCAGCGTCGGTCTCAAATCGCACAATGTCGATGTCGTTGTTCTGACTGATAATCCCGTTCACCAGCAGATTGGAAGACGTCACCTGATAGGGAGTCGCCAGAGCAACCGTGTTGCCATAGTCGTCTGCTCGGAACTTCACCGTTCGGTTCGACGCCCCTGTCAGCACTGCAAAGTCATCCTGAATGCTGTTGGGACCGTTGGAATCCGGAGCACTGGCCCAGGTCTCACGCTCTGAACCATAAGGAGCACCCATGATCGGCCCAAGATCCGGACGACCCGGGTCGTAAGCCGAAGTCTGGTTGCCATTCGAATCGTAGATGCTGTGGTGCAGCAGATTCATCGTGTGGCCAACTTCATGGGATGCCGCCATGGCAATCCCCTTGGCCTGAGATGCACCGAAACCCACATTGTCGGAAAATACGTAACACGTATTCACAAGGCCGTTGTTGAACGAACCCAGCCAGGCGATACCGCCAGGACTGCCAATCCACGAACCGTTACCCCCAATCGATACCAGCATCGTCTCAAAGTCGTTGTATGACCCCGGATCAACCGTTGTTACGTTCACCCGGAACGGAGCGAAATCCTCTGCCGTACGCAGATACGACTCTTTGATCACATCCAGTTCAGCCGCACTGAACGTTGTGGGGTCGTTGTCAATGTCAAACACCGGCGTCACAATCGCGCCGGATTGACCGTCAGATCGAGCCGAAGGCCAGTCCTGAGTCTCTGTGTGGCCATCAAAGTCAAGGAAAATTGTTACCGGAGCACCCGGAAGACTGCTGTATGCAGGCACAAGTGGCGCCAGCACAAATCGAGTTTCCAGATCCTCAAACCCACGCGAACGCACCGCGACACCGCGACGACGCTGTGACGCCCTGCTGAACAAAACCTGGAAAACTTGCCGGATGCCAGAATGAGATGCCATCTTTCAGTCCCGACAGACGCCACTGAATCAAACTACAGGTGAGCCCACTGCCCCACAACCCGGAAACAAACACGACGTCCGCAAAGACGCGCGCAGTCCGAGAGAAAGACCCGCTTTCGATATCGGACGCAAAGCCCCGCAGAAAACCAACAGAACATCCACCGTCCAGGGGAATATTCCATCGGCAGACTCAACGCTGGCAATCCTTCCGATTACACAAAACAGACAATACACGCAAAACCGGTGAACTAGCTGAGATCTTCCGGAAACACTCCCTGCACCAGCCAGCGGAAATCCTGGTATTTCGGGATTTTTTGAAGAAAAGCTGCGAAATTGACACCACCGCCAGCGACTGCAAATCACTCGCAAAACTGCACAAAAAAACACATGAACATAAAAGCAGGCCACTGCTGCCCCGCCAATGCACCCCGAGCCCCCTGCCAAGTAAAAACTTTTCTCCGGTTGCAGGAATCCAGCACAACGCTGAAATAATCACGTCACGAAATTCATCTGAAACACAGCGACGCAGGAGGTTTGGCTGATTTGTCACAAGTTGGTCCACATCCTTCTGACGATTCTGATACCCCGCAGGGACCCAATCCCACGGATTTCTCAGATCGCCGCGCCGAAGTGGAAGCCGCCTGCCTGCAGTTCCAGACCACCCTGAAACTGTTCCTGCTCGGATTGCTCCATAACCAACATCTCGTTGAAGATACTTACCAGAGAACATTTGTGCAGGCGATTCAGTCTGCCAGCTCCGTCAGGTTACCAACCCTGCGAGGCTGGCTGTTCCGCATCGCCCTCAATGAAGCTCGTGCCGTCCTCCGCCAGCAAAAACGACTGAACTCAACTCATTACCCCCCCTCCGACGACCCCGAACTGCTCAGTGACCCAGCCGATCAATCCGGTACCGCTGAACACTTCATCCTCCGCGAAGAAACTCGACAGGCTGTTCGTGAATCTCTGAAGAGCCTGCCGATCGAACAGCAACAGGTCATTCACCGCCGTATCTATGAAGGAAAAACATTCGCTGAAATCGCTGCCGAGATGCAACTGCCACTCGGAACCGTTCTCACGTGGATGCGACGTGGACTGATCAAACTTCGCGAAGATCGAAAACTCAGACAAATCCTCGACGAATAAAACATGACCGAATCAGACTTCTCAACCTCCGATGTCTCGTGGCTGCTGGCCCGCTGCGCACTGGGAGAATTGACTGCCGACCAGCAGGCTCGACTGGAAGATCAGTTGCTGCACGACGAGCAACTGTGTCTGCAGCTGGCCGAAACAGTGGCTCTTGTGGAAACGCTGCGGCAGACACCGCTGGCCAGTCAGCCGACTCGGCGTGTCTCTGCTGCCTTGATTTCCGTGCGTTCATTCGCGGCCGTTGCTGCCGTTCTTGCTCTGCTGGTGCTGCCTGCAGCGTTGAGTCGCACTGTGCAACCAGACGTTCTCCACGATGCCGTCACGTTTTCCTCGATGCTGCAGACTGAGCCGGCGGAATCGCGTAGTTCGGAAACGGATATGTGGGCTGCTGCTGATCTGCCGGAACCACCGGACTGGCTGCTGACCGCCCTCGACCTTGATGAACAGTCCGGCGACAGCGACAGCTCGCCTGCTGCACCTGTTATTGATGACGAGGAAGAGGCTCTGTTCTGAAACTTCCCTGATTGGCCAATTGTATGCTGCTTCAGTTCTTCACACTTTTGCTGATGCTCTGCCTGGCCCTGCTGCCAGCGACGGCCCGTGCCCAGCAGTCGGCTCAGGGGTCCCCTGCGGCCCCGCGTCCCGTCATTTCGGAACAGGAACACGCTGACGTTCAGAAATTCGTCACGGAACATCACCCGGAACTGGCGGCTCTGCTGACACAGCTGCAGAAGTCTCGACCGGCCGAGTATGAACGAGCTGTCCGTGAACTGGTGACTCAGACGCAGGCGATTCTGCGACTGAAGGAACGCAGCCCCGCGCGTTACGAATCCCAGCTGACCGCGTGGAAGGTGGATTCTCAGATCCGCATCCTGATGGCGCGCTGGTCGCGGAAGAACGATGCGGAAACCGAAGCTCGAGTCCGCAGTCTGATTGCCGAGCGGCAGCAGCTGCGACGAGAACAGGTGACTGCAGAAAAACAACGACTCAGTGAACAGCTGCAGAAGCTGAATGATCAATTGCAGGATCTGGAGCAGCCGGAACCCCAGCGAGTCCAGTCCGAATGGGAACAGCTCTCAAGGCGCGCTGCAACCGCAGCAAAGCTGGCAGAGAAACAGAAATCCGGCAGGACAACTCCGTCACAGATTCCTGCCGGAAAACTCAAACAACAGAATTCTGAGGCCGCTGCAAAGCCCTGACCGGCTGCGCTGCTGCTGCAGATTCAACACAGGTTGACCGATCCCCCGTGCCATTCGTGATTTTCAGTCTGAGACTGAGGTGCTGTATGCGGTTTTACAGAACTCTGATGCTGTTCACCGGCCTGTTGGCCACGACAGCCCTGTCCCTGCAGGCCGACGAACCGACTCAGGCGGTCAGCCCGTCTGTCTCCCAGCGATTCGCGGCTGCCACTGCCACGGAAACCCCTGATTTCCAGAAACACATTGTCCCGCTGCTCGGAAAACTGGGCTGTAACGGACGGGCCTGTCATGGGTCGTTCCAGGGACGTGGTGGTTTTCGCCTGTCGTTGTTCGGCTACGATTTTGCCACCGACCACGATGAGCTTTATGGTCGTGTTGATACGGAATCAGCCGCTCAAAGCCTGATTCTGCAGAAGGGACTGATGGAGATTCAGCACGAGGGTGGGCAGCGCCTGAAACCGGGCAGCTGGGAACATCACCTGATGCTCCGCTGGGTCGAGGCAGGAGCACCAGCAAGGATTCAGGACCCGCCTTCGCTGGTCCGACTGGAAGTCACACCTGCAGAGATCCTGTTCACAACATCCGGACAGCAGCAGCCACTGCGGGCCGTTGCCGTCTGGTCCAGCGGTGCACGCGAAGACGTCACAGCACTCTGCCGCTTTCAGACAAATGATGATCAGATTGCTGAGATCACTCAGAATGGCCTTGTGACATCTGCCGAACCGGGGGACACGCATGTCGTAGCGTTTTACGACAGCGCTGTCGTACCGGTCCCGGTGATTCGACCGGTAACACCGCAGTACGGTGACCAGTATCCACTGGTTTCCGCCCCGACAAAAATCGACGAGCTGGTGGTGCAGAAGCTGCGTAAGATCGGCGTTGTGCAGTCTGAAACCTGTACGGATGCTGAATTCCTCCGCCGCGCCAGCCTCGACGTCACCGGGACTCTGCCGACACCCGGCGAAATTCGTGAATTCCTCGCCGATCAGTCCCCCGATAAACGGGCTCGCAAGATTGACGAACTGCTGGAACGCCCCGGGTACGTTGCGTGGTGGACAACAAAGATCTGTGATATCACAGGTAACAGCGATGACAAACTGAACAACGTCACGCCGGTGCAGGCGGAGGCGTCGAAGCAGTGGTATGCATGGGTGGAGAAACGAGTCCGTGATAACATGCCGTGGGACCGGATTGTCGAGGGCATTGTTCTGGCCAACAGTCGCAATCCGGACGAGTCTTATCAGCAGTACTGTGAGAATCTCTCGAAGCTGTACCACAAGGACGGCCCGGGAGCAGCGGGATATGCCGAACGCCAGGGGCTGGCTCACTTCTGGGCGCGACAGAACTTCCAGACTTCTGAAGACCGTGTGATTGCCTTTGCCTATACGTTCCTTGGCACTCGCATCCAGTGTGCTCAGTGTCACAAACATCCGTTTGATCAGTGGACCCAGGACGACTTCAAACAGTTTGAAGGCTTCTTCAAGTCCACCGTCGGTCGCCAGAATGCGCGACCGGACGCCAAAGCGGACTATGACAAAATGCTGGCAGAGATTTCGGGAACTGACGGCAAAAAAGGTAACGATCTGCGGCGGGTCCTGGCCGAGCAGCTGCAGAAGGGCGCAACAGTCCCGCTGGGTGAGGTCTACACGACCAAAGTGCAGGCCCGCGCGGCCAATCGCAACCGCCCCAATCCAAACCAGCGTCGCGCCAATGGTCCGGCACCAGTCACGGCCAGAATTCTGGCCGGACCTGTCGTTGATCTGACTCAGTTTGAAGATGCCCGCCAGCCACTGATGGACTGGCTGCGATCACCCGAAAACCCCCTGTTTGCCAAAGCCTTCGTCAACCGTGTCTGGGCCTCCTACTTCAACGTGGGAATTGTCCAGCCCGCTGATGACCTGAACCTCGCAAATCCCCCGGTGAACACTCCTCTGCTCGACTACCTCGCAAAAGGCTTCATCGAACATCAGTTTGATATGAAGTGGCTGCATCGCGAGATTCTGAACAGCCGGACGTATCAGCTGAGCTGGATTCCGAATTCCACCAATCGACAGGATGAACGGAACTTCAGTCGCGCCGTTCCTCGACGGCTGCCCGCGGAAATCGCCTGGGATATCATGATGCAGGCGTCCCTGAACTCCGAAAAGAACTCGGAATTCGTGACAGCTCTGGACAAGCGGGCACTTTCAATTCCCGGCTCGGGACTGCGACAGCGTAACCGCAATCCGGCGGACTATGCCCTGACGGTCTTCGGCCGGTCCATTCGCGAAAGTAATTGCGACTGTGACCGTTCGGACGAGCCCAGTCTGCTGCAGACCATCTTTGTGCAGAATGACGGACAGGTGCTGTCCATGCTGGACGCTCAGGACGGCTGGCTGGCCGAGACCTGTCGTCAGAACAATCTGCCGTTCACTCGCAAAAGCAGCGATGATGCTGCAGCGGCACAGCAGGCTCGCACAAAGGCCCAGCTGAAGGCACGGTTCACCGAGCAGTTAAAGAAACTTCAGGACCAGCTGGCGAAGGCCGAGGAAGACAAGCTGGCCGAACGACAGGTCAATGCGATTCGCACACAGATTCGTCGACTGCGTGACCAGGCTGTGGCTCGCGGAGTCATCGCAGCGGATGCCGCAGATCCGCCGACTGCAACAGAACAAGCCGCAACAGCTCAAGCCGCCCCTCAGCTGAACACTGACAGCATCATCACCGATGCGTGGCTGCGGACGCTGTCCCGTATGCCCACCGACAACGAGCTGCAGACAGCGAAGACCTGGATCGCAGACTCAAAGGACCCTGTCGAAGGCATTCGCGGAGTCCTCTGGGCCCTCCTGAACACCCGAGAATTTATCGTCAACCACTAACACCCGTAGCCCGGGCATTCCTGCCCGGTACACCCCAAACCCCCGCAGCCCGGGCATTCCTGCCCGGCACACCCCTTAGGAGCTCCTCCAATGGCATTCTTCAAAAACTGCGACGGCACGACCCGACGTGACTTTCTGCGAGCTGGCGTGTTTGGCACCACCGGCCTGACCCTCGCCAGCTACTCACAACTGGCAGCGGCCAGTCATGTCAATCCCAACGCCAAAGGCAAAGCCGCCATCTTTGTCAATCTGAATGGTGGCCCATCACACATGGACACCTTCGACCTCAAGCCCGATGCCCCGTCCGAATACCGCGGAGAATTCAACCCGATCCAGACCTGCCTGTCCGGCGTGACGATTTCCGAGCACCTGCCGAAACTGGCAGCCTGCATGGACAAGTTCACACTGCTCCGCGGTGTTTCACACTCCGTGGCAGCTCATGAGCTGGGCACGAAGTACGTCAACACTGGTAATCGTCCGCTGCCCTCACTGGAATTCCCGGGCTACGGTGCTGTGATTACGAAGGAGCGACCGGGCGAAGCCGAACTGCCGTCGTTCGTAGCCATTCCAAACAGTTCGCAACGTCCCGGCTATCTGGGCGTCAAGTATGCTCCCATGAACACAACCTCGACACCAGTTGTTGGGCAAGCCTACCGCGTTCGCGGAATCACCATGGCAGGCGGACTGACGGTCGAAGACCTCGAGCGCCGGCGTGGCTTGCTGACGCAGATTGATCGCACTTTCAGCGACGTGGAAAAGGACAGTCAGCTGCTGGACGGCATGGATGAATTCGGGCGTCAGGCCCACACCGTCATCTCGTCCACAAAAGCGCGGGAAGCCTTCGACATTTCAAAGGAATCGCCCGAGTTTTCCAAAGCCTTCGGTTCCACACCACTGGGCGCCAGCTGCCTGCTGGCACTGCGACTGGTGGAATCCGGAGTGCGATTCGTAACGGTCAGCAACGGTGGCTGGGACACTCACAACGACAACTGGACCGCCCTGAAAACTCGCCAGCTGCCACCGCTGGATGAAGCCCTGACAGCGCTGTTCACAGGTCTCGCTGCTCGCGGACTGCTGGATTCCACGGTGGTCTATGTCACCGGAGAATTCGGACGGACTCCGAAGATCAACTCCACTCGCAACGGCCGCGACCATTACCCACGCAACATGTTCATGCTGCTGGGTGGTGGTGGAGTGCGTGGTGGTCAGGTACTGGGTGAAAGTGACGAAACCGCCTCAATGCCAAAACATGAAGGCTTCTCACCCGATGACGTTGCTGCCAGCTTCTACCACGCGATGGGTATCGATCACACCTACGAATATCACACGTCAACCGGACGTCCGGTCATGATTGTCCGCGACGGTCGAGTGATTCCGCAGCTGTTCAGCTGAGAACTGACGGCAGGTACAACCCACTGCAGCCGGCGTCAAACCGCCGGCTGTTTTTTTGGTCGCCGCTTGCCCCGCCCCCCGGCAGGACCTGCAATTCTTATAAGTCTTATGGGTCCCATAAGACCATGGGCCTTCACAATCCATCAAACGCACACGCATGCGTGTCCATTCGTGGTTCAAACCACCCCTGCATTCGCAGCTCACCCGCCAGCCACGCTCGCCACAATCTCGTCCGTCTGCTGCGGACTCAATCGCGAACGAATCGCATCCCGCAGCTCTGCGGTGGCAAATAATCGCACCTTCTTCACGCAGTCATCAAATTGCGTCCGCGCCATCGAATCCACAATCGGTGACACTTCACGCAAAGGCCGAAATCGCTGCTCACTCGGCAGAAAAATGTCGACTCGGAATTCCACCTCCCGGTGCTGCGGCGGAGCATCCACGAGGAGATCCAGACGCCCAGCAGAGACTCCAGTCGCGGCCCCCAGACGCTCCGCCAGTTGCTCAGAACACACGGCCAACTGCTGACAGGTCATCTGCCGAAACTGACGATACAAACGCTCTTCATGAAAAATGCTGTACTCGGCCACGCGCTTGTACAGCCCGCGTCTCAGCCCGAACAAACCTTCCGTCAGACGCTCAGCCACACCTCCTGCTGCCACATCCCGCAACCGCCGAATCAGATCCGATTCGGACATCCGAAACAGTTCGTTCAGATCCAGTTGCGGCAGCAGTTCCAGAAAGGCTCTGGCAAACATTGTCGTTGCACTACGCACTGCATGATGCCAGTAGACTTCAGTGAACATCACATAGCGAGCAAACACCATCATCTCGGCGGCTGTCCGTCCTTTCGAGGTGATGGCCAGTCCGTCGCCGGCAGCATTCACAATCAGTGAATTCATCAGCCGATGTCGATCGAAATGCCGTCCATAAGGCACTCCGCAGTGCTGACTGTCCCGCGCCAGATAGTCCATCTTATCAATATCGATCGGACCGGAAAGAATCGATCGACGCAGCCGGCTGGAAGGAGTCGACGTTTTTGCTACAAGGACGTCCAGGACTTCCTCAGGAGCGATCCCCCATTCGCTCTGCAGAATCCCACCCAGCTCGGTGCCGGGCCCGATAAATTCGCGGGCGAATGATTCGTGCGGCGGCATCTGTGGCAGGGCCATATCCTCAATCGGATGGCAGAATGGCCAGTGACCGATGTCGTGCAGCAGCGCCGCCACGATCAACACCTCGGCATCATGTACCGACACCGTGCTGACGAACCGACTGTCCCGCCCCAGCTGCCACAGATATCGCAGCGCATTGTGATAGACACCAAGGGCATGCTCGAACCGCGTATGAGTCGCCCCGGGATAGACGCGGGACGCCAGAGCCAGCTGGGTAATCTGGCGCAATCGCTGGAACTCAGGAGCGTCCACGATGGCCCGCACTCGAGGCGTAAACGGGACGTCCTGCTCCACCGGAATCCGCAAAACTCCGATCGACGCGCCTGTCTGTGCCAGTTCCGGAATGTCAGAATATGGGTGCTGCATGCCGCGAATTCTGCCGGCTGCAGGACAATTGTGCAACTACCAGCACCCACAGGCGCTCGCTGTGAGTACCCTCCCCCCGTTCCGCGGGAGGGCGAGGCTCTCGCCAAGCCGAACACCCCACAATCACCCAACAAAACACCCCGCGGGAGGGCGAGGCTCCCGCCGAGCCGAACACACAACCAATCACATACACTTCGGCTCAGCAGGAGCTTCGCCCTCCCAAAACGCGCAACGCCCTCCCAAAACGCGCAACGCCCTCCCAAAACGCCCCCCGCCCCAAAAACGCAAGACTCCCGCCAAACCGGAGGAAACACCACCCAACAATCACCCCCGCCCTGCAGCAAAAAACAACCACGACAGCCATCCACTCCAACCTGCTCTGGTTCCCCGGACTGCCCGGTCGCTATGCTGTGACACTTCCTCCGATCCCCTGAACGGTCTCTGGAACCTGCCACCATGCAACCTCGCCGAAGCATTCTGCCCCCCATGCCTCAGCTGCGATCCTCGCACGCTCCGGGCTGGGTCGCCGTCGCTCGCGGCACCGCGGCCGGGCTGGCGCTGCTGCTGATCGGCGGGCTGGCCGAGCAGCGTCAGTGGGGCACCAGCCTCGTCGACGGCTGGCTGTTCTCCCTCGCACCACTCCCTGAAACCGCCGCACTCGCACTCGTGGCCTTTACTGCCCCTCTGCTGCTGCTGTTTTTTGCCTTCCCTGGACTGCCACAGCCACTCAGACTGATCTGCTTCCTCACAGTGCTTGCCTGCTGCGGTTTCATCGGCCGCGAAGTCTGGCAGGCCACAGAACAGACCAGCGAACAGATTCGCACCGCTGCACTCGCTCAACCACTCGGACTGCTGCTGCTGTTCGTCGTCACGGGGCTGGGTGTTGTCGGCTGTGGCTCACCGCGTGTCCGTGGTCGCTCATCATGGTTCGCCATGCTGCTCGCCGCCGGCCTGACCGTCTGCAGCTTCCCCGTACTCAGCATTCAGACGGCTGCCGTGCGTCCGGTGGCCGCGGATTTCAACCCGCGACTGATCGTGGTTCCCTTATGTCCGAATACCGAAACGGGTGAACTTTCCGAATCTCTGCTGGATCGCCTGCAGACTGCTGCGGCAGAGCTGCGGCGATCTCGCCGTGCTCGCTTGCTGCTGTGTGGCCTGCAACAGTCCGGCCGTCTGCCCGCTGAGGGTCAGCTGCAGGCCGCTGCCGCGCAGCTGGGCATCGCAGCTGAAAGGCTGCAGATCGATCTCAGTGGGCTGTCGCTTCCCGACCTGTTGCTGCAGACTGCCGTACCGGCCAACAGCAGTACCGCTCAGCCGACTCAGGTGCTGCTGGTCAGTCACTGGTACGAACTGTCCCGGTTGCGGCTGCTGGCACGCCGAGCCGGCGTGCAGCCCGCCACTGCAGCCGCTCGCCAGCAGCACGCCCTGTTCCGCCAGAACCAGCTGATTGCCGGGGAAACGCTGCTGATGCTGCGCGAACTGGCCAGTCCCGTCATTGCGTTTGCTCGACAGTCCCGCGTCGCCTCCGAGACGATTCTGGACACTGAAACAGCCCCTTCAGACCTCTCAGGGCCTTCAGACCCCGCCACACCGGGCACAGACCCCGCAGTCAATCCGGCCGACCCATTCCGTCAGCTCTGAGATTCCCCGCACAACACGTGGCAATCCGCCGACATTCGGGCACCCGGAATTGATTCACCCCCCACCACTCGTAGAATTCCCGGTTCCCTGCAGCAAAACAGTCAGCGCGGATTTTCAGACAGCAATCAGGTAAAACGATGGACGAAGCAATACGGAAGGCGCGAGTGCTGATCGAGGCACTCAGCTGGATTCAGCGGTTTCGCGGCCGCTATGTGGTCATCAAACTGGGCGGCAGTACTCTGGATGACGCCGCTGCCGTAGACAGTCTGCTGGTTGACGTTGTCTTTATGGCGGCGGTCGGGATGCGGCCGGTCATTGTGCACGGTGGCGGCAAAGCCATCTCTGCCGGGATGGCTCAGGCCGGCATTCAGCCCCGATTTGTGGCTGGCCGGCGCTTCACCGATCTGCCCACACTGCAGATCGCCTCGAAAGTGCTTGTTCAGGAAATCAGTCAGTCCATCGTGGACCGCATCAACCATCATGGGTGTCGCGCTGCGGGGCTGCACTTCGGCACAGAAAATGTCCTGACGGCTGAAAAACTGACGCTGCGGGACGAACAGGGGCAACCGATCGATCTGGGTCACGTGGGCCAGGTCGTGCAGGTGGATACCGACGTCATTTCCCGTGTCTGCTCAACTGGCACAATTCCCGTCATCCCCAGTCTGGCACTCAGCAATATCGGTCATCGGCTGAATGTGAATGCGGACACAGCGGCGGCCGCGGTTGCCTGTGCCCTGTCTGCCGAAAAACTGGTATTCCTCAGCGATATCCCCGGAATCCTGACCGATCTGAAGAATCCTGCCAGCCGACTTTCGCATGTGACCGGATCGCAGGTGCGAAGCCTGATTGCGGACGGTACAATTGCGGGGGGCATGGTCCCGAAAGTGGAAGCCGCTCTGGAATCGCTGGATGCCGGTGTCCGCAAGGTGCATATTGTGGATGCCGCCATGCCGCATTCGGTCCTGCTGGAGATTTATTCCGACACGGGCGTTGGTACCGAAATTGTTCCGTGAACGTTTTCAGTTGTCAGCAGCAGCACGGATCAGATTCGGCAGGTGAACCAGCAGCCTGCGGAAAGTGTCCTTTGGTTTTCAGGTCCGCGATTTCGTTCCCTGCACATTGTCAGCAGCACAGTCTTCAGAAGGTTTGACTCATGTCCACGACAGCCCTGTCCGGCAGCCAGGCGATCATCGATGTGTTCGACGATTACGTGATCCCGAACTACCGTCGTCAGCCGATTGCTCTGGTCCGCGGCGAAGGGTCTCGAGTGTGGGATGCGGACGGTCGTTGTTATCTGGACCTGTTCCCTGGCTGGGGCTGCAACATTCTGGGCTATTCTCCACCGCGGCTGGTGCAGGCGATTCAGCAGCAGGCTGCGAAGCTGATCCATGTCCCGAACACGTGGTACATTGAGCAGCAGGGGCGGTTCGCAGAATTCCTCTGCAGTCGTGGATTCGGCAAAGCCTTTTTCTGCAACAGCGGTGCGGAAGCCAATGAGGCGGCCATCAAGCTGGCTCGACTGCACGGTGCAGCACAGAACCGCTATCGAGTGATTACGTTTGAGAATGGCTTTCATGGCCGCACATTCGGGGCGCTCACAGCCACAGCGCAGCCCAAGTATCACGAGGGACTTGGCCCGTTGATGGCCGGGTTCCGGTATGCTCGGATGAATGACGTCGAAACGGTTCGCAGTCAGATCGACAGTGAAACGGCCGCCATTATGATCGAACCGGTGCAGGGCGAAGGTGGAGTACGGATCCCGGCCCCCGGTTTCCTGCAGACTCTTCGCACACTCTGCGACGAACACGGCCTGCTGCTGATCTTTGATGAAGTGCAGACCGGAATGGGTCGTCTGGGCACATGGTTCGGCTATCAGGCCATGGGCGTCCAGCCGGACGTGATAACTCTGGCCAAAGGTCTGGCTGGCGGAGTTGCGTGCGGGGCGATGATCTGTCGTGACGAGTATGCGGCGGACCTGCGTCCGGGCATGCATGCCAGCACGTTCGGTGGAAATTCGCTGGCCATGGCTGCCGGCCTCGCTGTGGGTGAAACCATTGAACAGGACGGCCTGCTGCAGCACATTCAACAGGTTTCTGCTCAGGTCCGTACGCAATTGCAGGGTTGGCAGTCGGAACTGCCGATTATCCGCGAAGTGCGGGTTTGTGGCATGATGATCGGCATCGATCTGACCATCCCATCCGGCCCGGCAGTCGCCAAATGCATGGAACGCGGCGTCCTGATCAACGCCACGAATGATACGGTTGTAAGGCTTTTGCCGGCATTAAACGTCTCCGCAGACGATTTGCACGAAGGGCTCTCCGTCATCCGGGAAGTTCTGGAAGAAATGGCCAATCAGGCTTAAATTGCTCTGTGGAAGTGCTGGTGTGCAGTCGGCTGTCTGCACGTTCGGCGTTCATTTTTCAGCAGCAAACTGACACAAAAAGCATCCCCGTGGGCTTCCTCGCGAAGGTACACATCTACTGCTTTCTGCTCAGCTATCTCGGATCGCTGGGTTTCGAGGTTTTGTTGCTGCTGCGTCGGCCGGCCCCCGTCTTTCGTACACTGGCCGTCGGTTTTGCAGCCGCCGGATTTCTGGCCCACACAGCCTTCCTGCTGACTCGTGGCCACGTCGAAGATCTGCCACCACTGCTTACCAGTCAGCAGGACTGGCTGCTGGTACTGGCCTGGATCGGCAGCCTGCTGTATCTGATCCTGATGACGCTGAACCGTCAGCTGGCACATGGTCTGTTTCTGCTGCCTGCGGTTCTGCTGCTGGTGACGGCAGCTATCTTCGCCAGTCCCGTCGCTGCCGGCTCGCTGCGGGAAGTTTCACTCAGACGCTGGGGCATGGTGCATGCCACCTCACTTGTGCTGGGGATTGGTGCCGTGGCCGGGGCTGCCCTGCTGGGGCTGATGTACGTGCTCCATCATCAGCGGCTTCGCAATCGCACTCGTTTCCTGATGCGACTGACTCTGCCCAGTCTCGAACATCTGGCCGCGTGGAATCGCTGGATGGTGCTGTTTTCGGTTCCCTGCCTGACCGTTGGGCTGCTGACCGGCTTCCTGCTGATCTCACTGTCACGCAGCTCCGGACAGTCCGGAATCCCGTGGGCTGACCCACTGGTGGTCATCACCATCGTGGTCTGGCTGGCCATGGTGGCGGTGCTGATTCGCACCATGCAGAAGTCGCAGCAGCCCGGTCGATCTGTGGCCATGCTGTCATTTCTCAGCGGGGGCTTTCTGCTGTTGACCATTCTGGGACTGATGATGCTGCCCCGCATTGGCTCGGGTGACATCATTCATGGTCGCCCCGCAGAATCAACTCCGCTGCAGCCTGTCGCTGCACAGCTTCCTGCAGACGCTGGCCGCGAAGGGTCAGCCCCATGAACGTACTTGTCATCAGCTGCAATCATCATAAAGCCGGAGTGCAGCTGCGGGAACGACTCGCGTTCTCCAGTCAGCAGCAGTTGTCGGCAGCCTACACGCAGTGGCGAGCTCGACATCCCGAATCGGAAATCGTCGTGCTGTCCACCTGCAATCGTGTCGAAATCTATGCGGCCGATGAACGGCAGCAGGATGGCGTCAGCTTCGATGATATCACTCGCTTCATCAGCCAGTTCCACAATGTGCCATCGGACGAATTCACCGGGGCTGTGCTGGCCCATTCCGGTGCCGACGCCGTCTCGCACCTGTTTCAGGTTGCCTGCAGCATCGACAGCATGGTGCTGGGTGAACCCCAGATCGTCAGTCAGGTGAAAGAGGCCTACCGGGTTGCTCAGGAAAATTCCGCCTGCGGACCGCTGACCAACGTACTGTTCCAGTACGCCCTGAAAGTCTCGGCTCAGGTTCGCACCGAAACGGCACTCGCCGATGGCCGCGTGTCGATCGCCAGTGTGGCCGTAGGAGACTTTGGCAAAAGCATCTTCAGCCGCTTTGATACCAAGACCGTGCTGGTGATCGGTGCGGGTGAGATGGCCGAAGAGACTTTGACATACCTGCAGTCTGAGGGTGTCCGCCGCATTGTGGTGGCCAATCGCAGTCGCGAACGCGGCGAATCACTGGCCGCCAAATTCCGCGGGGAAGCTGTCGACTTCGCTGAACTGGATGCGTGGCTGGCCAAAGCCGACGTCATTGTCAGCACCACCGGAGCATCCCAGACGCTGATTTCGCGTGCACGATTTGCCACAGCGCGACAGCGCTCTGCAAAGCAGCCCGTGTTCATTCTCGACCTCGCCGCACCCCGGGACTTTGACCCCGAAATCGCCTCACTCGACGAAAATGTCTTCCTGTATGACCTCGATGCACTGGAAGAAACCTGCGAACGTAATCGCCGGGCGCGGCGCGGGGAAATCCAGAAGGCTCAGGACATCATCAATCACCAGACTCGCACCTTCATGCAGGAAATCTATCACCGGGCAACCGGCCCGGTGATCAATCGGCTGCGGGAACACTGGCACCACATCAGCCGGGCTGAGCTGGATCGACTGTTCCGCAAGTTGCCCGAACTGCAGCAGCCGCAACGAGATGCCATCGAAGCCACCATCGGCCGGATCGTCAATAAATTGCTGCACCCACCCCTTGAGGCACTGAAGGACGAAGCACGCGGGGGCACACCGGAAGGTCTGCTGCAGGCCATCCGACGCCTGTTTTCCCTGGGTGATTGACAGCCCACCGATTTTCAGATTCCCGGTAATCCCTGCACTTCCGCGAAATGTCTGTTTGACGGTAAGGCCCATGCGGAATATTCTGGCGTTTCCTGCCAGTGCTACCCAGCGCTACAGTCCCTGCCACTAACCCTCCCTGATTCCTGCCCGGAATTGCCCCGCCATTGTGCAGCTCAACAAGACGCTCGCGCGTGTTGCTGAAGCGTCACCAATTGCGTCCACTTTCTGCAGAAAACAGCCACCGGTTTGGCAGTCTTCGGTTGACGGACCTGAAGGATTTCAGTGTTTTCGTTGATGGAGCGGCGACCGGAATCGAATTCCAGTAATTCGGTCGTGGAGCTTTTTTCATGCGTTTTCAGTCGGCGTTTTCTGTCACCTTCACCGTACTCGGACTGCTGCAGGCTTCCGCAGCAGCCGATGATCCTGCGCGGCCGATTCCGCGCGGGGCTTTCGCGTCTGTTCCCGACGTGACTCTGCGCGAGGGTGATCCCGTACCCGCATTCCAGGCGGTGTCCACCAGTGGCCAGCTGTGGAAGTCAGAAGAGCACGTCGGAAAAAAGTACGTAGCTGTCTTCTTTTTCCCGGCCGCATTCACCAGCGGCTGCACTCAGCAGGCCTGCCTGTACCGCGATCAGCTGCAGACGCTGGAAGCAGCGGGAATTGAAGTGGTGGGAATCAGTGGGGATCTGGTTCCGGGACAGCAGCTGTTTCACCAGCATCATAATCTGAATTTTTCGTTGTTGTCGGACACTGACGGCAAGGTCGCGCGGCAGTTCGGCGTTCCGGTGCGGGCCGGCGACCAGATTACTCGAACCGTGGATGGCACAAACTATGTCCTTGCGCGTGGCGTGACAGCCAGTCGCTGGACGTTTCTGATTGGGAAAGATGGGAAGGTTGCTCGCAAGAATACCGCCGTTGATCCGGGAAAAGATGCCCTGAATGTTCTGGAAACCGTTCGACGACTGACGGCAGCGACCGAATAATTCGGCCGTTGTTGCTTTCGGCTGCCGGTTCCGTCACTTGAATTGCCGGGCTTTCAGCGTAAGACTTTGGCGTAAGCCATGTTTGGTTGTTGGTAATGACTCAGGCAGTCCCGTGTCGCGGACAGCCGTGTTTTCAGGTCGTTTCATCGGGAAAGTCACAGTATGAAAAAGTTTGTTGCACTGGTTCTGGCCACTGTTGCCATGTTTGGTCTGCAGACCGTCAACGCAGGCGACCTGAAGTCTGGCCTGCAGGTTGACGAGTATCCACCGGCCTTCTACGTGACCGACATCACCGGTCCGGCTGCCTCCACCAAGCTGTGCTATCGCTGCCAGTACGGTGCTCGTCCGGTCGTCAGCGTCTTCGTACGTGGCATGGACGAAAACACCACGAAGCTGGTGAAGGAACTGGACGCTGTCGTTGCGAAGAACAGCGGCAAGAAAATGGCGGCCTTCGTCACTGTGCTCAGCGAAGACCCGGATGCTCAGGAAGCCGCTCTGAAGAAGATCGCCAACGACAACAAGATCGCTCACACTCCGCTGACTGTGTTCGAAAACAACGTTGGACCGGCTAAGTACAACATTGCAAAGGACGCCAGCGTCACCGTCATGATGTGGGTCGACTCCAACGTCAAAGTGAACCATGCTCTGCCAGCCGGCAAGCTGAACGCGGAAGAAATTGCAAAGATCGTGAAGGACACAGAGAAGATCCTGAACTGATCGGCTGCGAATCCAACGCTCACCAGACTCAGACCCGGATCAGGCTGACCAGCCCGATCCGGGTTTTTTCGTATCAACTCCGTAGAACCCGGCAGCTTCCCCCTGGGACCACCGAGCACCAGCTCGGTGAAGACCAGACGACAACCCCCGTCAGCTTCCGTGAATCGCTCGCCAGCACGGCCGAAGTGGGGGCCGTTCGGCTCGGCAGGAGCCTCGCCCTCCCAAAGAAAACTCGGCTCACACTGACCACTGACCACTGACCACTGAAAACTGAAAACTGAAAACTGAACACTGAAAACCCGTTGCCTTCCGTAGCGAACGAGGCACTACCACACGAATACCGCTCGAGACATCCAGCGCTGCTCCGTATTTTACTCGCGCCTCGTGCCGCCAACAGAACACCCTCGACGGCTCTTCACATACCCTGCCTGCCGCGTCCTTCTTCGCGGCCTTCGCGGCCCGGCGTAAGGCTGCATTACGAAACAGAAAACGGCCCCTCAGCCGAAAAACAGATCAACCGCGACGCCAGCCCGTGACGATTCTGACGACTGGGCAAGGCCTGACGCGCAACCGTTGCGGCAGTTTCTGCCTGTGCTTCAGGACTTCACTGCAGCATTCGCCGAAATGAGTCCTCGCACGTCGCTTTAGCCCTGCCACACCGACTTCTCAATTCGGAAACCGGCCCCGGCCGGTTCCTGTCCACGGTATCGTTCGCTGAAATTCTTTTTCTTCGCTCAACTGCAGGATCCAACTGTGCAGACACACAGCCCGAACCCGGGTGGCGACACAACCGCGTCCGCTCAGCCCGCCTCACGATCAGCATCTTCCACACTGTGGCCCGTCGCCTTCGGCAGCCTCGGCGTCACTGTGCTGTTCTATCTGATTGGACCATGGATCGCCGCCCCGCTGAACGGGCAGGAATTTTTCCAGCGATACTTCTGCGGACACCCGCTGGAATACGTCACATCGGCCATCTTCTTTCTGGGTATGGCCATTCTGTGGGCCAAGTTCCGCGCCTTACCGGCGGACCGCCACGCACTCGCCGCTGCCCGTGAATTCGCCACACAGCATCGCTGGTCTTCCGGTCAAACGACGCTCAGCCAGTCCATTGCTGAAATGACCGACTTTCTGAATGCTCCTTCAGGTGCTGCACACACTACTGCCGTTGGCCAGCGATTCCATGACATTCTGCACCACGTCACGCGACGGGCGGACGCCGCCCTCGATGACCATCTGAAATACCTTGCGGACCTCGCCGCCGATCGCCTGACTCAAAGCTATCAGCTGGTGCGAACCGTCACGTGGGCCGTCCCCATCATGGGCTTCCTCGGCACCGTCATCGGAATCACCATGGCCATCGCGAACGTGACTCCGGAACAGCTCGACTCCTCGCTCCCCGAAGTCACTTCCGGGCTCGCCGTGGCCTTCGATACCACCGCCCAGGCACTTGGCATGTCCATGGTGCTGGTGTTCGGAACATTCCTGATGGAACGATCTGAGCAGTCCGTGCTCAACGAACTGGAAGAGTTCGGGATCGACTCCCTGCTGCCCGCTTTCGGACGCAGCAGCGACACACAGCAGAGCAGTGGCGCCGCAGCCGCCGAGCTCACTGCTCGCATGCTGACACAGCAGGCAGAATTCTGGAATGCCCGCTTCGCGTCGCTGCAGTCTGACTGGCAGGCCGCACTCAGTCAGCAGACTGCTCTGCTGGCACAGAATCTGGCGGCCGATACCGAACAGACACTCGGCCAACATCGCGACTCACTCGCACTCGCACGTGACAACTATGCCGCCGTACTGCAGCAAAGCTCGCAGACGGTCGCTCAGCAGTTTCAGCAGGCCACGTCCACGTTCGTGCAGCGAGTTGAAGTGTGGCAGTCAGCCATGCAGACCACTTCGATGGCCGCAGCCGGTCAGACCGAAGAACTGCATCGACTTGGCCGCACACTGCTGCAGCTCACCGAATCCGAAGAACGTCTGGCCCGCCTGCAGGACCAGCTGAACCAGAATCTGCAGGCACTGCAGATTGTCGATTCTCTGGAACAGACGGTCAGCAGCCTCAACGCTGCCGTCGCAGCCCTCTCCGCTCGCACTCACCTGCGATCGGCAGCCTGACTTTACTGACGATCCGGACTGACCCGAGACTCCCATGGCCCGGCGGCACCATCAGCACAGTGTTTCACTGTTTCCCTTCCTCGCAGTACTCGTCTGCGCGATGGGATCGCTGATTCTCCTGCTGCTCGTCATGACTCGAAAAATCCGACACGATCAGCAGGCCGAACTCAACACAAACGCTCAACCGATCGTCGTCAGCCAGCCCGCGGATCGTTCGGCTGAACTGCGTTCCCTCGAGCGGGACGTCGTCACTCTGCAGGGACGCATCACGCAGCTGCGGCAGAAGGTCACCACACTCCGCTCGGAACTGGACGAAAAACGCCGGCTGCTGGCCACGACGCGTACCGAATTGGCTGGATTGCAGGCACGGCTGCAGACCGCTCCGGCACCCGGTTCAGCCGCTGCCACAGAATCAGAACTGAAGCAGCTGCAGACCGAGGAAGCCGAGCTGCTGTCGCGATTGTCTGCCACAGAACAGGCACTGCTCACCAAACGCGATGAACTGACCCGCGCAGAGGATGCTGTCAAAGAGGCCGAGCTGCTGCTGTTCGAAAAACAGTCGGCCATCGTCGCGCTCCGCGCACAGATCCAGTCGGCTGAAGCACAGGCTGCAGCCGTCTCGGGTGTTCAAACACTCGTCGAATTCAGCAACTCTACTGGCACCACTCGAACACCCATCGTCATTGATGTCTCCGCCACTGGCTTCGAATTCCTGCCCAACTCTGTCCGCATCACCATGGCCGATATGGAGAAATTTCCTGTCCGCGACAATCCTCTGCTGTCCGGCATTCTGGCCGTTCATCAGCATCGCAGTGGCCGTTCACTGACCGCTGAACCCTATGTCCTGCTGCTTGTCAGACCTGGCGGCAGTCTGCCGTTTTATGGTGCGCAGCGGATCCTGACCGATGCCAAAATCCACTACGGCTATGAACTGCTGACCCCGGACCGCAAAGTGGTGGTCGAAGGCCTGGATCCGCTGGAACCGCCCGCCGTTCAACTCGCATTACAGGAAGCATTCCGCCGCCGTGATGGCCTGTATGCTCGCCTGTTCGATATTACTCAGGACGAACTTGCCAGACGCGGACTGGCGCCCGGCCAGACTGCCGATCCTGAACAGCCGGCCGAACGTCGTCTGTCGGTGCGAGCTGATGGGCGAGTCATGGAAGAGGAACCGAAAACCCGCCGTCGCCTCGAAAATCGCTATTATGCGGGTGGCGTTGCTCCTCCCCCGTCATTTTATACCAATCGCGCTTCGACCCGCGCCAACAGCCCGCCACAGGGACGGCTCAGTGCCGCTGAAGCCGAACAGATGGCCGAACAGTTCGCCGAAAACTATGCTCGTCAGCGAGCGATCAACAAGGCGGCAGAGGATACCCGCAAAGCACTGGCCGCCACTCGCGGCAACCAGCCCGCACAATCCGCCAATCCGGTCCCCGGTACTGCTCCACCAGCATCGCCCGCATCCACCGCCGCGGAATCACTGCGCAGCCCCACGGAAAAACGCTTCGCAGACGCCCTGTTCAGTGGCGATGGCTCGATGCAGGGATCCCGGCTGGTCGGACGCCGCAGCGATGCATTCGCACCAGCTCCGCTGGGCGTCGCAGCGCGAACCTCAGGCGTGCCCGATGCACCGCATCCGATCAGCGGAGGAAACGCGACCACTCCCGCGACAGGCCCCAGTCCCCTTCTGCAACCCACAGTCTCAGCCGCGTCAGCTCCGCGAACCAATGCGGATGATCTGCCATGGTATCAGTCTGCGAATCCCGCAACGGGCTCGCAGGACGCTGGCAGTCGCATTCCCGGAGCGCCCGTTTCCGACAACGGCAAAAGCCGCTCCGGCAATGGTGACCCACTGGCGTCCCGGCAGCCGCAGTCGTCACGCATCGATCGCGATACGCTCAATCGCATGGGTCCCGTCAGCGCCGGCAGTCGCGGTAATCCGGCACTCGCCGCTCCCGTGGGTATCGTCGTATTCCTGGATGCTGAGCACCTGACAGTGGCGCAACAACCCGTACTGGAACTGCGTAACCAGTCCGTGGCTGTGGCCGAGGCTGAGCTGCTTCGAGCCATCAATCAGGAACTCGCTGACGCCCGCCGCAGACCCGACGATCAGCTGCTGCCCGTCGTACGGTTCATCGTCAGTCCGGGTGGTGAGCAGTGGCGGCAGCCACTGGCGGCCGCACTGAAACGGACGGGGATTCAGTCTGTGACACTTTATGAAATCACACCGCACATGCTGCCAGCCGATGAAACCGGATACGCCTCAGTGCCGGACCCCGCGGAGGCTCAGCCATGAGTCGTCGCATGCAGCGAGCCGAACTGGAATTCGGATCCGACTCGTTCCTTGACGTGGTCTGCAACATCGTCGGTATTCTGATCATTCTGATCGTGGTCGTCGGTGTGCGACTACAGCGACAACCTCGCCCCGTGGATCCGCAACCGGCACTGCAGGCTGCGGCCGCCGCCGAAGCAGCGGCACAGACGGCGCAGCAGAACGCAGCCGTGACCACTGCCGGTACCCAGCGCGACACACTGCAACGGGATCTGACCGCCCTCGAAACAGACGAACGACAACTGGAACACGAGCTGCAGACGGTTGCCTCAGAAACACTCACGGCCCGGCAGGAATCCGCAGCCGCGCAGACGCAGCTGGCAGAACGACAGACGCAGCAGGAAACTCAGGGACGTCGCGAACAGAAACTGGCAGCAGA
This sequence comes from uncultured Planctomycetaceae bacterium, assembly GCA_903858815.1. Classification (GTDB taxonomy): domain Bacteria; phylum Planctomycetota; class Planctomycetia; order Planctomycetales; family Planctomycetaceae; genus SXXK01. The sequence goes on along the minus strand of CAIOKE010000186.1, from coordinate 4,456 downwards.
ACGCAGCGCCACCAGTGCTCGCGTCGCATCACTGAAGAATTCACTGAAGGTTTCCGAACAGAAGCACAGCGAACTGGAGGCCGCGTTGCGACGCACACTGGATACGGAAGTCCAGACACGGAAAAAGACGCAGACCGTGGCCGTGGAAACACTGCAGCTTACCGAACAGCTCACAGCGGCTCAGCAACAGACACAACCTGCCGATCGTCTGAATCATCGGCTGTCACCAGTGACCAAACCGGTCGAGTCGGATGAAGTGCATTTTCGTGTTGCAGAGGGCATGATCAGCATGATCCCGCTGAATGACCTGCTGGATCGCCTGAAGGATCAGGTCATGTCACGACGTTCCACGATCATGCGGTTCAATCAGTTCGAAGGTCAGGTCGGCCCTGTCAGCGGTTACTCCATGAAGTACACCGTTGAAAAGGAAGGTGGCACAGCGCTGGAATCCCTGCAGACGGGTGATCTGCGAGTCCGAGTCAGTGTTTCGAAATGGCAGCTGCAGCCCGAAGAATCTCTGCTGCAGGAACCGATCGCCGATGCGCTGCGCCCGGGGTCGCGGTTTCGCCAGCAGCTGGAAACCTGTCCGCCCGATTCCGTGGTCACCATCTGGGTCTATGAAAATTCGTTCTCACAGTTTGCTGCCATTCGCGAACTGGCGCATGGGCTGCGGCTGCGAGTTGCAGCGCGTCCGCTGCCGGAAGGTACACCGATTGTCGGATCGCCCAACGGTAGTCGTTCGTCCGCACAATAGCCGGCAAATCCCCCGAAAAACGTCTCTCGGCTGGCCAATTCCGTGCTCTTTCACCCGAATTCTCGCTATTCTTTCAGCGTGGTCCCTGCCGTTCTGAATTCTGCACACAGCTGAATGTGGTGCTGCAATGAGTGTTCGTAATTTCTGTGGTCGCACACGCCGTGAAACGCTGTGGCAATCCGGCTGCGGATTCCCCGGACTGGCACTTGCCTCACTGCTGCACGCAGACGGCACAGAAAACTGCGCAGCCGCTGATGAATCAGACAGCCCCTCGGCGTTCCGCAACCCGCTGGCTCCCCGGGCCCCGCATTTCCAGCCCCGCGCAAAAAACGTCATCTTCCTGTATATGTACGGCGGCCCCAGCCAGATCGATACGTTCGACTACAAACCCGATATGTACGGGATGGACGGCAGGACCGTTGATGTAAAAACCTTTGGGCGTGGCGGACATCGCAATCAGGGACGCATCGTCGAACCACGCTGGAAATTTCGCCAGTACGGTGAATGCGGCAAATGGGTCAGCGACCTGTTCCCCAACCTGGCCCGACGCGTCGATGACATCGCCTTCATTCATTCCATGACGGCAGATTCCCCGATTCACGGTTCTGCCATGCTGATGATGAATTCCGGACGCATCCTCAGCGGACATCCCTGCCTCGGCTCGTGGGTAAATTACGGGCTGGGCAGCGTCAACGAAAATCTGCCCGGATTCGTGGTCATGCTGGATCCACGCGGTGGTCCCATCAGCGGCGCGAAGAACTGGAGCAGTGGTTATATGCCGGCCACCTATCAGGCTTCGGTCATGCGGTCCAGTGGCTCACCAATTCTTGATCTGCAGCCACCTCAGGACTTCGCCGGTAAACCACAGCGCAGAATGCTGGATACCCTGCGACAGCTCAACGAACAGCACCTGCAGACACGCGCAGATAACTCCAGCCTTGCCGCACGTATTGCCAACTATGAGCTGGCATGGCGCATGCAGTCCTCTGCCCCGGAAGCTGTCGACCTGACTCAGGAAACGCAGGCCACACAGCAGCTTTACGGACTGGATGATCCTCGCAGTGAAAAATTCGGACGACAGTGCCTGCTCGCGCGTCGCCTCGTGGAACGCGGTGTCCGGTTTGTCCAGATCTACTCGGGCGGTGCCCACAACGACGACAACTGGGATGCTCACTTCGATATGGAAGCCAACCACAATCTGCATGCGGGTGAAACCGACAGACCCATCGCCGGTCTGCTGCAGGACCTCAACGAACGTGGTCTGCTGAAGGATACGCTGATTGTCTGGGGTGGTGAATTCGGTCGACAACCCACCGCAGAATATGCCAAAGGCAGTGGCCGAGACCACAACAGCTATGGATTCACGGTCTGGATGGCCGGCGGGGGTATCAAAGGCGGTGTCAGTTACGGCGGAACGGACGAACTGGGCAGTCGTGCTGTGGATCACGAATGCCACGTGAAACATATGCACGCCACGGTTCTGACCCTGCTGGGGCTCAGCCCCGAAAAACTGACCTACTACTTCGGTGGCCTTGAAAATTCACTGGTCGGTGTCGAAGGGGCTCAGCCACTGTGGGACATCATGGCCTGACTGCTGCCTGCCCGTCACTTACCACTGACTGACAATCCCCGTCGGACACCGCACGATTCCGCTGTCTGTCTGCAGCACCAGCAGGCCATCTTCGTCAATCCCCGCGCAGACTCCCTGCACGACCCCATCACCGCTTTGCACCGACACCAGTCTTCCATTCAGGACACTGCACCGATTGGCATCTGACATGGCCATCCGCGGCTGCTGACTGAGCTGCTGAATGCGCGCATCCAGACGCTGCAGAATACGCAGCAGAACATCCGTCAGATCCAGCGGATGTCCCAGCAGGTCTGCCAGCGACACGGCGCGGCGTGAAATCTCTTCAGGAGCCTCCAGCAGCGAATTATTCACATTGACGCCAATCCCGATTATCAAAGCCTGCTCATCACCCGCACCATGCTGTTCCACCAGAATTCCGCAGATCTTGCGTGGACCACTCAGCACATCATTGGGCCACTTCAGCTGGAATTCATGATCCGGTGCCGTCTGCAGCAGAGCATCACGCACCGCCATTCCAGCAGCAATCGCGGCCAGCGGACGACGTTCCGGAGACAACGGCAGTTCGTGTGATCTGAGCACCAAAGAGAAGGTCAGCGCCCCGGCGGATGACCACCACAGGTTGCCCTTCCGACCACGACCAGCCGTCTGCTCGGCCGTCAGCACCAGTGCCGGACTGCAGGCCACCAATGGCTGCAGCAGCTGCAAAGCCAGCGTATTCGTGCTGGGCAGTACCGCATGATATTCCACATGCTGCAGACTGGATTCCCGCAGCAGACGCGGGATATCAAATACCTGCGGCTGTGAAAACATTCCTGACAATCCGTCCGTACCTTAAAACTGTCCACCAGCACGACGCCAGACCCGATCATACAGGCCACCAGCAACACCTGTCGCCAGCCTTCCCGTACTCAATTCGCCTTTTCTCACTCACTACGATTCCCACCCCCGTTTGCGTATGCTGCAGCACTGCTGAGCACAGGTTCTGCAGAAATACTCAGGAGAAACGCAGTGAAGGTTACCGGCGTGGATGTCTGCCCGCTGACGGGCGCAACGGTGGACGGTGGCTGGCCACAGGGCCACGAACCTCAGGAAAATCTGCACACACTGGTGATCGTACACACCGATCAGGGAGTGCAGGGATTCGGCAGCTGCTTCACCTCCGGAAAACTCATCACCGGCGCCGTTGAACTGCTCTGGCCGCTGCTGAAAGGCCAGCCGGTCAATGAACCTGAACGCGTTTCCGAAATGCTGCACCAGTCCACCTTCTGGCAGGGTCGCGGCGGCTCCGTCACGCACGCCATCAGCGGCATCGATATCGCCCTGTGGGACATCATGGGCAAAGCCTGCGGCCAGTCCGTCTCACGACTGCTGGGCGGCAACTATCGCTCCCGCATCAAGCCCTATGGCTCCATCCTGTTCGACGAACCACACCAGCTCGATCGCAATCTGGAATGCGTCGTTGCACGCGGCTTTCAGGCCATCAAGATGGGCTGGCGCCCCTTCGGTCGTCGCGATCGCAAATTCGACGAGCTGCTGGTCAGCACCGCTCGCAGCGTCGTCGGTGACAATGTCGAACTGATGGTGGACGCCGGCGGCAGTGAACAATTCTGGCCACACGGCACCAACTGGGCACGCAACACCGCCGAAATGCTGGCCGATTACAATATCGTCTGGTTCGAAGAAGCACTGCCTCCCGATGACATCGACGGATTCGTGGAACTGAACAAATCCTCCCCGGTACCCATCTCCAGCGGCGAAGTCCTGACGCGCCGACAAGCCTTCCAGCCATGGCTGCAGCGACACGCCGTGGACATCATTCAACCCGACGTCACCAAAAACGGCGGGCTCAGCGAATTCCGCCGCATCGCGTGGCTGGCCCAGGACCACAACGTCCAGGTCGTACCGCACGGCTGGAACACAGCCATCGGCCTCGCCGCTGACCTGCAGATCTCAGCCTTCCTGCCCGTCGCACGCTACGTCGAATACCTGACACCCTGCGCCTACATCGACGAACTCACCACCGAACCCTTCGTCATTGACAGCGAAGGCTGCCTGCAGATCCCGGACGCACCCGGACTGGGAGTCACGATTGACCCCGCCCGCCTGAAACG
>CAIOKE010000185.1 GCA_903858815.1 uncultured Planctomycetaceae bacterium | reverse complement strand
ATGAGTCGCTGGCTCTCGCAGGTGGCCGAGACCGCGAGGGACCGGCAGAACATGCCGATCGAATTGTGTGGTACAGTGAGACCAACCCGGGAGGGCGAGGCTCACGCCGAGCCGAACACCCACCCCTTTCCTTCCATCCTCCCGGGGTGACCTTCAGCCTCGCGGGGGATTGGAAAAACAGATTTTTCAGATTTCCTACGGGACTTTCCCGACAGCCTGCGTTTCAGTCTCAACAGAGACGGCCATAGAGCAGTTCACTGACTCCCGGGGCCGTCGTGTTGTCCGCGATGATCTGTTTACTCAGGAGCCTGACCATGCCTGTTCGACTGCTGCCTTTTTTTTCCCGGTGTTTTACTGCTCGCGCCTCGCAACGCCGGCGACACGGCAGGCGAACTGTCTCTGTGGAGGGTCTTGAGCAGCGTGCCCTGCTGTCCGCAGGTCCGCGGGTTCTTGCCATCACACCGGCCACTGGCCAGTACGATGAGGCCAGTGCAGCGTGGTACGTGAAGAACAGTGCAACGTGGAACGTGCAGTTCAGCGAACCTGTCACTGGAGTCGACGCCAGTGATTTTACACTGCTGCCGCAGGAAGGACTGACATGGACCGACCTGCAGGTGACCGGGATCGGTGATTATCGAATGGTCACGGTTTCAGGTCTCAATGGTACCGGAATTCTGCGACTGGATCTGCAGGATGACGGCTCAATTCGGGATGACCAGTCCCTGCCACTTTACGGTTCCAACGAGGTCTCCTTCGACGCGATTGTGAATTCCGATCAGCCACTGTTCTACCGCCAGCAGATCACAGACGATTTCGACGGTGACGGTCTGGATGAAATCTTCTGTATTGTTGCCGATAGCAGCGATGCTGTTTCGCGAGTCGTGCGGCTGGATGTTCAGGCTGACGGTTCGATCCGGAAATCGGACGTGCCTCTGGCAACTTCTGGAGCGTCGGCCCTCCGTCTCTTCGCCGAGGATGTGACGGCAGACGGGAAATCGGAAGTTTTTGTCGGGCAAATGACCGACTTAGGCGGTGCCCTCAGCGTGTTCAGTGCGCAGCCCGATGGAACGTCCGCCCTGCTGTCATCATTGCCAATGAACCAGTTGTCCAACACGAAGGCCTGGACTGGTTCACGGCCCGTGACATTCGGGGATTTCAACAGTGACGGAGACATGGATCTGGCTGTCGATATCCCGGATACATGGCAACCGGGGGTGCAGATCCTGAATGGGGATGCAGCGGGTGGTTTCGCTCTCGGACAGTGGGTTCCGCTGCCTGTGACAAAGTTTTTTGGCAACAGTCGCACTCTGATCGCCACTGACCTGAATGCGGATGGGCTTCACGACCTGCTGATTGAAGACCACACATTCAACAGCCAGAACGTTCTTACTGGCGAAACCCGCGTTCTGCTGGGAACTTTGCAAGGCCAGTTATCTGCCCCCACAACCTACATCGGTCGTGACTTTGCGTTCGGTGCAGGAGGCATTTTTGACATGGACGGGGACCTGCGAGCCGACTGGATCGGAAGCGACTCGGTGCTGGGCCTCTGCGTGTTTCCCGGTAACGGCGACGGCACATTCGGTGCACCCAGTGCCATTGGATATTCGGGATCTGATCGAGTTACTGTCCAGCCTTCTGAAATCGTCGTCCTGCCTGCGGCCGACGGTTTGTCCAGCCTGCTCCTGCTGTCCTCGGTAAAGGATCCCGACACCGGCAACGTGCTGAACAGAACAAAAGTCACCCTGTTTGATCAGACCGTCAGCGGTCACTACGAACTGGCTTCACAACTGGAAGTCGATGGCAGCCTGTTTCCCGGACAGCAGACGAAACTGCAGTCACGCGCAGGTGGACAGCACGGTCTGGAATTGCGAGTTTCCGTGGT
>CAIOKE010000184.1 GCA_903858815.1 uncultured Planctomycetaceae bacterium | reverse complement strand
GGGCCAGCGGCAACCGAATAACCCTCTGCCACACCTCCGCCGACCGGCCGTCGGGTACCGCGGGGGACATGGGTTCGTCGGACGCATACGCTTGATCAACTCCATTTGCGACGTCACACTCTCGTGTGATGTTCTGTTTTGCTCCCACGGTTTATTGAACACCGTTAAGCCTTGCTGCAACGACATTTTCTTACACGATCAGTTTTTGCCAGCGGCACAACCTGCCGCACGGAAGTGCGGTCACACTCCTCCGCAGCAGGAATACGAACGGGATATTCTGGACCCGCTGGCCACCGTGAAACAGGAGATTGACCTCGATGATGGTGTGCGGGTGAATTATCCAAAGATTGGTGCAGCGTTGAAAAAGATCCCGGGACTGGATGCAAGGGGTGAGGAGTGATCTGTGGCCACAATGAACTTCAACACCACCAACTCGACCTTCCGCCAACTGCTGGGCAACGGTTTGACCTACCGCGTTCCACCCTTTCAACGGGATTATTCGTGGGCTGATGATGAATGGGACGACCTCTGGCAGGACATCACCGGTCTTTCAGCAGAAGACGGGGAGTCGTCACATTATATGGGTTACCTTGTGCTGCAGTCTTCTGACAGCAGGCAGTTTTCGATTATCGACGGTCAGCAGCGTCTGACCACGATCAGCGTGATCATTCTGGCCGCGCTAAGTCACCTGAAGGACCTCGTGCTCACAGGAATAGACGCTGCGAACAATTCAAGGCGCAAAGAACAGTTGCAGAACAGCTACATCGGCTACATAGACCCGGTCAGTCTCATTCCCAGGTCGAAGCTTGAGCTGAATGCATTCAAGGTGTTCGAGACTCTGAACGCACGTGGTGTGCGGCTGTCGGCGACTGAACTGTTGAAGAATTACCTGTTTTCGGTCATCAGCACCGACCAGACACATGAAACAGAACTGAAGGCGATAGAGGACCGTTGGGAGCGGATTACAGGGTTGCTGGGAAGTGAGAGCTTCCCCGAGTTTCTGCGAGTGTTCTGGAACAGCCGCAACAAGCTGGTTCGAAAAACGGAACTCTTCAAGACGATCCGGAAACGAATCTCCGCACGCGATCAGGCATTTGAACTGCTGCGGGATCTGGATCAGGCAGCCGCCGTATATGCAGCGCTGCGAGATCCTCAGGATGCCACATGGAACCGTGACGAAAAGCAAGCTCTGGATCAGCTTCTGTTATTTAATGTGCGTCAGCCGCTGGCGATGCTGATGGCCTGTCAACGGCGGTATTTCGACCAGGATCGAGCCGCATTTACGAAGATTTTAAAAGCCATCGCTGTTGTTTCGTTTCGCTACAATGTGATCTGCAACCTGCAGACACATGACCAGGAACGCCTGTATAGTGAAATTGCCTGGAAGCTAAGCAGTGCTGCTATCGCCAGCCCAGCGGAAGTGATCGCCTCATTGAGCGAAGTCTATCCCGAAGACAATCAGTTCAAAGCGGCCTTTGCTGAAAAGGAATTTCGAACCACAAACAGCCGCAATAAAAAAGTGGTTCGATACATCCTGTTTGAAATCGAACGGCAGCGATCCGGGCAGGATTTCGACTTTGAAAGCGCCACATACAACCTGGAACATATCCTGCCCGAGCACCCTTCAGAGTGCTGGGACTTTGTCGACGAATCCAAACAGGAGCGTCTGATCTATCGGATCGGCAACATGACTCCGCTGGAGACCAGCAGAAACCGCGATGTCGGCAATGGTGGCTACGCAGCAAAACGCGATGTTTACCGGCACAGTGCATTCCGGATTACTCGGGCTATTGCTGAGCATTATGAGACGTGGGATGAGCAGAAGATTGAATCGCGACAGTCCCAGCTGGCAACCGTTGCAGCGGGCATCTGGAAGATCGACTTTCAGGATTAATTTGGCGTTTCATGTGTCAACTCGTGCTCAAACAAGCGTACGCTTCCCACCAGGAACGCGGGCGTCTCGCCCGCCCACCCCTGTCGCACCACCCCTGTCGCACCACCCCTGTCGCACCACCCCTGTCGCCCCCAATCGCCCCCCTGCACCACCCTGCACCCACTCAGCCCAAAAACAGCCGACCATCATCTTCCATGCACCGTGCAAGGCCGCTGGATGATTTCTGCTGGTGCTCGCGTTGGCGGTGCGGGCGGGACGCCCGCGTTCCAAAGTCCGCCATGCATTGCAGTCGGACGAGGCGCCATGCTGACGACTCTCCAATGATCAGCCGGAACTGCATCCCTGCCGCGAGGCAGACTCTGGGTCCATAATGCAAAAGACGATGCCCCCTGCACGTGCTGCGACTTCACAGCCAGTCGCCATCGAGATGGGCCAGCGGCAACCGAGTAACCCTCTGCCACACCTCCGCCGACCGGTCGTCGGGTACCGCGGGGGACATGGGTTCATCGGACGCATACGCTTGATCAAACCCATTTGCGACGTCACACTCTCGTGTGATGTTCTGTTTTGCTCCCACGGTTTATTGAACACCGTTCAGCCT
>CAIOKE010000183.1 GCA_903858815.1 uncultured Planctomycetaceae bacterium | reverse complement strand
TGTGCGCTGGTCAGAGATTTTGGGTGTCTGTTCAGCCTTGTCGCTGGAAAACCTCACCTGATCGCGACATATCAGCCCGCTCGTAAAGCCCAATCAACGCCCCCCAGGCATCGCCACCGAGCCCGGCTGCAACTCAGGGAATTGTTTTCCAGACAGTAGGGATTCTGCAGGCAGATTGCGTAGTGCACCTGAACTTGCTTTGAGAAACTTCACGACACTCGTGAAGCCATCGAAGCTCACGCTATCCACTTAGTAATCGCCGGCTCGCATTGGAGCCAATCCCAACGACGTCTGATGCTACGCTTGATCGATCCCCTCCCGCGAGGCTCTGCCCTGCCCCAACTGTCGCAACGCTCTGCGCGAGAATACGTTCTGATTCCCACTTCAGCGTTACCGCTGAATCCTGCACTTCAGGATTCAGCCTGGAATTGACTCGGTTGCCCGGCGCAGTGTCACCAGATGGCCCCACTCAGGAGTCAATGTCGCAACCCGAAAATCCCATAAAACCTGCAAATGCTATGTCCCCTCGGGTTCTCACCCCAACGGGATTGCTGTGTTCCCAGTCTTCCGTATCCCCGCTCCACCCTTCCCGGCTACTTGAGTATCTCCAGCCTTTCTCAGCTAGCTAATCTCTCAGCTAGCTAATCTCTGTGTCCCCTTCGCTATGTGTCCCCTCCGCTGCCCCAAAGCTGTTGATCATTCAAGGAAACGCAGTGTCCCCAAAACGAACAAATGCTGTGTCCCCCAAGGATCCCCCAAGGATCCAGGTCGCTCAAGGCGCTGATGCCGTGCTGTGTCCCGGATTTATTTAGCCATTGCCTGACTGACTGACTGAACGCTCAAATTGCGGCGCTCAAATTGCGGTGTCCCCACCCTTCCTCGCCGCCCTGCGTTGCCGCGAGGGCCAGAGGGCTCGCGACCAGGATGGTGTGTGTCCCCCGTGTGTCCCCCGTGTGCGGGGGCCTCGCCCGCGTGGCCGGGGGGATCCGTCTATCCGTGAGTCCCGCCCCAACTCCACGAAAATGCACCAAATGCTGTGTCCCCGTGGGATCGATCCCACGTTGGCTTTGTCCGCATGCGGGCTGATGCGGGACCAAACCAACTGGTGTGTCCCCCTGGGGGCCTCCGTTAGCTGCAGGGACTGTGTCCCCGCTGGGGGCCTCGCCCCCGTGGCCGGGGGCATCCGTCTATCCGCGAGTCCCGCCCCGAATCCACGAAAAATGCACAAAATGCTGTGTCCCCGGGGGATGCAGTCTTTCGCAGTGTCCCCGGGGGATCGGTCGTGACGTGCTGTGTCCCCGCATTCGTGTTTCCCCGGGGGATCGGTCCCACGTTAGCTTTGTCCGCATGCGGGCCGATGCGGGCCCAAACCAACTGGTGTGTCCCCACAGTGGGCCTCCGTTAGCTCCGGGGACTGTGTCCCCGCTGGGGGCCTCACGGGGCTCGCGAGTCTGCTAACGCCCGGAGTGCTGGTAGCCGCAAAATGGTCTGTCCCCGCTGGGGGTACAACAGGATTGCTGTGTCCCCAGTCTTCCGCGTCTCCGCTCCTCTCTTCCGGGCTACTTGAGTATCTCCAGCCTTTTCGGTTGGCTAATTCCTTCGCTCCCCTCGCCGCCCTGCGTTGCCGCGAGGGCCAAAGGGCTTGCGACCAGGATGGTGTGGCCGTGTGTCCCCACGTGGCCGGGGGCATCCGTCTATCCGCGAGTCCCGCCCCGAATCCCCGAAAAATGCACCAAATGATGTGTCCCCGGGGGATCCCAGTGTCCCCGGGGGATCGGTCGTGAAGTGCTGTGTCCCCGCGTTGGCTGTGTCCGCGTTGGCTCCATGTTGGCTTTGTCCGCATGCGGGCTGATGCGGGCCTCAAACCAACTGGTGTGTCCCCACCGGGGGCCTCCAGGGCGCAGTGTCCCCGCTGGGGGCCTCCCGCTGGGGGCCTCGAGATTTTGCTGACGGGAGTGGGCTGGGCAGGAACCGGCGGGGATGTTCAGCTGGTATTTCTGCTAGTCGTTGTTGTCCGGGCGTCCTTCGGTGTAATGCCAATTGTGGATCGGCTGCAGTGTCTGCAGCACATCCGCCAGCAATTGCTGGTCGAGTGGTTCTGTGGCCCACGCGGCCCATTCGCGAATCCGGGCGGGATTGGCGGAGCCTGTGATGCAGGTGGTGAAGTCCGGGTTGGCGATGGCGAACTGCAGGGCCAGTTTGGCGATATCTGACCCGCGCTCGCGGCACAACTGTGCGGCAGCGGCAGCGACGCGACGAACTTCGGGCGTGGCCTTGTGCCAGACCGGCAGAGGGTCATTGCACAACAGTCGTGCGGAAAATGGTGCGGCGTTCATCAGCCCAACGCCCTTCTGCTGACACAGCGGCACCAGTTCAAGAGCCATATCATTCTGCAGGGTGTAGTGGTTGTAGGTGAGGATGACGTCGACATCGTCAGAGTTCTGCAGGACATATTTGAACATCTTCATGGGATACCCGCTGACTCCAATGAAACGCACCTTGCCTTTTTGCACGAGTCGTCTGAGTGCGGGCAGTGTTTCTTCAACGATCTGCGACATTTCGACATATTCAAGGTCGTGGCACAGGACAATGTCGAGATGGTCGGTCCGCATGCGTTCGAGCGAAACATCAACACTTTCGATTACTCGTTTGGCACTGAAGTCGAAGTGTCGAGGTGCGTATCGGCCCAACTTGGTGCCCAGAAAGTAGCTGTCACGAGGAATTGTGGGCAGAATCTGCCCCAGCAGCACTTCGCTCATTCCGCGACCGTAATACGGGGACGTATCAATGAAGTTCATCCCCACATCAATTGCTGTCGTAACGCTGCGCAGGCAGTCCTGCAGATCCACGTTGCGAAATTCCGCCCCCAGTGACGAGGCACCGAAGGACAGCGATGTGAAGTTCAAACCGGTTTTTCCAAGCGGTCGCAAAGGCAGCATGTGACGGATACTCGTGAGTTCAGGACAGGATTTGCAGGCGTCAGAAAATCATCAGTGGAGGGCATCATACCGTAACATCGTCCACTGGGAAACCTGCATCTGCGGGTCCTGAGCTGCCTGTGATGCAGCAACTGCCATCACCGCGACTGCTCAAAAACGCCACCACAACCCCGGATTCAACAACCCCGCCAGAAATATCGAACGCCTCGCCTGTGCTGTTGCCATCACAAACGACCGCCGATTGGGTTCTGCGGACTGTCCATAAATCAGCGATGAACCGAGCGGTGGAGCAGTTTGTTGCGTCAGCGATTCGATTGATGCATTCCGGAAACAGTTTCGCTTTCTCTTCGTTTCTCGCCTGCGGCAAGAGAAAGTTGGCGGAACTTCCTGCGGATTGGCTGTTTTCTCCTGCACGACCATTAAAGCCGTCAGAATCGGAAATGTTACAGAGTGTTTTGCCGGCACAAACTGCCGACATCCACAAACGGCGGGAAGCAGATTCGGCAATTCCTGCAGAAGTCTGCGCCAGACAGTCGAATTTGGACTTAGAGTTTCCAGCCTTGAGTTCGCATCTTTTGCCGAGGTCAGTTCCTGGCCTCCCGTTTGCATCATCGAAGTTGCTGCGATCGGCACAGCCGTTCGAACCGGGCTTCGGATCAGTATCTGATTACCGCAGGACTGCAGAATCCTGCCGCAGACACTGCTCCGGGTTTTTCACTGTCTGTCAGGTGAGATCCGTGTGAGATCTCAGGGTTTTTCGAACCAGCAGGCAGCAATCATTCACGAAGAAGATTGACCAGGGACTGGACATGTTAGTACTCAGCCGCAAAAAAGACGAAAAGATCGTTATCGGTGACTCGATTACTCTGATGGTCATTGAGATCCGCGGTGACAAGGTTCGCCTTGGCATCGAGGCGCCTCGAGATGTCACCGTGCACCGCGAAGAGGTCTATGACGCGATTCGCCGAGAAGCGGCTCCGGATCCCAAGGCCTGAGCATCGCGGCTGAAACACTCTCGCAACCAGTTGCTGCTGAAGTTCCTCCTGCGCTCGTCCCTGGCGTTCGGTGGAACGGTATGTGACTTTGATGATTTCCTGCATTGTTGCGGTTGCGCAGAGCTGTTCGGCCTGTTGGAATTGTGATTGCCGCTGCATTGGTTTGAATCTGCCGGAGGCGGTTCGAAGTGCTGTCAGCGGCAGTTCCGCTTTTCGCAAACTCTGCCATGCCCCTGCAGTCGCAAGTCTGCGCGCCGTTGCTTACACTATCGTGCTCTTCATGCCCCGTGCTGTTTCGGCCGGCGTCCAATGAAGCGGGCAGTGTCGCGCGGATCTCGGCCTGCCTGATCCCGGGTCTGACTGACCGCGCAGTTTCATTCGTGCGGATCGAATCATGAACCAGCCCCAGGCTGACTCCGTGGATCGCACAGCGGCCTACCTGCTGGCAGTTCGTCAGCGTGTCGGACAGGTCGTTGTCGGACAGGATGTTGTCGTCGAGCGTGCATTGATTGCGCTGCTGACCAGTGGGCACCTGCTGCTGCAGGGTGTTCCCGGTCTGGCCAAGACGTTGCTGGTCTCCGTGCTGTCGCGTTGCATCGACCTGCAATTTGCGCGTATTCAATTCACGATCGACCTGCTGCCATCGGACATTCTGGGATCTGAAATCCTCGATCAGCGCACCAGCGAATTTCGCACAAAAAAAGGTCCGATCTTCACGAATCTGCTGCTGGCGGACGAGATAAACCGGGCTGCTCCGAAGGTCCAGGGCGCGCTACTGGAGGCGATGCAGGAGCGACGTGTCACAATTGGCGACGAAACGTGGAACCTGCCAGCCCCATTTCTGGTGATTGCTACTCAGAACCCCGTTGAACAGGCTGGCACATTTGAACTGCCTGAGGCCCAGCTTGATCGATTCATGCTCTGTCATCGCCTGCACTATCCGACCCCGGCTGAGGAGTCCGAGGTGCTGCGGCGCAATGCGGGGCTGGGAATCCAGCGTCGTGATGGAGGGGCGGTCGTGCAGACCGAATTTGACGTCCTTGATCGGCGCCCTGCGGGTACGACAGAAGATCTGATTACGGCGATGGAGGCCGTCAATTCCGTGCACGTCAGCGATACTTTCATTGAGCATATCGTGCAACTGGTGAACGACACTCGAAAACATCCGGCGCTCGAACTGGGCTGCAGTCCTCGCGCTGGAATCTCCCTGATCAAGGCATCGCGTGCCCGAGCCCTGATTCACGGCCGCAGCTATGTGTCGCCTGACGACCTGTTTGCCCTCGCGGAGGACGTGATTCTGCACCGCATTAGGCTGACATACGAGGCTGTGGCAGACGGCATCACTGGCCAACATGTGCTCCAGCAGATTCTCAGCAGCCGCCTGTAGTCCGAATCCGTCAACAGCTCCCGGCCTCACCTCTTCAGTCTTCTTCAGAGCAATGTGAACATGCAGGGTGAACTGAACGAGATTGTTCCGCTGAACTCCCGGCAGTTTGCCATCGCGGCACGTCGCCTCGCTGACAGCCTTGCCTATGGAACGGATCGTTCACCGTTTCTGGGCAGCGGGATCGAGTATGTGCAATCGCGTCAATATCAGCCGGGCGATCCGGTAAGAAGCATGGACTGGCCTGTCACTGCTCGAACAGGAAAACCGCACGTCCGCGAATTTGAAACTCCCCGCCGTCTGCCCTGCTATCTGCTGATCGATACATCGGCATCAATGCTGGTGTCATCACAACGTCGCAGCAAATACGAAACAGCGTTACTGGTCGCCGGCGGACTGGGACTGGCCTGTCTTGATCGCGTCAGTCCGGTCGGAGTGCTGGGAGTGGGCGGTCGCGACTTTCATGTCCAGCCGTCACTCAGCCGCGATACAATTCTGCAGTGGCTTCTCTCGCTGCGAAAATTTGGCGTGGACGAGCCCACGACTCTGTCACGACGGATCTCGCAGCTGGCTCCCACCTTATTGAATCGAACGCTGATTTTTGTGCTGAGCGACCTGCACGATCCACAGGCGGTCACTGCCATTCGGCAACTGAACCAGCGACATGAATGCATTGTGATTCAGTTGCGTGATCCCATTGAGGACGGCCTTGAAGGAGGCGGAATTCTGCGTGCCATGGAGGCCGAAACGGGACGCCAGATAGTTGCTCGCAGCCGCGATCAGCATGGCGATCAGCCTGCTCTGGAACGATTTCTGAAGCGCGCCGGAGTCGATCATCTGGTGCTGCGAACAGATCAGTCCTGGTCTGCTCTGCTGCGTTCATTTCTTATGTCTCGCAATGCCTTTAACCGGGGTGCCCGATGATCGTGCGTCTGGCAATCATACTGAGTCTGGCTGGGTTATTTGCTCCCCTGGCAGCCGCCCAGTCGGAAGAATCCGAAGCCACGAGGAACAGGGCTGCTGCTGCTGCCACAGAGTCGCAGGTTGCAGCGCGAGTCGACGGCGATGCGGAACTGTCCGCTGTCGTGGGGATGCGTGCTTCGATTACTCAGGTGTTCTTCCCTGGTTCAGAACTGCAACCGCTGGACGGGGGTGGCACGGCCGATCGTGATTTTGCCATACGTATTGACGCTGTGTATCCGCATGGGGATGGATTTCGATACGACCTGACGTGGACCGGTTTTCGGCCCGGTCAGTTCAATCTCAGTCGGTATCTGCAACGTAAGGATGGCACTGCGGCAGATGCTCTGCCGACGCTGATGGTAACCGTCACATCGGTCCTGCCTCCGGATCGTCTGACATTGTCCCCCGGAGTTTCCGTCCGTGGGGTCTGGGTGGGCGGTTATCGATCCCTGTTATCGTTGCTGGCTGTGTTGTGGGTGCTGGGTCTGGGACTGATTTTGTGGACGCAGCGTGTTCAGCGCCGCACGGAGACTGCAAAGTTGGTTGATCCGGCCACTGCGCGTTTGCAGCAGTTGCGGCAATTACTGACCGAGGCGGCTGCGGGGCGACTGGATGCGGCCGGCCGCACAGCCCTTGAATCGCACATTCTGGCATTTTTCCGCGAACTTCGAGGGTTCCCGGATCTGCCTCCGCAGCAGTTGCTGATGACGCTGCAGTCGGATCCTGTGGCCGGGCCGTTGCTGCAGCAACTTGAGCGCTGGCTTTACGATCGTCCGGGATCAGTGGAAGCAGCGGTGGAGCGGCTTCTGGTGCCTCTGCGGGACCTGGCAGACCGTGCGGGCAACGGAGTCATTCGATGATCGTGTTCGGCATGGTGGACACATTCGAGCGTCCATGGCTGCTGCCTTTGCTGGCCCTGCCGGCACTGCTGCTGGCATGGATCTGGCGTGGTGCTCAGCGACCGGTGGCGTTACCACTGGATCATGGAGTGCGTGCGGATCGCAGAGTTCTGCGTGGGCTGCTTGTGTTTGCTGAGTGCCTGCCGGCTCTGTTGCTGGCGGTTGCGATTCTGCTGTTATGTGTGCCGCTGGCAACGGGCAGCCCGGTCACTCAGCGGAAGCTGACAAACATTGAATTCTGTGTGGACTGTTCGGGCAGTATGACGGCGCCTTTCGGCGAAGGGACTCGCTATGACGCGTCGATGGCGGCGATCCGCGAGTTTCTGGATTTTCGTGAGGGTGATGCGTTCGGCCTGACATTTTTTGCGTCTGACGTTGTGCGCTGGTGCCCACTGACTCGCGACACCTCAGCCTTTGCCTGTGCCTTGCCGTTTATGAAACCCGATTCCCAGCGGGCGATCGGCGGTGGCACGATGATTGGTCGGGCGTTGATCAACTGCCGCCGTGTGCTGGAGGAGCAGGCCAGTGGCGATCGCATGATCATCCTCGTGTCGGACGGGCAAAGCAGTGATTTGCTGAACGGTGCAAATGAGGAGCGGGCGCGCGAGCTGCAGCAGGCGGGAATCACCCTGTTCTGTATTCACATCGGGGACCCGAATATTCCGGACGAGATTGTAACGATGGCTCGGCTGACTGGTGGCGAAGCCTTTGTCTCGGGCGATCCAACTGCTTTGCAGTCGGTGTTTCAGCGGATCGATGGCATGAAACCCGCTGAGATTGAGCAGGTGGCGGTGGAGTACGTGGACGAGTTTCGCCCGTTCTGTGCCGGGGGAATGGTGTTGGTCCTGCTGTGGCTGCTGGCAGCGTATGGATTGAGGTACGTGCCATGGTAGGCCTGACGGATCAGCAACTGTTGTGGTCGGCACTGGCGAGTCTGGTGCTGCTGGGGCTGGCGGGGTCAGCCGAGTGGCTGCATGCGCGCCGTGTGCAGAGGCTTGCGATACTGATCTTTGGTCCGACGGGGCAGCCAGCGCTGTGGGCAGGACTGGCCGTTCCACTGCGGTGTCTGGCAATTGCCGGACTGGCGTGGTCATTATTGATCCTGTTCTGGTTGCCTCCCAATCGTCGCACTCCGGGTCAGGACCGCCCTGTGTCATTTGAAAAGCTGAAGCATGTTGTACTGGTTCTGGACGTATCACCCAGTATGCGTCTGCGTGATGCGGGTGTGGCCAGTGACCAGAGTCGGATGGTCCGAGCGCGGGAGGTTCTGGAGTCGTGGTTTCGTCGCATCCCGATGAATGAGTATCGGGTATCGATTCTGGCGACTTATACGAAGGCTTTGCCGGTGGTGGAGGATACGAAGGACATTGCGGTTGTGGAGAATGTGCTGAACGATCTGCCGATGCATTATGCGTTTCAGGCGGGTGAAACGAATCTGTTCAGTGGGTTGGAAGCAGCAGCCGAGCTGGCTCGGGGCTGGCGTCCGCGCAGCACCACGGTCGTGCTTGTCAGTGACGGCGACACGGTCCCGGCAACCGGGATGCCGGTGATGCCGGCATCGGTCGCAGACGTGGTGGTGGTTGGGATCGGGGATCCGGTGAACGGCACGTTTCTGAACGGGCGAAATTCGAAGCAGGATGTCAGCACACTGCGACAGATCGCTGCTCGCCTGCGGGGATTTTACCATAACGGCAATGACCGTCATCTGCCGAGCGAGCTGTTGCGGAGACTGACCTTGTCAGCAGAGGGAGCGGAGCGACTGAACTGGGGCTGGCGTGAATGGGCGCAGGTTGTCCTGCTGATTTCCGCTGTAACTCTGGCTTTCCTGCCGATTCTCCTGAATTTCTGCGGGACTCGCTGGCTGCCGGGGATTCGAAAACAGCCAGTTCTGAGTAAGTGGGGTATGGACAAATCTGTTCCTGAGCGTCAGACTGCGGGTCTGGGATGACGATAAGCATTCAGTGTATTCCCGAAAATTTCCACCACATTCCTCGTTCAGGACTGGTGTCATGAAGAAGTCACTGCTGCTGTTCTGGCTGACTTTGCCCGTGCTGGGGGGTGTGTATCACCTTGTCGCCGGCGAGTTTCATCTGCAGATGGACCACGTAGGTGGGTATCTGCGGGCCGGTCGCAGTGCGGCTGAAAAGCAGGAATGGCATCGTGCTGCGAGGGAGTTCGGAAAGGCACTGGAACTGGTTCCTGACGACGCTGATGAACTGCGTCGGGACATTCGCCTGCAGCTTGCTCAGGCGAAAATTCACAGTGCTGGTCTGCCTGACGCCAACGAGGATCTGAAGAAGTTGCTGGCTGAGGTGACTGCTGCCAAAG
The DNA here is from genome assembly GCA_903858815.1 of uncultured Planctomycetaceae bacterium. Classification (GTDB taxonomy): domain Bacteria; phylum Planctomycetota; class Planctomycetia; order Planctomycetales; family Planctomycetaceae; genus SXXK01. The sequence goes on along the minus strand of CAIOKE010000183.1, from coordinate 15,926 downwards.
CGCAGCCGGTGAATTCCACTGTGCAGTCTCAGATTCGCCAGACTCTGGCTGAGTCCCAGTATTATCTGGCGTGGTTGATGCGACTGGAAGGTGTTTCGAAAGAAGAATGGCTGCCGGAACTGGAGTCAGCCCGACAGAATTATCGTCTGCTGGCTGAACAGGCCCAGGCTGCTGGTGATGCTCGTGCACAGCGAATGCAGCAGGAAAATCTGGAAGCTTCGATCCGACTTGAGCAGATGGAGATTGACGACCTGCAGGGGTTGCCCATTCCGAAGCCCTGTCAGTCCTGTTGCAGCAAATGTCGGTCTCGTCGCCCCAGTCCGAAACCGGCACAGAAAGCGAAGGATGGGCGTGGTGCGTCGGCGGGTCCGCCCGCTGATGGCTCGGGCTCCTGAGAGTTACTACTTTGGCAACAGGATGCGAACTGATGTCTTGGCGACGTCTGACAGGTCTGTCAGTTCTGTTATGTTGTCTACAGTGCGTGCCGGTGGCCGCATACCAAAGCAGCGTACCTGCAACTCCAGCGGTGCCCGCGGCGCCGGTCACACCTGCAGCAACGGTGACGCCCGCAACGCCAACTGTGGCAGCTCGCCCACTGACCATACCGCGAGGGCTGCTTCCGGCCCTGCGATTATCGCCAGCACTCAGTGCGACAGCAGCGACCAAACCGGCCGCGGGTGCGGGCGCTGTGGGTGCAGTGCAACCGGACGAGGAATTAAGGAGTTTACTTGCCGCGGCAGCTGCCGAGGGTGAGTCTGCGTCGAACTCGGCCACGACCAGTTCGACCAGTGATTCCGCTCGGCGACAGTTGCTGCAGAAGCTTGAGTTTGATCGTCGACCGTCGGCAATTCTGGAAGCGTGGGCTGATCCGACCATTGTCGCCCAAAGCGCCGTCGACGCCGCGGTTTCTGCCTCAACCCAGCCCAGCGCAACAGGGGTCGAGGAGGGCCTCGTTCCGGCCGAAGGGCCTCAGCCGACCTCCTCAGCAGCGTCCTCTGAGTCTTCTGAAGTGACCGCCGCCAGCAAGACTGCAACTGCCGTGGCTCTGAAGCAACTGCAGGAGCAGCTTATGGTGCTCAGATCCGCAGTGACTCGCGGGGCATGGCTCGAGTTCGGGCAGCAGCTGACAACCTTCAGCGAATCAGAACGACTGTTGATCTATGAGCGTCTGGTAGCGTCACTGACGGCCGGTCCCACAAATGCTCCACGTGGTCGCAACGGACAGCGGATTGGTGAACGGAACCTGCTGCAGGCTGCGGACGTGGTCGCGATTATTGAGCTGTACCCGACAACTGTGATACCGGATGAGATGCTGCAGCAGTTGGGGCTGCTGGCGGCTACGTGTGAGAATGAGGGCGAGTCTCCGGCAGTCCTCGCCGAAAGTTTGCGGGCCCATTTGCAGGCTGAGCGACCGGATCGACGACTGACTCCGGTAGGGGCCGGTCGATTGCTGCTGGGGGCCGGTCGATTGCCTGACGCGTTACAGTTTCTGCCAACACTTGAGCAAGCTCAGGCAGTCGGTGACCTGCGGACATTATCCGTGCTGGCCACAACGTGGCAGCAGATGCATGAGCAGAAATCTGACACAGCGTTGCTGGAACGGGCCTGGTGGGCGGTGCAGGCGATTCTGGAAAGTCCGGCTCCAACTGCTCCAGCAGAACCTGCGGCAACGGCAGTTGCTGCCCCGGTTGCCACGGATGTGTCAAACGCAGGTGCGGTGACGTCTGCGACAGTCGCACCGGCAACGGTTCTGACACTGTCCGAGTGGCAGGAATTACAGTCAGAGAATCTGCAACTGGCGGTGACGCTTGTGCCGCAGCTGCGGAAGGAGTTAGGAGCGAAGTGGCTGGCTGAGAGTTTCACGAAGGAAGCGGTCCGTGGCCGTCGTATTCTGAGTGGGATCGGGCGTGCTGCGGCGGTGGGCATGGCGCGAAATGCCACCGCTCCGGATGCTCGAGTGTCAGCGCTGCGAATGCAGCAGACGGCAGCAGACGCAATTCTGCAGCACGCGAAGGATTCGATTGACGACTGGAAGCCGGCGTTGCATCTGATGCTGGTCAACTGGCTCCGGGAGGCTCGTTACTCAGCGTTGAACGATGCCAGCACCATGCGCGGTCCGCAGATGCAGCGGGACGCTTATGGCAATTACTTCTGGATGGCTGAGGACAGTTCAGCGATGCGACAGATGCAGATGCAGTCGCAGACGGGCATGCCTGTGGCGATCCCGGCGGGTAAGCTGCTGGATGCGGCTCCGGGCGATGCCTGGCTGCAGTATCTGGAACCGTCATATTTTCCTGCGCTGGCTGAGTCGCGTGCGCGGCTGCACCTGAAGGTGAAGGAGGAGTCGGCGGCGTTCCCATGGATTGAGAAGCTGGCGGTTTCACATCCGAGTGAAGCCGTTGAGCTGATTCAGACGTTTCTGACAACGTGGACAGAGAATCATGATCCGAACAGTGCACGACGTCGGACTGGCGTGTATATGTTTTCGTTTGGGTACAATGAGCGTCTCAATTCGATCCCGTTGACTCGCAGCCATCAGGAACGCAATCTGCGTGAGTTGGCAGAATTTGCGAAACGAATTCGGGAGTTGAATCTGGCGGGTGTGGATGAGTCGTGGCTGGCGACTGCGTTTGCGGGCGTGCACAGCGCGGCTGAAGTGTATCTGGAGAAGGATCTGCAGGCGGTCTACGGCAGTGCTGAGACGCTGCAGACAAAAACACTGTCTGTGCTGCTGGGTCGGATGCGTGAAAATCTGGGAAGTGTGTGGCGTGAGCCGCAGGTACAGCAGGCCCTGAAGACAAATCGTCGAAAGCAGGAGCTGGAGGCTGAGGTTCTGCGGGGATATGAAGCCGGATTGCAGATGTGTTCGGCCGGATTGCAGCGGGAGCCGGCAAACTGGCGACTGCTGATGGTGCAGGGTTGCCTGCTGCACGATCTGGCGAACTACCGCAACGAGTTGGCTCGTGATGCTGGATTCGCAGATTCCCGCCGGGAGGCGCTGACCACACTGCGATCAGCGGTGGACGCTTACCTGCAGGCGCTGCCGACACTGACTGAGTCGGACCACAGTGTGGAGCCGTGGAACAACTGGTTTTACGCATCGCTGGGGGATGCGTCCCTGCCGCGAATTACTCAGGAGCGCAATCCGGTGCTCGAACAGATTCCGCTGATCGAGCAGTCATTTGCGGACATGCCGAGTGAGTTTCGGGAGCGTCATCTGGATTTGTTTGCGAACGACCTGTTTGCGCGGATGAGTACGGTGAATCCCGCGGTCAAGTTCCGTTATGTGCGCGAGGGTTTGCGCATTGCGGGTGAGCGACCGCAGGCTCGCGAGGCGCGACAGGTGTTTAACTACTATCAGGATCTGGTGCAGGAAATTCAGTTGTTGTCTGAGCTGGACGGATCAGTGAAGGTGGGGCATGGGCAGCCTTTCGGGGTACTGGTCAGTATCCGACATTCGAAGGCGATTGAACGCGAGGGCGGCGGGTTTGCTCGTTATCTGCAGAATCAGAATTCCGGGGGTGGCTACTACTATAACAACGGGCGACCGAACGAGGATTATCGGGACAAGTTTGAAACGGCTGTGCGGGGGACTCTGGACGAGCATTTTGAGGTACTGTCGGTGACATTTCAGCCGGAATCTGTGCAGTCGCAGCCGGATGCCGAGGACGGCTGGCGGCGTACTCCCTATGCATTTCTTCTGTTGAAGGCACGTGGTCCCGAGATTGATGTCCTGCCACCACTGCGTCTGGACCTGGATTTTCTTGACACAACGGGGTATGTGGTGTTGCCGGTGGAATCGGCAGCGGTGGCGATTGATTGCTCAGCGCAAACCGGGGATCCGCGTCCGGTTGAGGAACTTGTGATTACTCAGACTCTGGATGAACGTGAATTTGCCGCAGGTAAGCTGTCGCTGGAGGTTCGTGCGGTTGGGCGTGGCATTGTGCCTGAGCTGGAGCAGGTTACGGATCTGAAATTTGCCAACTTTGAGGTGACTTCGGTAGACGCTCAGCCATTATCAGTATCGAAGTTCGACGAGACTTCAGCTCAACCGGCGGTACTCACAGAGCGGCTCTGGACGGTCGCTCTGCGGGACCGTCGGGAAGCGGCCGGTGATGCAGCACAATTTCAGTTTGCATCCCTGAAGCTGCAGCCGAAGGACACGATCTACCAGCGTTATGAAGACGCCGATCTGAAGGTCACAGAACACACTGTAACTCTGCAGTCTCAGTGGGATCGTCCGGTGACACCGTGGTATGTCTGGGGTCTGGGAGGGCTGGTCCTGTGTGCAGGGCTGTCTGTGGGAATTGTGATGCTGCGTCGCCGCGGGACAGAGGCGATTGCGAAGACGGGGCGCTGGGTTATGCCCTCTGAGATTACTCCTTTTACAACACTTGCAGTCCTGCAGCGAATCGAATCCGAGGGTGGTTTGACTGCAGACCAGCGACGTGAACTGACCGACCTGATGCGGCGAATTGAGCGGCATTATTTTTCCACAGGCGATCGCGAGTCGGCTCCGGATCTGACGGCGGAACTGCAGCGCTGGATTGCTGTGTCCTGAACGCAACTTTCATGTGAGCCGGAATAATCCGCAGCATCCGCATGTCCTTACCAAACCGAGGGGGGATTCGCAGGGTGGATTCTGATAAGGATTTGCCGTGTTGACTGTGTGCGTGTAGGTTGGCAGTTCAATTCTTCAGTGGACCGAAGTTCGGGGAGCTGTCCTTTGAAAATCACGATGATAGGTACCGGATATGTGGGGTTGGTGACAGGCACCTGCTTCGCGGAAAGCGGCAACGATGTCGTCTGTCTTGACGTGGACGTGCGGAAGGTGAATCTGCTGAAAAGCGGTGGTGTGCCGATTTACGAACCGGGGCTTGAGGAGCTGGTACGTCGCAATGCGGCAGCCGGCAGACTGCGATTCACAACGGACTACGCTGAAGCGATTGGCAATGCGCAATGTGTATTCATCTGTGTCGGGACTCCGCAGGATCAGTCTGGTGCGGCTGACCTGAAGTACGTGCAGTCGGCTGCCGAACAGATGGCGCCGCATCTGCGGGACAACGCGGTTGTTGTGTGCAAAAGTACGGTGCCGGTCGGTACGAATCGTCGTGTGGCAGGCTGGATTTCGTCAAAGACCAGGACTCGTTTTCGGATTGCCTCAAACCCGGAATTTCTGAAGGAGGGGGCGGCGATTGATGATTTTACGAAGCCTGATCGAGTGGTGGTTGGTGTTGATGACCCGACGGCCGCTGAATTGATGCAGGAGCTTTACAAGCCGTTTCTGCGGACAGAGAAGCCCTTCATAGTCGTGGGGATTGAGAGCGCCGAGATGATCAAGTATGCAGCCAACTGCATGCTGGCGACGAAGATCAGCTTTATCAATGAGATGGCCAACATCTGTGAGCAGGTGGGTGCGGACATCAACGAGGTCCGCAAGGGCATTGGCCATGACGTGCGGATCGGATTTTCGTTTTTGTTTCCGGGGGTTGGGTACGGCGGTTCCTGTTTCCCGAAGGATGTGCGTGCGCTGGCTTCGCTGGCTGAGCAGCATGGCGTGACGGCTCGCATTCTGCGGAACGTTGACGAGACGAATAACGATCAGAAGCATGTGTTGTTTCGCAAGCTGAGCAGTTATTTCGGGGGTCATCTGCAGGGACGAAAAATTGCGGTCTGGGGCCTGTCATTCAAGCCGCGAACGGACGATATCCGTGAGGCACCGTCGCTGGTATTGATTCGCAATCTGCTGGACAGTGGCTGTTCGGTCAGTGTGCATGACCCGGTTGCTCAGGACAACGTGCGACAGGAGATCGGTGAGGTCGTGCAGTACTGTCAGCATCATTACGATGCTCTGGAGGGTGCGGACGCTTTGTGTATCGTGACGGAATGGAATGAGTTTCGAAATCCGGATTTCGACTACATCCGCCACAAGATGAAGACGCCTGTGATCTTCGACGGTCGCAATCTGTATGATCGTCGTCGGATGGCAGAGCGTGGCTTCTATTACACGGGTGTGGGTCTCAGTGCGATTCCGGTGGCGGCAGTGGATGGGTGCTGATCTGGCCCCGGGAAGCGAACCCGCAGTTCGGCCGGCCGTTACACAACTCCCGTGTTTCTCATCCCCTTTTTCCTCGCATTTATCACTCATTCAGCGTACAACATCGCAGAGCGGTCGGATGTTTCGTAGTTACCGCACTTTTCCGGTTTGTGGGCTGTCAGCGATGCGTCGAAGTCTTCGGTTGTTTTTGTTCTGTCTGTGTGCTGGTTTCAGCGTGGGATTGCTGTCCGGATGTGCCGAGGAGCAAAGCTCCAGTGGTCTGCCTCCCGGACTGGGCGTTTATGAACGGCAGAAGGCTGTTCTGGAGACGCCACCGCCGCCTCCACCTCCGGAACCAGGCAAGGAAGCTCCGGCATCCGAGGGCGTTCCTGTGGTGGGCCGATTCCGGGTGAAATTTGAAACCACGGCGGGCGAGTTTGAAGTGGATGTGGACCGTTCGTGGGCTCCGATTGGTGCTCAGCGGTTTTACGAACTGGTGAAGGATCAGTTTTACGACAACTGTCGGTTCTTCCGCGTTGTGCCGGGATTTGTCGCGCAATTCGGCATCAACGGGGACCCGGGCAAGCACCGCAAGTGGAATCGTCAGATTTCAGATGATCCTGTGATCAAGAGCAACGTCCGCGGTACGTTGTGCTTTGCCACTTCGGGCCCGAATTCCCGGACATCACAGTTGTTTATCAATTTCAACGACAACGCCAATCTGGACAAGATGGGGTTTGCCGTCTTCGGATCCGTGGTGGAAGGCATGCATAATGTGGACGGGATTAACCCGCAGTACGGTGAGGATCCGAATCAGCAGATGATTGAGGAAACCGGAAACCAGTATCTGCAGGAGAATTTTCCGGAGTTGGATTTCATCAAAAAAGCCGTGATTGTCAGTGAATCGGAATGACTGAAATGTCAGCACCGAGCGTGTGTCGACAACTGAAATCAGTGCATCTGCTGATCGTCTTCGGCTGGCTGCTCATAGCTGTTGTGGGTTGCAGTTCAGAACAGCCTGTGGCAACGCCTGCTGCACAGACTCCAGCGTCTGGTGAGGATATCACTGCGAATCCGTTGCCTCAGGGATCTGCGTCCACCGGACAGGCTCAGTCTGGCTCCGCGTCAGCGTGGAAATTCACAGAGCGTACGTCGACCAGTGGAATTGTCTTTGCGTATCGCAATGGTGAGGAAGCGGGCAACTTTTCCATTCTGGAATCCCTTGGTGGTGGTGTTGCCGTACTGGATCTGGATGCTGATGGTGTTGACGACGTGTGTGCGGCCGGGGGTGGCAGTTTTGACGGCCGCAGGATTCTGCCACTGCCGACGGGATTGTTTCGCGGAATTCGTGACTGGAAGTTTCGGGACGTCTCGGAAGTTGCCGGGATCAGCACAACTGCATTTTACAGTCATGGAATTGCGCGCACAGATTTTGATCTCGACGGCTTCAGTGACGTGCTGGTCACTGGCTACGGTGGACTGCAGCTGTATCGCAACTGCGGAGACGGCACATTTGAGCTGCAGTCGGACAATTGCGGACTTGACGATCGTCAGTGGAGCAGCAGTGCGGCGTGGGGTGATCTGAACAGTGATGGTTATCCGGACCTGTACGCAGCTCATTACGTGAACTGGTCGTGGGACAACGATCCGTTCTGCAGGGGTGGCCCGGACAATGGTCGTGAAATCTGTCCTCCCCGCAGTTACACCGGCCTGACGGATATCCTGTACTTCAGCAACGGGGACGGCACATTCCGCAATGCGGCAACTCAGTTTTCGCTGACCGCTGAGGGCAAGGGGTTGGGGGTACTGATCGCAGACTTCGATCTGGACAACGACAACGATATCTACGTCACGAACGACACGGTCAGCAATTTTCTCTATGAGAATGATGGTCGAGGCCGGCTGACTGACGCCTCGCTGGCCAGCGGTTCAAGCCTCAGCAGTCTGGGCGTGCCGGATGGCAGCATGGGGGTTGATGCCTGCGACTACAATGCGGATGGCCTGCCGGACATCTGGGTAGTGAATTATGAGCGTGAGACCAATGCGATGTACCAGAACTCGGGCCGCATGGTCTTTCGTCATGTCAGCCAGCGTATTGGCCTGAATGCAGTTGGTGGCGCGTGGGTAGGCTGGGGAACCTGTTGCCAGGACTTTGATCTTGATGGCGACGAGGACATTTTCGTCTCAAACGGGCATGTGATTCGTTATCCAGCCAACGCGTCTCTGAACCAGCTCCCGCTGCTGCTTGAGAATCAGCAGGGGCGGCGGTTGGTGAACGTGGCAGCTTCGGCTGGCACGGGCAGCTGGTTTGATCAGCCGCACATGGGGCGTGGCGCTGCTGCGGCAGATTTTGATCGCGATGGAGATATGGATCTGGTTGTGTCCTGCACCAACCAGCCTTTGGCATTGATTCAGAATGAAACGAACGCTGCTCGAAACGCCGTACTGAAACTGCGTCTGATCGGTCGCAGTTCTGCGCGTGAACCTGTCGGGGCAAGTCTGCAGCTTCAGTCGGCCCCATTGCAGTCACGTTTTGTGAAAGGCGGAGGCAGTTATGGTGGATCACAGACAGAATATGTGCAGTTTGCGATTCCGGCTGCTGGCACCGCGCCATCTCTGCAGGTTCGCTGGCCATCCGGCGTATTACAGACCATCAAAGATCTGCCGGCGGATGCTGTCGGCGGGTTGCTTGTGATTCACGAGCCATTTACGGCTGATGAGCCACCGCGGATGGCTGTCCTGCGTTGAGGTACAGCAGCAGCGAAAACCTCGATTCTGACTTTGTCTCGGCAAAACAACCGGCCGCGATGTCTGTATCCCCATCACCATCTGCATCCAGTACAGTCATGGCAGCGTGCTGTGGCTGGGACGCTGAAATGACATGTCGCTGAAATCGCCCGTCTCTGCCCTGCTCCAGCCAGATGACAGCCTGAGTTGGAGTCCCGGGCTGTGCCTGAAGTGCTCGAGCCGGAACCATCGCACAGGCGGCGATATCCTGATCGCCGTCGCGGTCGATATCCACAGCTAGAGCTCGATGGACGCCTGGCAGTGCGGCAATTTGCTGCTCACGGAATTTCAGGTCGCCTTCGTTGCGCAGTAATCGCACCCCATGCCATGGCTTGATGAGGTAGGAGTCGAAAGCATCACCAGCCGTGTAGAGTACATCCTGGTCTCCGTCGGAATCGAAGTCTGTCAGTTCGATACCACTGGACCCCCAGGACGGATCGGGCGCTGCATACAGACGCACCGCTTCAAAGTGATCTCCGCGATTCAGAAACGCTTCCACAACCTCATGCTCCTGACTGATGAGCGCGATGAAGTCCATCCGCCCATCACTATCGAGATCAACCGTGGGAACATGAATCGGACCGGATCGTGAATCCAGTCGCTGAGCCCTGAAGGTGGGACCGTTGCTGCCCCGATCCTGCCAGAGAATGTGCAGACCGCCGGTCGAATGCCAGCCAAATTCGGCGACAACGATATCGAGATCTGCATCGCCATCGAAATCCGCAGTGCGAACATCAGCGATCCGCCCGACCCCTTCCAGCAGTACACGGCGATCTGCGGTCCCCTGATAGTCTGACAGCAGAATGACCTTGCCACGGTCATGATCAGCTGGCAGAGGGGAGCCGAGTTCGGCAATCAGCAGATCCAGTAAAAGGTCACCATCGAGATCAACTTCCCGCACGGCGGCCGGGTTTTCCACCCCCGCTGAATATTCAGTCTGCGTCCCATCGCGTGGATCCACAGCATACAGTCGGCCGGCATTCATCTCACTGACGATCAAACGCTCGCCAGTGGAGTTCGCCGCGGGCGAAAGAACCCCAACGAAAGAAACGGCCACTGAAGCCTGAGTTGTTTTGCCGTCGGCCGGAACTTCCCTGAGTGAGAAGCCGACGTGGGACGTTGTTTCTGACAGATCGGGCAGCTCAAGCGACCTGGGGGCCTGCGACTGGTACCAGCGAACGACGTCGGCCTGCACGGGTGGCGTCAGATCGCGACGACCTGATTGATAGTAGAAGTCAAATCCTCGCTGGACCTCGTGATACCAGTCGTCCCTGGGGAAGGACAGCGGTGACGGCAGGGAGTGGCAGCCACCACAAAACGTGCGAATTCGGGGTTCTGCATCGGCAGGTGGTGGGCTGGCGGCTGATGCCAGCGATTCAGGATCCGGGGTTGCAGGAGCCGGCTGACATCCATTCAGGCTGAAGCTGGTGGCGACCAGCAGCAGACTGCTGGCGGAGATCGCGATTCTGTGAAGGGACGGCAGATTGACCATCACTGGAAATCCCCGTAGTATCTGAAGGAGTCGACTGGTTGCCGCCGTACAAAGGACAGCTTAGCGTGGAAAGCTCAGTTCAGGAACAGCCTGATCCTGCCGACGGCAGTCAGATTCTCAAACCTGCTGCCCGTCGCCGTCGGCGACCGGTCAAAGCGCGATCCTCGTGGTTCAGGAAACTGCTGCTGGTGACCGTTTTAGCAGGTGTGTGGTATGGTTGGCCGATTTTCTTTGGTCGTCTGGCGGTCTCGGCGTTGCAGCTGCAGCAGCCGGAACGGGCTTTGATGTGGCTGAGCTGGGCGGACAGATCGGGACTGTTTCGGCTGGAAACGGCGGTGCTCAGATGTGCTGCTGCTCGTCGTACGGGAGATCCGCGGGCGATTCGCGACGCCATTTCCCGGCTCGAGGCCCTGGGTGCCACACCGCGGCAGGTGGAGCGTGAACAAATCCTCGCACAGGCGCACAGTGGCCAGATGCGGGAGGCCGCCCCACACATGTCACGGTTACTGACAGATCTCAACGGCGACAATCGGGATGTGAGCTTCAGCTATATCGTTGGCTTCCTGCGCGCTCAGCGATATCGCGAGGCCGGGGCCCTGATTGACGCACTGATGAAGGATGATCCAGAGAACCCTTTCCCGTGGTATGCACGAGGTCGAGTTTACGGACTGCAGCAGCTGCTGCCGAAGGCTGAGGCCGATTTTCGCCGGGCACTGGAACTGAGTCCGGACTGGTCGGAACCGGCGATTGAACTGGCCGAGCTGCTGCACGAATCACATCGTCAGCGAGAGGCGATGCCGCTGTTCCAGCGGCTGCTGGATCAGCAGCAGTTCAGCGTGCGGGCAGCAGTGGGACTGGCGGACTGCCTGAAATCGGTCGGCGATCCCCAACAGGCCGCGAGTACGCTGGAACGGGTCCGTGAAGCTGGCCAGCAGGACGCCGGGTGGTGGATCGCGATGGGGCGTCTGAATTTTGAGGAGGGACGATTTCCTGAAGCTGAAACGGCCCTGCTGCGGGGGCTGGAACTGCAGCCGTGGGCGGACGACGCACTGTTTACTCTGGCACAATGCCAGCGGCAGTTGCAGAAGGATGAGCAGGCCGCGGACAGCTTTCGGCGGGTGGAGGAGTTTCGGGCCGCGCTGTCTCGCCTGCGCACCCTGCAGGATCAGATCACGGCCAGTCCCACGGACGAGCAGGTTCGGATGGAAGCGGCCGAATTGATGCTGCAGTACCAGGATCCTCAGGACGGCGTTGTGGCGTTACAGGGAGTGCTGGATTTGAATCCGGGGAACCGGCGGGCTCACGAGCTGCTGGCGAAATTCTTTGAAACTCGCCAACCGGCCACGGATCAAAGCCGGCAGCAGGCTGTGTGGCACCGTGAGCGGGCGAAGGCTGAGTGAGCGATGATCGCCGAGTTTGACGGGGTTGTGTGGCAGGGTTGAGTGGGGCCGGCGTGAGGGGTGATTCGGGCAGCCTGCTGCAGGCGGTCGCGGGTAGCTGCTGGCAAACAGCGGGGTCTTCGAATCTGGAAACGCCCAAAATTCAGCATTGAGACGCAAAGACCCGCTGGGATAAGCCAGCGGGTCCTCAGCGAATGATTCAGGCGAAAGTCCAGCGAAAATCCAGCAAAAATCACGGCGGACGATCAGGCCTGCAAATAATAGCGGCGGAGGGAATCGAACCCCCGACACGCGGATTATGATTCCGCTGCTCTAACCAACTGAGCTACGCCGCCAGAACGGTCAACCTGCGTTCTTCGGCGGATTTCGCCGAAACACGCAGGCAGTGTTCGGCCGGTGATACCGGCCTGCTTGACAAATACTAGCAAAATCCGCCGGGTCAACAACTGACCAGCGGCAAATTGCCGACAGAGCGAAAGTTCAGCGGTGGACGCCCCCCGAATACCGCTCAGATTCACTGAATCGCTGGAGCAGCCAGCGGGAGCTTTCGAGTATTCTCGGACCGGCAATCAGTATCCATCCCGGGATTCTCGTACCTGCTCTTTCATGGCCGCTCCGACAATTTCGAACTGTCTGAACGTGTCACGCAGAGTATGCCGAAGACCGAGATTATACCGATTGTCCAGCGGCAGATTGTGCTTCTGGAACATCCGCGATGCACAACACTTCCGAAAATCAAGTCGTGAAAACGCAGACGACGATCACACACGACAAGGTTCGGTGTTTTCTGAAGGCAGTGTTTCACACAACAGGATTTCTGAGGTAGGTCAATGAACAGGTTCATGCTGGGAGTAGTTGCGGCAGTTGTTCTGCTGCTTGACAGCGGAACGTCGATGGCCGGACTGCTCGGGAAGAGCGGTTTTCCGGGCGGGCTGACATCCGCATGCTCTGCCTGTGGCGACTTTGTAGCCGCCCGTTGTGGCACCGAATCACAGTGCTGCAACGTGCAGCAGGAAGTGGTTTGGGAGCAGGAACAGTATACCTGCACCAAGACGGTTTACGATCAGTGCACCGAAACCGTGCCCGTCACCTGTATGAAGAACGTCTACGAAACCTGCTTCCGTGACGAATGCTACACGGTCTGCACTCCGGTCTATGAGACCTGCTACAAGACCTGCAGCTACACGGTCTGCAAGCCCGTCTACCAGACCTGCTATCGGGATGTGACATGCCGCGTCCGCAAACCGGTTTACCAGACGTGCTACCGCGACGAGTGCTACACTGTCTGCAAGCCAGTTTACCAGACCTGTTACCGAACAGTCTGCTACAACGTCTGCAAGCCGGTCTACCAGACCTGCTACAAAGACGTCTGCACGACCTCGTGGAAAACCGAAACGCAGACCTGCTACAAGGACGTCTGCTACACGGTCTGCAAGCCAGTGACCGAATGCCGTACCGTTCAGGAATGTGGTGGTGAATGGGTTACAGAAACCCGCTGCATCCCCGGACCAATCGTTGAGAAGTGTGTGACCGATCCGTGTAATCCATGCGTGGTGCGCAAGGTTCGAGTGCAGTGCCCCGGTCGTACGGTGTGCTGCCGCAAATGGGTTCCGAAAATGATCAACAAGACTATCACCTGCACTCGAATGGTCCCGGAAGTCTGCCATAAGAAAGTGCCCTACACGGTCTGCCGTCAGGTACCGGTTCAGTGTGTGACCAAGGTTCCTTACACGACCTGCAGCTTTGTGACCGAGACCTGCCAAAAGCAGGTGCCCTATACTGTCTGCCACATGCAGCAGCAGACCTGCACCCGCAAGGTGCCCTACACGACCTGCACCTGGACGGAAGAATGCATCACTCGCCGAGTTCCTTACACCACCTGCCGTATGGTATCTGAAACCTGCACAAAGCAGGTTCCTTACACGGTCTGCCGGATGCAGCAGAAGACCTGCACTCGCAAAGTACCGTACACCGTCTGCCGCCAGGTGTGCGAGACTCGGCATGTGACTCGCACAAAGTGTGTACCTCGCCAGGTGTGCGTCACGATGACTCGCTGTGTACCACGAGTTGTGTGCCGTCCGGTTCAGACCTGTGCTGCCCCGTGTGCCGAAAGCACCTGTGCGGCACCGACATGTGCTGCTCCGGTCCCAACCAGCACGAACTGACATTCAACAGTGCTGCTATGACTTTGCGGGGGGAGGCCAGACATTGGCTTCCCCCCTGTCTTTGCGCAGCGATTGTTTCTCTGATTCCGCAGAAACCCTGAGATGTTTTGCTTCGCTGGCGTCGGCAGCTCGAAGTATACTGAGGAATCCAGAGACGCCCGGAAAAGCCGTATTTCCGGGCCTGATCGCGTGTATTCAGTGGCGGAGCCTCAGCCCGATGCCAGATCGTCCAGATTCACAGCCCGCTGCTGCTCAGGACTTCAGTTTTCTGAATCAGGTCGGAAGTACTGCGGAAAATGACCGGCAGTCGGTCGAGCCACCTCAGGTGGTCGAAGTTGCGGGGGCACTGGCAGTTCCATCGGTCGCTGTCCGCAACCTGCAGCAACGGCAACCGAAAGTGACCTCGACACCAGCGCCTGAAGCAGCAGTTGTCCATTCTGATTCCGCAACTCCTTCGCGTCTGCAGAAACTGCTCCCCGGATATGCTCTGGCTGTCACACTGCTTCTGATCCTGCTGGCACTGACCGGTCGTATTGCCCTGTTGCCCGGTTCCCATGCACTGGAAAGCCTGCCGGATGTGCGACCACTGCAGCCCGGTGAATTTCAGATCGTCCCTCCCGGCGCCCCTTTACCTCCGCAGCATGGCCTGAGGCTGAATGAAAGTCGGCGTTTTGGCGACGTTGTCCTGACCCCCTTGAAAGTCACCCGCGAACCCATCACGTTCGAACATTTTCAGACGCATGCTGCCGAGCCACGCATGACGACGGCCCCCGTCCTGAAACTGTGGCTTCGCTTTGAGAATGTGGCTCGGGACTATGCCTTCGCCCCCTATGACACCATGCTGATGTCTCATCGCCATCCGGAATTCAGCACCGAGGAATCCACCGAGGCCAACACCTGGCTGCGGGACAATCAAGCGACCCAGCCTCAGCGATTGTTGAATTTTCTGCACCCAGCTGGCAGCAACTTTGTGTTGTCCGGCCAGAACGCCGCCACGCCTGTTCCGCCGGGGCAGTCGCTTGAGGTCTTTGTCGCTTCCGCAGAACTCCCCGAGGCCGAGCTGCAACAGACGGAATGGTCGTGGCGAGTGCAGTTTCGGAAGGGTGTCCATACGGCGACCGGACATGGTGTCACAACGCTGGTCGATGTCCTGTTCGACACGTCCGAGATCCAGTCACTGACAGCGGTACCGACTGCCGCGACTGTTGCTCAGTAGCGACAACGACCGGACTCGTCGCAAGTCTCGCGGAGCATGGTGGTACGGAAGAATTGTGGCGATCTGCCGCTGCTGCAGCGAACCGGACGGATCAGGAACAGCTGCCAGTGCGGCACGCGGTAAAAAATGACAGGCTGTGTGGGGAACAGCTCACGTCGTTCATTCCACAAAGATCTTTGCTCGACAAAAGTGAGTTTGATGACAACGTCAATTTGCGTCCGGAGGAAGTAGCAAATCCAGCCAACGGGCGACATTCACCGGGGCGACATTCACCGGGGTGACATCCGCTGGGGCCATCCGCTGGGGCCATTCGCCTTGTCGGGACACGGCCGTGGGGACTGTCCACGTTCGCCGCTGTCCATGGCGCGAACCAGCCCTCACGCGAGTGCCGTTGCTTTTCCGCAACGAAGCTTGCCCGATCTCTCCAAATGCCGGAACCAACCGCTGGGGCCACCCAGTGGCGGCAGTCGCCTTTGAAGAACCCAGCTGTGGGGACACACCTGCTATGCCGACGCGACCCCGGCGTGAGTCTGTGAGTCTGTGTAAGTCTGTGGGGACACACCTGCCGTGCGGGCGTTCCCTCCCCAGCGGGGACACACCACTTTTGCCGCTGCCCCTCGCTTGAACCAGTCTCAAAGCCGGCGATGTTGCTTTTCCGCAACAACACTTCCTCGTTCACTCCATATGCCAGGACCAACCGCAGGGGCCACCCACTGGCGGCAGTCGCCTTTGAAGAACCCAGCTGTGGAACCAAGCCGTGGGGACACACCTGCCGTGCGGGCGTTCCCGTCTCAGCTGGGGACACACCACTTTTGCCGCTGCCCCTCGC
>CAIOKE010000182.1 GCA_903858815.1 uncultured Planctomycetaceae bacterium | reverse complement strand
GTTGGCGTTGGAGTTGGAGTTGGCGTTGGAGTTGGAGTCGGCGTTGGAGTCGGCGTTGGAGTCGGCGTTGGAGTCGGCGTTGGAGTCGGAATCTGTGTTGCCATGATCAACGTCCTGCAAAAGACTGTCTGACTAATCTACAGCCTGAACTACTGGAACAACTCACACTGGTGTCCCGACGGGCCGACTTCGGCACTCGACCGAACCAATCACTTCATCATGCCCTGTGGCTTCTTCAGACGATCGTCTTTACAGTGCCATCAGCAAAACGAACCTTCAGCACAGGTGTTGCACCAGTGTTGTCCACGTAGATGGACGCTCGGCCGGCCGGCGGGTTGGCTGGCGTCGGGGGCTGCTCACCCACTGTCACCGGACCAGCGACTTCCAGCGTTGTCACCGGAGTTGTTGTTCCAATCCCAACGAAGCTTTTTTGCCAGTCGAGCGTCATGATCGTTGACCAGACACCGCTGTTATCCTTCCGCTCAAAAAACAGATCACTGCTTCCGTAACGGTATCGAATACGCTGCCACTGTCCCGTCGTCGTCAGGCCTGTGCCAAAGTAGATATACGTTTCTGATTCGGCGACCGTACTGGCTGTCCCCATCAGGAGTGCCTTTCCGTTGCCATGAATCTGCAGTTGCTCCAGCGGAGTCGCTGTCCCCAGCCCAAGCCGATTATTTGCACTATCCCAGGTAAATACCCCTGCATCATCCGCGATCACAGGAGCACTGGAACTCCCGCCAACAAACAACACGCTGCCGGGGACAGCCGCCGTTGACAGACTTCGGTCCGCCAGCGATTTCAGGTCGTCCTTCAGATTGATCCCGGCATCACCAGTTGGACTGGATGGCAGCAGCAGGCCACGATACGTTTCCCAGGACATACAAGTCTTCCTTAAGAAGATGAACTATAGACGCCCGGAGCTCCACTCCCTACAGTGAGTTGCGAAAAGCACTCCGCACATCCTGATACCGGATTCAACTATGAGCGACGAAGACATGAGCGACCATCTTCTGAATCCCTATCATCATGGCCGACTCAATAACGCCACACACAGGATCTCACAGCGAAATCCCGCATGCGGAGACGAAGTAACGCTGGAATTATGGATCGAAAACAACAGAGTCCGGGAAGTCTGGCACAATGCCAGAGGATGTGGCCTGTGCAAAGCAACGGCATCCGCCGTCTGCCAGAAAACCGAAGGAATGCTGATCAGTGATGTGCTGCAATTACCCGAACTCTGGTCGTTACATCTGTTCGGATTCACAATCTCACACGGGCGACGTGATTGCTGTCTCTTGCCAATGCAGGCACTTCGAAAGTTACTGGCAAATCACACGAGCCTGCCAGAGTCACAATCTGAATGAATTCTTCTGAAAGTTCGATTGCCGTCCTGTAAGCCACCGGGGATGATATCTGGTAGTAACTTTTAGTCAAGCGTCCTGCTCCGCGTTTTTCACACACCATAGGGGCGTGGAGCCACACTCACCCCTTTCCATCAGGATCGTCTCCGTGCCAGGCAATACCGATCGACAATTCCTTGATGCCAGCTGGAAACGATGGATTGCCGAAAATGTCCTCAAGGGGAACTCCCCGGAAGAACTGATTACCATCCTGATTCAGAATGGATTCAGCGAAAATTTGGCTCGACTTGAGGTGGGAACGGCGTGTGAGCATCCGTATGTGGATGCTGCCAGAAGTGTCGCGCGACAACTGGCCAAACGTGACTGGCTGCTGAACACTATCCGCGAACTCCGTGACTTTGACGGAAGCTTCACCATCGCGGAACGCGCAGAGATCACAACGGCTGAATTTAAGGCTCAGTTTTATGAGGCGAATCGTCCGTTGATTCTCAGAGGTTTCCTTACCCGATGGCCAGCTGTTCAAACATGGACACCCGAATTGCTCAAAGAGCGTGCGGTGATCTTCAGGTTGAAGTGCAGGCGCGCCGCACCAGCAACCCCGATTTTGAACTGCAACCCCAGCTCCATCGCGAGTCGCACAGTTTCGCAGAATTTGTTGACTATTGTTTTGCCGATTCAGTTTCGAATGACAAGTATATGACCGCCCGAAATGGGGCGTCTAATCAAGACGTCCTGAGACGATTGCAAAGCGATTTCGATGCGATTCCTGAATTTCTTGACGCGAGCCGAGCATCAAGGGAGAACTTCCTTTGGTTCGGCCCCAAAGGCACAATAACGCCACTGCACCACGATCTGACCAATAACATGATGGCTCAGGTTGTCGGAGAAAAGAAGATCCGTCTGGTCTCACCGGACAGCCTGCCGTTCATGTACAACCATCTGCATGTTTACTCTGAGGTCTCCCTCGCCAGCATTGACGTTCAACGTTTTCCACTGTTTGGCAGAGTGCACATCATCGATATCGTCATTCGACCGGGCGACTTGTTTTTTCTCCCGGTTGGCTGGTGGCATCATGTTGAAAGTCTCTCCACGAGTATCACAATCACCTGCACCAACTTCCTTTGGCCCAATGACTTTTCGCAGAGTTACACAACGTACGGTCAAATCTGAATTCTTGACAGCGAACTCTGACTGCTGAATGGAGCCTTCAGGATGCGAGATACCGATTCCAATCATGAATTTGTGGCATACGAGATACTGCCTCCGGGAACGATGGTGTTGTCTGCCGCTCCAGTCGGCAGGAGCTGGATGGACGCGACCCAGGAAAGATTCGCCTACCGATGCCTGCCGATGCTGATGGCCAATCAGCTGGGCTGGCTGGTTGGTAGCGCCTGTAGCTTCTCTGCTCGCTGGAATGGCGGCCCCCTTCCAGGGGACACCGCACTTTGTTTTGACAGTGATCGCCATTCCGAACTCGTCAGCAGCCTCTTCGGGCATGGCATCATCACATTCAACATGCCGTGCGTCTTTCGAACTCCGCCAGGAATCAATCTGCTCGTGCGTGGCCCGGCGAATAACCCCAAAGACGGTATCTCACCTCTCGAAGGGCTTGTTGAGGCAGATTGGTCCAGTACAACGTTTACGATGAACTGGAAAATCACGCGTCCCAGGCAGATTGTCCGTTTTGAAGCAGGGGAAGCGATCGCGGCGCTGCTGCCATTTCCCCGAGGATTTCTCGAATCATTGCAACCGATTGCCTGCCCCATTTCCGAGTCCCCCGCTGTGAACAGCGCTTTCCTCGAGTGGAGTCAGCACCGCGATGCATTTCAGGCCCGCATGCGGGCTGGAGAAGTTACGGCTGTCACCAGAGGGTGGCAGAAGGAGTACTTTCAGGGAACGGAAAACGGCACGGAGAAATTCCCCCAGCATCAGACACACTTGTCTTTGAAGCCGTTTGTCCGCTCATAATCTTGTCTGCACACAGACCCAGGTGCCAGCTCGATCGCACGCCAGTCGGCTGGCTTCACCATTCCCGAATCCATGCAAATGCACTACGAATTCATAGAGATCGGCACCAGCAATTTTGCCACTTTAACCGAACGGGCAACAGATAAGACTGTCGGACTAGCAGTCGAGCCGGTGTTCGAATACCTATCTCAGCTACCGGATAAGCCGCTGGTCCGAAAACTGCATTGCGCGATATCACAAAATAATCAGGAAGAAGACGCCGAAATCTACTATATTCCTGAAGCAGTTATACAAATGCAGGGCCTTCCATGGTATCTCAAAGGCTGCAACACTGTTGGGTCCTTTCACAAGCAACATGAATGGCTCGGTGTGACACACCTTGTCGAACGACAACGCGTGCGATCGATTCCCATTTCGCGATTGTTCCTGGAGAATGATGTCTCCAGCTGTGATGTATTGAAGATTGATACGGAAGGAAGCGACTGCGACATCTTAATACATTTGGCAGCGTTTCTAACGACGCAGGATCGAACGGTGTTTCCGCGAAAGATCATCTTCGAGGCCAATGCTCTAACTTCAAAGGAACGGGCTGATTCAGCGGTTGCCGCCTGCTGCAGCCTTGGCTACGCGATCGAGAATTATTGCTACCCGGAAGACACATCGACGCTGGTCCTGCCCTGCGCTATTCCTTCTCCAACAATTGACCACGGCCGCCTGGCATCTGCTGCTACTTCAATTGAATTCCGGCATATGAATACTGGAGGCGAGACGATCCTCGTGATCATCCCGGCTTACATGGACAATGAGCTCGAAGCCACGATCGCCAGTTTGATTGACGGCGCTGCCGATCCATCTCTGCTTGATATTGTCGTTATCAACCAGGATGACGAAACACGTACAGCGCCGCAATTTCCAGATTGTGTTTCACTTGTCAATATTCACTACTCAAAAAGCCGGGGTGTCGCGTGGGCTCGCAGCCTTCTGAACTCCTTTCTGTCGTCAACACACACTTACGTGCTGAATATTGATTCGCATATGCGATTTGATACAAATTGGGACTTAATCCTGAAGAATGCGCTGAATCGCTATCCGGGCAAGGCCGTCATCTCCGCATACCCCGGTCAGTATTTTGTTTCCACTCCCGAACGAACGAATGGGAACGTCATCAACTACATTGACGGCGTGAAACCCGACTGGTGTGTTCTGGTAGGCTCAAGGCCTGCTGCACCGGATAAAGACGGGTTCATCCGCTTCGGAATTCTCGCGGCTGGCTTCAATTTCGCAGCGAGGCAGTTCTGGGAGGATGTGCCAGTCGATCCGAATTTGGACTGGAATTGGGAACAGATAGATCCGACTGTCAGAGCGTTTACATACGGCTACGACATTGTGAATATCCCATCTCCCCCAATCTACCATCTGTACACCCATGAGAACCGCAAGCCATGCACTCGACGTGCTTGGAAAGTGGAAGAGGTTCCGGGACAGAGATTTTGTTCAAAGTTGCCCCACGGCAATGAGCTCCCCGCACAGATGCCATTCGGACTTGGGCAAATTCGTTCACTTGCCGAGTTTGAAAGCCTGCATGGCGTGAATTTTCAGGAATGCCGCTTTGAAAACATGATCAGCATTCCTGTTGCGGTCCACAACAGCCTATTCGAGTGGCAATTGAGTCTATTCTGGTTTGGGCACCGCATGACGTATGGCCACATCGCCAGTCGCAAGGCGATGGCCGCTATTGTTGAACGCAACGGACCATTCGATATTCCTCAAACGCAATTGACTTGGAGTACGTCAGTTCCACACCTGGTGGTACGCCCCTATTTTGAGTACTTCTCAAACATTGAACCGTCGGATCTTGCTGTTCCCTTGAATATCCAGTCCGCAGTGTCGCAGGTCTTGGCTCATCTTCAAGATGATCAGGTTGTGGAAATATTGGATTGTGACATGTGCCACATTCGGCCTGCTCCCTATGAGGCACCACCAAAAAATGTGCTTTTTGTCTGTGATATCTATGAAGACTGGCACCTGCATTCATTTGCGACGTTCAGCGACATTGTGCGAAAACGAACAGGTGGAAGTTCAGACTATTACAATGGCGGCTTTGTGCCTATTATTGGCCACGCTGGTACTTTGAGAAGAATTCTGCCTGTGTGGACAGAAGCGCACATTGACATCCTTCGCGACCAGGAAGTCGGCTCGCTCCAAAAATGGTGGGCTGGGATGTACGCGCTGCAGGTAGCCTGTGAGAGATTACAAGTAAGAATGCAGGCGAAGGACTATCTGTATGTCCCGGGTATCAATTCGTTGATGCGGCAGCATTACATCGTGCACTACTCCTGTGATCCTAAATTTGACAAGAAGACGTTTCCAGAAGTTCGGCCAGAACGATTTGACGATAACCTGTTCTATGAAAAGGTGAGGTACTGGCTATTCACTGAGTGGAACATCAAGAATTCGAGTCGATGATGAAGCTAAATGCTGAGATTTTGTCAACCATTTTTGTGCAGTTCCCGGCAGAGTATCTTTCTTCCGTGTCGGGCCCCGAGAACTCATGGTCGGGCAGTACGTACAGCAATCTGAATCAGTTGACGGAACAGGTTTCCCGGAACGGTTCGGCGGCGGCCGTGCTGCTGTCGAAGAACGTCTCGGACTACGATAACCGGGGGC
>CAIOKE010000181.1 GCA_903858815.1 uncultured Planctomycetaceae bacterium | reverse complement strand
CTGGATCTATGGACGTTTTGTCTCGTCACTATCATCAGTTAGCGGGCTTGAATTCGGACTGGGCAATCTCGCATGTGCAGTTGGATGTGCAGAGCCAGACGCAGACGTTGTCTCTGGAATTCGTTGGCACTCGTGTGGTGTGCCCGGAATGTGGGGCTGAGTGTTCCATGTAAGGATCACGCAGCCGAGCGAAGGTGGCGGCACCAGGATGCGATTCAATTTCAGTCGACGCTGGTCGCTCGGGTTCCTCGCTGCTCATGCGACCGGTGTGGCGTCAGGGCACTTTCAGTTCCATGGGCGCAGAAGCATAGTCGCTTCACTCTCTTGTTTGAGACCTTCGCCATTGATGTGCTGCAGGCAGCTCAAAGTCTTCAGGCAGCAGCGATTGTGCTCCGTATTGACGGGTCGACCGCATTCTTTGAATCATGGTACGCGTGGTCAATCCGCAGCCGGCTCGTTCCTCTCAAGAAGATCGCACGGATGCTGAGGAACCGCGTGGACAGAATCCTGACGTGGGTTCTTCGCGAATCAGTAACGGAGTCGCTGAAGGATAGCCCGATTCAATCGATCAAGTCCGCGGCGCGCGGCTTCCGTATCTTTGAATGCTACAGAATGCGAATTCTCTTTAAATGCGGCAAAAACAGCATGAACCCATGCAGGAATTAGCCACGAAAACCCTAGCGAAACGGTGTAGGGAAAAAAAGTTTCCGCCATAAATGAGGCCAGAATGGATTTCGACACGATGAAATTTATATTCACGTCAGGTATCCAAGTCTTTCTTGGCGTCGGTGCGTGGTTCTTCGGTTGGCACATCGCGAAAACCCAACTGGACATTCGAAAAGCGGAATTACGCAAACAGATGTTCGATGACCGGTACTCCGTCTACTTTGCTTTTGAAACATTTCTCAAACATTGCGTTTGCTACGAGCCATGCCTTCCTGAAGCCCTTCGCAAGTTCGTGGACGAGACACTTAAAGTTGACTTCTTATTCGGATCTGAAATACGAAGATATCGTCGACAAATTCTAGCGAATGCCATCGCGATGAAAGGAATTTACGAGGGGCGTCCCTGTGGCGATGTCCCGGTGGTGGGCGGAATTGTCGGATATTTCAAAGGGAGCACAAATCTTGAGACTATCGAAGAAATTCAGTCGTGGTTTGCAAAGCAGGTACAACAAGATTTGCGTGTGTACTTCTCGCCATATCTTGATTACGGTTTAGCCGGTGTTGACACAAAACTCATAATAATGAATCCACCTGATTTGCCCGATCCGCCGATGGTGCGGAGACGAACAAGCGGTCGGCCAGAATCGAAACCCGACGAACAAGCCAAGGATTAGATTCTGCGTCGTCGCAGTGAAGCGGTGCGAGTCGTCTGGGATGGCCTGAAACAATGGGTCGCGGTAGGGACGGCAATTGCTGGCCGCCCTCCGCACAGATGCGTACGCGCGGCGTTACCGCATACGGTTCCTACCCTAGGTGTTTGGCGAGAAATCGAACACGTGGGTGCGGGTGCTCCAATCGCGGAAACGGGATCCATCGTTGAAGGAGTTTTCGGAACCGCGACCCAGTCATTCGACAGCGCTGGCTGCGTCGGCGAATGCTCTGGTGCCAGCGACGGATGACTTCGCGGCAAAAGGCTTAAATGGCCTCGCTATGGCCGGGAATGGAGTGGTAGTTACGGTCACGGGGTGATTGCCCCGCAGAGACGCTGAGACGCAGAGCGGTTTTTGTTTGGTTCCATCCGCTCAGCGTCTCCGAGACTCAGCGGGATATGCTTTCCATCACTAATCGAACGCCACAACCATTGTAGCCATGGTCTTCACACTGATTCGGTTTGTGTTTGTTCTCAACCGAATTCAGTGGAGGGCGTGTCATTGGGAGAGCCATTGATGGTGTCAAGGGGCGGGAGTGGGAGGAGCGGTTGCGGCGATACGCAGATTCCCAGTTGACCGTGGGTGAGTTCT
>CAIOKE010000180.1 GCA_903858815.1 uncultured Planctomycetaceae bacterium | reverse complement strand
AGCGAAAAAACAAGAACCATTTGGCCAACGGCCATATTCAACAAAGCCGAGTTATGACCACTGCATTGGCTATGGCCGTTGGCCAAAAGGATTCGTATTGTCCAGGTTCCAGGGGCGTTGCCCCTGGCTATGATGATTATGGCCGTTGGCCAATCAGGCCTTTGTGGATGTGTGTAATTCGACTATCGCTTCTGCCTTCGGTAGAACGACGACACGTGCACACTCGCCACCTGACAACACTCCAGTACCGTCCTCCATGACTGCTACTGATCCGCAAGAGGACGCCGCCACTTTTGCTCTGACCTGACCATGACCCGGCTCGGAAAAAAGTTTGGGGACCGGAATACACCGGCCACCAGACTAACGAGGCTGGCAGGAATGGGGTTGGTCGGATGCTTACATACCAGCTGATCGATACGCGGGTCGGCAATCTTGATAGAGCTGGGGATGCTAATGGCTGAGATTGTGGTTTCGGGGGCGTTTTGATGCTCAGAACGTCGCCTTATTCATTTGAATTCTCACCACTCTGGTGGCGGATCGTGGCAGTTTCGGATCACTCCGGAGTGGTTTTTCTGCAGGCGGGTTGGGGGTTACGCCTTTTGGAGGGAGTGTGTTTGGTAGACACGGCATTCGCAAAGCCATACGATTTTCCCTGGAAAATCTGATTACAACAGGCCGGGGCGTGAAGATCCACATGGAAGATTTTTTGCGGGGGCTGTTTGAGACTGGTGATGTGTTGTTGGCACGGCGCCTGGAGACGGGTTGTTCCGTGTCTGCGGCGGAGCTGCTTCTGAAGTTCGAGTTGGTGTGGCGGAGTGGCTGGCCTGGTTCGCCGCCGAGGTTTGATAGTGAGGTGGCTTTGGCCGCCTCACGGGTGCTCATGGCGTTGTGTCATGCGGTTGTGTTTCGGGAGCAGGGGGTGGATGAGAGTCGGCAGCTGGTGGTGTCAATCGGGTTGAGCATGGGTGATGTGATTGTGTTGGATCCGGTACAGCATTACAGCGTGGATTTATTGTTTCAGTTTTTGCCGCAGTTGCTGGAGCGAGCACAGCGGGTATCGCCGTCGGACGGCCTGATCGGGTTGATTCTGGACATTCTTAAACCGTGGCCACTTTCATCTGTGGGTGTCACGGAACTCAGCAGCAGTTCGCCCGACATGGATCGTATCGAGGTTATCGCGAGTCATCCGTCGCTTTGGCGGATGTACATCGACCGTGTGCTTGAGCTGGGTGATCGGGGGTGTCTGCAGCACATGGCGACTCGGTCGGCCGTGTCGGCGGCGATTGGTCCATATGACTGGCTGAGCGGGAAGCTGAGCGGTGAATTGCAGGATTTGCGGAAGTTGCGGGAGTTGTGTGGGGGTGATGAATTTTAAGGGAGATCAATTCGGTGAGTGAACAACTGGAATCGGCATTGCTCACGGCTGGCCGCATTCAGCGGGAGCTGTTGGATGTGCTTCGGCGGGAGTATGTGGGCAAGGATGAGGTGATTGACCTGCTGGGCATTTGTCTGGTGGCCGGGGAGAATCTGTTTCTGCTGGGTCCACCGGGAACAGCCAAGAGTGCTCTTGTGCGTTCCCTTGCATTACGGCTGGATGGCCGTGTGTTCGACTATTTGCTGACGCGTTTTACGGAGCCATCAGAGCTCTTTGGCCCGTTCGACATTCGCCGACTTCGGGAGGGTGATCTGCTGACGAATACTGAAGGCATGCTTCCGGAAGCTGACGTGATTTTTCTGGATGAACTGCTGAATGCCAACAGCGCCATCCTGAACAGTCTCCTGATGGCTCTGAACGAACGGATTTTTCGTCGCGGCAGAGAGACTCGCAGGCTGAACTACGTGCTGACGGTGGGTGCGAGCAATCGGCTTCCGGAGGACGACACGCTGGCGGCTCTGTTTGACCGCTTTCTGCTGCGTGTGCGTTCGGACAACGTGCCCCCGGAAATGCTCCCAACGGTGCTCGAAGCGGGTTGGCAACTACAGCGGGCGGAGGCATTTTCCGGTGCATCTGTACAGCGGATCACGATTGAGGAACTGCGATTGATGCAGGCCAGCATTCCGTTGATTGATCTCGGTCCATCGCGGGTAGTCTATGCAGGACTTGTCAGCCGACTGCGGCATGCTGGTCTGGCGATTTCCGATCGACGTGCGATCAGGCTGCAGCGACTGCTGGCGGCGAGTGCGATGATGTGTCAGCGGGTGACGGTGGACGTTTCGGATTTCTGGGTTCTGCGTTACATCTGGGACACACTCGAACAGGTGGAGGTGCTGGCGAAGATCGTGAATGACACGCTCAAGTCACAGGTTGGCAGTGTTCCTGCGGCCGCTGAAGTGCATCCACGATCTGTTTCCGCGGACGCTCCAAACCCCGAGCATCTGGGGCGGGATCTGGATCAGATTGAGGTTTTGCTTGGCAGTGTGGGAGGTGATTTGCAGCGACAGAGCTGGCTGCGTGATCGGTTGAGTTTGCTGACGGCGCGGGTGGAGTGGGTGCAGCAGGCGGAGGCTCGTGATTTTCTGCGTGGTCGCATTGAGTCACTGATGACGAGGGCAGGGACATGACTGGCGATGGCGGTCGCTGGGCTTTTCAGACAGCACTGAGTGATGTGCGTCGCCTGGGAGGGCTGCGTAGTCGGCCGGGAGTGGAA
The DNA here is from genome assembly GCA_903858815.1 of uncultured Planctomycetaceae bacterium. Taxonomy (GTDB): domain Bacteria; phylum Planctomycetota; class Planctomycetia; order Planctomycetales; family Planctomycetaceae; genus SXXK01. Next base: position 372 of record CAIOKE010000180.1, on the reverse strand, counting down.
GCGGCACAGCAGGGAGATCTTCTGTGGGTGTCCGGCAGTGGGCTGGATGCAGCGTTGTTTGCTGTCCTTGCGGCCTGTGCTGACGGTCCGGTCTACATGGTGGACGTTCAGAACCGGCTGATTCCGTACGGACATCGGGTACCGGTGGGTTGTCTGCCTGTGATGCAGTGGCAACCGCTTGCGCGGTGGCTGGAGCCGGAGTTACCGGTGACGCGAATTGTCAGCGGTCGTTTTTCGGCATGTGCATTGACACTTGTGCGTACAGCGGATGAAAGGCCGGCAACAGTTCTGGTGACATCGTGGGATGATTTTGCGATCTGGTCGGCTGATGCGGCGGAGGTGCGTCTGCCGGGCTGTCAGTTTGCGGTGTGT
>CAIOKE010000179.1 GCA_903858815.1 uncultured Planctomycetaceae bacterium | reverse complement strand
TGTTGTTTTTCACCAACACCCGTAGCCCGGGCATTCCTGCCCGGCCACCTTTTGCCCAAACAAAACATCCAGCTGCCGCCCCCCCCAAGGCGAGCCGTTAGCGTCAACTAACGCGCGTTGTCGTTTCGTCGGGAATTGCCATCCTCAGAGGTCGTAGTACCCCAATTGCGACCCGCGCTGCAGCGACTACGAATCCGCTTCGTGAAGACAGGCACCAAGCACCTGTCGACAACCAATCGCATTCACCGGACGAATTATTTCAGTCGTTCCTGTAACCACGCATACACCTGTTCGCGCGTCTCTGGTGGGAAGTCGTGCGCACACTGCGGGTATGCGGCCCGCACAGATTCCGTGGGGGCGCCGTAAATCTGCCAGATTGGCGTTACTGCGTCCATCACACGACGGACTCCCGCGTTGTCGAAATTGTCGTCATTCACCGGAGCCGATACGAAGACAGCACGCGGGGCAATGGCAGACAGCACCTCGGCAAAATCAAACGGGACTCGTTGTGGGTCGTTGCCATAGGTGTCGCGAATGCGAGGCATATAACGATCGCTGGTCCAGCCCGCCAGCTTGCCTCCGTAGTAATCAGGAAAGCCTGTGAAGCCGCAACTTGTCACGGCAGCGCGGATCCTCTGATCAAACGCAGCGGTGAACAGAGTATTGTGCCCACCGAGAGAATGGCCGATACAGCCAATCCGATCCGGATCCACCTCGGGCAGACTCTGCAGCAGATCCACAGCTCGCAGATTATTCCAGATGGCCTTCATTGAGCCACTGGCGTAGTGCCTGCCCTGAGTTTTGAAGTCGTACGGGTAATCTCCGAATGATGGGTAGTCCGGCACGAGGCAGACAAAGCCGCGTTCTGCCAGCTCATGGGCATAGTGCAGGTTGGGCAGGCCACCAAGGCCGGCTGGTTCCCCTTTGCCAATGCCTGTGGTTTGATGCAGGCACAGCATGGCAGGGCCGGTCGCTTGTGCTGCGTCCACCACAGCCTCGGTTCCCGGCAGCAGCAGCCATGCAGGAACTCGATCACCACGTTCTGCCTGAAACGAAATCCGCTGTCGGCGATATCGGCTTGTGACTTCTTCTGAATGGATCTGCAGATCAAGTGGACAGCGTTGATCGGATGAGGGCAGGGGACCCATCGCAAGGCTCATTCCCGCCAGAGTGTGTTCCCGTCGCAGACCGGCATCAGCGGCCGTCTCAATCGACTGCAGCTGACCACGGAAGACCACCTGAGGGTTGGTGTGATCGTACTGCTGCGAATCAGCTGTCAGCTGATCCGCCGTCAGCTGCACAGCCGGTCGGATCCGGCTGGCGTCGTTATCAACAGCTGATGCAGCGGCCGCGGAAAAGCGAGGATTCAGCAGAACAGACAGGCCACTGCGGTCGGCACAGATCAGATCGGGATCACCATCTGCGTCAAGGTCTGCAAGCTTGGGATCCACACCGAGGGCTACTCCATAATTTCGACTCAGCAGTCGTTGTTTCCAGACTCGATTCGGAATGTCGAATGTCCATGCTGACACCTGTAGCGGCGCAGATTCGCCAACGTCCCGCCCATCATGTCCGTAGTAGCGGCTGCCGGAGACGACTTCACCCCTGCCATCACCATCCAGATCGGCCCACAGCAGCGAGTGCTGTTGACTGAGTGAGCTGTCAATGACGTGCCGCTGCCACGTTCTGGTCTCACCCGTGCGAATCTGTTCCAGCCAGTACAGGCCCGATTGATGTCCGCGACCCCAGATCAGATCCGCATCACCGTCGCAATCCGGGTCTGCGACCAGAATCGGTACGGATGCATCGCGCCACAAGGAGAATTCCGCATGAAAGGTCCACCGTTCGGTACGAGGATGCGGTGGTGCTTCAGCCCAGCCATGGGGACCGACCACATCAACACGACCGTCGCCGTTGATGTCGCCGACACCAATCCCGTGACCGGCCAGTTCAGAGGGCAGGGCAAACCGCTGCCAGCGCGGCTGAGCGCCCGGCTGCAGGGACCACCACGCGGCAAACTCGACCCCGTTCGGCAGCACATCCAGCTGGCCATCGCCGTCCACATCAGCGAGGCGTCCTGTTTCCATCGCGCCGGGCGTCTCGATCACCGTGCGTTCCCATTTCGCGTCCGAGCCAGCCGATCGCTGTGGTTGTCGGATCCAGTACAGTGATCGACTGCGGTAGTTGGCACTCACCAGGTCCAGCAGCCCATCGCCATTCACATCCAGCGGCAGATTTGCATAGTCATCCTGACGACCGCGGATCACTTCCACAGTCCGCACATGATGTGACTGCCAGTTGGGCGCCTGATACCAGCGATTGCCACAGACAATATCCTGCAGGCCATCACCGTTGACATCGATCACGGCACACGCACTGTTGCGGTTCTGGGCATCCAGGGATAACCACTGAAATCCCTGAGTCTGCTGCGAGGCGGTCGGCGTCACTGGGGTCTGGGCCGGCAGCCGAGTCTGTGTTGTCAGCAGCAGGCCCAGCAGCAGGTGACTGATTCGGCCATTGATACGCCAGCCGGTGCATTGCATCTGAAATCATCCTGAGTTTTCGAAGGCCTTGTGGTTTCACCCTGAGCAGGCCGGGAGGGACCGGCATTCTGCAGCCCGCCAGCCGTCTCGTCCAGCCTGCCGCTCAGGCAGAGTGAACGAGAATTTCGAGCCGAATTGAACGCTGCTTTTTGGCAACACGTCCGTAAATTCGGCGACTTCCCGAACTTTTCCAGCATTCCGCCACGATTTCACTGGCAATCAGGCAGGCCGATGTTCCATGGCATTCCGTCGTTTACTGCCTGTCCGCGAGCAGTGGGTCCGATATAATCGGACTGGTGCCGGGTTGAAACGATGGCCAATTCAAGTCAGATGATGTGGATGCTGGTTTATGAATAAACAACCGGTGCGAATGACGGCCGCGGAGTTCGAGCAGGCGCGTTTCGATCTGCCGGAGGCCGGTCGATTTCACGAACTTCACGAGGGTTGTCTGACGCTGCTGTCGACTCCCGAAGAGATTCATGGGACGATTGTCTTCAATCTGTCGCGAGTTCTGGCGGGCTGGCTGCCGAGAGTTCGTGGATCTGCGGCCTACGGCATTGGCCTCCATGTCGGGCGTGATCCGGATACCATTTACGCGCCGGCCATCTCAGTGTTTCTTGACGGGCGACCATTTTCCCAGGCAGATCTGGTGGTAGCGACCGAGATTCCAGCACTGGTCGTGGACGTGGCTTCCACGAACGATCGTCGCAGCGATATGCGGCGCCGCACGATGGCACTGCTGCAACTTGGCGTAGAGACGATCTGGGTGCCCGATCCCTTCAAGAAAGAGATTCAGGTGATCAGTCGTGGCCAGCACACTCTGGCACTTGGAGCGTGGCAGAAGTTGACTGGCAGCGGGCGATTGCAGGGGTTGGAATTCAGTGTCGCTGATGCTTTCGCACAGCCAAAATGGTGGGACGGCAAACTTCCGGAAGTTACGTAAGCTGCTTTTGCTGCGTGTCACCCGTGGGTGGTGTTGCACCGAGCTGGTGCTCGGTGGTCCCAGGGGCGAGCCGTTGGTGGAAACCGACGGTTGCTGTGTTTTGTGCGTTGCACCGAGCTGGTGCTCGGTGGTC
>CAIOKE010000178.1 GCA_903858815.1 uncultured Planctomycetaceae bacterium | reverse complement strand
GCCTGCTGGTTACTGGGGGCTGCCGCCGTGGTGCTCATGGCTTCCAGCGGAACAGTGGAGAACACCATTCCGAAGCCACCGGCGGCATAGTTACCGCGGTAGCTGACAGCCGAGAACGACGATGAGGCGGTGCTGACACCGTGCCGCAGGAACCCGGTAGCTCCGGTTGCCGGTGTAACAGCGTCAATGTAGAGGTCTGGCAGGTCTGCATTCGCCGCGACCGGAATGTTCATGCCATTGCCGATTGGGTGACCACTGACCCCGACTTCCGTGTGATTGGCCGTCTGGATATCATCTTCGTAGCTGGCAACCTTCAGATAGTTTGTGCGGAATGTCGAACTGACTCCGGAGAACAGGACGTCCTGACCGGAGATAAAGATGCGACCGCCATTATTCAGGTAAGAGCTGATGGCCTGTTCATCGGCCGGCAATAAAGCTGTGCTGAAGTCATCAGCGGTATTCCAGATCACCATGCGATAAGCGGCGAGGTCACCGGCCAGTGGCTGTCCGTTTTCGGCTGCGAGGTCCCAGGTGTCGCAGTTGAAGAGATTAGCCGCCAGTGCATCGATAAAGTACTGTTCGTTGGCAAGTCCGTTGTCGTCATCGACCAGCAGGATCGCCTGTGCAGGCGTTGTAATGAAGCTGTTGATGGCGGAGCCGGAGGAGTTGCCGTATGGATCAGTGCTTATGATCTGATAGAAGTATTCAGTTTCCGGGACCAGCCCGCTGACTGTCATCAGGTGACTGATACCGAATCCCTGCCCGTCGAACACGAGCGAAAGATCTGTCGGGCTGGTGCCAACCAGAATCTGCTCGAAGGCATCCTCATCGGTGTCCCAGCCGATATTGGCTCGTGTGGGGTGTGCTGTCGAGTAGATGTTGGAGGCCGTGGGGGCGAGGCCATCGATGGTGGCGAAGTCGAGGATGCCGGACGCTGGTGCTTCAGCGACGATGATGTCGTTGTGAACGACCTGCAGAATTCCGTCATTGGCAACCACGGGGCCGGGGCCCAGCTGGAAGTTGCCCACAAAGACTCCTGAATCGACATCTGTCTCGGTCAACAGTACCGTTGTGGGGGTCAATTCAGAGCCGCTGTAAACATCCACGGATGCAGTATCAATACCGGCCGGATTGATATTGGGTGTGGCATCCGTCAGGGTGACCAGTGGAGTCTGATTCAGTCCATAGACAGGCAGCTCAATATCAATCGTGCCCGGCAGTGGGCCAATCAGGTATTCAATGATGCGACGCATCACCGTAGCCTGGTTGTTTGGTACTGAATTTGTTTCGCTGATGGATTCGAAGGGCAGTGTCGTGAAGACCATCCCAAAGCCGCCTGTCGCGTAGTTACCGCGGTAACTTACGGAGGAGTATGGGTAGGAGGCACCGGCGGCATTGTGCAGCAGAAAGCCTTCAGCATCAGCTGTGGGCTGAACCTGGTCAACATAGTAGAACGGAAAATCTGCAGGCAACGTCGTTGGCAGGGACAGGTTTTTTCCAATCGGGTGGCCAGCCACACCGGTTTCTGTGTGAGCCACAGTGACGAAGTCGTTGCCGAAGGCTGCTACCTTCAGGTAGTTTGTCTGAAATGCGGTTGTGACACCGACCCAGAGGACGTCCTGGCCTGAGATATAAATGCGACCGCCACCATCAAGGTATGTGCTGATTGCCGCCTGTTCGCCCGCTCGCAATCCCGCTGTAGCAGATGAAAAGTCGTAGCCCGTGTTCCAGATGACCATTTTGTAGAGGGCGAGATCTGCGGCGGAAGGGCTGACTCCAGAGGACGCCACATTCCACGAGTCGAACAGTACATTATTTGCCTGCAGAGCGGCTTCATAAAATCGCTCATAGACTGCACCACCATCGTCATCCACAAACAGGATCTGTGGACGCGAAAGTGTCGTGAAGGCTGCAGTCGTCGTTGTCGCCGTATTTCCGATCTCGTCCTGCGAAATAATCTGATAGAAATAGATGGTGTTTGCATTCAGTCCGGTCAGTTGCAGCGCATGGTTCACGCGATATCCGGACGCAGAAACCGACATTGTGAGGGCGAGGGGGTTTGTTCCGTAACGTATGAGACTGGTAGCTGGTTCGTCAGTCTCCCAGAGAATGTCGGCCGTTCCCGATGTGGGAGTCACCAGAATGTTGCTGATCCCCGGCGGCAGTGCATCGACAACTGCAGTGTCAGTCAGCCCCAGCGCTGGATACGTGGCCGTGATGACGTCGGCGTGTGCCACCTGCAGCAGTGCGTCTGTGATTGGGGTCCCAGGGGCCAGTTGGAGAGTACCACTGAAGATGCCCGTGTTGACTGCTGTTTCGGTCAGTGTCACTGACAGCGGCGAGCCCTCCGTTGTACTGGTAACCTCGACCGTCACATTGTCAGCAGTTGTGCTGCTGGCGTTGGCTGCAGCATGGCTGATGGTAATTGTGACGAGGTGGCTGAGACCATACGTCGTTTTATCGAGGTAAATGAACTGAGAACTGCGGATTGCGTTGTAAACGTTAAGTCGCCCGTTGCTGGAAACTTTACCATTCAAAGATGTCGTCGGAACTGCAGAGTTCAGAATGGCGGATTTCAGTGCTGCGGCTGCCGGCGTCACGGACTGCACGGATGAGTAAAGAGCAATGGCACCAGTCACGTGGGGCGTCGCCATGGACGTTCCGTCGTAGTATGCGTAGGTGCTGTAGGGAACGGATGACAGGATTCCTGAGCCAGGAGCACCAATGTCGACGGTTGTCGCTCCATAACTTGAAAAGCCGGAAAGTGCCCCCGTGCTTGTAATTGAGGCGACGGAGATGACTCCATCGTAGGCCGCCGCTGATTCGGCAGGTGTGCCCACTGAGGTGTTATAGCCCGAGGGATAGTACGAAGTGGCGTCGTTATTTGCCGAGTTGTTGCCCGCAGCCGCGACAAACAGGATCTCACGCTTGGCTGATCGAATGATTGCGCTGTGCAGAGATTGTGAATATCCACCCCCACCCCACGAATTATTCGAGGCCACAATGTTCAGTCCATGACGGATCCGCAGGTCTGTGAGATAATCAACAGCCATTACAGCATCGGCGGTACTGCCAGTGCCGTTGGGACCGTCCAGAAACTTGGCTGAAATGACCTGTGCGTTCCAGTTAACTCCCACAACACCCTGAGCATTGCCTCCGGTTCCGGCTATCGTGCCGGCGACATGCGTCCCGTGATCATCCCACGTGCTGTCATAGACACTGCTGTCGCCATTATTGAAGTCCCAGCCATGAACGTCATCGGCATACCCGTTTCCGTCATTGTCCAGCCCGTCATTCGGGACTTCATACGGGTTCGTCCAGATGTTGGCTGCCAGATCAGGATGATCAATCTGAATCCCCGTATCGATCACACCGACGATGGTTGCGGAGGAACCAATAAAGCCATCCCGCCACGCCTGCTCGGCCGCCGAGCCAAACTGATTGGTGGTTCCCCCAGGGCCCGCCGATGGATTATCGTTGCTGTACATACCCCACAGATTGCCGGCCGTGTAACCCGAGTCATTACTGACGTAGGAGGCCCGGTAGATGTAGTTCGGCTCGGCGTACTGAATGCGTGGGTGCTGCTGCAGACGGTCGATGTACTGCTGCAGCAGGCTGCCCACCGGAGTTGCAACACGAAGCATGGGGCCATCCCCGAAGTGCTGCATGGTGGCCGTATGAATGGTCTGGCTGACCTGCAATCCAAAGGATTCAGCGATGCGTCCAGCCTGTAGCGAAGTCACCTGCGGCTTGAACTGCACCAGCAGTTCATCGGACACGTATTCGGGTTGCTGCGGGCCCGGTTGGGGCAGATCCAGCCCCGACTTACCCACGGACAGGGCAGACAGCAGGCTGCGAACCTCCAGTGTTTCAGAACCAGAGCGAACAGAGAACGACGACAGACTGCGGCCACGGTTTCGACGGTAACGTGTCATGCCTGCGGTGCCTTTCTGAGGCGAAGGGAGTACAAACTGAGAATTTGCATGCTGGTTCGCACTGACGATTTCCTGCATCACACAAGGGCAGCGAACAGATAGCAACAGGCAACCTGTCGGGATTGAGGCCGAGGGCCGCGAATATCCCGAGGCGGTCGTTTCAGGTTACCTGTTCTGATCGGTTGGCAGAGCCGGAAAGGTTCGCCTGACAGAAACCACCCGACTTTACTCAGCGATAGCGGGGGAGTAACAAGGGAATTCGGCTACCACTACGACAGCCATGTCAGGCACCGTAACGGCATGTCGTGATTCCAATACCTGTGGGCAAGTTTCACGGCATTCTGCGGTGCCCCACTGATGGCGGTCAAACGTGCAGGCCCCGGATTTATCAGAATTTCCCAGTCTTTCCGGATTGCCCGAGTTGTGGTGATTGTTCAGCGGGGCAGCAAATCGAGGCTGCGCATGGCCAGGGACCGGACACGGCATTCATCCACATCGATCGAAAGTCCCGGCTGCCTTAGTTCAACGCCACGTCCGCCCCAGCGAAATGTCAGGTCCTGCTCAGTCAACCGATCCCGCACAAGGAAGCGATCGTAACTGCCTTCCACAAACCACAGATTGGCCGCACTGCAGGCAAAATGCCTGCCGGCGGCTGACAGTATCCCGGTTTCACCAACCTGACACCCCAACTGACAGCGGATACCGTGCCGGCTTGCCAATTGCAGGATCCTCAGAGAACGCAGGATCCCCCCGCACTTGCTGAGCCGCAGATTGAAGGCATCGCACCACTGACCGGCAATCGCTCGTTCCGCATCCTCCGCGCAGCACAGGGACTCATCCAGCATGACGGGCAGGCCGGCCGGCTGCAGGAACTGGCGGCGGACTTCACCCAGTCCGGCGACTTCGGCGTGC
>CAIOKE010000177.1 GCA_903858815.1 uncultured Planctomycetaceae bacterium | reverse complement strand
GTGGCGTCTTTCTTTTCGACTCCGAAGTTTCCGGAGAGGTACAGAACACCTTCAGCACCGAGCGTGAGTGACCCTTCGACCTTCGCCGCGTCTTTGGGTACGGCAAGGGTACGTGTAACCCCCCCGACAGTAATTGATTCGCTGACGGCGGCGCCGGTCGTGTTTTTCTGTGCGGCGAGGGTGCCGTTAAGTGTGAGTCCGGCCACCCCGACAAGTCCCGCTGCGCCAGAAGCGTCGAGGGCGTAGGTTCCGTTGGCGTTGATGACAGCGAGAAGGTCGCCACTGGTGAAGACGACTCCAGTATCGTCAGTGGCGCTGGGGGTTCCCTTTTTGTCACCGACGAATCCGGTGACACCACTGGCGGCGATCAGGATTCGGCGATTGGGGTCAAGTCCGGTTGATTCGAATGTCAGATTTCCAGAGAGGTCGGCGATGGGGGTTCCGAGTGTGGTTGAACCGTAGAGCTTGCTGATTTCTGTGCCATCTGGATACTGAATGCGAATCGACGAGCCACCGACACTTACGGTTTCGTCGATGGCAGCTCCGTATCGCTGCAGCTGAAGGTCCAGTGTGCCACTGGCGGTGATACCTGTGATCCCTGTTGCTGACGCTGCGCCGGTTGCTTTGATCGCGTATCGTGCGGGCTGTCCGGCGGTATTGGCAGCGATCACCATACCCAGAAGGCCATTTGAGATCTGGATACCCTGTGCTGAGCCCGAGCCGAAGTTATTTCCGAGGAACAGCTTTGCGTCAGTTGCGCCGACATGCAATCGCGGTGTGCCATCAATTACGGTTCGCTGGACTGTCAGTTTGCCCTCGAAGTCGGCGAATCCGGCAAAGTTTCCGGAGGCTGTGGCGGAAAGTTTTGCGTGGGAGCCTGTGCTGGCTGGAGTGCTAAGGTTAATGGAGTCGTTGGCTGCCGTTGCGATGACAACTGGAGTGGTGGCAAAGTCAAGAATGCGACCATCGGCGTCCTGCCGGTTCAAGGAGATCGTGGCGTCGGACGCCTGGAGGGACGAACTGGCGATGTTGACGGCGGAAAGTGAGGCTGCGGTTGCGGTACCAGCGATCCAATAGCGACTGGAATCCGCCTGATCGGTTGCCATCAGGAGCCCAAATTCGACCGACGTGAGGCCCACGCCGGTGGCAGTACTATTAGTGGCGGGACCATTCAGTCCGGCGAAGCCTGTCAGATCGCGTCCACCAATTTTCAGCAGTGATGCAGAGACAGAATTTCCATTCTGCAGGGAAAGAGATCGCTGGTCAGTCTCCAGGACGAGTGAGCCGCTGATGGTGGCGAGGTTTTCAACGGTGAACTGTGCGGTGGCGGCGACGGATTGCGAGCCTGCAGCCATGGCGGGTAGTTCGACAGTGATACCATCGACAGTGATGCTTTTAGCGGTTGTCGCCGAAGTGGCGGTATTCTGTCGCGCTGTCGCGGTGCCCGAAACTTCTGTGACACCCGTTGCAGAGACTGAAAAACTGCCTGATGCATAGAGCTGTCGGTTACCAGAGCCATCGATAACGAGTGCTGCGGTCGCAGCAGAGACGCCCGCGTTGACGCTGCCCGTGTTCAGGAGTGCCGCCCCATTCGTCACCACGGCCTGAAGTTCAGAGCCTGTGAGTTGGAATCCGGCGTTACCACTGAGTGTGACAGAGTCAGCGAGGCGAGCGACCATGTTGGAAGCGGACAGCACTCTGAGCGAATCAGACTGCGGCAGGTTTGAAAACGTCCACGTCTGATCACCAATCGAAAGGCTGCTTCCGGTCCACGCCTGGTTGGTACTGTTATATCGCAGGCGCGCCGAGTCGGCGCTGATGTTACTGATTCCCGCTGCGGAGAGGCTGAAGACACCCTGCGACTCTAGTGCGAGTGTGTCTGAAGGAGTCGCGATTAGACCAAGGCTTGCCGAGGTGAGACCCACCGAACTTGATCCAACGGCCATCTGAGCCGTAATTCCGGATCCAATTCCGCGCAGGTTGCCGGCGTTCTGATCGAAGCTGAAATTTCCTGTCAGGTCGGCGTATGTCGAAACGGCCAGCGTGGCATTCGTGGCAGAGAATTGACGTATACCGGCGGCGACGTCAATCCCCACAGTTGTGCTGCCAACGGTGATTGATCGATTGACCTGTGATGCTGTACTGTTTCGCTCAAGGGCCAGATTACCGCTGAGGCTTGTTCCGGCCAGACCAGAGAGTGATGCCCCGCCGCTGGCTTCAAGTGCGTAATCTCCACTCTGTTCAATGATGAGTCCAAAGTTGGCATTGGTGACGCTGAGCCCTGAAGAGTCACCGACCATGGAGGCTGTCAGTCCCGTGCCGACTGCCAGCGTCTCAGTGCCGACCTGAGACATGGAAAAGGTCCCGGACACCTGTGCTAGTCCAGCAACCGTCAGATTTCCGGTCCAACTGATCGTTGGGGAGGAAAAGTATGTTCCAAGGAAGGTTCCGACGGAGTCAAGTGCTGCCGCTGCTGGCTGCAATGACAAGCCATTCAGGAAGCCTTTCACCTCGAGCGTGAGTCCACCACTGCCGTCGCTTACGATATCGAAGTATCTGTCACCTGCGGGAAATGAAAACAACCCCGTGGCGTTTGGGAACAGGGTGCTGACGGGATTACTGGTGTTGAGTTGTAGGAAGTTGAAGCGATCGCCGATGTTGGGCACGAATCCATTGACCAGCCGAACATCCAGGGCGCCGCCCGTAAGGTTTGCGGACCCTGCAGTGACCTGAATCTGGTCATAGCCGTCAATGTCGTTTCCGCCTGCCGGATTACCCGGATTCAGGCCTCCGATTTCAATTTCAAGTCCGGACGATGGGACCACGTACCCTGCAGAATACTGCAGGATCTCGGTGAGCCCAGACGTCAGCAGAGTGCGATCCTCCAGCGCTTCTGTAATGCGCCACGAGCGGCGTGCGGAGCGGTTTCTGTAGCCCGGCGACCGACGCTCATGACTTCGTGGAATTCCCCGTGAAGTGAGCAGCGCAGCCAGCTTTTTCCACAGTGATTTGGACATTTGAGACTTATCCGGGAGGATTGAATCTTGTTGACCTGAGCGCGCAGCCCACCACAAAGCGGGTCGAGGTGCACGCCCAGGCGGTCAGCTAACATAGGAAAACCATAGCGTGGAAGCGCCTCCGATGAGCACGAACGTAGAACGACGCGAAACCGGCGTGAAAGCGCCAACGGGAAAGGTACGCAACCACCCGCGTAAATCAGGCAGAGCCGGCCGTCTCGTTTTTGGTAAACGAGTCAGAAATGCTTGAAAACTGCGACAGCTTTGATCCATCACCTCCATCGGGTTTGCGACTGGAGTGTGGGATTGGATATCGATCGCGACCTTGCTGGAGGTTCCGTCAAATGCAGGTATTACTGCAGATGTTTTCTCGGTAGACGATCGCCGCGCCGGCGAAGAGACAACAGGGCCTTCGACTGTTGTACGTGGCCGGCATCTAACTGGTACCTGGTGGTCCCGGGGGACAGGCCACCGTAGTGTGGGCTTTAGCCCGGACATGCACTCCACGCGACCCTTGAAATGCCCTGTGGTCGTTAAAGATGGGGCCGAGCAGGAATGCTCGGGCACCGTTTGTATACTCGGCAGCGTCACCGAGCTGGTGCTCGGTGGTCCCAGCGGGGGAACAACCGTAGCCCGAGCATTCCTGCTCGGCCGCCCTTCAGCGAATACATCGCTGTGACGCCTCTCACAGAGACCAGCCCCAACCATTCCGTGTGCCAGTGTCGATGGAGCAAAGACTGACCCCCCGGACTCGTCACCGAGCTGGTGCTCGGTGGTCCCAGGAGGGGGAACAACCGTAGCCCGGGCATTCCTGCCCGGCCACCCTTCAGCAAATACATCGCTGTGACGCCTCCCACAGCGACCAGCCCCAACC
>CAIOKE010000176.1 GCA_903858815.1 uncultured Planctomycetaceae bacterium | reverse complement strand
GTTTTTGGACAGGCATCAGGTAAACGGCGCTGGGCGGTCTCGGGGTTGTGACAGGTCGCTCGGCGGGCCGTTGTCAGTAGTCAGTGAAGTTCCCCCTTGGAGTGCGAGGCTCCTGCCGAGCCGTGTTTTTTGAGTGCTGTTGGTTGTATCGGCTCAGCAGGATCTTCGCCCTCCCGAAGTGCGTTTGGATGGGTGTCCCCGAGCTGGTGCTCGGGGGTCCCGGGGAAGTTGTCCCTGGGAGTGCGAGGCTCCTGCCGAGCCGGAGTCAACTGTCCGTGTTCCTCCCTCGCGTTTCGCCGACAACCCTAGCCCGGGCATTCCTGCCCGGCCGCCTTTAGCACACACACACAAAGCCACAACGCGGCGCACGCTGGCCCGTCGCTCCGCCATTCTGTGGGCTGATAACCATTCAGTAAAGGCGAGCCTCGGCATCGTCCCCGAGCTGGTGCTCGGGGGTCCCGGGGAAGTTCGTCCTCCCGAAGGGCGTTTGGATGGGTGTCCCCGAGCTGGTGCTCGGTGGTCCCGGGGGTGGGCCAGCCTGTCAGGGTGTTGTTGAAAGCTCGTCGCGGACGCTGAATTCCAGTTTCCAGCGTCGTCCGGAGGGTGAGTGAACGCACCACAGTTCAAGGATGCCCAATTCCGTCAGTTGGGTATGGAAGCGAACGGGAACCCAGCCGTCTTCTGAGTCTTCGTCAGCTGGCAGTGTTGCTTCGAGGCTGTCGGTTTCGACAAGTTCGTCGGCTGACCAGCGACTGAGAAGGTCACCAGGCTGATCCTGTTTTCTGCCGGCAGCGCCGAAGAAGCGGAATCTGGCGGGTTCACCGACGACGAGACCAACTTCCTCGGACGGGACATCGACGGCAGTGCCTTCTTCCATACCCTGAGCAGCGACGCAGAGTGCCTTGAGCGGCCGTCCGATTCCGGGCAGAGCCAGTCCGGCGGTTTCAATGCCCACATAACAGCTGCGAGCAGCTCCGCCACGAATCCGGACTCCGCCGTGCTGTCTGGTCCAGCCATAGTAGCAGGCTCCTCGCGCAACAGCGAAATCGAGGTCTTCACCACCGTCCACGGGTACGGGCGGTCGTCCCGGAAACCATTGCTGCAGCTGATCCAGCAGACGTTGTCGAAGCAGTGGGCTGCGAAACACACCGCCGTTGAACAGGACATGGCTGACGGCAGCGTCGGAACCGGTACTGGCGAGGAAGGCGGCAAGATGTCGCGTGATGGCGGTATCAGCTTCCCACGGCAGACCCAGTTCGCGGAAGCCTGAGCTGCGAGGGCGTTGGGGCCGATCTGTGAGTGCGACGGTGGGGAAGAAGCCGGACAGCAGGACATCAGCAGCGCGACTGCGTTCCAGAACGACAGAGACGAGGCCACCGATCAGTCGTCGGCCTCGACCCGGCACTGAGATTGTCTGCTGCTGCGAGCCATCGCTGGAGAGCAGTTGTTCCTTGGCAGTTCGACAGGCGTGCCACAGTGACACGGACTGCCAGGGATCCAGCTGCAGGCCCTGTTCGGCAAACAGGCTGGCGGCATAGTGAGCGAGGGCGAGGTCCATGTTATCGCCACCAACCAGCAGATGATTTCCCACGGCAGCGCGGTTCAGTGCCAGCTCACCACCATCTTCTGCGGCTTCCACCAGAGTCAGGTCCGTGGTGCCTCCGCCAATATCACAGACGAGCAGTCGATCTGCCGGGCGAAGAATTTTGCGCCAGCGTTCACCGCAGCGCTGCAGCCATGAGTAGGTGGCGGCCTGGGGTTCTTCGAGCATGAGGAAGGAATCGGGGAACCCGGCTTCGAGCGCTGCTTCACGAGTCAGCTCGCGTGCACTGGCATCGAATGAGGCAGGGACTGTCAGTACGATTGACTGCTGCTGGAACGGGGCAGCGGGGAAAGCCTGCTGCCACGCAGCGATCAGGTGCTGCAGGCAGTGACGTGATGCGGCGACGGGCGAGAGTTTCTGGACAGAGTCGGGGGCCTGCCAGGGCAGGATTGGCTGGCGTCGATCGACGCGGGTATGACAGAGCCACGACTTGGCTGCGCTGATTGTGCGTTCCGGGAATTCGGCGGACAGGCTGCGAGCGACGGATCCAGTGGCACACAGGCCGTGGCTGTCCCATGGCAGCTGATACTGACCATCCGCAGCTTCGTGGTCGGTGGCCACGTACAGAAACGAGGGCAGCGACGGGCGAGATTCCACAGTGCGAGCGGCTACCAGCTGTGGAATGGGCAACAGCTGCACATCCGCAGCTTCGTCCTGCAATGAAGCGTAGGCGAGGACACTGTTGGTGGTACCGAGGTCGATGCCGATTACGTATTGAGCGGTCATGGATGCAGGTCTGGAAAACGAGTGTGTGGTTGGTTGATTCGGGAGTGATGGATGCAGGCCAGTGAGAGTGTCACTCACGCAGCAGCAGTCTGTGCAGTCCCAGTCGCATGATTGTCAGGACGGCTGACAGGCTTTCACGAAAGTTGATTTTGGTGACACCGTATCTTCGATCATCAAAGAAAAACGGAATTTCCTGCATCCGTGCACCAGCTCGTCGACAGCGGAACAGGACTTCTTCGGGAATGGCATAGCCGCGAGCGATGGCTTTGGACCAGTCGATCTGTCGCAGCAGTGCGATGCGATAGCAGCGGAAGCTGCCACTGTTGTCGCGACATGTCAGGCCCAGCAGCAGGCGGGCCCAGATGTTAATCAGACGACTCATGATCTTTCGTCCGGTGGACCAGCCAAGGACTCCGCCACCCGGAACATAGCGTGAGGCAATAGCGACGTCGCAGGATTCACAGGCGGCGATGAGTGCCGGAATGGTGTCAACCGGGTGACTGAAATCGGCATCCATATTGACGAGCAGGTGGTAGTTGCGATCGATACCGTACCGGAAACCTGCGGTCATTGCAGTACCGAGGCCCAGTTTGCCGGGTCGATGCAGCACGTGCAGACGTGGCTCGCCACTGCGGAGCTGTTCGACGAGCTGTCCTGTGCCATCGGGAGAATTGTCGTCGATGACCAGTACGTGCAGGTCTGACCGCAGCGCCAGCAGCAGGGGCAGCAGTTCGCGCAGATTGTCAACTTCGTTGTAGGTGCAGAGCGTCACAAGAATGCTCACGGACAAACCTCCGCGGCGGGTGTTGCGGGGGAATCCGGGAACAGCAGGCGTTCCAGTCTGAGTGGTGGCAGGTTGAGAGTCTGTCGGAGTGCGCGGGCTTTCTGCAGTGCGGCAGCGCGGGAGTTCGATGTCTCGGCTGACGTTCTGCGGACACAGCGCAGCAGCACATTTTTGGGAGTGTGTTCCATATCGATGAATTCCAGCAGCTGCACGGTGTAGCCGGCGGCGGTCATCAGTGCGGCTCGCAGAGCATCCGTGGCAAGGGCACAGAAGCGTTCGCGAGTGATGCCGAAGTCGGTCACCGGAGCGAGCGGGCTGTGCTGCAGCAGCATGTGCATTTCATGCTGACAGCAGGGGACGGCAAGCACCACGCTGGCCTGCCACTGGACAGCCTGCGCCAGTGCATCATCCGTGGCCGTATCGCAGGCGTGAAGTGAGATGACCAGATCCGGAGGAGATTCCGGGGTAAATCCGGAGATTTCTCCGGTCTGAAAACGAAGACCGGGAAGCTGCAGGTCGGCCACGATTTTCTGACAGGTCGTCACAACGTCCTGGCGTCGATCCAGTCCGGTGATCCGGCAGTTGCGCTGCAGCATGTGACTGAGCAGATGCTGAGTGGCGAAGGTGAGGTAACTTTTGCCGCAGCCGAAATCGACAACATTGAGCGTGCGGTCAGGGGGCAGTGCATCGACGACGTCGTGGATGAATTCCAGAAAGCGGTTGATCTGGCGGAACTTTCTGGAGTGGCTGTTGCGAACAGTTCCATCGGCTGTCATGACGCCCGTGTGAATCAGGAATGGACAGGGCTGTCCGGCCGGGATCAGATAGTTGCGACATCGATCATGCTGTGGAATGGGAGCGGTGAGGTTCGAAGGGGGGTTGTCCGGGCCAGAGGTTTCGGTGGTTGTGGGTGGGAGGGTGCTGGACGAACGCTGGCGATGGATTTTCCAGCGACCATTTTTCCCGGCTGTTGCCTGAGTTTCACCACTGGTGGTGAGGATTCGGATATTGCGGAAGCGTCCGTCGGCCAGCTGCTGCAGCTGTGTCAGGGCCTGATCGGGGTTCAGGTTGGAGTGGAATTCCTGGGTCGCAGTACGGGCAGCAAACTGCAGTGCGGTGTTCCCGCGGAGCATGACGGGCCTGACGTCAACGCGAATCTGCGGATGTGCTGCCGGCGTGGGGCCGCTGAAGACAGCCAGTTTCAGCTGTCCGGTCATGGCGGACTGCAGCAGTTGCAACAGCTGATTTGCGGGATCGGAAGCGTCTGACATGGGTTCCTGTTTCCAGCAGCCTTTCGGATCACGCTCCGGTTCGCTACTCTGTGTGTATTAGTCACAAGCAGGATACCAGAACAGTGTGGGGAAGCGGACCACCTGAGGTGGTTCCGGCAGAAAGTTCCGCAGAATCCGAGTCAGGTTGTGAAATGGCATTGAACAAGAAGCAGCAGAAGCAGATTGAAGCGGCGAAGAACAAGATTCAGCGACTGCAGCAGTTACTGAACGCCGCCAGAAAGCAACCGGACGATCCGCAGGAAATCCCCGCACTGGAAAAGCAGATTGCTCAGCTGAATGCTGAGATTGAAAAGATCCGAGCGGAAGGCTGAGGCTCGGGGATGGAAGCGGCGCGACCAGCGGGCCCGTTCTGGCCTCGAACAGTGATTGTGATTCATCCGCGGGAGCGGCGGAGCAAATGTTCTGTTGAGCCTTTGCGGCAGAATCCTGAGTACCTGTTTACAACATTTCCACAGCCGGTTCCGGTGGATCTGACGGGGTATGTTCGACTGGGCATCGGGGGGCCCTTATTGTCAGACTCAGACGCGGGCTGTGGGCTATTGTTGCTGGATGGGACCTGGAAGCGGGCGGCCAGCATGCTGCAGTCTTACCAGCATCTGCCCGTTCGTTCGCTGCCTGCAGTGCAGACTGCTTATCCGCGGAAATCAGAGATTTACGAGGATCCGGAGGGTGGTCTTGCGACAATTGAAGCACTTTATGCGGCACTGCGAATTCTGGGGCGGCCGACGCACGGTCTGTTGGACTCTTACTACTGGCGACGCCAGTTTCTGTCTTTGAACGGCTGGGAAAACAGTGCCGAATTTCCAGAAACCTGATTTTTCTCATGATCTGCTGGAACTGTGTGTCGGGTGGGGATAAGGTGGAGCGTTTTCGGCAGGCGACATCCGCGCAGGCAGTTCAGCAAAGAATTCTGCAGCATGAAGTTTTATCTGGTTAGTGATGATGAAACGGCAGCTTCGCTGATTCGGTCTGCGATTCTGGATCGAGGTCTTGAGTTTCCGGCGGGCAACCAGTGTCGACTTGCGGGTGTTCCAGGTCTGATCAGAACACTCAGTCAGGCGGCTGCCACAGAGTCGCGTCAGGGGGCGGGTATCGAGCAGCAGTCCACCATTCTGCTGGTGATGCCTGACGACGCCGAGCGTGGACTGGAGGCGGTTGGACTGATTCACAGTGAGTTGCCATGTCGACTGCTGCTGATTGGAAATATCGCGGACAGTCGTGTAGTGCTGCGGGCGATGCGTCAGGGCGCAACTGAGTATCTTGATCAGTCTGAGTTGTCCGGTGAGCTGAACAATGCGCTGGATCGGATTGATCAGCGAAAGACCAGGGCCTGGACGATTGGTGTCTGGTCAGCCTGCGGTGGTGCGGGCTGCAGTGTGGTGGCGGCAAATCTGGCGTGCGAGCTGGCGAAGAAGCCCGGGTCCTGCGGGCTGGTCGATCTGAAGGTTGAGGGTGGTGACCTGGCAACACTGCTGAATCTGAAGGTTACTCATACTCTGGCGGACGCCAGTCGAAACGTGGATGGCCTGGATGCAACGGTGCTGCGGACCTGTCTGGTGCCTCATGGCAGTGGCGTGCAGCTGTTGTCGGCATGTACCGAGTATCCCAGTTTCGCACCGGTGGATCCTCGGGGTGTGCAGCGAGCGTTGTCTCTGCTGGGCCGGCAGGTGGATTACCTTGTGCTGGATCTGGATCGCTGTCTGAACCCAGCCGCATTTACGATGGCTCAGTCGTGCGATGTGCTGTTGTGTGTGATTCGTCCGGATTTTGTTTCGTTGCGTCGTACCAAGTTGATGCTGGACTGGCAGGCTGATGCGGGGCTGGACCGTGGTCGTATCAGGCTGGTGGTCAATCGTACGGGGTGGTCGGGCGAAGTATCCGTCGCGCAGGTCTGTGAAGCCCTGCAGATGAAATCTGCAGTGGATTTACCGGATGAGACGAAGGCGATGCTGCGGGCGGTGAACAGTGGCGAGCCGCTGCAGCTGACGGCACCTTCGGCAAAGTTCAGCCGACGTGTGGCAGAGCTGGCGAAAGAGCTGAAAGAGGCGGCTGGCCGACGACAGGCATGATCTGATGGTCGTTCCGGCGCGGAACGGGAAACTTAAGCCTTTCCAGTGCGTGGGCCGGAAATTGGCGTGGATTTCTGATGTCTGCCGGTGCCAGGCGGAAAGATCAGTGTTTTGGGATTCTCTGTCATTTCCCGTATGTCAGGACTATTGATTACGCTGGAATCGCCGTTTCGTGTGGGATGCGGCATGACGGAATACCCGCAGTGACGATTGTAGCTGGCGTAGCAGCGATATCGTTGTTTCTGCGTGTGTGTTATTTCGGGGATCTGACGTTTGTTCGGGCGCTGCCTGCCCGGCCATGATGCCCCGGAACTTGTTCTGATGCTGAGTCTTTTGCCATGCGAATCGCGAATCGGGTGAGTGGATCGCGGTGGTTTCTGGTTTTCGGTCTGGGTGCGATGGCCGTGGCCGGCCTTGGATCCGGGCTGCACGTCATTCTGCGGGCTCAGGACGAGCCTGAGGGGGTGGCTCCGACACCAGAGCTGCCGTCGAAGCTGGAAAATCCGTCTCTTCGTCTGCAGCGAGCTTCCAGTCTGGTGCAGAAGCTGACGGAATCGGATGCGGCTTTCGAGGTCATTCTTGGTCAGAGCCGAACGCTGGTTCTGGAGAAGCCGCTGGAGTTTCAGGACGAGGGTGATGCGGCTGCGCCGTCAGTGGCGATTTCGGATCAGAGTGTGGCGGACGTGCTGCTTGTGGGTGCTCGACAGCTGCGAATTCTTGGGCGTCGTGTGGGTACAACTGATCTGACGATCAACACGGGCGGTGGCGAGCTGATCACGTTTGAGATTCGCGTGGGTCTGGATCTGCGTCTGCTGGAAGCGCGGCTGCGACAAGTGTTTCCTGATGCCTCAGTGCAACTGGCACATCTGGGCAATAAGCTGCTGGTGGAGGGTGAGGCCCGGGATGCGCAGCAGCTGGCCCGCATTAACGAGGTGTTGCAGAAGGCGGTACAGTCGGCATCTTCAGCGAATGCCGGGTCTGGTGGGGCCAGTCAGGTCATCGCCGTTCTGCCGGATGCAGCTCGGGGAATTCGAGCAGCGGCGAGGCCCGAGGAAGAGTTACTGGAGGAGCCACTGGAGCCTGGTGAGTATGGTGTACTGCGACAGGTGTCGCGTGGTCGCGTGCAGGAGGGTGATGAGGGGGCTGAACAGGCTGTACCTGTGCCAGGCGAAAAGACCGAGAAGAAATCAGCAGCGGGTAGTACAGCAGCGGGTAATGATGCATTTGATCTGCCCAACCAGAAGTCGGGCGGTGCTGGCGGCGGGGGAACAGCTGCTGAGATTGAGATCATCAATCTGATGCGGATTCCGGGACCGCAGCAGGTGATGCTGATGGTGCAGATTGCTGAGCTGAATCGTACGGCCTATCGGCAGATTGGTTCGGATCTGTTGTTTGCGGATTCCGGTAATGTGATCGGAACGCGGATGACGGGTGCAACGGGAGTGACGGGAACGGCATCGGGCACGGGTGTGTTTGGCAGTGCTTCGGCCAGTGCCGGAGGTGGTTCTGCTTCCACAACAGCTTTCGGTATTTTTGAGGGTATAGGATTTCAGGCCTTTATTTCCGCACTGCGTCGAAACAGTGTACTGAAGGTGCTGGCGGAGCCCAATCTGGTGGCTATGCACGGTCATCGGGCCGACTTTCTGGCGGGGGGGGAATTTCCTGTCCCGGTGCCGCAGTCCGGCGCTGGTGGTGGAACTCCAACGGTCACGATTCAGTACAAGAAATTCGGCGTACAGCTGGCATTTGTGCCGTACGTACTGGATGGGGATCTGATTCGCATGGAAGTGGATCCGGAGGTCAGTTCGATCGATTACTCTTTGGGTACTCAGGTCAGCGGGGTCAGTGTACCTGGCCTGAATACTCGGCGATCCCACACGACTGTGGAAATGCGGGAAGGTCAGACGCTGGCGATTGCCGGTCTGATGCAGGTGGATCTGGCGGGACGTACAGACCGTATTCCGGGGATGGGTGACCTGCCATATATCGGTCCCTTCTTCAGCAATACGACGAATCAGCGTGTGGAGAAGGAACTGATCGTGCTGGTGACTCCTCATCTGGTGGCGGCAGTGAATGCTGAAGAGCTGGGGCCGTTACCCGGTGCAGAAGTTTATGAACCGAATGATCTTGAGTTCTACCTGCTGAATCGGATTGAGGGTCATACGGGGCACGCAGAGTTTCGTTCCACGACCAATGGGGAAGATCCGCTGGGATGTTTCCGGAAGATGCAGGTTGAAAGCAGCTATATTCAGGGGCCACACGGGTTTTCTGAGTAATGTCGAAAACTCAGGGAGGGTTTGTCATGAGACAGCGGAAACGATCAGCGGCGGCAGGCGGATTACTGCTGGCCACAGCGATGTGTGTGCGTTCGGCAGTGGCTCAGGACGATGTCTCGGGTCGGGTGATTCTGACACCGATTGCAGCGACGGAGGTGCCGGCGATTCCCGTCGATGCGCAGGCGTCGGAAGTTCCTGCGGTCCCTTATGATGAGGTTGGCAGCCCTGCCGCAGTGCCTGCTGCACCGGCAGTAAGTGTGTCGCAGCCGTGTGTAGCGCCCCCCTGTGCTGAAGCCGGGTGCGCGGAAGACGGTGGCAGCGGAATTTCTGCGTGGATGCAGCAGCAGAAAGCGAAATGGCGGGACCGCATGTTCGGTTATCCGGAAGAGTTTCAGCGTCCACCCGTGGGCATGGCTGTCCACGGGCTGCTGGAGCGGCAGCGGCAGCAGGCGCAGGCAGCGCGAATGACTTTATACCGATATGATTTCAAGGCTGGCAGCTCAGAGCTGAATGCGGCCGGTCAGGGCCGACTGGCTCGCATCAGTCGTCAGCTGCGTGCCGGGCATGGTGCGATTTTTGTGGAAGCGTCAGGGGCAGGTCCGCTGCTGGATACGGCGCGTCGGGAATCTGTCACTGAGCTGCTGAAATCACTGCATCAGGACGTCGCGGTCGAATCCGTCCAGACCATCGGGGCTCCGGAGTTTTCGCTGGATAGTGAATCAGCACTGCTGATCCATGCCAACCGTCTGCAGCAGACCAAATCCCGGGGTGGTTCGTCGGGCATTTCCGGTGGTGGCAGCAGTGGTGGTGCGCAGTCCGGTGGTCTGGTTCAGTGAAATGGAGTTCGTCATGCACACAACATCCAATCGGATTGGCTTCGCGTTGCTTGTGGGGATCCTGCTGGCCGGTGCGGGTTGTCAGTCGGCTGGTCGCAGTCGTGTGTCCAGCACTGCGTCTGTGCCAGTGCTGGACACGTCAGACGAGAATCTGAGTGACGGTCAGGTGGCCGATATTCAGACCTCGCTGGCTCGCACCATGGAGCAGCGTGGTGATCTGAAGGCAGCGCGAGCGGCGTATGGTCGAGTGCTGGAACGTAATCCGGCAAACGCCGAGGCCGCATGGAGAATGGCGGTTGTGACGGATCGGCAGGGGCACTTTGACCGATCTGAGTCCCTGTATCAGCAGGCGTTGAAGCTGGAGCCGAAGAATGCTGCAGTACTCTGCGACTACGGTTATTCGTTGTATCTGCAGCAGCGCTGGTCAGAGTCTGAGCAGAAGCTGAAGCAGGCCGCTGAAATTGCTCCGGACGACGCCCGTATTCAGAACAATCTGGGTCTGTTGTATGCTCATACTGAGCGTTCTCGCGAGGCCATTCTGGCATTTCAGCGATCCGGCTGTACGCCCGAGCAGACTCGGACCAACCTTGCTGTTGCCGCAGCCATGAGTGGTCGCTCGGATGAGGCCCGCTGGCTGTTTGAGCGAATTCTGGAGGAGAATCCGGAGTCAGCGACCGCCAGTGCCGGCCTGCAGGCGCTGGCAGCGGTGAACCGACAGCATTCTGACATCCAGCAGGTGCGGTTTGACGACGAAGGACAGTGATGTCGGGGCTGCAATCAGCGCTCAGAAAGCTGTGGGCTGACGCAGATAATCTGTCGTCATGAAATGCTGCCATTGCCCGTCTGGATTCTGCACCAGCGATGTCATACGACGGTGGTTTTCGTTCATCCATTGAATGATGTCGCGAAATGTGGTCAGTGTGCCTGTACCAGAAAAGTCCGGACCTTCTGCTTCAAGGATCAGCTGCTGCCCATCGGCCGAGAGTTGTCCGCGGTACAGCCACAGATGAGTCATCTTTGATCCGACAAATGTGCCGGTGAAGGCCCGCTGTTCGGGATCGTAGCCCAGTGTCATGACGGAATCGCAGCCGATATCCGGGGTACTGCCGGTTCCTTCTGCAAGGATCCACAGTTCGCCCAGTGTTCGCACGACCTCGGTGCCCGTGCATTGAAAAGGCGGGTCATCCGGGCTCATTCGGCATTCGCTGGAAACCGTCCAGTGACCTGTCAGGCGCTGCAGCCAGCGATGTTCGGCGGTGGCGTGTGGGGGCTGCATGGTGATGCTGCATTCTGTGGAATGGTTTGGCTGATTGACAGCAGGCCGTGGCAGTGTACCAGCTGCTGCGGAAACGGCCCGTCAAATCATGATTCTACGCAGAATAATGCGGGCGGTGATGTTGCGATGGTTGAGAATTGGTGGTTTTTCACCACCGCGAGACGAGGGCGAACGCCGGGGGGTGGCAACAGGTGAGCCGTCAGCGCAAGCTGACCGATATTGTCGTTTGCGTCTGAGTGGTTGTGTTTTTCCCTGCGAGGAAGCAGTATCCAGAGCGTGTTTCGCCAACCCGATCAAACTGCAACATGCAGGTGCACACAGGATTCTTCGTCGATCCCGGATTACACCGTCACCGAGCTGGAGCTCAGTGGTCCCCCCGGGGGGGGGCGAGCATGATCTCGTGTTGATTCGAAATTATTCCACAAGGTAAACCAGTCCGGCTTTGGCGAATTCATAGCCACTGGGACTCAGCAGCATGTCACCATTGCCCGACCATTTGACGTTGCCGATGACGAACTGGGTGTTGAAGACGCCCTGTCCTGTCAGTGTGAGCTGGCTCCATTTCGAATAGATAGTTCCCACCACCTGTCCGGATGTGGCATTACCGGCAACGGTTACGGCACTGTCATTGATGCGGCGCAGATAGAACAGCATGCCATGGAAAGGACTGGTCGGGTTGTTCAGAGCTCGCAGCGTGGCACTGGAGGTGACTGTGATACCGCCGCGCTGAGCATTATTGGTGGGTGGCAGGCTTTCACCGTCTGCACTGTCAGGCAAGCCCGTGGAGGGGTTGTAGTCCTTCAGTGTGATATAGAACATAACGCCATTCGCGACGACATTGCCGCCCGTGATTTTCAGCTCGCCCCCGGTGATCACATAGATCCCGGGTTGAAAAGTGACATTGCCACCGGAGATATTGATTTCTGAGTAGATCCCGGGCTGGAGTGTGCCTGTGTAACCGGTGGAGCTGATCTGGACTCGACCGCGGCTGGTGGCATTGACTCCGTTTGAAATCATGGGTGTAGCCAGATTGATCAGTGGATCGGGCACCAGTGGAACGCGACATCGCAGTGGCTGATCTCCGCCGGCAATCCAGGGCAGAAACCCGGCTGGGTTATTGACACCTCCACCGATGCGAAAGCTGCGTCCGCGAAACGTACCGTTGGACCCGATGTTGCCACCGTATCCATTGATAGCCCCGGGTACCGAAGCGCCGTGCTCGTCCACCCCCCATCCCTGGGAGTTTGTAATGACTCCGCCGTCGATCTGCAGCTGACCATTACCGACGCAGTTCAGTCCTGGGGAATACCGTTTATCGAGGGCGATGATCATTTCAGGTGAAGAAACAGAGCGATAACCGGCCACAGCACGGGCATTGACAGTGGGGGCCAGAGAGCCAGAAAAGGAACTGAACAGTGTATTGGCGGAATGCATCTGAATAACGGCTTCACAGTAGCCATAGCGTCCGGCGTAGGGGCCAGTGGCGGGTGGCATGTGCAGGGACACAGTGCCTCCGGACAGATTGTTGTACTGCTGAATGAACAGTTGTGCTTCTGCCGTTGCTGAACTGCTGGACTGCTGACGGACGAGCGACTGGGCGGCGGCCAGTGCAGCGGAGTCGATGGCATTCTGGGCCCGACGACGCGTATCCATGATCATGCCGGTTTCGACGATCAGCAGCAGCATGCCAACCATGGCTGCTGCTCCAATGGCAGTTACCACGAGGACGGTACCCCGCCGTGACTGATCCGGCAGAGGCCGGCGGATTGGGTACAGTTGACGCATGACTCAGGCTCCTGATCAGTGAACAATCGGCATAGTTGATCGTGCCTGAAGTGGCACATTGCGGCTGCCGGCAACAACACCCAGTAGTGAGCTGAAGTGTCCGGTGACTGTCGCTCGGACTCGCTGTTCCGCGGTATTGCCCCCGTCAATCCATTCCAGTCGAACTTCGAATCTGCTGGTGGCTGATCCGCCTGAAACTGGTCTGAGAACATTGGCGATGGGGTGGTCATCACTGATGAGGAATGTTTGTGTCGTGGGGCCCCAGACCGGCAGCTCGGGTCCCGCATCGGCCCCGCGGACAATAGCAAGGCGAACGGCCTGGCGAGCAACGTGTGAGACCAGATTACGCTTCAGTGTCGCGCTGCCAAAGTCGAAAATGCCCACGAACAGGACCGTCCACGCCCCCATGATCGCGGTTGCTTCAAGCAGTGCGGCCCCGCGACGTCTGTGCGATTGACGTAAAGGAGTGAGCTGTGGTTTTTTCAGCATGGCAGGGCCTTAGCAGCTGAGAGCGAAAAAGTGCAGAGCTAACGAACCATCGGCAGGACGGTGGTGCGTGAGATGGAAATGGAGTTGGGAATAAAACCCCAGTTGACGACTGTACGAAACGGATAGGTGACGGCGACGCGGACGCGTCCATGGGGCCATGTGCCTTCCGAGGAAATCTGAATGTTCAGATTGGCTGCATTGAATCCGGGGATTGAGCTGAACTCTTCTTCCACTTTGGCTCGACAGGTCGTCATAAAAGACTGCGATGTGTAGCTGTCCCATGGATGGATGCAGCCATATCCCGCACCGGCTCGAGAGGCATTGCAAACAGCGACGGATGTCGAAGCAAAGCGACCGTAGTCGGCCGTTCCGGCCAGCATGACGACAAGGACTGGCAGTACGATTGCAAATTCGACCGCGGCTGTGCCGCGACGAGCTTTCTCAGGACGTGTCAGCTCGGGGCGGGAATGCGGTTTTTTCGGGAGTGGGTGCGGGCGTTTTTGCATGCTGCTGCTCCAGATGGATTGTGTCAGACACCGGGCTGCCGAAAAGGGGTTTCCGGCAGCCCGGTCGACGGCCACCTTCCCATGGCCGCAGTCTCAGTGATTGGTCAGTTTACGGTAGTCCGGCCAGTTCTCGAGGATCGACGGGCGCGGCGAGATCCGGTTCCGCAGCCATGTCCTCGTCAGTTTCGAATGAGTCTTCGGACGTCTTTTTTGGTCGCCAGTTTCTGGGCCGGACAGTCACGGGGGACATTGAGCTGCCGCGAATCATGGTGACCTGAAACGGCTTCGACTTCCTTGCGGGTAAGGAGGCGATCAGAGGTGTCCCTGCTCCATCAGTGTTGCCTGCGGCTGCAGCCGCTCCATTACGCTCTGCCAGCTCACCGGTCACGTCCGAGGTGGCTGTGGCATCCCGCAGATCTCGAGTGGTGTTGGTGAGTGAAGTTACGGTGATCTGTGAAACGTCGGTCAGTGCTTCATCGAGGGGATTGCGAAGAGTTAATCGCAGAATGCCTTTGTTCTGTCCGAGGTCCAGTTCCTGGGCCTGTTGGGGCGTAACGACCAGCGTTACAGTGCGCATCTGTTTCAGGTCCATCATGTTCTCGTCAGGGGCCTGAATATTCTGGTCGACAGCCAGTACTGTGACATTCTGAAGCAGGGTAATGGTACGACCTCCTCCTGAGGGATCCTGATGTCCGGACCCATGCATCGTCAGTACAACATCAACTTTGTTGCCGGGCATGACGAACCCGGTGACACCGGAGCTGACGTTGGGGGTCTGAATCGAGACGGCTCGCATGCCTTTGGGAATCAGCGGTGGCAGCCCGCGACCGACGCCGGGTTCCGTCAGTCGCCCGGCCAGCAGCAACTCTCCGCGAGTGAGATTGTCGCGTGAGGTACGGCCAACAGCGTCATCGATTTTGCGAACGGCACCTTCAGGAATGGCATCTGAAGGAAAGCGACTGATCTTGAGATGTTGTGCTTCAATGACGCTGCCCCAGGGAAGGTCGGCAGTGGATGTGACGACTTCAAGCGTTGGCACGGCCTCGCCGGCGCGACGCTGGGAGACGAAGGCTCCGACGGCCGAGACAAGTCCAAAGATGACAGCGAAGGCGCCTACAAGAATGGTTCTGGTCTGCATGGCGGGAAGTCCAGTGAGCGAATGTGATCAGATGCTGCAGGTAAAAGGCTGAACTTCAGGGGGGAGTCCGCCAGCTGATTGTATGAAAACTCACTTTTGCAGATTTCCGAAGATTTCATTCACCTGGATCATGGCTGGTCCAAGGATGACGAGGAGGATTGCGGGGAAGATGAACAGCAGTGTGGGGAACAGCACTTTGGTGGCGGCTTTCTGAGCCATGGCTTCGGCGTACTGTTGTCGCTTCAGTCGCAGTCCTTCAGAGAATTTGTCGAGTGTGCGGGCCATACTGGAGCCGTATTTTTCGGCCGTCATGACTACGGCGGCCAGATTCTGCAGTTCCGGCAGATCTGAACGGTTGCCGAATTTCTGCAGTGATTCTGCAAGCTTTGTTCCGAGCTGAACTTCTCGTTCGACGATTCGCAGCTCGGCAGCCAGCAGGGGGTGGGCGGACTGCAACTCCTCCACCACTCGTGCCACCGCTGCAATCAGGCTCAGACCGCCACTGAGACAGATGACAACCAGATCGCAGGCGTCGGGTAACGAGCGACGGAGTGCTGTCTGGCGAAAGGTTTTTCGGCGATCCAGCCAGAAGCTGGGTGCGATCAGCCCGAAAACACCGGCCATAGACCCGCCGATCAGCGCTTTTTCCATGGGCGCAATTCCTATGATGGCGATCAGAATGGAAACCACGAGCGGACCGGCGATGAGCAGGAATTTGACGCCAAGAAACAGTGTCATGGCACTGGGGTTGTAGAGTCCGGCGTGCAGCAGCCGGGTTGCCAGTCTGGAGCGTTCGTCGGCATCATTCGGCAGCAGCGTCTGTCCGACTTTGGGCAGAGTGGTGTGCACCATCTGTCGGATATTTTCAACAAGCTGCGGGTCATCCGGTGAACCGGGTTGAATGGTAAGTGAACGCAATCGCTGTTCGGTGCGTTCAGTTTTTTTCTTCAGCAGCATATACAGCAGACCGGTCAGTCCGCTGGCCATGGCGGCAGCAAACAGTACAGGTACCCACATGATCAGGTGCTCCGGTCAGAAATCGAAGTTGATAATTTTTCGAATCCACAGCCAGCCAAGTCCCATACTGAGTCCCATACCCACGAGCAGTTCGGGGTGGTCGAGCAGGCTTTGTGTGTATTCTCGATTGAGAAAGATCATGATGATCAGCAGGAAAGGTGGCAGGGCCATGAGGATCAGGGCCTGCAGTCGGCCTTCTGCCGTCAGTGTGTTGATCAATCCCATGATACGGAATCGTTCACGAACGACGTGTGAAAGTCCCTGCAGAATCTCGCTGAGATTGCCTCCAACCTGCCGCTGGACGAGGACGGCGACGACGAAAATTTTGAGTTCAATAATACCGCAGCGGCGGGACAGTTGCCGCATGGCGATTTCGGGGTCCAGCCCAAGATTCTGCTGTTCGGCACACAGCATGAATTCCTCAGCGATGGGTGCCGGGAAGTCAACTGCGACGGCCTGCATGGACTGCGTCATGGACTGACCTGCTCGCAGCGTACTGCTCATCAGCTCGAAAGCATCTGCCAGTTGAGCGCGTAACTGGTTCTGGCGTGCATCTCTGAGCATGCGGACTCGCAGCAATGGCACGAAGGCCAGTGCGATGCCTGCAGGAGCGGCCAGCAGAATGCTGCCGCGTATGAAAAACGCGAGGAGTGTGATGGTGATGCCGGTGACGGCCATCTGTCGGTAGAGAGCGGCTGGTGTGGTTGTGAGTCCGGCCTGATCGAGCATATCTCGAATTTTTTCGTGCCATGTGCGGTGATCTTCGGCGGCATCCATCAGCTGATGCAGATCGGTCGCACTCATCTGTCGCAGCATCGAGCTTTTCGCGCGATTGCGCTGGGCGCCGCGCAACTCTTCTTCGATCCTGCTGCGCAGTTTGCGACGATCGCGCAGCAGCACGTCGGTTGCCAGCGAATACAGGGCAACCACGCAGAAAATGGCTGCAAAGAATGTCGAGACCACAAACAGATTCAGGCCCATGACGTTTCCCCCCCGTTGATCATGGCTGGCAGCTGAGAACAGACCGTGCTGCTCAGCAGGTCATCAAAGAGCGACGATCGAACAGGCCTGGTGACAGGCGGATGCCCATAGATTCAAGGTGTTCGAGGCAGTGGGGGCGAATTCCGGTGCTCATGAACACGCCGGATGCGATGCCGTCTGCGTTCAGTCCCGTCTGCTTGAAGACAAACAGGTCATGCATGGTGATGTTTTCACCTTCCATTCCGGTGATTTCCGAGATTTTCATGACTTTGCGGGTACCGCCGGTGAGGCGGGCAGCCTGCACGACGAGGTGTACGGCGGAGGCGATCTGTTTGCGAATGACCCAGATGGGCAGATCGAATCCGGCCATCCCGACCATCATTTCAAGTCGACTGATGGCGTCGCGAGTGTCATTGGCGTGCAGGGTTGTCATGGAACCGTCGTGTCCGGTATTCATGGCCTGCAGCATATCGAGAGCCTCCGGGCCGCGTGATTCCCCAACCACCAGTCGGTCAGGTCGCATTCGCAGTGCGTTGCGGGCAAGGTCTCGGCAGGTGACGGCACCCTGCCCTTCGACATTGGGCGGACGTGTTTCCATGCGGACCACATGAGACTGCTGCAGTCGCAGTTCTGCAGCATCTTCGATTGTGGCAATGCGTTCATGATCGGGGATATAACCCGAGAGCATGTTGAGCAGGGTGGTTTTGCCTGATCCAGTGCCACCGGAGATCAGCACGTTGAGTCGTGCTTTGACGGCTCCGGCGAGGAATTCGATCATTTCCGCAGCCACAGATTTTTTGGAGATCAGGTCTTCGGCTTTGAGTGGTCGATCGGGGAAGCGACGGATTGAGACGAGCGATCCGTCGAGTGCCAGCGGAGCGATGATGGCATTGACGCGACTGCCGTCGGCCAGTCGAGCATCCACCATTGGGCTGGTCGCATCGACTCGCCGACCAACGCGACTGACAATCCGCTGAATAATCTGGAGCAGGTGATCATCACTGGCGAAAGTGACGTCAGACTTTTCCAGGCGCCCACGACGTTCACAGAAGATCGTTTTGGGTCCGTTGATCAGGATGTCGCTGATGGTGGGGTCACGGAGCAGCTGTTCGAGTGGTCCGAGTCCGAAGGTCTCATCCATGACCTCGCCGACGAGCAGATCCCGATCAGCAGCGCTCAGCAGGTGGCTGGATTGTCGACACAGTTCTTCCGCAGCAAGTCGGATTTCGGCCCGCAGTTCGGCTTCGGAGCGACTTCCGACCGTTGAGAGGTCGAGGCTGCCGATCAGTCGTCGATGGAGTTCTCGGCGTGTTTCATCGTCGATTCGCCGTGGCATGGCAGCGGGAGCGGGTGTGTCCGGTCGCGGGGCGGCAGCTTCTACGGCGGCCAACCGGGGATTCGGATGTGCAGGAGCGGAATTCTGAAAAGCCGCCAACCGTGGGTCTGCCGGGAAAGCCGACGGTGGCGCGACGACCGGGGAAGCAGTCATGAGCGCGAATCCGTAAAAATGGCGAGGGAAAAAAACAACCGGGACGTCTGCAGTTTCCAGTCTGCAGACGCCCCGGTTGGCGACCACCTTCCCGTAGCCGTGTTGGAAATGATCGCAGGAGAAGAACAACGGGCCTCCGAGCCCGATCGAGTTTTGACCACTGCCGTGACAGCAGCGGACCGTATTTCTGAGGAGGCTGGAGTCAGACAGCCCATAGTAGCTGCACCAGAGTTCCGCAGGCGATCATCACGCCGAACGGAAGCAGCTGGCTGCGTTGTGTCGGAATCTGCAGGGCCTGTTCGATGGACATGTGCTGTAGTGAACACTGCAGCGGGATTGTCCGAGCAGAGCGACGCAGGCGGTGGTAAATCCATCCACTGAGTCCGGCCAGTATCAGCACCTGCAGAGCAAACATTGCTCCCAGCCAGGCTCCGATTCCAGCCATCAGTTTGACGTCTCCTGCGCCCATGCCACCGGCAGACCATGCCGGCAGCAGCGGCAGACAGGCGAGCAGCAGCCCGCAGCCGCTGCGGAGAGCTCCGTCAGTGGCTCCACAGGCCAGATGCCAGAGGAGCCCTGAGAGGATCAGGGGCAACGTCAGTTGATTGGGCAGCCGAAAACCACGGATGTCACAAATGGCACCACAGATGACGGCTACCGTCACGACAACGGCAGGTACAGTGTCCGGATTGACAGCTGACATCAGAAAGTCAGGCCGGAGAACGTTGTGGAGACACGCCCACCAAGAGTACCGACAGCAGCAACAGCAACGACAGCGATCAGAGCGACCATCAGGCCGTACTCAACCATCGTAGCGCCTTCTTCACGAACCAGCAGACGACGAACAGCAGCAGTGAACTTTGACATGTGAAAAACTCCTGGAAATGGATTGGCAGGAAGCGGGAAGATTTGACCGCTGAGAGCGGCCCAGTGCAGTGATACAGCAGCGTCTCAGGATCAGAAGGTGAGTCCGGAGAACGTTGTGGAGACACGCCCACCAAGAGTACCGACAGCAGCAACAGCAACGACGGCGATCAGAGCGACCATCAGGCCGTACTCAACCATCGTAGCGCCTTCTTCACGAACCAGCAGACGACGAACAGCAGCAGTGAACTTTGACATGTGAAAGACTCCTGAATTACACACACCACAGAAGAGTACAGTGCGCAGAACAGCTGCGCACGAGGAACACGGGAAACCATTCTGCTGGGCACGCATCAGGCATTGAGCGTGCAGCATGGGTCATCGCAGTGCATCATGCGACAACCACCACAGCGAAGTCCGATCGGAACGGGCTTCTGCTTTGTTTCTGACTCGCATCATCGTGCGTGTCTGATGAGTTAAGGCTGAAAATGGCCAGTCAACCGCCAGGAGATTTTTCAGAATCTTTTTTTACTGCAACCGGTCGGTAGTTCTGGTTGTTCTGGATATTTGGGCAACCTGCGGTGTTCCTGGGGGGGGCGTTCAGTACGTGTCCGTTCCAAAAAAGCCGCGCCAGGCAATCTCCAGGGCGGCCTCGGAAATCTCCAGCGGACGGTTGTAATACCGGCTCAGGTCCCGCATGCGTTCGATCAGATCGCGAGGCTCGCTGCACCGCAGTTCGCGTTTTTCACGGCGGTAACGATCCAGCACGGACTGCACCAGCGACTGATCCACTGACACGCCACATTGCGCAGCATAGTTGCGAAAGATGACAGCGTACTGATCAGGAGTTGGTGAGGTAAGATTGAGGCGATATCCCATGCGTCTGAGGAAGGCAGGATCAGTTACATCGGCCGGATTCAGGTTGGTGGCAAACATCAGCAGGTTACGCACGGGAACGCAGATCTTCTGACCGGTCTGCAGAGTCAGATAGTCAATGTGATATTCCATCGGGACGATCCAGCGATTGAGCATATCGGCCGGTTTGACCTGCTGTCGTCCAAAGTCGTCAATCAGCAGGATGCCGCAGTTGGATTTCAGCTGGATCGGTGATTCGTAGAATCGCAGCGAAGGACTCCACGCCAGATCCATATCCTGCAGCCGCAGCTCACCACCGACGACCACCAGTGGCGGTCGTACGCGGATCCAGCGCTGGTCAACGCCGCGTGGGGCACTCGGCAGTTCCAGCAGTTCGTGCACCTGCGCGTCATAGATGCGGATCATCTGCTGTTCGATGGAAATGCAGTGTGGGATCCAGACGCCTTCAGTGAGTGCTTTGCGCAGGCTGAGGCAGATGGAAGTTTTCCCGTTGCCGGCCGGACCGTAGACGAAGAGGCTGCGATTTCCGGTGACGGCCAGTCCCGCCAGCATGCGTGCTTCGTCAGTGAGCGTCAGTGCAGCCAGTGATTCTGAAATCTGTTCGGGATTGACGGGGGGTCTGGCGGCGGCCTGCAGTTCCACGGAGGCGGTATAGGCTTCGAGTGAAACGGGGGCCGGGC
Organism: uncultured Planctomycetaceae bacterium; assembly: GCA_903858815.1. GTDB lineage: Bacteria > Planctomycetota > Planctomycetia > Planctomycetales > Planctomycetaceae > SXXK01. The sequence goes on along the minus strand of CAIOKE010000176.1, from coordinate 22,420 downwards.
CGACGTATCCGGAGACTTCCATGGCCCGCATGGCTCGATCACGGCCTTTTTGCGAGAGTGTGAAGCGGAATCCCAGCGGTCCGCTGCTGCCCAGAATTTCGGCCAGATTGTCGCGGCGAAGGTCTTCCAGCATTTCAGCGATCAGCGGAATCGGCAGCAGCATTCGAGCGGCAGCCAGCTCTGTCGTGGTCTGGGAAGACGTGTAGCAGATCTTCAGCAGCAGAGACAGCAGCACTTCGCGGTCGATACCAGTCTCGGCCAGCGATCCGGGGACTGCGGGCGCCTGGACACCGGCTGCATCAATCAGGGGAAAGGCGGCAGGAGAACTGTTCATGGTCAACTTTCGAGAGGGTGCGAACTGCGGGCAAATTGCACCTCGGAAGGCCCGGAGCGGGTGAGAATCCGCCGTCAGCGACCGCCAGTTTCCAGAAATGTGAGCAGATCGGCAAGTTCCTGGGGGCTGAGGATAGTGGCGATGCCATTGGGCATGGGGGAAACTGCCGAAGGCAGAATCTGAGCAATACCTGAGCGATCGATATGCAGCTGCTTTGTGGCATCCACAGTCAGGATAATTTCGCCGCTGGATTCGCCTGTAATAATACCACCGACGACACGGCCTTCTGCCAGTTCGACAACCACGGGTTCGTATCCACGAACGATACTGGAGCTGGGAAAGAGAATGGCTTCCAGCAGATCGCGACGATTGCGAGCCTTACCGATGCTGGTGAGATCCGGTCCCAGCGTCCCGCCACCGTAGCCCAGTTTGTGGCACGTGTTACAGGCCGCTTTGCGACTCATGAAGACCTCATGACCACGTCGCAGATCACCCTGTGGCAGTGTGCTGAGGGTTTTCTCCAGCAGCAACGTCTGCTCTTCGAGGCTGGCATTAAGCTGCTTTCGCAGTGCCTGCCCGGCGGTTTGAACGGCAGGGGGGTATTTGGCCAGCAGCGTCTGAATCAGATCGGCTCGCAGTCCGGGCAGTCCCTGAGATTCCGTGAGGGCAGTCAGAAGTGCCATGCCGCGAGATTCATCGGCGTGCTGTTCAAAAGCCGGCAGCAGCTTTGGTAATTCCATGGGTCCGACGGATCGTGCGAGTGGAATCAGGGCCTGCATCTGATCGCTGGTCAGGGTGGCAGATGCCAGTCGTCGAGCAGCGATACCGCGCTGGTCTGCGGGCAGATCGAGTTGCAGGGAGCTGCAGAGCAGACTGAAGGTACTTTCAGGCAGCGACTGTCCGCCACCGGCCGCATCAATTGCGGACAATCGCAGCGTGTCGGGCAGATCCGTACGTGCGGCGATGGATGCAAGTGCCTGCTGCAGCGCGGGATGTCCGTCCTTCGGTCGCGGCAGATGTTCGGCAGCTGCTGTCAGCAGGGGCAGTTCGGCGAGTGTGGCCTGGGGCAGCAGTGTGCCGAGAGCATCGAGCCAGCCGGCGGGTGCGGCGGTGAGTGTGGTGTTGGCAAGTGTCTCAAGTGCCAGCTGCCGGGCGGCTGGTGCCGCATCGGTGTTGAGCTGCTTCTGCAGAAGCTGTTGAATTTCCGGGGCTGATGCAAGGCGAGCCAGCAGACCGCGGATCACGTCCCGCTGCTGAGCGTTGAGCGTGGCAGCAGACTGCAGCTGAGCCTCGAAATACTGCTGCACAGACTGGCCCCAGTCAGGATGCTGGCCGACGATCCAGATCGCAGTTCCCTGCACGGCTTCGCTGGGATTCTGCAGCAGGGGCAGCACGCTGACGGCCTGCAGTTTGCCATTGGGCATCTGGTCGAGGGCTGTCAGAGCAGCCCGCATTTCTGAGGGGATTCGGGAGCTGAGTCCTTTGCGGACGGCGTCCGGCTGATTGATTTCGATCAGTGCGAAGATGAGTGCATGTTCGCGAATACGTGCGGCAGCGTCAGCCGGTGCTCCTGTGGTATCCACGGGGCCAACGGGCAGGTCGCCTGCCAGTTCGAGGAGATACGGAACAGCTGCCGCGTTTTTCAGGCGGCCGATGGCTTCCAGAGCCGCGCGGGCCGGGCCGGGCTCATTGCCGGCGGCCAGTTTCAGCAGATCCGTGAGTGCAGGTTGAAAGCGGAACAGTCCAACCGTGTGAGCAGCGGCATGACGGACGGTTGAGTCGGCGTCATTGAGGGCGACAGCAGCAGCAGAGGCTGCAGATTCGGACGCAGGAATGCCCGCCAGAGTCCAGACAGCGCGAAGTCGAACGCCAGCCTGAGGGTGATTCGTGAGCAGCGTGCGGAGTGCCGGGACGGCCGCATCAGCCAGCTGCCGCAGCTGTGCGGTGGCCTGGCGCTGCACGAACAGTCGCTGATCGGCAAGTCGTTCCGTCAGCTGTGCAGGTGTCAGGCCCTGCCACGAAAGCTGCAGTCCCAGCGCGTCGGTGACCGTGGGCATGCCACGTCGACGCACCCGATAAACTGCACCGAGCACATCCGGTTTGGCCAGCTGCGATGTGGGACAACAGACCTTGTACCAGCCACCGGTATCCACAACCAGCAGGCTTCCATCGGCATCTTCAAAGACGTCGGTCGGATGGAAGTCCGGGTGGTCACAGGCAAGGAACTCGGTGTCTTCAGTACGGAAGGTTGGGCCGTCCGGAAGCAGGCGATGCTGAACGACCTTATGCAGGTTGAAATAGCAGGCAAACAACTGCTGATCGTGCTGGCCACCGAACAGCTGTTCGCTGCCGGCAATCAGACCGCAGGGAGCAGCAGCTCCCTGATGAGTGAGAACGGGCATCACATCGCCGGTGCGAGGGTGTGCGTAAATGGATGCATGTTTCTTGCCATAAACACCCCCGTAGATGGCATGAATCAGGCCATCGCGACGACCGGCTTCCGGGAATTGAAAGAAGGTGCAGCTGAGGAATCGTTCGCCGGTTTTCAGAAAGGCCACATTGACCGGGTTGTCCATTCCACCTGCGAGGACAGATTCAATACCCGATCCGTCCGGCAGGGCACGAAAGATATGAGAAGACTGCGTTTTCAGCAGGCTGCCGTCAGACAGCTGATGCTGCTGTTCAGCGAAGGCCCCTTTGCACCAGTACAGGCGACCATCCAGCCCCTGATAGGGACCGTGCAGGTCATTGCCGCAACCGGTGAGTGTTTTGCCATCAAACCAGACTTCTCTGCGATCGGCGACCCCATCATCGTTGTCGTCGGTCAGCTTCCAGATTTCAGGCGGAGCGGCCACATAAAGGGATCCGGCATACCAGAGGCAACCCTCTGGAAACATCATACGGTCGGCGAACAGTGTGCTGCGGTCGTAGACGCCATCGCTGTTGGTGTCTTCAAGGCGACGAATGCGATGCGGCTTAAGCTCAAGCTGCTGCTCAGCTCGCTCTGTCATGCCGCCGGAATCGGTGACGTACAGACGCCCGCGTTCATCGCGAGCGACTGCAATCGGACGCTCGGCCAGACTGGAATCAACTGCCAGCGAAACCTCATAGCCGTCAGCAACTCGCAACAGACGACCACCGATCTGCACTTCTTCCGCAGTCACTGTTGACGCTGCGAGGCCCGCCAGAAAAATCAATCCGGCTGACAGTACCCACGATACGTTTCCACGCATTGACGGACTCCTGATCAAAGTACCTGAAGCAGTCAGAGAGGTTAGCGGGAAATGAGCAGAAAGTCGAATCGCCGGAGTTGTGCGGGTCGAGCTGGAATGAGGGGAGGGACCAAAGCGGTCGCCTCGGCTGCAGCACGGACGACCACTGAAAAACATGGCGTTTTTCAGGAGCAACAACAAAGCAAGTGCGCAGCTGCAGATTGCCGTTTGATGGGGTTGGCGAAAAACGCACGGGATACTGCTTCCGTGCCAGGAAGAGCATAACTGCTCAGACGCAAACGAGACCACCCGTCAGCTTCCGACCCTGGGACCACCGAGCACCAGCTCGGTGACGATGCCGAGGCGCTCCTTTGCTGAGTGGTGAACCGCCTGCGGAAGGGCTGATCGACGGGCCAGCGTGCGCCACGTTGCGGCTTTGTGTGGGCGAAAGGCGACCGGGCAGGAATGACGCCGACGACAAAATGCAGCCCGAGCATTCCTGCTCGGCCCCCTCCATGAAAAAACACTGGGGATTTCAAGGGTGACGAGAAGTTTGTGCCCGCACTACGCTTGGCGGCGAACAACGACAACTGAACACGGACAATTGAGTTCGGCTCGGCAGGAGCCTCGCCCTCCCAGGGGGAACTTTGAGTGCATTGACCACTGACAACCGGCACAGCAACACCGCGCACAGCATTTTACGTAGAGCCGTTTTCTAAGGATTGGGCTGGGCTTCATTCGGACGCTGGCCGCCCTTCTGTCCACCACCCCCACCTTTATTCATACCGCCACCTTTCTGCCCGCCTTTTTGACCACCCTTTTGTCCGCCCTTCTGCCCGCCTTTTTGTCCCCCGGCAGGCCCCCCCTGCCCTCCACCGGCTCCGGCAGGGCCACCTGGTCCGCGAATGCGCTGGGCCTGCGGATCAAAATCGGGGTTAGCAGTATTCGGAATGGCGGCGGCAGTCTCTTTCTGCCACGTCTTCAGGATCTTTGTCAGCTCGTCGCGTTTAGCCGGCAATTCTGCTGCCAGATCATGTTCTTCGTTGGGATCCTGCTGCAGATCATAGAGCTCAACATGTCCACCGTCTTCGAAGAATTCGACCAGCTTGTAGTCACCGACGCGAACGGCGCTGGACGGAGCAGACCGGCCGACGTAGCAGGGAAAGTGCCAGAACAATCGGTCACGCTGCAGTGTTTCTGAACCGCGGAAGAGGGGCAGGAGACTGACGCCATCCTGGACCTGGCCCTGTGGGGCTGTCAGGCCGGCCAGTTCCAGCAGAGTTGGATACCAGTCAACACTGGATACGGGAACCGGTGTGGTCCGTCCCGGGTTTTTCAGGCCGGGCCAGGAAACCACCAGTGGCACTCGAATGCCACCCTCGTACAGCTGCCCTTTGCTGCCTTTCAGCGGCGCGGTGAACTGGGGTGTACCACCGTTATCCGAGGTGAAGATCACAATGGTGTTCTCCAGCAGATTCATGGACTTCAGTCCGTCCATGATCCGGCCAACATTCTGATCGACCGCCTCGACTGTCGCGGCTGCCTCGGCACTGTCACGCCGATCACCTGTCTGCTGCAGTTTCTGTTCGTATTTTTTCAGCAGATCCGGTTTGGGGTTGTATGGAGCATGCACAGCGTGGTCCGGCAGATAGACGAAGAATGGTCCACTGCGGTTTTTTTCGACAAACTGCAGCACCGAGTCTGTCAGGCGATCACTGAGGTAGTTGCCGGCATCATCGAAGTACTGGTCCTTGCCGAAACCGAGGTTTTCGGGGAAGACAACAGTCTCGAAGCCCTGGCCACCGGGGGTCACTGGTCCACTACGACCGCGTCCCAGATTCCACATGCCGAAGAATCCGGTGGCATAGCCACCATCACGCAGTGACTCGGCTACGGTCACAATCCGCGTGTCCAGCTCAGACTGGCTGTCGGAAGCCAGCAGCTTCTGCCATGGTGACCCTGGTGGCTGCCGAGGATCGACGACCGTGTAGATTCCGTGTCGGGGTGTGTACTGGCCGGACATCAGACAGGCGCGCGTGGGAGCACAATTCGGGGCGCTGGCATAGGCCTGGGAAAAGACAGGCCACCGGCAGCCAGTCGATCCAGATTCGGAGTCTCCGTGAATGTATTGCCCATGAAGCCGACATCCCGCCAGCCCATGTCATCCATCAGAATCAGCACGATATTCGGGCGATCAGCAGCAGCGACGCAGGTGGTGAACAGCGTCAGGGCAACAGCCAGCAATGTCCTGAGGGGCGTCATTCTTCCTCCCGTTCGTATTGAAAGTCGAGAGTCGTTTCTGCGAGGGTAATGTCTCGGACCGCTGCGACAATTTTTTCGCGGTTGGTGTCAGCTGGATTCAGTTTCAGTTCTGAGGACAACGCATAAACAGTGATGTGGTATGTCTTAACGCCAGGCCCGCGTGAGCACATCGGGTCATAAGTGCGCTCGCGGCGATCATTCAGCCCGGCTGTTCCAACCCCGCGGACATTCTGTGGCAGGGCTTTCGTGGATGCCGGAATGTTATAAAGCAGCCAGTACGACTTTTCCTGATCGGGCGCTGTATGCCAAAGACTGACGACGATGGACTTTGTGCCCTCCGGCACCTGATCCCACGCCACCGCCGGCGACTGGCTCTTACCGTCACATGTGCAGTCCACAGAAAGTCGTCCAGCAGCGCTGATTGAACTGCTGGTGAGTTGCATATTGCCGATCTGCGGATGTGTTTTTGCGGCTGCCGTGGCCGGGCGGTTGCCAGCGCCATTGCCACCTCCCGGAGGCCGATCGCCCGGAGGTCGTTGTCCGCCACCGCCTCCCGGAGGCCGATCGCCCGGAGGTCGTTGTCCGCCGCCACCTCCCGGAGGCCGATCGCCTGGAGGTCGCTGTCCGCCACCGCCTCCCGGAGGCCGATCGCCTGGAGGTCGCTGTCCGCCGCCACCTCCCGGTGGTCGACGGCCACCGGCGCGGGGTTGATAGTCTTCGTTGGTGACCTCGCCATCCGGCGTGCGGAATTCGAAGCTGACACCGCCGTTGGCGGCGATGGTGTAAGACACCGTTCCCGGGCGTCCATTGATTTCGTAGGTCAGCACATAGCTGCCAGGCTGCGTTTGTGTGAAACGGGTGATTTTGGCACCACGCATTGGCGGCAGAGCTGGTCGTGGGGATTCTGCGCGAGGTTGCGGATCGACCTGTCCGTCACGCTCCACGACTTCCCCGTAAAAGCCTCCATTCAGATAGGGATACTGCTTTGTGGCGTGGTAGTGATACAGACCGTCAGGCCCGATGTGCCCGTTCAGCGCATCGAGCGGTGCGAAATCCTTTGCTGCCGGATCCTGGTACCCGTAGATTGGATAGCCATCAAGGGCCCAGCCGACCGGCTTACCGGTTCCGGTTTGTTTTTCAAGGTGCACCGGTGCGATGTGGTAGTGGTAGTCATCTGCGCGTCCGCAATGACCACCGAAGTTATCCAGTTCACCGGCCAGCAGAGTATCGGTCCTGCCATCATTCTTGATGGGATTGAAGATCGGGACACCGTTGACGGCAATTGCAATAGCGCCGCGGAAGAAGTTGTTTTTGGCCGACATCGGGTTTTTGGCCGGCACGGGATTCAGAGGAATGCGCCACGCATTTTCGCCGCTGTACTTCTGTGGCAGCGGAACCTGTTGCTGCCATGCGGTGATTCCAACCATCATTTCATGGGCCGGTACACCGTTGGATTCGACATAGAAAAAATTCTCATCAGCTCGTGTTTTGACCACTTCGCTGAACGGTTGAAAGCTTTGATCCAGCAGTTTTTTCTGAGCTGCTGTATCTGCCGGGGCGGCAGGTTGCGGGGCTGACGGATCAACCACGGGTTGTGGCTGTGGCAGGCTGGTCATCAGAAAGGCAGCCTGCGTATTGAGCTGTAAGATCTGCCGCTGACGTTCGGCAACCCATTTTTGGTCTGCGGCCGATAGTTGAGTCAGGTTCAGAGGACGCAGCCAGCCATCACTGCGGCGAATGATCACGCGTCCGTCGCGTTCAGAAACAAAACTGCCGGTCATGGTATCGCCGGTCGCCAGAGTCCACTGGCGATCAGCGACAGCATGCTGATGGGGTTCGCTGCCATCGTGAGCCATGGCAGTCAGGCTGACCTGACTAAGCAGCAGAAAGAACCAGAGAAGTCGTAGCATGTGCGTGTTTCCTGAGATGCGGTTATTGAGAACCGTCCAATTACTGGTCACCGGATCCTGTCAGGTATTCCAACTGTTGTTTTGAGACAGACTGGCGAATCGTTTCAAACGCAGCAGACTCTGCCAGCGCGGCGGAGAACTGCAGCTGCGCACAGGCCACCGTCGATTGCTGAACTTTCTTTTCATCCAGGGAGCGTGATGTTCTGAGTCCCTGCAGGCTGGTCAGAGCGGCTGCACTGAGCAACATCTGCTGACGAAGGCGTCGCACTTCGGCATCAAAGACACTGCGCAGCTGTTTTTGCTGCGGCGGAAGCAGGGTCTTCAGGAAATCCTGCAACTGCGGATCCGGAGTCCGTTCTTTTTTCGGAGGAATCTGCTGACTGCCGTTGTCAATTGCAGTGGTGGCCTGCTGGGCGGTCCAGAAGGCGGCCCTGTGAGCCATGCGTTTGAGTTCATTACGCTGTTCGCTGTCGGCATTCTTCAGTTCGGCTTCGACCTCATGCATGCCGGGCAACCCGGACTCCGGGACAAACGAGGAAGTGGTGGCGAGGACCAGCGAATCACGCTGTTCCTGCGACAGGTTTTTTTCAAGTTGTGCGAAGACTCGCGCCTGACGTGTTGCCAGTGACGCCGCAGTTCGTCCCAGCTCCAGCAGGTCGCGTCGGGCCTCAGTCTCAAGAGCCTGGACTCGGCTGAGCAGAGTTTCATCACGAACCTTCTGCAGCACAAGACACAGTTTCTGATCCAGCAGCGAGATCTTCTGCTGATCACTGAGCGTGTCTGCCAGTGCTGTGGCCAGCAGCCTGCGTTGTTCCAGTGTCAGGCGTGAAAGAATCAGCAGTCCGACCTGCAGCTGTTCATCGGCAGCATTGGCGGACGTATCGACGTCATCTGCGGCGGGGTTCTGAGCTGGTGGTATGAAAGAGACGCGGACCGGGTCAAACGGTGATTCGGGAGCCGTGTCATAGAGAATCCAGCGTTTTGCTCGTTGCGCCAGCTGCAGCAGGATCGGCAGCTCTTCATTACTGATTCCGTGGAACGGGGCCGGAAGCTGTTCGGACAGCAGTGGTTCGTTGCGACCTCGACCGCCACCACGCTGACCGTTTTCCTGGCCCGGTTTCATCCCTCGTGGCTTCCCCGGTTTCTGCGCCTGAACCGGACTGCAGAGCAGCAGGCAACACAGCAGCACCAGCAGAGCCGAGGTCCGTCGCCAGAGGCTGCCTGCAGTGGGCTGCTGGAGGTGGTTCAGAGTTACGAGCATGACTGCGGGCCTGTCAGTGAAGCTGAGACAGCGTGACATGTGAATTGCAGGCTGATTGACGACGAAGCTGCGAGCACAGCAGGAGCAATTGAGGGCAACCGATTATTCCGTTTCCTGAGCCGGGCGATTACCGCCCTTCGCCCCGCCACCCCCCTTTGCGCCCCCTTTATTGCCACCCTTTCCACCACCACCAGCGCCCCCTCCAGCACCACCCTTGCCCTGCTGCATACCACCACGGCCACCCTGTGCGCCCTGAGCATTGCGTCCGCCTTTGCGCTGCACGGGAGGTGCTGCAGGATCATAGTTTGAGTTGATCGTGGGCATCTGGGCATCGATATCAGTGAGGTACTGTCCCAGCATGCGATCAAGTCGCGCTGCTTCATCAGCACGGGCTTCAGCAAGGTTCTGCTGTTCACCCGGATCTTTGGCGAGGTCATACAGTTCCACATGATTGTCTTCAAGGAAGCGGATCAGCTTCAGATCACCCAGCAGCAGGGCAGACTGTGGACCGTCTGCAGCCTGATAATGCGGAAAGTGAAACACCATTTCAGGACGAGGTCGTTGGACTTCACCACGGCCCTCGTTCTGCAGCAGTGACGCAAAGCTGCCACCTTCGACGGCCCTGGGGACAGCACTGGCAGGAACTCCGGCCAGTTCACAGAACGTGGGCAGCAGGTCATACCCCACGACCCGTGTGTGACACCACGAATTGGCCGGCAGCCCGGGACCGCGCACAATCCACGGAACTCGGATACCACCTTCCCAGACGCCACCCTTGCCACCACGGAGGGAAACGCCTCGGCCACCGCCTCCGCCTGGGCCACCGCCACCGCCTCCGGCACCATTATCCGAGATGTAGAAGACCCATGTGTTGTCGGCCAGCCCAAGGCGATCGAGGGAATCCAGAACTTTGCCGACACCGGTATCAAGGTCTTCGGTGATGGCCGCCACAGCGGCCCGCTTTCCAGCACTTCCACCCAGCAGCTTCTCGTACTTTGCCATCGTAGTACGCAGAGCATTTTCTGAGGCATGCAGAGCGTTCCAGGACAGCTGCACATAGAAAGGCTTGCCTGCCTGCTTAGCCTCGGTCATGAACTTCTCAGCCTTTTCCGCCATCCCGAAGATGTCGACAGGATTCGGGTCCTGGTACTGGAAGGCGTTTTCATTTCCGGTATCACCATCTGAGGAGTCATAGCCGTGCTGCTCGGGGCCTCCGCCTGAGATATGCCACTTACCGTAATGGGCAGTGGCATAGCCGGCTGACCGCAGCAGTTCGCCGAGTGTTTTTTCGGAGCTGCTGATCTGTTTGATCAGCTGAGGCTCGGTAAGTTTGTGCCCGGGTTCCGGCGGTGCGGCCTTGGTCCAGTGCAGCTGGGCCGGGCTTTTTCCGGTCTGGATACTGATCCGGGTTGGAGAACAGACAGGGGCCGGAGAATAGCCGGCGGAAAACCGCATGCCCTGTGCAGCGAGGCGTTCAAGGTTGGGAGTGTGAAAGTACTGACCTTTGGATCCCGGTATCTGTGGGTGCATCGCCACCGATGTCCCATTCCAGCCCTGATCATCCGCCATCATCAGGATGATATTGGGCCGGTCAGCGGCGTTGACGGAAGGCAGCAGCAGACTGAACAGACCGAGCAGGCAGAAGCTGTCGATGCGCATGGATCAGATCCTGAATAGAGGTCAGCAGAAACCTTTGATCAGCGTTTTTTGGCTTTTTTCGGGGGACCGTCCGGCACCACATTGTTGATGTTGGTGAAGTCCGGTCGTGATTTGCCGTCGGGAGGTGACTTGACGACATGGCGGAACAGGATGGTGTTGTCGATCGCCACGTCGTCTGACCAGATGAACTTTGCTCCGGCAAAATCATTTTCGAAGTACGGCTGCTTCGGATCGACTTCCTCTTCCGTGTATTCCTTTGCCGCTTTCCAGCTGCTGTCATCGAAATCGACAGCCTGCCAGTTTTCCGGAATCGGCAGATTTTCAACCTGTGGATTCTTTGTGTCGCGGTTCAATGGACCTCGTGAAACACACAGGGCCTTCCACTCCGAGCTGGTAACCGTTCCGTCCGCAAACTTCAGAATAAACCCACCGTCGCCGATATTGGTGTCGGCATATTCCATCCCGGTTTTCGGGCTGGCATTATCACGAGCCATGACAGCGATGGTCATGGGATAAGCCGGCAGGATATCGACCGAGACAACATTGTGCGGAATGAAGTTAATGGAGTCGACAGCGACCAGCTCGCCATTGATCCAGAGCATGAAGTTGTTGTCCGCGTAGACATTGGCCCGAACCGTATCGCTGATCTGCGGTTTGCGCATTTTCCCGGCTGGTGGCTGGGGATTCTGGCGTGGCGGCTGAGCTGACACGCCGAGGATGAGTAAAGTGACAGCCGCAACGGCCGTGCCCGCAGAAAACAGATTCCTCATGACTTACTCCTGTTCAATTCGTCGATCCGGCGGGTGATGATTGCTGTGTTTGAAGAATTGGGGTTCCAGAGAGGCTTCTGAGACCAGCGTCATGCGCAGAGTCAGGCGGTCAGGGCCATAGGGCATGTCAACAAATCGCAGTTGATGAATGCTTCCGTTGAGCGGGTCATAGGAGATTTCAACCCGTCCCGGGCCTGGAACTTTCTGACGTCTGACGGCGATCAGCAGTCGGTCGGCAGGTTCTGAGAGTTCTTCACTGTCAGCGGCTGTGACATGCGGCATAACCTGAACGTGATAGTGCCGGTTCAGCTGGGTCAGCAGCTGATCGATCTGTACGAAGGACATGGAGTGTTCGTGCCCGGGAATATCGCGGCTGAAATGCGCGGGGTCGCGACTGACGCGGACTGACTGATCAGGTCGGATGGCCCAGCTTTCGGCACCATCGCTGCCAGTCAGGAAGGAGCTGCCGTCGGGCATTTGGCGTGCCAGCACAAACTGACCGCCACTGCGGACGTACAAGCGAGCGTTATCAAGTGAAACTTTCGGTGGGCGGCGGGCATCAGTGGTGGTGGATGGCTGTGACCGGCGCCGACGGGCCACCGGAGCGGCCGTTTCTTCAATGGACAGCTGCCATGTGCGGTCAGCCTGTCGCGAACTGGCTGTCAGCAGTCGCTGCAGTTCGGCGGAGGCGGCGGCGGCCGGAGTTCCCGCCAGTCCCGACCAGAACAGCAGAGTCGCTGAGAGACTGATCAGCAGAATTCCGGCCAGTGTCAGCGACCGCCGCAGACGGCGACTGCGAGCGTTCGGCTGAGTGGCGACAACAGAACGATGCGGAGCCGCAAGCTGGCCTGTGGGCACGGCTGCAGACAACAGACCGGGGTTGCGCAGGCGATCATGCAGCAGATGTTGCTGAGCAAACTGATCCGCAAGCTGCGGAGACTGCAGCAGCAGCGATTGCAGCTGCAGTAACTGTTCGGCATTCAGCTGATCATCCAGGTAACCGTGGATCAGCAGCTGTGCCTGTTGGTCTGCGTCCCCACTGTTCACAGCGGACCCTCCGCAGCGGTGCGACGTTCGAGGCAGGTCCGCAATTGATCGCGAATTCGCTGCAGGGCCTTGGAGACCGTGTTGGGGTTCATTTCAAGGATCTGTCCCATAGCGGCGGGTTTCAGGTCCCGACTGTATCGCAGTTCCAGCAACTGATGTTCGCGCTGTGGAAGTTCGGCAAGGCATTCCTGCAGATGTTCCAGCTGACGCAGGTAGTCTGTGGACGAGACGCGTTCGAAGGAGTCGGCCACCAACTCGACAAGGCTGTCGTTCAACAGTAAACGGTCACGACTGCTGCGTCGCAGGTACAGACGAATCTGGTTCTGAGCGACACCCAGAACCCAGGCGAGGAAGGGGCGGCTTGAGTCGTAGCGGGAGCTGCTTTCGAGAACGGCGACGGCAGTTTCCTGGAGCACATCGTCGCGGTCTGTGAAATCGCGGACGATCGCCGTAATGAAGGCGGACACCACGGGTTGCGCGAGTGTCCACTGTCGCATGACGGTTTTTGTGTGTTCGTTCATTTGCAAAGTTCCTGCCGTTAGGTGAACTTAACCACGGCGGGTGGAATGTGACGGGAAAAAGACCGGAAAGCTTTGATTCCGGGGAAAAACACCGGAATCGGCGGTGTCGGAGCGAAGAATCCGGGGTTTTGGTGACGGAATTCGAGCGTTTTCCGGGACAGGGATAAGGACAGAGAACATGGAATGTGTTGCAAAATGGCTGCAGGCGGGCCTGCCATGCTGTGTGTGGGTTCTGATGATACTGCTGGGCTTGCAGCCAGAGGTCTGTGGCCAGCAGGCGGTTGTGGACCAAACCGCGCAGGTCGTGGCAGCGGCGGAATCGCTGTTCGGGCAACTGTCCGAGGCGCAGCGTCAGGCGGTGAGTTTTCGTTTCAATGATGACGAGCAGCGACTGCGCTGGTCGAACCTGCCGAGCGGCATTTTTGCTCGACGCGGACTGCGGATGGGAGATCTGTCCGAGTCACAGCGGGGTGCTGTGATGGGGGTGCTGAAGGCGACGCTGAGCCCAGCCGGTTACCAGGCAGTGGTGGACAACGTAGAGGCGGATGAGCAGCTGAACTCGGGGGCCGGACGGGGTCGCGTGATTTTTGGGCGAGATGAATTTTACTTTGCAGTGCTGGGCCAGCCTTCTCTGAAGGAGGCGTGGATGTGGCAGTTTGGCGGTCATCATCTGGCGGTGAACGCGACGATTGTTGGCACAAAAATTACCCTTGCACCCTCGCTGACCGGCGGTCAGCCGATGCATTACAAAGCCGGCCAGCGGGCCGTCTCGCAGATGTCTGAGGAGATTGCGGCGGCAGCGAAACTGGTGCAGTCGCTGACAGTCGAGCAGCGTGGCAAAGCAGTGGTCAGTGAGCGTTTTGGGGATATGGTCTGGGGCCCCGGTCGAGATGGCATGGTACCGCAGCCGGAAGGAATTCAGGGCCGGGATCTGTCGGCCGAGCAGCGACAGCAGCTGCTGTCGCTGCTGCTGTTGCGAGTGAGTCTGCTGAACGCTGAAGATGCCGGTGAGCGTCGCGGGGAGCTGGAAAAAGGGCTGGACGAAACGTGGTTCTCGTGGCGCGGAGCGTTAACGGCCGACGGAGCCTCCAGCTACCGAGTGCAGGGGCCTGCAGTATTTCTGGAATACGCGCCGCAGTCCATGGGTGGAAAGCCTGCCGAGCACATCCATGCGATGTATCGCGAACCAGGCAACGACTACGGTTTGCGGTGGTTTCGGGAGTCTGCAGCGGCTGAGAAACCGGTGCTCGACAATCGCTGAAGTGGGTTTGTGGAAATCAGGTATCGCAGGACCGCACAACGCGGTTCTGCGGATCCACCAGCACGATCTGTGGCTGATGAGTCCGCAGTTCCTCTTCACTGAATTCCGCATAGCTGCAGATGATGACAAGGTCACCAGGCTGGACCAGCCTTGCGGCTGCACCATTCAGACAGATGACTCCGGATCCTCGTTCACCGGCAATCGCGTAGGTTGTCAGTCGGCTGCCGTTATTGATGTCGTAGACATCCACCTGTTCCCACTGGACGATATTGACGGCTTCCATCAGCAGCGGATCGATCGTAATGCTGCCTTCGTAGTGCAGACTGGCGTCTGTCACAGTCGCTCGATGAATCTTGGATTTCAGAAGCACTCGTTTCATGGTTCAGCCATTGAGATGAATCAGGGACGCGATCAGGCGCGAAGGGCGGCAGCGAGTTGCGACTGGCAGGCGGAAATGATGCCCTGTACCGCGGCATCGACTTCTTCAGCCGTCAGAGTGCGGTCGGGGGCCAGAAAGCGACAGGTTACCACATAGGACTTGTGATCTGCAGCAATCTGTTTGCCACGATACTGGCTGTTGAAAGAGACTTCATGCAGCAGTGGTCCGGCACTGTCTTTGACAGTGGTGGACAGCTGCGTCCACGAGACAGCTTCGGGCAGGACAAAATTCAGGTCACGCGAGATCGCGGGGAACCGTGGCAGGGGTGTGAAGCTGCGAGCGGGCTGGAACAGTGTTTCCAGCACGGGAATGCGGAGCTCAGCAACGGTGGCACCGTCCTGCAGTTCGCTGGAATCCAAAAGTGGCCGCGAGAGTTCCCCGATCCAGCCGAGCAGGAGTCCGCCGGCGTGGAGTTCTGCACCGCGTCCGGCAAGGAACTCAGGTCGATCGGCTGGCGACGCTGTCAGCAGGGCCTGTGGAGCCAATGCCTGCACAAGGTTTTCAACAATACCCAGCAGCTGTGCAAAGGAGCGGCCAGTGACAATTCCGATGGACAGTGGTTCCGCCTGAGCCTCAGGTTCGCCCTGTCCGGCAGACAGGTAAACGCGAGCGATTTCAAACAGTTCGGCATTCAGTGTGCCGTGTCGTTCGTTCTGTCGGCGACACTGCAGCAGGCTGGGAATCAGGCTCTGACGCAGCTGGTTTTCATGGCTGCGACTGGAATGGCTGACGGCCACGGGATTGCGCGGGCCCGTGGGCTGAAACAGGGTTCGCTGGGCTTCGCTGACGAATGAGAGTGTGAGGGCTTCAGAGATTCCGGCAGCGACAAGTTGCGAGCGGACCGTTTCAAGCACTCGTTCACGCCGCGTTTTTGTGGCGGCAACGACTGGCAGCGGAGCATCTGTGGGGATATGTTCGTAGCCGTGGATGCGTGCGATTTCTTCGATCAGATCGCATTCGCGAGTCAGATCGGCGCGCCATGAAGGAGGCTGGAAGACCGCCTGAGTGTCGTCGCTGCTGAGCAGGTGCAGTCCCAGCTGCTGCAGGATGCGTACGCAGTCAGATTTCGGAATTTCGATACCCAGCAATCGTCCGACACGGGCAAAACGCAGAGTGACAGGCGGTCGCTGGCCATCATCCGTTGTGCCGGCGACGACGGAACCCTGCAACAGAGTACCGCCGGCTGTCTGCAGAATCAGTTCGCAGCAGCGACGGGAAGCCCAGTCCAGTCGACTGCGATCGACTCGCCGCTCGAACCTGTAGGACGACGGGCTGTGCAGCCGCAGACTGCGCGCAGTAGCGCGGACCGACATTGACGAGAAGGCAGCCGCTTCAATCAGTACGTTCACCGTACCAGGAGAGATTTCCGTGTCCAGTCCACCCATGACGCCGGCCACAGCGATCGGTCTGTCAGCATCGGCAATCACACACATCTGATCTGACAGCTGGTAGTCACGCTGGTCGATGGCCCGGATTTTTTCTGAGCCTGTCGCACGGCGGACAATGATCCGGCAACCCTGCAGTCGATCGTAATCAAAGGCATGCAGTGGCTGACCACACTCCAGCATCACGTAGTTGGTGACATCGACGATGTTGTTGACACAATTGATGCCGACAGCTCGGAGCCGATCCTGAAGCCATGGCGGGGATGGCTTGATGCGGACACCACGGATGACTCGAGCATGATATTCGGGACACAGGTCCGGGCAGTCGATTGAGACTGAGATCGCCGTTGCCGCGGGGTCGCCGGATTCGGTGACCGCAGCGGCGGGAATGGTCAGCGGCTGTTCAAACAGCACGGAAACTTCGCGGGCTACGCCAAGGTGACCCAGACAGTCCGGACGGTTGCTGGTGACTTCCAGATCCACCGCGATGTCAGGCTGACTGAGTCCCTCAGTGACATCGTGGAATTCTTCCAGATTGAGTCCGGCAAGCGTCAGTCTGCGAGTCAGTTCTGCGGTGGATTCCGGCAGCGGCACATAGTCCGCCAGCCAGCGGCGGCTGACAATCATGGGTATCGGTGTCGATGAATCGGGGACGGTGAACGAAAAACGAACGGAGAAGTCTAGTCAAATTGAGTCCAAGCGGAAAACGGCAGACTGGTCTGACGTCGGGAAAGGGGATTTTTCCCGGAATTTCGGGGTTTCAGCCGGTCAAACCTGAGCCGTCCGGGTGGCTTCAAGGAAATTCCGCAGCAACTGCATCCCGGCAGCCTGACTTTTTTCCGGGTGGAACTGTGTTGCCATGACATTGCCGCGGGCGACGACGGCGAGGAATGGTCCACCATAGTCCGCTGTGGCCGCCACCCAATCCGCGTCTTCAGCCACACAGTGATAACTGTGCACGAAATAAAACCATGGTTTGTCCGGCAGTCCCTGCAGCAGAGCGGGTGCCGGACTGCGAGCGGGTTGCAGCTGATTCCAGCCCATGTGCGGGATCTTGAATTCAGCGGGCAGTTCGAAGCGACGGACCGTTCCCGGGATGATTCCCAGCCCCGCATGTTCTCCGTCTTCAAGTGAACGGTCGAACAACAGCTGCAGTCCGAGACAGATGCCGAGAAATGGTCGGTTGGCGGCGATATGATCGCGGAGAGCCGCGGCGAGATCGTGCCGATGAATTGCTTCAATGGCATCACGGAACGCGCCAACTCCCGGCAGGACCACACGTTCGGCTGTCGCAAGGTCCCGTGGATCCGAGCTGATCACAGCGGGTTCGCCGATACACTCAAAGGCCTTCTGCACACTGCGAAGGTTGCCCATACCATAGTCAATGATCAGCGTTGACATTCGCGAACTGCAATTCGTCGTTTTCAGAGTTTGAATTCGAATTCGTTGGGTCCATCCGCCGAAACTGTTTTTCGCAGGTCTTCCTCTGCAACCTTCAGTGGAATTCCGGCTGCATCTGACAGTCCGACGACATAGTTACCGGCGGGTGCCCCATACTGCCCTGCAAACGCAGACAGTCGAAAGCGACCTTCCTCGTCGGTGATGGCACTGGCCTGCAGCACCTGCTCTTCACTTCCAGCAGTTTCCGGTCCGAATTCCACTCGAACACCCGCCAGCGGTTGGCCGCTTTTCGTGACGACCCCGCTGACTTCAAACAGCGGAGGTCCATCGTAGATTTCACGGTTGATGTACCAGGACCAGCCGTACGCGAGGACGAAGAATATGGCGAGCCCCGGGAGCAGTCGATTTTTGATGAAGTCGATGGCGACTGCCCGCTGTTCGGCAGCTCGAGCGTCGGTTTTACTGAGCGTTGGCGGAGCGGCTGCTGCGTCGCGTTTCTGCTGATAGGTGCGAGCCAGTACGTCGGCTGCCGAACTGGTGGTTTCAGCGGCAGAAGGAGCCGCTTTTGGTGTCTCGCTGGATTTACGCGACTTGTCCTTCTTCTTCGTGGACTCAAAGTCCTTCATCAGTTCCGCGATGGAGGGCCGGCGGTCAGGGGGAACGGCCTGAGAAGCAGTTGCGGAGGGCGTCACAGGACGGGCTGCAGGGCGTCCTGAGTTCAGCACATCGGCGGGGTCAAAGTCTTCTGTCTGGGCAACTTCCGGAGTCAGGTCGAGGGGAAGATCAACGGGCAGGTCGATCGGCAGATCAACCGGGGCGACGGCCGCAGCGGCCGGCGCTGGGTCCGCAGGCGGCGATTCAATCTCGATACCGTCGTCCTCGTCGGGCTGCGGCACTACAAACGGACGTTTGCATTTCGGGCATTTGGCGTCAGTGCCGGCCTTTTCATCCTTGATCTTCAGGACGGATTCACAGCCCGGACAGGTAAAACGAATTGTCATTGCTGGACTCTGACCTCGGGAGAACGGAAACCGGTTCCGGGATCTTACAGGGAAACCACCGGCGGGCACAATTTGCGGCGCAGAAAAAAGCCGGGGGCCAGTTTCCAGGCCACCCGGCAGTTATCAGACAGGATTCAGCAGGGCCTAAAAGTTGGGAACCGGGATGCCTGAGCTGATGTTACCGAGGTTCTGCCAGACCGGCAGACCAATCGATTTGGTCACAGTGCGGCCTGAACCGTCAGCAAGGCCGACCATGATGATGTCCCCGTGAGCCGACCCGGCGTAACCCCAGAACAGCTTCTTGTTGGGACCGTCCAGAGTAGTGAACAGAGTAGAAGGTCCGCCCCACGCCCAGCCATCGCTGGCAACCTGATCAACGGTCCGCTGATTCGGAACTCGCAGGCCCTCAAATCGCTCAGCTTCACTGATCATGATGGTCTGAGACAAACCGTCCTTGATGTCCCCAAACCGAACAGAACTGTTGACTGTGAAGATGCCTGTGTTGAAGGACAGCTGGTTGAAATTGGTTGTCGGAGTCAGCAGCTGGGCGGAGTAGTACTGAATCTGTTCAGCTGTCAGGTCATAGACGGACCGGCTTTGCGGGTTGAACAGGCGGCCTGAACCGGCACAGCCCACGTAGTCATTGCCACCACCACGAATGCCGGTGGACAGACGCTGCGGTGCATCAGTGTCAAGATACTTATTGTGCGAGAATGTCGTCGTATTTTCGATTTTCGAGCGACGTGAGGGGCAGTAGAACGCATTGATCTCTGCCTGAGCAGGGGCGTACCCGAGTTGTCGCCAGATCAACTGAGTCCCGTTGTCGAACAGAACTTCCGAGTTTCCGAAGACGTTGTAGTCGGGACGCCACAGTTCATACAGGTTGGACTGTTCGAGGTAAGGCAGGATGTGGTACATCCAGCTGGTGCCATGCAGACCAAGGTTCTGCACGTTCTGATAGGCCTCGCGGGGATCT
This sequence comes from uncultured Planctomycetaceae bacterium, assembly GCA_903858815.1. Lineage (GTDB taxonomy): Bacteria > Planctomycetota > Planctomycetia > Planctomycetales > Planctomycetaceae > SXXK01. The sequence goes on along the minus strand of CAIOKE010000176.1, from coordinate 2,981 downwards.
CGGAAGCGAGTTCCCGTTGGTGTCGCGTCACCCAGAAACAGCGCCGTGGCAACGTAACCTGGTGGCAGGGTGTTGTGCGAATCGTGGTAGTTGTGCATCGCGAGGCTGAGCTGCTTGATGTTGTTCAGGCAGCGAGTTCTGTTGGCAGATTCGCGGGCCTTCTGCACGGCCGGCAGCAGAATGGCCACCAGGACTGCGACGATGGCAATCACCACCAGCAGCTCAATCAGGGTGAATCCCCGTGTTCGTCGTTGCACCGATTTCATGAAAAGCTCCCTTGATTTCCTGCCGCAGGAATGACCGATGTCAGACCATTCAAACGGGTATTATTGTCCACAAATCCCGCCCCGTCCCAAATATCATCACCGGATTTTCAGGCTCGAGCAAGAATTTCCGGGCATTTTCCGAATTGTTTGCTGAGTGCAGTTCCGGTGGTTTTGGTGTTTGGGGAGGGTTTTGTGGGATTTGGCGGTTACGAAACGGGCCCCTACAGGCCTGTTCAATCACCCGGACTTCATTTCGTAACATGATATCCAGTAGAAGCTTACGCTGATGGGCCGCCCTGTTCGGCCAGCCGGCACAAAATCTCGGCTCCCTCCTGAATCACCTCGTCCGCCGCCGCGAAGGACACTCGGAAGTGCGAATCAGTGCTGCTGAAGACCCCGCCGGGGATAATCAACAGATTATTGCGAATGGCCTCTGCGACAAACTGGCTGCCCGTGCCCCACGGCGTTTTCAAAAACAGATAGAAGGCACCTTCGCCTCCAAGAATCTCGTAATGCTTTCGGACTCCATCAGCCAGCAGGTCGCGTTTGCGACGGTAGTCCGCCCGATTGCCCTCAAGATCCATTTCCCAGGCAGTCAATCCGGCCCACTGCACGGGATGCGGAGCACAGACGAAGGTGAACTGCTGCAGTTTCAGCATCTGCTGGATCAGGTATCCGGGGCCATGCATGAACCCCAGACGCAGTCCGGTCATGGAGTGTGACTTGCTGAAACCGTCGATCACGATGGTGCGATCATTCCAGGTGGCCGGGCTGGTGAATTCACGGTCATAGACGAAAGACCGATAAATCTCGTCACTGATCAGAGCGATGTCATGTTCAGCAGCCAGCTCGGCGATCGCCTGCGTTTCTTCAGCCGTGGCCACAATACCAGTGGGATTGGCGGGGCTGTTGAAAATGATCAGTCGAGTTCGATCCGTGATGGCGCGACGTACGGCATCCACTCGAATGCGAAAGTCCGGGTACGTGGAAACCGGAACGACGGTGCCGCCAGCCAGTGTGGTCAGATGCCGGTACATGACGAACCACGGATCGAAGACGATGACTTCGTCACCGGGATTGAGCAGAGTGAACAGCGCCAGTACCAGTCCTCCGCTGGTGCCGGAGGTCACGAAGACCTGTCGGTCGGGATGACCATAACGAGTATCGACATCCGCCTGCAGCACTTTCAGCAGCGGAGCAATGCCCTGCGTCTGGCTGTAGGCATTGCGGCCTTCCTGCACAGCTTTGCAGAGTGCATCCTTGATGGGTTGTGGAGTATCGTAGTGTGGCTGTCCAATGCTGAGATTGATGGGTCGCTGCATGGAGGCGGCGAGGTCGAACACTTTGCGAATGCCCGACGCATCGATGCGATGCATGCGATCAGCAATCCAGCGTGCACTCATGAAACAGGACTCCTGCGGGTTTTCTGACGATGCTGAGGGTGATTACAGAGAGATGACAACGTCTGCGGCGTCGAAACGCACTTTGGCATCCAGAGCCGCCCGATCGGCCGCATGCCGATAACCCAGTGCACAGGCAACCACACTGGTGTAGTCCGAGCCTGACAATCCCAGTAATGGATCAAGGCGGTCGCTCTGAATACCTTCCATCGGGCAGGCATCAATTCTGAGCACAGCGGCGGCCTGCAGCAGGAAGCCCAGAGCGATGTAACACTGCCGGGCTGTCCACGCCAGCTGCTGGTCACCCATGCGGGACGTTTTGCCGAGGATCGCCGCGCCCAGTCCGTCCAGAGTCGAAACGGGTACGGAACGAACATCAGCAATGCGCTGCAGATACTGCTGGACGAAAGCTGCGTCAACTGAGCGACGAGCAGCCAGTACAACGAAGTGTGAACAGTCACGTGGCTGATTCTGACCCCAGCAGGCGGTCGGCAGCTGCTGTTTCAGGGCCGGACTGGTGACCACAACGAACTTCCACGGCTGCAGTCCATAACTGCTGGGACTGAACAGCAGAGCCTGCTGCAGCTGATTCCAGTCGGCAGCGGAAATCGTGCGCAGCGGATCAAATTGTTTCGTGGCATAACGCCAGTGCAGTGCATCTGCGAGCTGCAGAGACGGGCCGGTTGGTTCGGTCATGGAGTGCATCCTTTCACGGGGAACGGGCCGCGTTCAGGCGCGGCGAATCTTTTCGCGGCCTGCGGTCACGGCCTTCGTGGCATTACGAGTATCGACAATCAGCCGCGAATGCTGCACGATGAACGGGTAGTCGAAGGCGGAGTGATCCGTGCTGATCAGGACACAATCCTGTTCAGCGAGGAACTGCGGTGTCAGCGGTGTGCTGGTCATAGGCGGCAGGTGATAGTGCCGCATGGTGGGCAGTGATGGAACATGCGGATCACTGTAGCTGAGCACCGCGCCGCGATGCATCAGCAGCTCCATCAGTTCGAAAGACGGGCTTTCACGCGGATCATCCACATCCTTCTTGTAAGCCATCCCGAGAATGCAGATGCGACTGCCTTTCACTGAACGACCGACGTCGTTGAGGAAGTCACCGACGCGACTGACCACGTATCGCGGCATGAAGGTGTTGACTTCTCCGGCCAGTTCGATGAATCGAGTACTCATGCCCTGACGACGAGCCAGCCAGCTCAGATAGAACGGGTCGATGGGGATGCAGTGTCCGCCCAGACCGGGGCCTGGATAGAACGCCTGGAAGCCGAAGGGTTTGGTCTTTGCAGCATCCACCACCTGCCAG
>CAIOKE010000175.1 GCA_903858815.1 uncultured Planctomycetaceae bacterium | reverse complement strand
CATAGGTCCTATACGTCCCATAGGACCTATGAAAACCCACGCCTTGCGTTCCTGCGTTTCGCGTTGGCTGCCGCGACGCTGAGCCAGCAACCGCACCGATCACGTCGTTCCCGAAGTACCCGGCAGTTGTGCTGCGGATTGTGGTGCCTGTGCTGTCTGATCCGGCCGTGGGAATAGTGCAACGGGGTGACTTTGTGCTGGGGGCCGAGCTTCGTGACAGTCTGTCACGCGACAGCCAGCACTTCGCGGTTCAGGCCGGCACCGAACGCTGCATGTCACCTGAACAGTGGCTGGGCAAGGCGCACAGCGCCGGCTGTGATCAGTGGGCACTGGGGGTCAGGGCGTGGGAGCAGTTGACGGGTGCCGCACCCTGCCATACAGCAGAATGACGCTGGGATGCGCCGTCTGTCAGGCTCCCGTGCCCGCGTTGCCTTCCGCTCTGTCTGTGTTGCAGCCGGTGTTTGAACGAGCGCTGCAGAAGCAGGCGTGTGATCGTCAGGAATCGTGTCCCCAGTTTGTCCGGGCGTTGACTGGTTTGCTTGAACCCGTTTCGCTGCGGGTTTCACCACCTGCGGTCAGTGCGTCGGTGGTGTTCTTTTCTGCCTCAACGGGAAATCCTGTGCGCAGGTGTCGATTGCATTGCGAGGGGTGTTGACAGAGGGTGGTCCCGGCAGAACGGAAACGGCCCCGAAAACAGGGGCTCCGACCGCAGTTTTTTCTCCCTTCCAGGGGGTAACAGGATGCCTGAGTTCGGTGATCCCCTGCAGAACAACACGCGTTGCCTTCGGCCAGCGTCGCACCATTTCCATTGGTGCCTTTCGTGGTGAAAATGCTTCTTCACGCCGCGCACACGATTTTACGTTGATCCTGAAAAATGCTGATCCGTCGAGAGAAAACAGCAGCGTTTCTGCCTGATATGGCTCCGATGCCTGCAGGTTTGATGCCGACCGATCAATCCTGAGCAGGTTTTTCGCTCACAAGCCCGGTTTTACGGAACCAGCGGAATTCTTGTCCGCTCTGAGGGACTTTGAAGACTGAAAGACCTGGGGGCTGACGACTGGTGTCGCCAGCCCGCAGGGGACAGGTTCAGACGTCATTTCACCGTGCCGGCCGGTGTTGCTGGCTGTTCGGCCGTTTGCGTCTCAGGCGCTGGGCTGGCCAGAAACTCCGCCACCCGAATGCGAAGTTCCTGAATCTCCGGGGACTCAGCCGGCAACATCGCCTGCAAAGTCACCAGCATGGCATCCGATTCCTGCGGCAGGCTGCGGGCTGCGATCCGACTGGTCTGGTAGGGCACCAGTGCGATTCGTGCTTCCAGCGTGTCAAGCTCACCTGTCATGCGGGCCGTTTCGTGCTGGCCGGCGGTCAACTGAGATTCCAGCAGCTGGATGGCACCCTGGATCGCTTTGGAGCGAGCCAGCATTGTGCCGGTCAGGCGTTCGGCCACACAGCGGTTGGCCACGCTGGCACCATTCACACAAAACGGATAGCAGCCCCGGGCCACGCCCGCATGCAGGCAGCGGAGCGAAGCTGTCAGGCTGCCCAGCTCGCAGTGCAGCTGCTGCAACTTTCCATCGACGCCTGCCGCATCGTCGTTCAGACGCTTCACTGCAGCCGTCAGCTGACGATGCTCGGTGCCAAGTGTCTTCAGAGTTTCACAGGCCAGATCGATGAAGTCCGGTGCCTTTTCGACGCCGGCCATCACCGCGGTCGGGGGGGGCGAGGAATTCACAGGACAGGGCTTCACCGCATCATCCGCTGCCCGGACAACGCCAGCAAAGTCAGTCGAAAAGGTCAGCAAAGCAGCCATCAACAGAATCTTTTTCATCACAGCGTCCCTTTGCAAAAAGTTTCGTCACAGCACGAACAGTTTGGGTTGCGACCACCACCAATGACGGTCGCGTTCTCGCTGTTCAGAGTCTGCAGTGCCGGAAAAGTTGCGCCTGCAATTGCCGCGAATCCGGAAATTTTCTGCTGTCAGCATTTTGCAGGGGCCATACGCCGGCGTTGCGACGGGCATCAGCACTGACCAGCGGAACCAAAGATTCAGCCACCGACGACCGACTGTTTCACCGCAGGTGGTGCAGGCAGGTTCTGCTGGCCGGGCGAAGGCTGATCGTGTTTTTGCGCGGCTGCCGTTTCTGGTCACCCGGGAACTGTTGCCTGACCGCTGACCGTCAATTAGAATTCTGAGGTGGGGGCGTCGCTGCACCCTCTGATGCCCGGGTGGGGGGGGGGAGATGGGTGGGCCACGGAAGGGGGGGGGCCGACATCCTGTGTAAGCTCAACCGCTGAAACTGTGCCGCGCCCAGTCAGGTTGTGTGTGTGGCGTGTGTGTGATCGGGAACCGTGACATTCGTTCAGGAAAATGACCTTGGCCCCGAACTCTTCTTCGCAGGGTGACTCCGCAGATCCGCATGACGCTCTGCAGACGGGGCGAGTGCTGAATGTGTGGCTGCCCGAGATTCCGGTGCAGCCGCTGTCGCAGTCGTATTCTTTGACAGATCGCGAACTTGGGCGGGGTGGTTTTGGTCGCGTGGTTGTGGGCACGAAGCTGCGTCTTCCGCAGCAGGTGGCGATCAAACGCATGCACGACAGCCTGCAGTTTTCGCCGTCAGATCAGCGTCGTTTTGTGCGTGAAGTGCAGCTGCTGGCCTGTCTGAACCATCCGAACATCGTGCGAGTGGAAGACTGGGGGCGTGATTCCAGCGGTCTGTATATCGTGATGGAGCTGATCGACGGGACCAATCTGGCTGATCTGGTGCAAAGTGCTGGTGCAGTGTCAGTGCCGCAGCTTCTGGATTTCACTCAGCAGATCTGTCGGGCGTTGCAGTGGGCTCATCAGCAGGGAATTGTGCATCGGGATCTGAAACCAGCCAATCTGCTGCTGGACGCGTTCGGCATTGTGAAACTGGTAGACTTCGGTCTGGCACGAGTGGATCCGAATCTTCGAGAAAGCCTTGCCAGTTCCCGTGGTGCAGGGATGTTTACCTTTG
>CAIOKE010000174.1 GCA_903858815.1 uncultured Planctomycetaceae bacterium | reverse complement strand
TTGTCCACAACCGTAGCCCGCGTCATTCCTGCCCGGCCGTCTGTTGCCCACACAAAGCCGCAACGCGGCGGACGTCTGCCCATCGCTCAACCATTCCGTGGGCTGATCACCACTCAACAACGGGGAGCCTCGGCATCGTCACCGAGCTGGTGCTCGGTAGTCGTAGCATGGGCTTCAGCCCGTGTCGTCCACCGCGTTCAAGCCCCCCAGAACCGACCCGTTAGCGGCACCCGACGGGTGGCGCACGTTGGCGTCTGAGCGGTTGTGTTTCTCCCGGCACGGAAGCAGTCTCCAGTGCGTTGTTCGCCAACCGCATCAAACTGCAGATTTCGCAGTGGTCACATCTTTTCCGAAAATCTTCCGCATTCCATGCCGGTTTTCTGAAAAAGTCGTCCGCGCTGCCGTTGAAGCGTCTTTCTGGTAGTGGGCTCACTCACGTCCTCTTGTGTCATTCATCAGGCTGAACTTTCGAAAGGGTACTCCCGTGTCACAAATACCTCGTGGTCGCGGTGTTGCGGAAATGTCTTTCGTCATCGACGCAACCGGCAGCATGGCGCCGTGCATCGATGCAGTTAAAGACAACATCGATCTGTTCGTGGACTCGCTCAGGGCAAAAAACGCGAACAACGCCAACCCGATTCGCTACTTTCGGGCACGTGTCATCGGCTTTCGGGATTGTGATGAGAGTGACTTTCCGTGGCTGGTGGAGAATGACTTCACTGACGATGTCGGGCTCCTTCGTCAGCAGCTGGCTGCACTTGAAGCGAACGGAGGTGGTGACGAGCCGGAATCACTTCTGGAGGCTCTGTATGCAGTCGCGGGCGACGAGTCTGCCACGATGAAACGCGGCGAGCAGACCCTGCACCCGCGAAAATGGCGCGCTCGATCCGACGCTGCCCGGGTCGTCGTCGTGTTTACCGATGCGTCGTACCATCCTCGGATGCAGCATCCGGCCGGAGGCACCCTTGATGACGTGATTAATCGGCTGCATGAGCAGCGGATCATGCTCAGCCTGTTTGCCCCGGACATGCCCTGTCATGACGAACTGTCACAGGTCGACGGAGCGGAATACCACGCGATTTCCGGGGCCGATCCACAGGCGGCGCTGCGGGAATTCTGTTCGAATCAGGCGAATTTTGCCGCCACTCTGCGGCAGTTGGCACGGACGATCACGGCAACTGCTGCTGCACAGTAGGGCCTCCATTCCAGACGCGAGGGACAAAAATGTAGCCCGAGCATTCCTGCTCGGCCCCGTACCGCAAAAACACGATGTTTTTCAATGAGCTGGAGTCCATTTGGCGGCCTCAGCCGACTTTTGTCCCTCGCGTCATTCCAGGTTCGAATTATTTTTTGCAGGAGTCGACCAGTGGCGCGCATACTGAAACCGGGTGAAAAGGCTCACAACCTGACGATTGACAAACAGATTTCCTCCGGTGGTCAGGCCACCTGTTACGCTGCCCGGTCGCGAGACGGGCGGCGTGTGTTTTTGAAACAGTACCGGCTGCCGTCGCAGCGCAGCCCATGGTACGCCGAGTTCGTGAAATACCAGATCGCCCTGCGTGCTCGGATCGATGCCTCAAACTGCCGGCGATTCTGTTATAAACAACTGGGGCGTTTCGAGGAAAAAACTCTGTTTCAGTACTTCGAATTCCTCGAATCCAGCCACTCACTGACAGAAGCCCTGGAAAAAACAAAAAAGCTTGACCTCACGCCGGAAAAACGACTGATACTCGCTCGCGTCTTGACTGCAGCTCTGGCTGAGCTTCATGATCAGGGCATCGTCCATGCCGACCTGAAACCGGATAATATCATGCTGATTCCGGATCCAGAAATCGCCGCGGGATTTCGCCTGCTCCTGATCGACATGGACTTCAGCCTGATGACGGATCTGCCAGCGCCGTGGCACGGCCAGATGGGCTATTTCGGCAGCCCCAACTACTTCTCACCCGAGCATTTGCGCGGCGAGACGCCAGGCACGGCGTCCGACGTGTTCACGGCGGCCCTGATCCTGCATCAACTGCTGGGTGAAGGACACCCGCTTTCAGCGTTGTCTGATGACGAATACAGCAGTGTGATTCAGGAGGGTAAAATCCGTCCGATCAAACTGCGGTCGAGGATCGACATCCGGCGGGCTGCCGAATTTGTTTCCCTGATCCAGTTGTCGCTGCACGCGGATCCCGCAAAACGCCCCACCGCGCGAGACCTCAACAACGCCCTGAATGGTGCACCCTTGGTCGCCACACCGCAGCTGCCCAGTACAGGGGCCCCCTGCCTCACACTCACAGGCTCGGCCCCCGAGCGAACCATGCGCTGCAACCTGTCAACCATGATTGGCCGTCGTAATGTAAAAAGACTGCTGGACGACGATTATGGCCTGTACAGCTCGCCACAGTTCGCGCTGACAAAAGCAGATGAAACGTGGACCGTGGCTGATGTACCGGGAACAACCCACCCCACACTGCTCAACGGCAAAGTGCTGCGCGGAACCAAACACCTGCGATCAGGAGATCGGATAGCAATCAGGGAATCGGTGGCCGGGGCAGCACGCGGCGAACTGACCGTCTCCTTCCTCCCAGTTTCTGTCTGACACGACTGCCTGATCGAGGGATTTCAGATGCCATGGAAATGCAGCCGGTGTGGCATGGATAACGATGATCGCGATCTGCGGTGCGGCGGAGGCTGCGGTGGAGTACACGCTGAAACCTGCTGTCGCCTGACCACAGATCACGGCAGCATCACAATTCATCTGCCGACTCGGATCGGGCGTCACGCCCTGCGCAGGCTGACTGCGGAACCACTTTCCACTGTCAGCCAGCAGCAGTTTGGAATTGCGCTGGAGCCGGAATCCGGAGGCTGGGTGCTGCGACACCTCGCGACCGCTGCAAGAGTCACAAGACGCAACGGAGAAATTGTGCCTGTGGCAGGAGTCCTGCTGCAGAACGGAGATCAGATTACGGTTGATCGAATCACAGTAACTGTCGCACTGGGAAACCACTGACATGCCACACCAGCAGATTATTCGTCATCCTCCCGACCGTAACGGCGTCGTCGGCACTGCTGAATCTCTGCAGTTGATTCAGCAGCCGGCTTTTCGAGGCCTTGAACAGAGGGTCCTGCAGACTCCGCTGCTGGGAACGGCTTTTCCCGGTGGTCGGATTGCCGAACTCAGAACCAATACGCTGAGTGATCTCTGGATCGTCGGCGACCTGCACGGCGATCTCCCGGCGATGATTAATATCTGGCGGTACGCCTCGTCCGAATCATTTCGAGCTGGCCTGCAGCCTGGCCTGCTGTTTCTGGGCGACTTCATTGACCGCGGAATGTACAGCAGCGAGTGTCTGCAGTTTCTATTCTGGCTGATCGTCCACAACCCAGGTGCGATCGGCATCATTCCTGGTAATCACGATGTGTCACTGACCTACGACCCCGAGCATGGCTTTCGCAGTCGCGTGACGCCGGCTGAATACGCAGCATCCCTGAAAAGCAGCGCCGCCGGCAGCCTGTGGAACCGCTACTCCCAAAACTGCAGTATCGCTCACACTGCCATCGAATTGTTCCGGCGATGTCCCGCAGCGGTGATCACCAGCGATGGGACACTCTTCTCCCACGGTGGCGTTCCGCACGTGGATTTACACCCGCGAATCCGGTCATTTGAAGACCTTTCAATGGCCCCCTGTGTGGAAGATTTCACATGGCTCAGGCTCAACACAACAGCCCCTAAAAAACGACCGAATCGACACAATCCGGGGTGCGAGTTTGGCGGCGATGACTTTGATCAGTTCTGTCGCCTGTCCGTGAACCTGCAAAACCCAGTCCGTCAGCTCGTCCGCGGTCATGACCACCATCCACAGCGCTATCAGATACATTCCACGACCGCGGGGGCCGGCATCCTGACGCTCAATTCCATGGGACACTGGCTGCCTGACGAACAGGCAAACAGCCCCGCGCCACTCCCCTGTATCGGGCGATATGTGTATGGCCGTCTCCCGGAAGTGCACCAGGTCCCCATGCCGCAGCCGGCGGACCTGTCGTTCGCACAGGACCAACCCGCGATGACTGAGCAGACCCGAAGTGATCTTCGACCTTTCTCAATCGATCGAGGGCTGTCTCATGCCTGATTACTGTTGCTTGTGCGGAACGGAATCATCCGGATCGCCTGCAGCCTGTACAGGCTGCGGTGGCACAGTCTTTCACAGGCGTCACTGCTGTCTCATGTGCAGTCGAATGCAGTACCAGGCTGAGTGTATGACCTGCCGCACCAGAAGTCTGCCTGCGGCGAACGTCGCGGCACTGCTGCAAACATTGGTAAGTTCCGAGCAGCACCTGCGGGCGTGGGATCTGGCTGTGGCCCTGCAGTCGAGTCCGGCGGTCTGCAGCGACCCTCTGGTAAGCCACATGCATCAGAGTTGCGAGACCTTTCGAAAGAATGTTCTGCTGTGGATGCAGGGGCACATCCAGGCGAGCGAGATTAGCTCCGACGCACTGCAGGCGGCAGTGCTGCAGGAATTTTTCGTGGTTGTCGGGACACGCCGCGGCCTTGTAGCGGTCCCACTGTTCTGCACGGCAGCAGCACACTCACACGCTACTGTCACGGGGGCAACAGGGCTGTGGTCGGAACTTGCTGAAAAATACATTCCCACGCGTTGGCGGACTGGTTTACCGCCGCTGTTGCATGCGATTTGGTCGACGTTGCTGCTGACCGGCCGTCGACTGGGTGTCTGGCGGCGTGACTGGCTGCAACCACGGCTCGTACGCATCGTTGAGGCGGGCGAATCCTGGGGTTTTGCTGCAGCGCGACATCCGTTGATTCACAACAGTCTGCCCGCTGCCTTGCAGTGGATACGAACCACTGTTTCTGAAATCTACGACAGCAGCTCACGCTCACATTTCCTGAACGAAATGCTGCCTGAGACATGGCGGAAAATCAGCAACTTTGTGATTCGGATTCCTCATGCTGCAGGCCAGACTCGCCAGCCGGATCGGATGCTGCAGATTCTGGAGCAACCTGTGCGATTCCTGCTGACAGTGCTGCGATCGGAGTTCCTGCAGAAACAGGTACCTGCTGCCATCCGAGACCTTCGGCAGAGCACCAGCGAAGTCTATCTGAACATACGCCGCAGTCACTTCGTCACAGTCATCCTTCCGAACTGGCTCAATCAAATTGCCGGCAGCCTGCGTTCTGGCTGCCACAAATCATGAAAAAGGAAATCATATGAAACCGATTGTCTCATTTCTGCTCGTGTTCATCTGCTTCTGGGGCCTTGTCGGCTGCGAAGACACTTCGGAAGCAGAGTACCGCATCCTGCGGGCCGTGGCACATTTTGAAAATGCGGAGAGTAATTTCTCTGCTTCGGCGACCCTCGATCAATTGATCGTCAATGGCGGCTGGGTCGATCGCATGGGCGAGGCCATACGGGAACTGGATTCCATCCCGGTCTCGGACTCCCGCACAAACACAGCAGTGACCTCCCTGCGTTCGGAAATGCTCAGTCGCTATCTGAAGCGCCGCAATTCGCTTGTATCTGACGCCCGGTATCTGAATGCCATGCACGAACTGGAACTGAGTACTCTCTGGCTGCAGTAGAGATCATCCACCCTTGGGAGGACGTCACCCTTGGGACGACCACACCCTCGGGACGACCACACCCTCGGGACGGCGACACCCTTGGGACGACGACACCCTCGGGAGGGCGAGGCTCCCGCCGAGCCGCGTTATCCAGCCGCCCGTCAGGCGGTTCAGCTCAGCAGCAGCTTCGCCCTCCCAGATGACGCAACACCAGCAACCTCGAGACGGCGACACCCTCGGGAGGGCGAGGCTCCCGCCGAGCCGCGCCATCCAACGGCCCGTCAGGCGGTTCGGCTCAGCAGCAGCTTCGCCCTCCCGGATGACGCAACACCAGCAACCTTGGGACGGCGACACCCTCGGGAGGGCGAGGCTCCCGCCGAGCCGCGTGCGATCCAGCGGACTCACCAGATTTCCATCGAGGGCGCGTGCCTCGGCAGACCGGGACAAAAAAAGGGCCGCCAGTCACATCCTGAGGATGCTCCGGCGGCCCCCGACTCTCAGAAAACTCACGTGTCTGACGGTCGCTCAGACAAGCTCAGTGGCAATACGACTGGCGATGCGATCATTCCGTGATCGCAGTATTCCACCAAAGGTCATGATCAGTCCGGAGAGCGTGACTGCGATCAGGGTAAATCCATAGGTGAAATCAGCTCTCGACGCGTTGTTGGACAGCATGCCGCCCCAGCATACGACATAGCCAGGGATGATGATTGAGGCGCCATCCCAGTTCGAATCAGGGTCTTTCAGCCAGAAGTACAGCAGGTGAGCGCCGAAGAATCCGAAGACGAGCCACAGCGTTACAAAAACAGGCGTACTGATCCGTCGTCGGTGAAACTCAACGTCAAATGCAGGACGCAACGAGTCACGAAGTCCGGAGCGGGTATTGACCTGTTCGGCAGTTTGAAGATTCATCAGTGTTCTCCAGCGGGGAATTTCAGACCAGTAAAAATGTCATCCAGACCGCTCATCACATCGCAGCACAGCCAGTCAATGATGCAGCGGTCTTATTGACAGAAAGGCAGAAGTCCCGGGGACATTGCGGAAAATCTGCACAAACAATTGCAGTTTTCGCAGGATTGCTCACCGACCTGATGGAGGCACTTTTTGCTTTCCCGTGGCAATCAGCTTTTTTTTCGTCCGCGCTTCGTTCCCGCGTCTTTTTAAGAGTACCAGGACCGGCAGGCTTTCCTTTGACACCTCCGGACAACTGCAGACCCACGTCGAACTGCACGACCCTGCACGGGCTACGGACGCTGAAATCCCGGAGAGTTGAACGATGACACTTTCGGCTGAAAAAATCCTGCCGCTGCGAAATGGACAACTGCGGCGCATCGATCTCTCATCACGAGTGCCCTCGCGGGATCCTGCGGGATTCTTCTTTCGACTGTTCGCTGAGTTTCCGGGGGCAGAGCTCTGCGGCGTCTTCGCAGGGGACATTGACGACTTGAAGGAACTGTCGTGGCAGGCTGCAGGCAACGGCATCAGGTTCGTGCTTCTGCAGGTTGACTCCCAGCTTGACCTCGACTGGCTGGTTCCCCCGACAGTGACTCAGTGCTGCATTGCCCCGGGAGTCCGCATCATGCCGTTCAGTCAAGCGGGATTGGATTCCGCAGGGTGCTCGCTGCATGCCACCCGAGCGGAGGCACTTGAGGCCTGCATCAACGAGTGGCAAAGGCAGTTGCTGGAACACTTCAACTGGTGAATTCCCTGAAGATCATTGGCGACTTCCCCCGGTAAATTAACGTTTTCTGGAGCGTTTTTATGTCCGTAGTGACTCAATTGTGCTGTATCGGCATTGTGATTCTGAGTCTGCCGTTTCGTGTGATCGATGTGCTGCTGCTCAGATCACTCCGATATGGGCTCAACCTGCTTCTCGTAACGATCACCAGTGCTGTTTCCGGCGTGCTGCTGTTTCCTGCGGTGGCGGACCGCTGGCTGCAGTTTGCAGCTCCGCTGCTCGGACTTGCGGGGGGTGCTGCGGACTTTCACGAAATCCTTGTCGAGCGTCAGCTGAATCCGGGCGCTTTAATCACTGCAGCCACTCTGCTTGTGCTGGTGGTTCGTCCGATTGCTGCGGGTCTGCATGTGTGGGAAGTCCGTCGCCATGCGACGTTTCGGCCGGCAGCGGACAGGCAGGTGCCCCTGAGTTCGCTGGTTGATGGACGGTACTGAAATACTGAACGGAATTTGTCTCAGCGATGTTCCAGTTTCACGAGCGAGTGTCTTTTTTGCCATAGCTGGAGTCAAAACATGATTTCATTTCGACGCGTTCTGAATACTTTCACAGGGACAGTTCGTCCAACCCATGCAACTGGCGGTTGCAGCCCGCTCAGTATGAATGGCCAGTGGATCGGCCGTTCGGGAGCGGGAAAAACAACACTGGATACAGCCCTTCGGACCTGCACGATCGGACACCCTCTTCAGTCCGGCCTGCTGTTCACCACGCCGGTCGACGATCCTGCATCAGCAATCCGCCAATTGAATCGGACGCGGGAACGGGTGACGGATCTGCAGACGAGGGGAATGACCACCACTCTCGCTGCAACCCCGGAAACGTGGCTGTTGCAGGAGGGCGAGGATTGCCGGGTGCAGATCACAATCAATGAGTGCGTCGGGCAGGCTCTCACCAATCCGGATGGGTCAGGAGCATTCGCCGAGCAATTTCGGAAACATCAGCAACTGCTGGGCTGCAGTGATTTCATCATGGTCTGCATTCGCACGCCGCAGGACGTGACGACACCCGACGACGGCGCGGAATATGATACTCATGTGGCCGATGCGCTGCTGCGGGCAGCTTTGAAGCGTCATCAGGTCAGTCAGCAGCCCGTGGTGGTTTCGATCCTGCTCACACAGGTCGATTCAGCCTTCAGCAACCCGGAGGAAGCTCGTTACGCATTAAACGATTCCGCTCTGAACCACTGGCTGCGACCGTTGATAAATACGATCCACCAGTCTTCGGTTGTGCGCGCAGCGGCTGTCATACCGGTCAGTGCGTTTGGTTTTCAGAAAACTGCCGATGCCACGGACGTTCGCGCGGCCGCTGCTGATGCCCCGGTTGATCCCCGCAGGATTCCTGCCGGTGTCATGAAATCCACAAGCCTGCTGGCTAAGGACCAGAAGCTGCAACCCTGGAATCTGCAGGCGCTGCTGCCCTGGATTGTCCTGCAGACGATGCTGTCGCGACAGGTTACGCTGAAGGATGGTCAGGCGGCAGTCATGAAGAGGATCGTGATCAAACTGCGCGACGACCTCGGAAAGCTGAATCCATGGCTCAGCGTGATCCGTTGATCATGCCACGATTTTCTCAACAGGGTCAAAGAATCGGGAGAGTCATGAAATGCTGTTCAGTCGCAAAGAAACGACCGGGACCACGAATACCATCTACGTTCGTTTTGATTCCGCCGGAACCCCACGGCTGGATTTCGGTTCAGCCGGGACGCCGATCAGAAAGGAGAGCCACGAGCAACTCCTTCGACTCATCATGGCAGACTATGAATCGCTCAGCCGAGCAGGCAGCAGGGAGTACACGATTCCGGCGTGGATCGCGGAGTTTGCCGGCACATGGACCTGCGAGTCATTCATACGCGGTGAGAAAGACCGGTGTCCCGAATTACGCCTGATCCGACAGGTATCAGGTGACGCTGCAGCGAAGGGGCCGAGAACAACCTCACTGCTTCCCGCATGGGTGCCCGAATACCTTCGCTGGGCGGAGCGTGTGGCTGCCGCACAGCCCGACGAAAGCGGTCCGGTGCTCGCCGGGCAGATACGGGCCCTGACACGGCTGGCGACAGACCGTCCCGATGAGTTCCTGCGTCAGTTGCTGATCGGACACCTGCAGCATGCGAATGTCGAACACAAGGCCGGTTCGCAGGCTCTGCAGAACGCCCTGCATGTCGCAGCGATTGAGTGCGTCCGGGCATTGGACGCCGGTCAACTGCTGAATCACACGAACCCGAAACACACATTTTGAGGCATTTCTTAAACTGCCGAAAGGACAATTCTCATGAACACGCGGAATATTCGTGCACTGTTCACAGCCGCATATTTTCTGCTTGTGTGGTCACCCTTCAGCGTGTTCGCTGCTGACGACACCATCGAACAGAAGCTGAATGTTGCTCGTAACCTGTTGCAGGCGAAAGCCTGCCCGGAAGTCATCACGGTTCTTGACGACGTCGTAGCGGGTTCTGTGGCCACACCGGCACAGCTCGCCATCGCCCACGATCTGCGGCGTGTGGCATTCTTCAACCAGACGCAGCCGAAGCAGGCGTATGAGGCGTCCGCTGAGTCAGTGAAATATCAGAGACAGGTCACGAATGGCCACGAGTTTCTGTCGGAGATACTGGCAGCGCGTGCATGGCATGCAGATCAGGAGCAGGATTACGCGGAGGCGAATCGGTGTTATCGTGAAGCCGCTCTGCTGCAGCCGCGAAACGGCACCTTTCTCAATAATCTGGCCTGGCATCTGGCCTGCTGCCCGGATCCGTCATTCCACGATGGCATTCTGGCAATTCATTATGCCACTCAGAGTAATACACTCAGCCAGTTCGATGTCCCCGGCCACATCGACACGCTGGCAGCCGCTTTCGCGCGGGCTGGACGGTACTCGGAAGCCATTGCCTTCGTGGAAAAGGCGATCGCTCACCCGAAGTTTCTTGAGAACCGGACGCCCGATTCCGTCAAAGACTTTGCTCGAAGACTGCAGAACTATCGCGATCAGACACCGCACACCGATCGTCGCCCGCAAACCCCGGTCATCATTGACACCACAACCGACAAATAGTCGGTCAGCGGAAGTCCTGATGGAATTCAGCCGCACCGGACTCGGATCGTCAGCCCGTCAGCAATACACCCGGGAAAACACGGCGGAAATCCGCCACGCAGCAGTTCCGACGTCTGAAGCGAGAGTCTGCCATATCAGGCAGTGCTGACCTGAGGTGTCTGAGGATGGATTGCTGACGCATTCTCAGACTCATGCTTCGCAGACAGCGTGTCCGCAGTTTCCTCGGTCTGGCTCAGTGGCGGTACCTGTTCGGGGAAAACTTCCACGTTTCTCCGGAAATACGCGGATTCTGGATCTTGTGGCGCCTTTTTACTGATGAAGCCACCAGCAAGTTGTAAGGCCGGTGGCACAAGTTCATGACTCTGTGGGAGACAGACAAATGGAAAAAAACAGGGCCAAAGCACCGCCGCTTCGTGCATGGCTGCTCACCATCACGCTGGTGCTTACGGCGGTCAGCACCGCAGCGACGGTTCGCGCTCAGGACCAATCCGAGGAACTGTCGGTCTTTGAGGTTCAGATTGAAGAATTGAATGAGGAGAAGAAGAAGGCTGAGGACGTTATCAGCAGCGGCTTTCTGAAGAAGCAGGAGGCGGTGCAGAATGTCTTCAGGAATTCCCTGAAGGAACTCAACGAGAAGCTCCTTGAGGTGCGTAAGAATCCGGACAGCCGGGAGGCCCGGGACGCGTATGAGGATGTGTTGAGCAAATCTCTGAGCGATGCGGCCGACTATCTGGGCGAGTTGGGTGAAGAGCAGGCCGGCGTGATGGGCGCGCTGGACCGTGTGGCTGGTGCACTGGAAGAAACTCAGCAGTTGGCTGAAAATCGCATGGCAGAGATGCGGGCGGCCAGTGAGCGGCGGCGAGAAACGATTGCTGCTGCGAGCAGCGCGATTGAACAGCTGGCCGAGCGGTTTCAGGACCAGGTGTTGAATAACCAGCCACTGCCAGAGGACGTAGAACATGATGTCGCCATGCTTGAAACTGATCTGCTGACGGCTCAGTCGCTGGAGAAGCTGGCGGAACGCGAGCTGGAACATGCGGCTCAGCAGATTGCGGCGCTTCAGGCGCAGCGAAAAGAGGTAAAGGCACAGGTCCGCAACCTTGAAAAGCTGTTCCGCACGGCTGAGGGTCAGAAGCTGATCCTGTCGCGAATCGCCCAACTCAAGTCGCAGCAGCTTGTGACAATGAAGCTGGTCGATGACCTGAAGTTTATAACCACAGGCCTGTCAACATTACCTGGCACCATGCAGAATGTCACATCGCTGTTTGATCGGGTGTTTGATGCTCCAGTCCCAGTGCTGACACCCGGTACCGGCATGAGTGAGGCCAACAGCACATCGGCCAGGGAGATTCTGCGGCAGGCGCTCGAAAAGAAGAAGGCGGCCGCTGCTCAACGAACAGCAGCGGAAGTCAAGCCAGGTGAAGTTATCGAAGCCGAAGTAAAAGCAGGAGAAAAGAAATGATTGACCGAAAACTGATCGTCATGGCAGTGCTGTCCGCGATGACCGTGGGCTGTGGAGATTCGAAAGACGTGTTCCTGAAAAACACGGGAACAGCAGCGAGTGGGGGAGCAGAAAGCGCGTCCTCGGGGACTGCAGAACGTTCTTCCATGGTTGATGAGGAGAGTCTTGCACAGAGAGGCGTCGACATCAGCTCAATGAAGTTCTTTGAAGATTTTGCGAAGACGTGGGCGGCTTCGGAAACCACAAAAACAGGAGCAGAAAAATGAAGCGGTATCTGTTGGCATTAGTCTGTGTCGCCACTGCAGGTGCACTGGCAATGGCGGATGAGTCGAAGAATCAGTCTCAGCAGAAGGCAACTGTCAGGGCTCCGGCTGCTGACGAAAGCCCGAAGACCTCACTCACACCGGCGATCATGCGGTATCGTCGTCTGCAGAAACTGAATCCGGGACTCTCAGAAAAGTGGGAAGAAGGATTGAAGGCGCTGCTTGACCGATATCGGAATCCGGCGACATCGCTTGAGCCCGTTGAGGCAACCCCGGCGACAGAGACGGCTTCTCAGGACGATTCGGTCGCCGTAGCAACCACGTCACCGGAACAGGAGATGGCCACTGCCCCGGAGCCGAAACAGGAAGCTGCCACCGGACTGATTGATGCGATCCCGTCTGGTGGTGCTCCCGTGCCATCCGAAAGAGAACGGGTGGAGACACTGGAAGCAATGGTGAGCGTGCAGCAAAAGCGAATCGAGACTCTGGAAAAAATGTATGCGGAGCTGCAGGCTCGGCTGGACAATCCCTCTGTGAATGCATCCGGTAAGGAGAAGTCTCGTGAGGTTGATCAGTGATGCAATTTTCGTCCTGCTCGGGGTCCAGAGTATTCTGGGCCTCGGCCTTTTCGTCGAGGCGCTGGTCCGAACAGTGATTCTGCCTCGGAATGATCATCAGCCTCTGCTCGACCTGCAAAGACTGCTGCTCAACCTGAGCGGAAACACCAGTGACAACAGACGACGCCTCCAATTCATGTCGCGTGACTTACCAGAGAAGGTTGCAGCAGCAGTGCGGCAACTGACGCAGCCAAAAGCCAGTGTGGAGGCGGCCGACATTCACATTGGTCATTGGCTGGAGACGATCGAAGGTGGCTCGCAGCGACTTTGCAGCTGGTTGATTCCGACCGCCCCCATGGTGGGACTCGCCGGGACGCTCGCTGGCATCAGTGAGGCGCTGTCCCATTTTCAGCAGCGCAGCGAATCACCCGAACTGATGATCGCGGGATTCGCAGTCGCGATCCAAACGACTCTGATCGGCCTCTGGATCTCGTTTCTCTGCTGGATCACCATCAAGCTGCTTTGGACCCCTTATCTGGGTCGGATCGAATCTTCGTGGGAAACATGTTTCTGCCTCATCCAGGAACGCTGTATGCCAACCCCGCGATCAGGCGAGCTGACTCGAAGTGTCAGGGCCACCGCAGCCAGGAAATCCTCAGAACTCTTCGTTGCGGACGCTGCTGGCACGGCGACCGTAACGGCCACCCCGGTTTGTCCTTCTTCACCTGCACCCCGCGTCACCACAGCCAGCCAGCCGCTCGCGGCATGTTACCTCGGTTGATCGGTGCGTCCACCCGAAATTCTGAAGGGAGTTTTCACCGTGTCCGTAAGGCGACGATTGCGAAGACGAACAGAGGGTCACGAGGAGATCCACGTCGA
>CAIOKE010000173.1 GCA_903858815.1 uncultured Planctomycetaceae bacterium | reverse complement strand
CCCAGGGAGGGGGGGGGCACGCGGAGGACGACACGGGCTGAATCGCATGCTACGACCAGCGAGCAGCAGGGCGGTGACGATGCCGAGGGTTCCGTTGAGTGGTAGTCAGCCGAGGGGGTGGATGAGGGGCGGGCAAACGTGCGGCGCGTCGTGGCTTTGTGTGGGCAAGAGACGGCCGGGCAGGAATGCCCGGTCTACGGTTGTGGGCGACCAGCGACAGCGGAACAGGGGCAGTTTAATTCGGCTCGGCAGGCGCCTCGCCCTCCCAGGGCGGGGGGGGGGGCACGCGGTGGACGACACGGGCTGAATCGCATGCTACGACCATCGAGCAGCAGGGCGGTGACGATGCCGAGGGTTCCGTTGAGTGGTAGTCAGCCGAGGGGGTGGATGAGGGGCGGGCGAGCGTGCGGGGCGTTGTGGCTTTGTGTGGGCAAAGGGTGGCCGGGCAGGAATGCCCGGTCTACGGTTGTGGACGAACGGTGACAGAGGAACAGGGGCCGTTGACTTCGGCTCGGCAGGAGCGTCGCCCTGCCAGGGAGGGGGAACTTTGCGTGTACTGTTCACTGACCACCGTGTCCTTTGGTGGTGAAGAATCACCAGCATTCAGGTGGCGCAGCAACATCGTGCACAGCATTTTCCGTAGAGCCCGAAGACCGGCGAGCAGTGTTCAGCGGAGTCGCGCCTGTTCAGCTCCCTGCAGGCGTTCCAGTTTTTCGGCCTCATTCAGGTGTGCGACTGCTTCTTTATCCTGCCCGGTACGTTTCAGCACATCAGCCAGCATGCGATGAACTTTGGGGCGATCGGATCTGATGCGCAGCGAGTGTCTCAGGTCTTTTTCAGCTTCATTGAGAGAGTTGAGTGCGATGTGTATTTCGCCGCGAGTGGAGAGGATCTCGGGGTTGTCAGGAAGTTCGCGGATACTGACTTCGATGTGTTTGAGAGCTTCCCATGGTCGTGAGGGTTTGCTGCGAACTTTGGCGATGGCGAGGTTATTCAGGATGAGCGGGTTGGCGCCATTGGTCATGCTGTTGGCCAGTTCAAGACTTTGCACGGCGAGGTCATAATTTTCGAGAGTGAGTGCGTGGGCAGCCTGCAATGAGAGGATGTCGAGTACAAAGATTCCGTCACTGCGCAATTCGGTCAGCAGTTTATCGGCGTCCCGCGCGGCTGCTCCGCCGGTCAGTGCGATGCGGACAATACGATCAATACCGGCCAGAGGTACCGACGTGCTGTCGGTGATTGGACCGGACATAACGACATCTTTCAGCAGCGGCAGCAGCGCTCGCCCGTGTGCCCGGTCGCGGATGACGGGCATGGCTGGCTGGGAGATCGTACTGAGTTTTCCTGTGAGTTCTGTCTGGTCGTCGAACATCGCAAGGCTGGCGGCTCCGAAGACGGCCATCCATTTGGGGTCACGACGACATTCGTTAATGATTTCGTCGGATGCATCGAGCAGCATTTTGCGGGCTTCTTCAGGGCGTTTCAGAATCAGCAGGCAGCGTGCGATGTTGACGCGAGCTTCTCGGTCGGCTGGATTCTTTTCCAGTGCCTGCTGCTGCTCAGAGACGGCCAGCTGTGCCATCTGATCCGCCTGATCCGTGTGCTGGGCTTTGGTCAGCAGATCGACCAGATACAGTCGATCACCGGGATAGCGACCAATGTCCGTCCTGATCAGATCCGCGGCCGCGCGAGGCTCGCCGATCAGTTCCTGCAGTGTGGCCAGTGTGCGCAGGGCGTTGCGATTTTCAGGCTCAAGGCGAAGTCGCTCGCGCCAGAAATCGATGCAGGCCTGTAACTCACCTTTCACAATCAGGGCTCCAGCCCGGTCGACAGTCCGCAGCAGCTGAATCGCCTCCTGATTTGACGGATCCAGCTTCAGTGCTCGATACAGCATGACGGTGCAGCTGTCCTTGTTTTCCACGGACTCCATCATTTCGGACTGAGCGATCAGTAATTCCAGTCGGCTGAGGACTTTTCTGACTGCTTCGTCGTCACTGCGTTTCAGCCATTCTTCAAGTTTTTCGCGGGCTTCGAGAGGTTTCTGGCTGAGATACAGGGCTTCTGCAAGACTGCAGGTGAGCTGGACATCGTTGGGCTGTTCCTCAAGCCGTTTTGTGATGCCGCTGACAGCCAGTTGACCGGTCTTTGAGCGATCTTCAGGTGAGCGTCCCAGCAGAATCTGCAGTTTCAGCAGTTCCAGATTCACCTCGGGAAACAGGGTCGCGGATTCTTCCAGACAACGTTCTGCCAGCTGCCATTCCTGTCTTTCGGTCCAGATACCGGCAAGTGTTTTTGAAGCTTTGACATTGCCCGGGCTTTCGGAAATGACCCTTTGCAGCTGAGCAATGCGTTCTTCTTCGGAGAGGCTGAGTTCCTGGGGATTCTGAGCAGCCAGATCCAGCAGCCACAGTCGAATCTCGGGGCTGCCTGCCGCATCGGACGGCGCGTAGGGACGCAGAGTGTTGATTGCATCAGCGACTCGACCACTACCCCGCAGCAGTTCTGCCAGCTGCAGTGCGTAATTGGAATTCAGTGGTTCAAGATTCTGGAGAGCGCGCAGGCTGAGTTCCTGTCGGACGACATCAGCAGCAGAGGTTGCTGTCTGCAGTGATCTGAGCAGGAACTGACGATGAGCTGAGAAGTCGGCGTGGCTGCGAGCCCAGACAGCAGTGAGAAAGGCCAGCAGAGAGACAAGCAGAACCGGAGCGGCCGAATAGGCAAGCACCCAGTTTCGCGAGTAGAACCAGTTGATGGACGTTTCAACAACCTCGCGTCGTTTACGAAACAGGTTCCTGAGCGGATTGAGACTGCGATCGGGGTTGATCCCATCAATAAACGATCGCCCCATCCGCAGATAACTGACGCGACGACGATTCCAGTCGCTGCGCTGAGAAGGACTGTCTGGTGTGTTATCGCTGCTCATGACTGCACCTCAGATCCGAAGAAACCGCAGGGCCTGAACCAGCAGCATCAGGACAGCTGCAGTGGTGATCAGCAGCCACGGGCCACTATTGCCGCGAACCGTCAGAGATTCACTGATGGGGCTGTCGGCAGCGTCCTCGGCCGGCAGTGATGTTGCAGCACCAGCCTGGGCTGTGGCGTGAGCCCGGGCGACGACCGCCCCGTCCGGTACGCCAGCCAGCAGCAGGCGATCAGGCCGTGCCGGTGCCACCCAGGCGTTGAAGGCCCTTGTGACGCTGTTTGAGCGAAACATGGGACGCTCCAGCATCTCATCCTCGTCTTCTTCCATCCGCCGGATCTGGCGACGGCCAGAGACCATCTCTTCCATGATCGGGATTGCATGCGTCAGCACAAGGATGGCCTGGTCCGAGCTCCAGACGAAGGCGAGGCCCAGCAGCAGCAGGTCCAGACGCCAGATCGCCCCGGCAATGCCAGCTGATACGTCGATCCCCGTCCACTGGAAGAAGTACACTCCAAGGACTGTGCCGCCAACAGATGTCATCACTGCACACCAGAGCGTGGCGGGCAGCAGTAACAGCAGATGCAGGACTGAGCGGTGCATCAATGTACCCATCACCAGACCCAGAACCACGAGTGAATATCCGCCGGCCAGACCACCGTGCAGGAAACGATGGGCCAGCTGGGCTTGTTCCAGATGCAGGCCGGAGGAATCGGTGTAGTGCAGGACTTCGCCAGCAATCAGGACCGAGTTCGAAAGACTGCCGATCGTCGATTCCCAGCGGTTCTCCAGAGACCGACTCAGCGAGGGGGGCAGGCGTACCAGCAGAACAAGAAGCAGGGCCATCGAAAACACCACTCGCCCCGCCACATGCCGACGCCGAGCCAGAATCCATGCAAAGGCCCCACAGGCCGCACCGACGGAAATCAGCCATGCCGAGGCGCGGACGGCACCAAGCGAAAACGCCAGCAGATTGCCCAGAATGAACAGGAAAGATTCCGGACGCCAGCGCTCTTTGCGCCCAGCACATTCACTGACGGCAATCCAGACAATGCCACACAACAGCAGCGGAAACGTGCGGAACTGAGCGCTGGACCAGCTTTGGAAGCCGTACAGAAAGACGGCAGGCATCTGAGCCAGCAGGAACCAGAGCATCGGAGTGCGAAATCCAACTCTGGGCAGAAAACGTCCAGCGGTAGCCGACGACATCAGGGTGTTCCCTTAGCGGGTGAGCACGAAATGCAGGGTGTTTGCCGAGGAGTATCGAGTGAATTGGATTTCGCGGACAGATCAGCTGGAGGGAACTGTTGTGATTTTTGTGGTGAAACCGGCAAAAACTGCGGGGAAAGCCGAAGAGTCCTGATTGAGTCAATGTGCCTGCACTGCAATGGTATGGCGGAAAATCACCAATCCGAGTTCCGGAACGCGACACGTTGAAAAACGGCAGCACGCAGGGATGTTTAAGGACTCGGGCATCCGGAATCTTTTGGCCGTTTTTGGAGGCTCTCGGTTCGGCTGAGTGCGCGACAGGGTGCAAGCAGGGGCATAGGGTACGTCCCCGAACTGGTGTTTTCCCAGAGGGTTGCGACATCGCCCCTCCCAAAGAGGTGCGACACTGCGCTCGGGAGGGCGAGGCTCCCGCCGAGCCGAGGTCGGTGGATCAGTGTCTCCGAGCTGGTGCTCGGAGGTCCCGGGAGGGAGGGGACGGAAATGACTTCAGGTCGAATCTTGCAAGTGCGTGGCCGACTGCCACGGCCGACGATCGTGGCCAGCGAGAAATGGCTGTGAAGATTGCGAAGTGGGAGGCGTCTGGTCCGGTGATGCCGCTGATCGTACTGTTTGCTTGAACGATACGCGACTTGGGGCGCTGTGTCAGGTGTTGTCAGTTTGCGTGACGCGAAAAAGATCTCCAGACGCCGATCGCAATCATCGTGATACCAGTAAATCCATAGACAGCTTCGATTGGTTTGTCGACCTCACTCAGGCTTACGCTGGTAAGTTCTTTTCGGGATTCAAGTACTCGACCAACCACCGTTGTGCGGGTGATGGAATCAGCATAGGGACACAGCAACAACAGCGTTCCGCAAACAATGAGCGCGATGGATACGCCAGGCTTCATTTTACAGTCACCTACTGATTGATTCTGGTGTTGAATGTGCAGGCGGATAGACGCGGCAAGCTGCTGCAGCTTTTCAGTCAGAACGAATGGCCCATGCAGCGGCATTCTTTGTTCCGCAGTCGATGCCCGCGATGCCTGCCTGAACCAATTCCCAACGATACATGGCGTTTCAACAGTCGTGTCCCTGCTGCGACTTATGCATAGGGTGGGGCTGATCCGAATTTTGCAGTCAGCAGTTCGCGAAGATAGCCGGTTGCGTCATTCAGCAGATCACGCGAACAACCCGTATAGCCTTCCCATGTTGCAGTTTCAGCGGGCGGTTCCAGAACCTGAAGAGTCTGCTGCAGATGTATGGGGGCTTCCCCGGCAAAGATTTCGGGGCCACCACAGATCAGTGCTCGCGAGAAATTTTCGATCTCTTCCTCCGGGTTCTCCTCAAGCCCATGGAACGACAATCCGACGAGCAGATGAAACAAGGGGTTACCAAGAACAATCTCTGAATCAGAAAAACCCTCAGGCAGGGCAGCAAGGGCTTCAAAGGCCTCTTCAAAGTTACCGCATCGCACTGCAGCGTTTGCAATAGAGAGCAGGAGCCAGACTTGTTGTTTTTTGTTCAGCTGTCGCACGACCTTTGGCCACGCATCCTGGTAGGCTTTGAGGGCAGCCTCAGGGTTGTTGTCACGCATGTGCTGGTCAGCCACGTCAATCATGATCAGATCCTGGAAAATACCGCACGGCGGCAGGTGTTACGGTGTACCTGCAGTGACGAATTTGTCGTTGGAAAAAAAAGACTAATTCAGGCGGAGACTGACTGTCAACCGATCGGCCCCGGAATTCACACTCAGGTTCGCTCCTCGTGGATGACAGAGTTACGAACGGTCACGACTGCGAGGGCATGCTATTGATGAGTTTCCGGTTGGGACAAGTGGTTCCCGGGTGTGACGTGGTACGCCTGGGAGGGCGAGGCTCCCGCCGAGCCGCGGGTCTGATGCGTTTCGCGTACGGTTCGGCTCAGCAGGAGCTTCGCCCTCCCGAAGGGGCATGACGTGGTACGCTTGGAAGGGAGAGGCTGCCGCCGAGCCGGAGGTCGGTGGATCAGTGTCTCCGAGCTGGTGCTCGGAGGTCCCGGAAGGTCCCGGGAGGTCCCGGGGGGGCCGGGGGGCACGGGGGGCACGGGGGGGCCCGATGGGTTGGCTGACCGATGGGGCGTCGCAGGTCCTGATTTACTTGTTCTGAGTGTCGGCCTGGACAATGTCCACGATTCGGTCGATGCCGTCGGGGATCAGTGTCTGCTGCTGGCCGCCGGGCCACGTGATTCGCAGCTCCTGAACGTTCGTGTGGTTGCCAAGGCCGAACGAGACGGGCAGTTCCACCTGAGACTGATAGCTGCGGGTGGGCATCACGGTGCGGAACTGTCGAGTGCCGTCCGCCA
Organism: uncultured Planctomycetaceae bacterium; assembly: GCA_903858815.1. Classification (GTDB taxonomy): domain Bacteria; phylum Planctomycetota; class Planctomycetia; order Planctomycetales; family Planctomycetaceae; genus SXXK01. The sequence goes on along the minus strand of CAIOKE010000173.1, from coordinate 115,243 downwards.
GCACCAGTTCAACCTGCGTTCCGATGGCGTCCCGATTGACTGTTTTGCCCTGCAGACGAATGCGCAGCCAGTGATGTCCCAGTTGCTGATCATTGCGCAGCAGTCGGGGGCGGGCACCTGAGGCAAACAGGGCGAGATCCAGATCTCCGTCGCCATCAATGTCGGCCATCGTCGCTCCACGCCCCACCATGCGGCGAGCAAAATCGGCACTCGTCTTCTGTTCGCCCAGCATCACGAATTCTGTTTCTTCCTCTGGTCCACAGTTCCACAGCAGATGCGGGGGCTGTTCGTACCGCTGACTGGACTGCACAATGCTGATGTCGGCTTCAAGGTGTCCGTTGTTTTCGAACAGATCCAGTCGTCCGTCGAGATCAGCGTCCACAAACAGAACTCCGAATTTCAAATCCGTTCGAGTGACGGGGCCGATCCCATTGGAAACGGCCTCATCCCGGAACACCGGCATGGTCATGCCAGGATTCTGGCAGACATACAGCGCGGTCATTTCCGTGGCGAAGTTGCCGATGGCGATTCCGACAGCGGGCGAGTTTCGAAAGCTGGCAAAGTCCAGTCCCATGGCTCCGCGGGCAGCCCCGGCATTGTCAAAGGCGACTCCGGATCCTGCAGCCACTTCCTGAAATCCGCCGCCTGGCTGACTGAGGAACAGCAGATTCTGCACGGTATCGTTGGCCACCATGATATCCGGGCGTCCATCGGCATTCAGGTCGGGGAAGGTGACACCCAGAGACTTGGACAGCGGAGCTCCGGTGTTTGGATCACGGACCTGAATTCCAAGATCCACTGAGGCATCCCTGAAGCCGGCTTTGCCATCGTTCAGATACAGCACGGGAAACGCACCTTTGAAGTCTGTTGGGCGTCCGTAGGCTCGCAGCTGTCCATCAAGTGTGAAGTTCATGCCCTGATCTGTTTCCCGATCCCACTGGATGTAGTTGCAGACGAACAGATCGAGGTCACCGTCATTTTCGACGTCGAAAAATCCGCAGCTGGTGCTCCACGCGGACTCTTCACCCGCTACTCCGGCCTGTGCCGTGATGTCCTGAAATTTTCCGTTGCCGGAGTTCAGGAAGAGGTGATTGGCACCGAGGCAGCTGATGAACAGGTCCACGTCTCCGTCGTTGTCCACATCGCCGCAGGCGACTCCGTTTCCATACATTGGCACGTCCAGTCCGGAGCCGCCTGTGACGTTGGTAAAGCGACCGGTTCCGTCATTGGCATAGAGTGCCGAAAGCGGAGGCTGTGCGGGTTTGTTCCGAGCCCACGGCCAGACGCTGGAATTGATGCACAGCAGATCCTGGTCACCATCATTGTCGAAGTCGAAGAAGGCTCCCCCACCGCCCATGGTTTCGGGCAACAGTTTTTCTCCTTCAGCACCATTCTGATGAATGAAGTCGATGCCGGCGGCGGTGGTGATGTCAGTAAATGGGATATTGGGGATTTCGAGACGCGGTCCGGACCGAGCTTCAGGAAGTGCCGTTTTTGCGGCAGGTCCGGCGACCGGCGCGGGGGCCGGACGGGACAGCCACCAGACGCCGGCAGCCGCGGTGGCCAGCAGCACGAAGACAGCCAGTGACCAGCGAATCGCCCGGCCCACGACCTCGTCGTTCTGAATTTCTTCTGACTGTTCAACATCCGGCTGTCTGCTGTCCGCCATCCGTACACTACTCCTCGGCACTGCCATCGGGTGTCACAGGCTGAGCATCAGCGGCCTGCTGCTGAGTCTGTTGACTACGCTGCAGATCGTAAACGACAAGCGGTTCCGCTGCGAAGTCGGCAGCGGGATATTTTCGACGAGCGGCTGCCACAGCTTCCCCGCGAGCTGTATCATCGATCCTGTATTTTTCATGCGCCTGCTGGTGCACGGCAGCCTGTTCTGCAGAACCCAGCTGCTGGTACAGTTGTGCAAGGTTGTAGTGGGCGTCGACATTTTCGCTGTCGATCTGCAGCGTACGGCGGAACACTTCCACAGCCTCCTGCAGCCGAGCAAGCCGTTTTTCCTTCGCAGCATCATCGCTGCCACGGATCTGCTGAGCTCGGTCAAAGATCGTCTGTCCCAGCAGATTCAGAACAATATAGTCCCGACTGAAGTCGAACTTGCGACGAACCATTTCTTCCGTGCGTTCTTCGGTGACCTGTCGGAAATTGGTTTCTGCATCTGCCAGCCGTCCCTGCTGCCGATTGATGACTCCACTGAGCCATGCGACGGTCCAGGGCGGTGCGGCGGGATCGCTGTGTGCGGCGGCTCGTTGCAGAGCGGTGGCCGCTTCGTCCAGTTGTCCCGGACCGGCTTCCTCCACAAGTGCTCGAGCGAGGTTCAGAGGTCCGTCGAAACGTCCGAGCTCTTCGACACGGCGGAAGGCTTCCATGGCCTGACGCAGCTCGGCCTTACCCTTCAGCAGCATACCGATTCCGTAATCGTTCCAGCGCTGCCATTCGGGAATCTCCCGCGGCGCATTTTCCACGGCGGCACCGCCTGCGATCGGGAAGACGACGGAGTCTTCTGCGACAACCAGTATCGGCAGCTCGTTACGCCACGGCTGACCCGGCTGATGACCGCGAATCGGTCGTCCAAGTTCTGCCGTCTTCTGATCCACATACTGCATGTACGTGGAGTCGAATTTGCGATACAGCAGGCGGACTTTGACCTGCAGCGGTTCGGAAATGTCCTCCGGAAGCCGGAAACTGTAGTGCACCGTCTGGCCTGAACCTGGTGGAATCTGGTGCTGGTACAGTGGCACGAAGATGTCCTGTGCGTTGCGACGGTCAATGCGGTTGCCGTTTTTATCCAGCATGAAGTTATTGACGAAATGTGACCACTCGTCGACCGAGCCGTCAGGGCCCATCAGCCCACTGGCACCCAGACTGCGATCGCCGCTTTGGAGTGTGACTTCCAGCCAGACTTCATTGGAGTCGGTGGTGCCCTGAGTGAAGTGGTGTCCGACCTTCAGCGTTCGAATGACAGTTTCCAGCAGATATGAGGCTCCGGGTTTCAGGGCCGGTACCTGTGGTCTGAGCGGGGCGGTCAGCTGACCTTCCAGCGTCCCGCCTTCGCGGACACCAAACACGTCAACTCGCATCGTGCCTTTCAGCATCGCTTTGTGACGTTCGATGTATCGCTCGTTGCCTGTCATCCAGTTCATGGCGGAATTGGCGGACGGGAAGAAGTGATCGTGCGTTTTCAGCTTGCCGGAATCATCCAGCAGGCGTGCCCCGAAATCACTGGACTCCTTCAGTGGCATGTGGCAGCCGTTGCAGTCCGTCTGTGCCGTCTCGGGGTAGTAGAAGCTGCGGGCACCGTGTCCTGAGACACCGCTGAGCAGCCAGCTGTCGTAGTGATTCTGCCCGCGCAGCCATTCCTTGTAGTGGTTGAGTGCGAAGGGCAGGTGCACTTTGTGACAGGCACCGCAGAATTCTGCGGACTGGTGCAGTGGCTTGAGGAATGTCTTTTTATGGAATGACGGATTGGCCTTCACAAGTTGATTGTTGATCCACTGCAGCACGGCATTATCACTGCCGGCGAATGGGTAGTGCACCGGCTCTTCAATTGTGTAGTCGGCGTTGCCCAGATTGCTGTTAATATGGGTAATCGCGTGGCAAACGGTGCAGGTGATGCCGGCCTGTGAGGTCGGGTGATTCAGCATGTCGAACTGCGGATCATCGAAGGCCCCGCTGAAAAACGGGACCGGGTCGTGGCATCCGGCGCAGAATCTTGAGCCCTGCACGTTGCCATCGCGTTTGAGGCTGACTTCGCGAGTTTCAGCGACACTGGCAAGATAGGCCGGATTGTTGAATGAACTGAAGTGGTGGGCACTGGCGACCCAGTCGTCGTGAGCATCCTGGTGACACTTGCGGCAGTAGTCGTCCATCTGCAGAGTTTTGGCGGAGATGAAATTCCCCGTGGACGTGTGAGCAAGTGAGGGGAAGTAGTACTGTTCCCCTGAGGCTGGTCCGACGACATTCCATTCCCGCGGGTCGGTGGACTGCCACCAGATCATGCCGGCGGCGGTGGCGGCTGCGACGCCGACCCAGGCGAAGCCGGAACGCCAGCGGATTTTCGGTCCGACGAGGCGATGCATCCAGTACAGCCAGCCGCCGACCACGGGAGCTCCGACGTGCAGCCAGTACACCAGCGCTCGAACGGCCGGATGTTTCAGATCGACGAAACTGCGAAACAGCAGCAGTCCTGAGCCAAGTACGGCAAGGCAGACGGCAAACAGTGCATAGCCGATCATCACCGTGCGGCGAATCTTCCGATCCTTTGTGTTCCGCATATGAATGATGCCAAACACGAGAAAGGGAGCAACGATGAGCAAGCCGAGGACGATGTGAACAAGGAACATCCACTGGTAGAAGTAGTCCTGATAGGTCTGCTTCGTCCAGAACTCCAGAAATTTGACTCCGGCCAGATACAGGCTGTTGGCACCGATCATGGCCAGCAGCGCGAGGACCACAAAGAAGACAATTCTGAGTCGAGGTCCGATTGCCTTTTTGACAATGCGTTTTTCGCTTCGACTCTCGGCAGTTGCGACGGCCATGGCACGATCCCTGAAATCCGGAGAAGAGGTCAGCAGCAGACAGAAGGCTGCGAGCGTTGTGTGGTGCGCAGCGGCCGGAAATCAGAAGCAGATTTCGCAACGGGCTGTCGCAGGAACGGTCTCAGCAGCGGGCGTCGATCACCAGCGTGATCTGTGTCGTAGTTCAGCTGAACTGAGTCATGACTTCCGGAGGGTATTCAATCTGCAGCGGGTATCCACCCGAGGCGGCAGCAGTGGTGTTGTGTTGAGCCAGTCGCTGAGGGACGACCGGAGCATCCGTCTGCCCGGTACGCAGCAGGACCGCCTGAACTGATGCTGGGCGGGCCAGCAGTGGTCGCGGGAGCGGCAGCAGGGGCGTTCCGGACTGCCGACATTCGCCATTCAGGCACAGTCGACCGGGAACGGAAATCGGTGGTAAATGCTGGGAGTACTGATCTGCTGAGGTGGCTGTCGGCGCGGCCCCTGTCTGGCCACGCTGAGCGACCTGCACGAATTCAATGGCCGTGTGTGCCGGCAGCAGTGGCATCGTGAGCCGGATGTGAGTGGGAGGACCGAACCGTGTGTGCAGGTAATCGCCGCAGCCGGCGGTTGCCCGAGCGCAGACCGTCAGAGGCAGCATCGCGGCAAGTACCGTGATCCACGTCAGAATGCAGGAAATTTTCAGAAATCGCAGCATTCGAAACAGTCCGGGAAACGATCGGTCACTGTCAGATGTTACGACGAAAACGGTGTCAGTCAGGAGGCATTTTCGGGGGAATCGGGTGGAATTCCGGATTTCGAACAGAGCTGCGAGCGGGAAACAGGCAGGTGTTCTGGGTTGCCTGATCGCTGATTTGGACAGTTCCGCCGGAAATTGGCCCTCTCAAACTGCTTTCCCAGCTTGCAACCGGGCGGTCTGAATCGTAAGTTGCAGGGTGATATCAGGTGCAGATTCTGCAAATTCCGGCCGTGGTATGTCCTGCCAGGGTGTCCTGTCCGGGTTCGACGTTTGTTTTCGGAGATTCTCAAGGTGCCTCCGTATCGCCCATCGCCGTCGTGTTTTTGTTCCAATCGAACCATGTTTCGTCGTCTGGCGGCCGTGTTGCTGCTGTTGACGGGAACGTTGCTGTCTGGCTGCGGTGGTGGCGATGAGCCAGCGGCTGATGCGGGTGGCGGGGCGGGGGCTGCTGCGGCGGATTCCGGTGGTGCATCCGGTGGTGGAATGGCGATGGCGCCGCCGTCAGAGGGTGGTGAATCGTCGGCAGCGGGTGGTGCAGACGCTGGTGGTGCCCCCTCCGGACCTCCCGGTGGCATGCCGATGGGTGGGTTCAATGGTGGTCCTCCAGGCGAAATGACGGTTGGTGGTGCTGCTGCTGGTTCTGGCATGCCCATGGGTGATGGTGTTGCGGGAGCGGCTGGTGCACCCGGCGGTTTTCAGATGCCCGGGGCAGCGTCTCTGCCTGCTCGCGATGCCGACGTTTCGAAGTGGTCAGACGATGATCTGAAGAATGCTGTGCGTGAGTCAGATCGGCGAGTATTCAAGGCGATTGAGCAGCGAGTGCAGTCGAAGCCGGGTGATCCGGCCGTGGCAGCATTGTTGATGGAGCTGCTGGCCGTCAGCACAGAACCACCGCCGACGCCGGCGGCTGCACCTGCCGGTATGGCTGGTGGTGGCTATCCGGGCATGCAGGGTATGGCCCCGGGTGGGATGCCCGGTATGATGGGTGGTTCGTCGGCTGCAGGCGGTTCGGGGTATCCTGGTGCGGGCGGTTATGGTGCGATGGGTAGCGGTGGTCCTCCGGGACTCTCCGAAACGTCAGCGGGTGCTGCTGCGGGCGGTGGTGGGCAGCCCAACTCCAGTGCTCCTCCGGGTGGCGGTGTACCATCATCGGGCGGGGCCTTTTCCGCTCCTCCGGGACTGGCACCTCCGCAGTCCAGTCTGCGTCGTCGTCCGCCGGTAGATTCCATTGGAGCGATGCTGGCTGAGTATGCGACGGCGTGGCAGTCGATGCCGGCTGTGGGTTCGATGCGTGGTAAAGTTCCGGGTCAGCTGGGCAATTTTGGTGCTGCCGCTGGTGGTGGTGCCGCCGGTGGTCCTCCGGGTGACGGCGTGATGCCGGGGGCTCCGGGAATGCCGCCTGGCGACGGGATCATGCCGGGTATGCCGGGGATGCCTCCGGGTATGGGTGGTGGACTTTCGGGTGGCGGCGAAATGCCGGGCGGTGACTTGTTCAGCGGAGCTGGCGGGCAGGCTCCTGCCGCCCCTGTGGCTTCTATGGCTCGTGAGCTGGTCAGTGCGGTCGCCGACGGTTTGATTCAGAATGGTTCAGAAGAAGCGTGGCAGTCTCTGTTTGCGATTGTGTCGGGTTCTGCGAAGAGTCCCGTATCGATTGAAGAGAATGCGGAAATCGTGACGGTGTCGCTGCTGAAGAATCTGGATGCAGATCCGCAGCAGGTCAGCGAGGTGATTCTGGCGATTGTGGATGGTACAGCGCCACTTCCGGCGGAAAGTCGTGTCAGCTGTCTTTCCACGATGGCTGAAATCTCCGGGCGTTCATTGGATAAGTTGACGGGATTGTCGCCGGCCGCTGGTCTGCTGCTGGACATGTCTGGTGGTTCTGCGGGTGGCATGGGAGCAATGGGAGCAATGGGAGGCATGCCGGGTGGTATGGAGGGTATGGCTGGTGGCATGGCTGGCATGGCTGGCGGCATGAACAGCATGTCGGGGATGCGAGGTTCGATGCCTGGGATGCCGAACATGCCATCGATGCCGGGTGTGGCTGGTGCCGGTCCCGTCAGTGGTGCCCCGGGAATGCTGTCGATGGGCGGTGGCGGCGGTGCTCCGTCGATGCCGGGCGTGGCCGGGTTTACTCCCGCCAGTGGTGCCCCGGGGATGTTGTCGATGGGTGGTGCTGGCGGTGCTGCTGGAGGTGAAATGAGTCTGGGTGGTGGTGGTGTGCCGGGCATGGGACTGCCGGGTATGGGTCAGTCTGGCATGGGTCAGCCGGGAGCTGGCATTCAGACCGGGCCAGCGCAGCCAGTGGGACTGGCGGCACTGAACGACGCGTTGATCGGTAAGGCTCGCGCGTTGCTGTGGAGCAAGCCGTTTTTCGATGCTGTGGCTGGTCAGTTACAGCAGGCTGGGGATTTGACCACGGCGGATGGCTTGCTGAAGCTGGCAGCCAGTCTTCCGTCTGAGTCTGTGCGAGCGGCGGAGTACGCCTTCTTTTCGAAGATTCACAGCACTGGTTCGGACAGTCTGAACACTGCGGGATTCTTTCTGTCGGCGACTCATGATCCGGGTGTGCTGGCGGTGTTGAAGTCATTGCCGCGATCGAAGGCGGCGAAGGAAGAGGCTGGTCAGTCGGCGATGGATTCCTGGGCACTGTCCAGTCAGCAGATGGTGTTGTCGTATGTGGACCAGCTGCGTGCGATGTCACAGGCCCCTGGCAGTAAGCTGTCGCCGAATGCGAAGGGGTTTCCTGTTCGACCGCATCGAAATGCGGAGTTTGATTTTACGGGCATGATTCGGGTCAGTCCGAACCCGGCGAATCCGGCGGAAGCCTCCATTTCAGAGACTCGAGTGTATTACGCTCGTGCGGCATTTTCACCAAAGAAGGCTCGTGATTCTGAAGACGTGATGAAGCACTACAAGTCTGCTGTGGGTGGTGTGCAGCGTTCGGATGAAGCGCGAGGTCTGACGTGGCTGGATGGTGGGAAGTCGGGCGGTACCGGGATGCGTCGGTCGATGGATGTGATCATCCGCGAGGGTACGGTGGGTGGTGCTGCTGGTGGCGGTGCTGCTGGTGGACCTCTGGGGGGAATGGCCGGTCCGACAGGTGGTGAATTTGCCGGTGGTGGGATGGCTGGTGGTCTGGGTGGCGGTGGTGGAAATTATGTGATTGAGATTGTGATCGTGGAGATTGCGGATCCGATGGCAGTATCAGCTGTCGGGGCAGCTGCGGGGAATTGACGGACCCCGGTATGGACTGCTCCGGCTGTACCGGTGAATCGGCCTGCATTTTCCCGCCGGTCTCGATTTTGCGTCAGTCGGGGCTGTTACCTTGCTTCTGAAGGATTTCCGTCGTACACTAGAGGCCGTCGGGGCAGATAGCTCAGTTGGTAGAGCACAGGACTGAAAATCCTGGTGTCGGGGGTTCGATTCCCCCTCTGCCCAATGCCGCGATCGCCAGCGAATCGAAATCAGCCAAAGACCCTTAAAAACTCAAATGTTTTTACGGGTTTTTGGCGTTAATTGGTTCGCGGTTTTCGGCCATTCTTCGGTGGGGCGTCGGGGCCGTTCGTGGCTGCGGTCCGTCCGTCTGCGTTGCCACTGAAACGCCTGAGCTGGATTTTGGGGTGGTGGATACCCGGCTATTCAATAAGTTGCCAGTGTGACGGCAGTACGCTGTGGCAACAGAACAGCCATCGTCATGGTTCAGTATTCACCCCACCCCTCGCAGCCGCGAAGCTCTGTTTGGGAGGGCGAGTCTCCCGCCGAGCCGAAGTCAATTGTCAGGTTTCACTTGTCGTTCATGACGAGACGTTCGTGCCTCGGCGAAAGTCCGGATTACGACTCTTGTCCCTCGCGTCAGGAATGCTCGGGCTACCTCTTGTCCTCGGTGTCAATCCTGCCCGATCACCTTTTGCCCACACAAAGCCGCGACGCAGCGGGCGTTTGTCCGGCGCTCAGCCATTCCGTGGGCTGATTAACAGTCAGCAAAAGGGGCGATTCGCCATCGTCACCACGCTGGTGCTCGGTGGTCGTAGCATGGGCTGCAGCCCGTGTCGTTCACCGCGTGCATGCCCCACCCCCGCAGGCGAGCCGTCAGCGTCAGCTGACGGGTGTTGTTTTTTGTGTGCGGTTGGGGGTTGGGGGTTGGGGGTTGGGGGTTGGTTGTGGTTCGATTCGAGCACTGAGCATCATGAGAAGGTGGCTTACGGTTGCCGGCGACTGGTGGGGTGGCGAGGCGGTTGATTTGGGGGCGGATCGTTCCGCCGTCAATGATTGCTCAAAGCCGCCTGACCGCCACCGTAGGGAGGTTTACCGGAACATTCGTATCGGGCAAGTTCTTCGGGAATGGTCACTTCCGGTGTTTCCTGAGCTGCCTTCGCTCGGCCCTCAGAAAATTCCCTCCGGAGTACCATCTTTTGCTGGGCTATCTCCGCTGGATTTCCTAGGATCTTCAATTCCTGCCCACCTCGATCGGCCTTGTTTTCCGTTGCTGCCGATCGGAAGTCGTTCTGTCTGATGGAAAAAGTGCCATGTGTCATCAGCGAAGTGTTTGTCGTGAGTTGTTGGTGTGGTTTGTGCTGCTGTCTGGTGGCCTGTTTGTTGTGCCCGCCGCGGGGGCTCAGGATTCTGTCCTGCACACGTTCCAGCGGAAGCAACTCACCGACGTGTATTATTCCGAGGGCATCGCTGCCGGGGATCTGAACAACGACGGTGTTTCGGACGTGATTTATGGTCCTCACTGGTATGCAGGTCCGGACTATTCGCAGCGTCAGGAGATCTATCCGGCCGTGCCTCAGCCCCGCGAACGTTACGCGGACAACTTTTTCAATTGGGTGCATGACTTCAACGGGGATGGCTGGAACGACATTCTGGTGGTGGGTTTCCCGGGGACACCGGCGTTTGTTTATCGCAATCCGGGGCGTGATGGTCTGACGGGTTTGTGGGACAAGCTGCAGGTTGCGGATTCTGTCAGCAACGAGGCTCCGCAGTTCACTGACATCACGGGTGATGGTCAGCCCGAACTGATTTGTACTCGGCAGGGCCACTACGGCTATTACTCAGCGGTCGCTGCAGATCGTCTGGGGGCGTGGCAGTTTCAGGAAATCTCCGAGAAGATTGCTCCGACGCCGTTCGGGCATGGTCTGGGTGTGGGAGATATTAACGGTGACGGTCGGTTGGATATGATTGCTACAGACGGCTGGTTGCAGCATCCGGCGGATCCGGCCGCACAGAAGTTCTGGACGTTCCATCGTTATCCGTTTGCTCCGGCTGCTGCCGACATGTTTGCACTGGATGTTGATGGTGACGGTGACGCGGATGTGATTTCTGCGCTGCATGCGCATGAGTATGGTCTGGCGTGGTTTGAGAACACGGGCACGACGGACGGCGAGGTCATCTTTACTCAGCATCTGATCATGGGGAAGACTCAGGCCGACAACCCCTACGGTGTTCTGTTTACAGAGCCGCATGCGGTGAAGCTGGCGGATGTGAACGGTGACGGTCTGCAGGACATCATTACGGGCAAGACGTACTGGTCGCATCATCGATCCAGTCCGTTGTGGGATGCTGGTGCGGTGGTGTATTGGTTTGAGCTGCAGCGGCAGCGTACGGCGTCCGGCGTGGTGCAGGTGGATTGGGTGCCGCATCTGGCTGACGGAGATTCGGGAATTGGTCGTGGCCTCGCGGTACAGGACATTAATGGTGACGGTCTGGTGGACGTGGCGGCGGGTGGTATGGTGGGGGCCAGTGTGCTGACGCATGTCGCCCGGCAGGTGACTGCGGAAGAATTTCGAGCAGCTCAGCCTCAGAAGCGAAAGCAGATGGCGGAGGGTTTGCGTCCGGCGGAGGCTGCGGCTCATATGACGGTGCCACCTGGATTTCGAGTGCAGCTGGCAGCCGGCGAGCCTCAGGTGCACCAGCCGATTGCCATGTGTTTTGATCATCGTGGGCGGTTGTGGGTCGCGGAGGCATTTACGTATCCGCTGCGTGCAGCGGAGGGTGCAGGTCGGGATCGGATAGTGATTTTCGAGGACGCGGATGGTGACGGTGCGTTTGAGAAATCGAAGGTGTTTATCGAGGGCCTGAATCTGGTGAGTGGTCTGGAGGTGGGTTTTGGCGGTGTGTTTGTCGGGGCTGCGCCTTACCTGCTGTTTATTCCGGATGCGAATGGGGATGACGTACCGGACGGGAAGGCGCCGACATCGGGCGCGATGTCAGGGATTCCGCAGCAGCAGCTGCCGTTTCCCAGGGACGTGCCTGCCGGAGCGATCGTGCTGCGGGATGGTTTTGGCTGGCAGGATACTCATGAAACGCTGAACGCTTTTATCTGGGGGCCTGATGGCTGGTTGTATGGCTGTCACGGGGTTTTTACGCATTCGAAGGTCGGGCGACCGGGTTCTGCTGACGGCGAGCGTCTGCCGTTGAACGCGGCTGTCTGGCGTTATCATCCGCAGAAGGATGTATTTGAAGCGTTCATGAACGGGACCAGTAATCCGTGGGGTGTGGATTTCAACGACCGTGGTCAGGCATTTATCACGGCGTGTGTGATTCCGCATCTGTGGCATGTGATCCAGGGGGCGCGGTATCACCGTCAGGGTGGTCAGCATTTCAATCCGTATACGTACGAGGACATTCGGACGATTGCGGATCACGCGCATTACGTGGGGGACATTGCGGACCATGCGTGGTGGGGGCAGGAGCCGAAGGCGGCTGGTGGTACTCTGGATGCCGGTGGCGGGCATGCGCACTGCGGTGCCATGATTTATCTGGGGGACAACTGGCCGGAGCAGTATCGCAATCAGATCTTCTTCAACAACGTGCACGGGAACCGGGTGAACTGTGACATTCTGGAACCGGTGGAGGGTACGTCTGCGTGGGTGGGTCATCACGGTAAGGATCTGCTGCTGTCGAACGATCATTATTTTCGGGGGATCAATCTGCGGTATGGTCCTGACGGTACGGTGTATCTGCTGGACTGGTATGACAGGAATGCTTGTCATCGTACGAATCCGGAGATCTGGGATCGCAGCAGCGGGCGTATTTACCGGATTGTGTATGGCGAGGCGAAGCGTGTGGTTGTGGATGCTTCGAAGTGGGACGACGAACAGTTGTTTGCGGCTCACGAGCATCGCAACGAGTGGCATACTCGGATGGCGCGCCGGCAGCTGATGGAGCGGGGTTGTTCTGAGGCATTGGCGGGCCGTTTGTGGACGGCCATCAGGGACAGTAGTCGGCCGGTGGAGCAGCGATTGCGGTGTCTGTGGTCTTTGCATGCGGCGGTTGGGCTGCAGGAGCAGCAGACGCTGCAGCTGCTGGTGGATCGGGACTTCTGGCTGCGCAGCTGGGCGATTCAGCTGGAGCTTGAAGATCAGGGTGCATCGGAAGCTGTGGTGCAGGCTCTGACAAAGATGGCTCAGGATGAGGATTCAGCGGTAGTGCGTTTGTATCTGTGTTCGGCGCTGCAGCGTTTGCCGCTGAAATCGCGGGCTCCGATCGCTGCTGCTCTGGCCATGCACGCGGGCGATGCGTCTGATCATAATCTGCCGTTGCTGTTGTGGTACGGCACGGAGCCACTGGTGGCGGATGATCCGGAAGCGGCGCTGAAGATTGCTGAGCAGACGAAGATTGAGAAGCTGCGCAGGTTCATTATTCGGCGGGCGGCAGCAGATTCGAAGTCATTGCCGGCAGTTGTGGCGCTGCTGGGGCGTGTTTCCGGTGACGCTGAGCGGGCGTTGATTCTGGATGAGATGCTGGCGTCCTTTGAGGGGCGTGTGGGCATTACGATGCCGCAGGAATGGAAGCAGACCTATGAGATCCTGCAGAAGAGTGAACAGCAGGACGTGCGGGATCGAGCGGATCAGGTCGCGGTGCTGTTTGGCGATCAGCGAGTATTTTCGGTGATGCGAAAACTGCTGGCGGATACGGCGGCTGATGTCGGGCGTCGGCGACGTGCCCTTGATGTGCTGGTACGTGGCCAGGACCGGGACTCGTCGGACGTGTTTCTGAGCGCGGCTGTTCTGGAGCAGTCTGACCTGCAGGGACCAGCCATTCGGGCGTTGGCAGCGATTGGCGGCGAGCGGACACCGGCAGTGCTGCTGGAGCGGTATGAACGACTGGCTCCGGCGGTCCGGACGGATGCTGTGGGAACTCTGGTCTCCCGACCCGCGTGGACGAAGCTGTTGCTGGAAGCGATTGGTGATGGCCGAGTGCCGTCCGGTGATCTGCATGCGTATCACGTGCGGCAGGTTCTGGCGTTCAGCGATGCTGGTCTGAATGAGCTGTTGAAGCAGCACTGGGGTGAGATTCGGGAGGCGTCGGCAGACCGGCGTGCTCAGCTGGCGGACTGGAAGAAGCAGCTGGGACCGCGAGTGCTGGCCAAAGCCAGTCTCGGAAACGGTCGGCGAGTGTTCGCGAAGACCTGCCAGAACTGTCATAAGCTGTTTGGAACGGGTGGTGAAATTGGTCCGGACATTACCGGGTCGAATCGCGGCAATCTGGATTATATTCTGGAGAACATTCTGGATCCGAGTGCGGTGGTGGGACGTGACTATCAGGTGACGGTGGTGGCGTTGAACGATGGTCGGGTCGTGCAGGGACTGTTGCGAAAAGAGACCGACAGTGCTCTAACGATTCAGACGATCAATGATGCGGTAGTGATTCCGAAGTCAGAGATTGACGAACGCAGTCTGTCGAACATTTCGATGATGCCTGAGCGGCAGCTGGATTCGCTGTCGAAGGATGAGGTGCGTGATCTGATCGCCTATCTGGCCAGTCCGGCGCAGGTTGCTCTGTCGGGACCGAGTGCTCCGATTGATGCGCAGACAAAAAAGGTACCGGGTGCTCAGGAGGGCGAAGCGCTGAAGATTGTCGAGAAGACGGGCGGCAATGCCGTCAGCCAGCCGATGGACGGATTTCCTGCCGACAGGTGGAGTGGGAATGATCATCTGTGGTGGACAGGGGCGAAGCGAGGCGATCGATTGGGTCTGGAAGTGCAGGCTGCCGAGGCGGGTCTGTATGACGTGGAAGTTGTGCTGACTCGAGCGCGGGATTACGGCGTGGTGCGACTGCAGCTGGATCAGACCGTGCTGGATCCGCAGCTGGATCTGTTTAATACTCCGGAGGTGGTAACGACCGGAGTGTTGACGTATCGTGGTGTGCAGCTGTCGCAGGGGGCTCATCGGATGACATTTGAGATTGTGGGGTCCAATCCGGCTGCGGTGAAGAATCATATGGTGGGTGTGGACTATGTGCGGCTGGTGCCTGCCGAGCCTGCACAGCAGAAATAATCCGCTCCATCCACTGGTTCAATCAGAATTTTCAGACGTATCCGCCTGCAGGTTGGGGGGGCTGATCGATGATTTGCGCTGAACGTGTCGGGCGGCGTCTGCTGGCTGCGCTGCTGGTTGTATTGGCGGGTGGGCAGGCGGGGCTACCGTTGGCGGCGCAGACCGTGCCTGTGACAGCGGGATTGCGGCTGCATCTGGACGTGGGTGCCGCGGCGCGGGCGGGTGGCTGGAAAACGGAGTCGGGTGTTGCAGAGCTGTCGAATGTGGTGTCTGGCGGTCCGGTGTTTCAGCAGCCTGATGCGGCGAGGCGGCCGCAATCGCTGCGGATCGGCGACAGCTGGGTGCTGCGGTTTGATGGCGAGGATGATAGTCTGAGGGCCGTGGGTACGGGGTTGTATGCTCAGTCCGTGACGTTGTTTCTGGTTGCGGCACCGCATGCGAATCCGGGGGATTTTCGCGGCCTGTTTGCAGCGAATGCTGCGGATCGTCGGGACTACGAGACGGGATTGACGGTGGACCTTGGGCCAGGTCCTTCACGGACCTTTGATCAGTTGAATGTGGAGGGGCAGGGATTCGGGGGTGCGGCTGACCTGCTGAATTCGCAGCAGCCGTTTGGTCAGTTGAGGATTCTGCAGACTGTGGTGGATGCTGCCGCTGGTGAAGTGCGGGTGTCGGTCGATGGTCAGGCAGAGGGTACGCGATCTTTTCGGCCTGGTACGCTGACTCTGGATGAGCTGACCGTGGGCGCGAGGTTCTATACGAATGGCCCGGGTGCTCAGCAGGTGCGTGGCAGTCTGCGCGGTGACATAGCCGAGGTGCTGTTGTATGACCGGGTGTTATCGGGTGCAGAGTTGCAGTCTGTGAGTGAGTGGCTGCAGCAGCGGCATGCCGGCCTCGCTGCGGCACTGCCGGCAACGGTACCGCAGCCGTTGTCTGTGGGTGAACCGCTGGTACTTGCTGAGAATGTTCCGCCTGTTCAGCTACTGTCTCCGGGGTTTGCTTTGTCTGAGCTTCCGATCAGTCTGACGAATGTGAACAATCTGCGGTATCGGCATGACGGAGTATTGGTGACGCTGGGGTATAACGGAGATATTCACCTGCTGCGTGATACGGACGGTGACGGTCTGGAGGATCGATCCGAGGTCTTTTATCGCAACTCGGGAAGTCTGCGAGGTCCGATCGGCATGCTGCTGACTCCTGCGGATGATCCTCGGGGGCAGGGTGTGTTTGTGGCCGCCAGAGGCAAGGTCGTGCTGATTGCTGATACGGACGGTGATGATCAGGCGGATACTGAGACCGTGGTCGCGACGGGCTGGCAGGAGATTGCACAGAACGTGGATGCAACGGGTCTGGCGATGGGGCCGGACGGCAGTCTGTATTTTGGTCTGGGCACGGCGAATTATGCCAACGCGTGGCTGATCGATGAGAGTGGTCGGGCGGCGTATGACATCGGGGGTGTGCGAGGGACGGTGCAGCGTGTGTCTGCGGATTTCAGTCAGCGTGAGACGATCTGTACGGGCATTCGTTTTCCGATTGCTTTTGCCTTCAATGCTCGCGGAGACCTGTTTTGCACGGAGCAGGAGGGTGCGACGTGGTTATCGAACGGGAATCCGTTTGACGAACTGCTGCATATTCGACTGGATGCCGCAGCGGGGCGTGTGAATCCGACGGGGAAGCAGCATTTTGGTTTTCCCCCGCGTCATCCGCGACATAATCCGGGAGTGATCGACGAGCCTTCGACATTTGATTTTGGGCCGCAGCATCAGTCGACGTGCGGGATGGTGTTCAACGAGTCGGTGAATGGTGGTCCGAACTTTGGTCCGGCGTCGTGGCGTGGTCAGGCGATTGTGGCGGGTGAATCCCGTGGCAAGATCTGGAGGACTCAGCTGATCCCGACGGATGCGGGGTATGTTGCGTCAGCGACGCTGATTGCCTGTCTGCAGCTGCTGACGGTTGACGTATGTGTGTCGCCGCGGGGGGATCTGCTGGTGGCCTGTCACAGTGGTCCTCCGGACTGGGGGACAGGTCCGACGGGGATGGGGCGATTGTTTCGGATTCGGTATGTGGCAGCGGATCAGCCGCAGCCGACGCTGGCGTGGTCTGAGGGATCGCGAGAGCTGCGTGTGGCTTTTGATCGTCCGGTGGACCCGACTCTGCTGGCTGGTCTGACCGAGCGGATTCGGGTGGAGTATGGGGAGCATGTGCGGGCGGGCGATCGTTTTGAGTCGCTGGTTCCGCCGTATGCGGTTGTGCGGGCTCAGCAGTTAAAGCCACGTTTTCGTCTGCCTGTGGGATCTGCGGCATTGTCGGCGGATCGGCGTACGCTGCTGTTGAATACAGCGCCGCTGCCGCAGCGAGCGACGTACGCGATCTCCCTGCCGTGGTCCGGTGCAGGGGCCAGCGCGGGTGACACAGGTCAGCTGCCAGCGCAGCATCCGCAGGTGGATGTGGATCTGCAGCCACATGGTCTGGAGTTGCGGGTCACGGGAGCTGGTGAATCGCAGGAATTCTCAGGCTGGATTCCGCACCCGGATCTGGCAGTTTCCCGGCAGCTGACAGTCGGTTCACAGGCTCATGATGCCCTGTGGTCTGCGATTGGTCGTGGTGCTGGTGTCCAGCTGAAGACGAAGCTGGATCTGCGGAGCATGCTGCGTCCGGCGGTGCAGCCGGGCGTGACACTGGACTATGAATGGCCTGCTGAGACAGCGGTGGTTACGGTTCGCGCGAATCGGCGACTGCAGTTGACTGCTGGTGTTGGGGGTCGCATGCTGGAGGTGCAGGGGCAGCAAGTCGGGGAGCATTGGCTGGCGGTGTTTTCGGCACCGGCGGATGTGTCTGAACTGGTGAATCTGTCGATTGAGCTGGATGCGGGGACGGGGGTACCTGAACTGACGGCTTTGTGGCATACGAATGAGGACCAGCGAGCGCGTCCATTTCCGTTGCATCGGTTTGTGTTGCCGTGGGTTCGGGATGGTCGTGTGGAGGAGTCAATGGATGAGCCGGTGGGGCAACTGGCAGAACTGCAGGGTGGCAGCTGGGGGCGTGGTCGGCGTGTGTTTCACAGTGATGCTGCGGGGTGTTATCGTTGTCATGCGATGCAGGGGCGTGGGGCGACGATCGGCCCGGATCTTGGCAATCTGATTCATCGCGACTATGGCTCGGTGCTGCGAGATCTGAAGAACCCAGGTTTTGCGATCAATCCGGATTATGTGAGTCAGACGGTGGTGCTGAAGGATGGACGTGTGCTGACGGGTGTGTTGCAGGCGCGTGCCGGCCATCTGCTGCTGGGGGATACACAGGGGCGGCAGACGGAGCTTGATCCGGCGGAAATTGAGCAGATGCAGCCATCAGCGATCTCAGTGATGCCGCAGGGAATTGCAGAGAAGCTGAGTGCTGAGGATTTGCGGGATTTATTGACCTACCTGCTGACACCCGCTCCGGCGATGCCCCTTGAATCACCGCTGCAGGCACCGCCTTTGCGAACTCAGGCGGAAGTCGCAGCGGCGCTGGCAGGCAGTCGCAGTCTGGACGATCTGCGTCCGCTGAAACGCCTGCAGCTGGTGCTGGTGGATGGTGTGAAGGATCATGGTCCGGGCGAGCATGATTATCCGGCGTGGCGTGCCGCGTGGCAGGAATTGTTGAGTTCGGCGGAGGCGGTTGATGTTCGGGTGGTGCGAGAGTTTCCGGACGACGAATTGCTGGCGAAAGCCGACATTCTGGTGTTCTTTCAGAAGGGCAGTTTTGATGCACCACGTCCTGAGCAGCTGGACGAATTTCTGAAACGCGGCGGTGGGGCTGTCTACATTCACTGGGCGGTGAACGGGAACGATCGTGTGGCGGATTTTGCGGAGCGGATCGGGCTGGCGTCCTGGGGTGGTCGGATTGCCTTTCGGCATGGTCCACTGACGCTGGATATGCACAATCATGATCATCCGATTGTGCGGAATTATGACCGTCTTCAGTTGTATGATGAAAGTTACTGGAAGCTGACGGGGGATCCGCAGCAGGTGACATTGCTGGCCAGCAGTCCTGAGGATGGCATGGCGACTCCGCAGATGTGGGTTCGTGAGCATGGTCGGGGGCGGGTGTTTGTCAGTATTCCGGGACATTACAGCTGGACCTTTGATGATCCGCTGTTTCGGGTGTTATTGCTGCGAGGGATCGCGTGGACGGCGCATGAATCGGTGGATCGGTTCAATGATCTGGTGTATCCGGGCGCTCGTCTCAGCCGCTGACGCTGCGGGGGCCTCGAGGAAGCAGGGCGGGGGGAGGGCTCAGAGTCGGGACTGATCTGGCAGAGTAACCTTGATGGCTGCTAGACTTCCGGCAGGAATCTGGTGAGTCAATCCGGTCAGGGATGACAGGGAAGACGGGGTATGTTTCAGGGAGCGGGCAGGATACCGTGGCTGCTGGTGCTGAGCTGTCTGGCCTTGACGACGGCTGGTCTGGCGGGATTGCTGCGTGCAGATGAACTGTACGGTCGGACGCAGTTGGTCGAGCGGCAGCTGGTGTGGCTGATGCTGGCGATTCCGGTGATGGCGGTCGTCGCTGCGACTCCGTGGCGATTGCTGCGAGTCTGGAGTTTTCCGGCCTACGGTGCGTCACTGATGTTGTTGTTTGTGACACTGTTCATGCCGGCCGTGAATGGTGCTCGTCGCTGGATCCCGCTGGGCTTGTTTGATCTGCAGGCCAGTGAGCCGGCGCGGCTGGCATTTATTATGGCACTGGCTGCATGGCTGATGCATCGCAGCAGCCAGACGACGGTGCGCGGGCTGCTGATGCCTGCGGTGCTGGCTCTGGTGCCGATGCTGCTGATACTTCGTGAGCCCGACCTGGATACTGCTTTGCTGTTTGTGCCTGTCCTGGGGTGTATGCTGTATTGTGCGGGCACGCGGGTCTCACACCTTACGGCGGTGACGCTGTTGCTGGTCGTCAGCCTGCCGTTCCTGTGGCAGCAGATGTCGTCTGAACAGAAGTCGCGAATTGTTTCTGTCGTGGTTCAGCGAGATGGCGGATCGGCTCCGGCTGGTGACGGCTTTCATCTGCATCAGTCGAAGCAGGTGCTGGCACTGGGTGGGTTGCGAGGCAGTCTGTATGAGCGGCCGTCATTAGTGGATGATCCTGCTGCGTGGCAGTTACCAGCTTCGCGAACGGACTTCATTTTTGTGATGATTGGCGAGCGGTATGGTCTTGCGGGCTGTGGGCTGGTGCTGGTGCTGTATGCGGTGCTGATCTGGTCCGGCTTTGGCATTGCTGCTGCTGCTCGTGAGCCCTGGGCGCGTCTGACGGCTGTCGGTGTCACAACACTGATTGGTGTGCAGGTTGTGCTGAACACATCCATGACAGTTGGCCTGCTGCCGATTACCGGAACTCCGCTGCCACTGTGCAGTTACGGTGGCAGCAGCCTGCTGTGTACCTATGCGGCAGTGGGACTGCTGGTGAATATCCGCATGCATGGACGGTGGGAAGTGGCCAGTATTCCGTTTGCGCGGTGAGCAGGCTGATTGCCGGGTGACTACTTCAGGTCGCGCGATTCATCGAGTGAATGTGCAGGCAGAAGCTGCGGAAAAATCGGGCCTGAAACTGAACTCGCAGACACCCTTTTTCGGGGCTGTTCCGGGCTGGGTGACTATGCATCGTTTTCTGCTTCAAGGTCCTGCAGGAACTGCAGTGCTTCTTCCGGGGTGCAGACGATACGTCCGGGCAGCCGACCTTCACGATCGCAGGCGGTGAGCAGATCGAGGGCTTCTGCGTCTTCGGCGGTTCCGAGGCGTCGTCTGGCTCGAGCTCCGGCGGTGCCATCGAGGACACGTTGTGCCAGTCCGTGATTCTCGATGAGCCACAGGACTCGCTCAGAGACTCGTCCACGCAGGACTGCCATCCCGGCATTGACGTGGTCGCGTGGATCGATGCCTTTTCCGACGTCATGGAGTAATGCTGCCAGCAGCAGATCTTCGTCCCATGGGCAGCGTTCGCGTGCCAGTTCGAAGACCTGCAGGCAGTGATACAGCACATCACCTTCGGGATGTGATTCGCGGTCCTGAACAACTTTTTCAAGTGGCAGGAGCAGTGACAGGAAGTACTGCCAGCGTTGATCGGTGCGGGACTGATCAGCGGCATGCAGGCGACTGTCTGCGGCCACCTGCTGATCGAGTGCCATGCGGATTTCGAGATCCGTGGGCAATGCCTGTGCCGGGAGGTAGCTGCGAGTGACAGCGCGGGCGGCGGTCCAGCGCGCGTCGTGGTAGGTGCTGCACTGCCGGCAAGCCAGCAGTCTGGCGGCAGCAAAGGCGATTTCCAGTCGGAGGCGTTCGTAGTCCATTGTGAGGCGGCCGTGATGGGTGGCTGGCCGCAGAGCGGTCAGCGGAAGATTCGCTGTTGCGGTGGAGCATCTGTCTGACATCCGGACGGATGCTTGCCGCATTCCTGCAGAGCTTTACGGTAGAGTGCTTCACCAGCGGGTGTCGGGTAGACGCCATTGACGCAGGCGCGGCACAGGGATTCAGCGGGCAGTCCAACGCAGGACGACAGGGCATCAACGGGCAGGTAGTGCAGACTATCGGCGCCGATGAAGCGGGCCATTGTTTGTTCTTCTTCGGCGGTAATAACCGGGCCCTGCATGAAACCGGGAGCGAACAGTTCGCTGACGGTGGACATGTCAATACCGTAGAAGCAGGGGGCAATGATCGGTGGGCAGGCGATTCGCACGTGAATTTCTTTGGCTTTGCCTCGCGCTTTAAGCAACGCCAGCAGTTCCCGCAGTGTTGTGGCGCGGACGATGGAGTCGTCGACGAGCAGGACACGTTTGCCTTCCATGATTTCCGGCAGGGGCGTGTATTTCATGCGGACCTTATCGGCTCGATTGTTGCCCTCGATAAAGGTGCGACCGATGTAACGATTGCGAATCAGGCCTTCCAGCGAAGGGACTCGCAGCTGGTACGCCATGCTGTCGGCTGCAGCCTTGGCTGTATCCGGCACCGGGACGACGATAACGTCGTCGCCGATCTGCAGTGTTTCGCGCCGGGCCAGTTCTTCACCGAGGCGTTTACGTGACAGATAAACGCCGGCATTGTCGAAATTGCTGCCGGCGTTGGCGAAGTAAATCCATTCAAAGAAGCAGTGGGCTTTGCGAGGACTTTCGGCATACTGATGAACCTGCACGCCCTGTCCATCGACGACCACGACATGCCCGGGTTCAACGTTGTGGATGCTGGATTCTGCAAACCCGAGGTGTGTAAGTGCGACGCTTTCGCTGGCGGCGGCGAACAGTGCCCCTTCGTGGGCGTAGCACAGCGGTCGCATGCCCAGCGGGTCCCGGGAAACAAACATCTGCCCGCGGGCATTCAGGAACACGATATTCCACGAACCATCAACTTTTTTGTGCAGTGTCTGCAGCAGTTGAACCGGAGTAATTTCAGGATTGCCTGACAGTTCGTGAGAAATCAGATGGTGCAGGACTTCCGTGTCAGTCTGGCGAGTCAGATGAAAGTCGGTGGTCTGCAGGATTTCGTCCCGCAGTTCCATGTAATTGGCCAGCTGTCCATTGAAGGCGAAACTGAACCATTTGGAACGAGCGATGTGCTGACGTTCGAAGGGCTGGGCGTAACTGGGGTCATCCTTACCGCAGGTGGCATATCGCACGTGACCGATTGCCGCCTGGCCTGCGTGTTCGGCCATCAGCAGACGATAACGATCTTCGTGATTCATACTGAAGACTTCAGCGACCCCACCGACGTCCTTGTGGGTCTGCAGCAGCTGCAGGCGTCCGGAATTGTAGCTGGTGATACCGGCAGCCAGCTGCCCGCGATTCTGCATATCCAGCAGCATGCCGGGGATCAGTCGCGTGGCGCGATTACGTACGTCCTGAGGTTCTTCCGTGGCCGGATCAACCACAGAACGGTCCGCACGCTTCAGACGGGGGATGAGTGGGCTGAGGCCGGCAGCGTTCAGGTGGTACACGGCAGCCACGCCGCATTCGTGCATCAATTCGTCCATAGCGACGAAATCACTTGCTGAAAATGAAGGAGGAGCCAGCTGGCTGACGTGGGGGTCAGACGACCGAGTGTCGGGGGCGGATGATACAGTCCGGGACGGGCGACACCAAACGTCCGGGGCGTTGCAGTCGGTCAATCCTGCATGTTGGGGACCGAAAAGTCGGCAGGGTCCCGCCAGCAGGAAAAGTCCGGCTGGTCGAGGGGCTGGGTTGAGAAATCGCAGGAGTGTGCCAACGGAGTGCTGCCCCTGTTCCGATTTTCGTGCGAGAATTCACCCGGCGTGACGGGCTTAGACCGCATGTGGCACTCGCAGTGTCCCGCTGGACGGAATATGATCCGCCACAGCATTTCACTCGTAATCAGGGTTTCTCGGGAAGGTGACAGGACATGGCTGACAGGATTATTCTGCGAACGGGTGAAGCTCTGGTGGAAGATGAGGCGGGCTGGTCAGCGGCCGAGCCTGAGGTCGTGATTGGCGAACTTGACGGTCCTGTGGGCGCAGCCATTGCTCAGTTGATGGGCGATCAGACTCGCGGGCATTCCCGCGTGTTTGCGTTGCTGAACTGCGACGTCCAGGTGCGTCCCGTGACGGTGATGGTCAGCAAGGTCACTGTCAACAGGGAAAAATATACCAACATTCTGATGGGCACCGTGCAGGCTGCCGTCGCGAATGGCGTATTGGACGCAGTTCGTGCCGGCGTCATTCCTCGGGAAAAGGTCAACGACCTTGGAATTATTATCTCGATCTGGCTGGATCCGGCCGTATTGACGGCTGAAGACGTGAACTATGAGATTCTCTTCAGGACTCATCGCGAGGCCACCGCGAAGGCGATTGGCAAGGCGTTGCGGAACGAGCCTTCGATTGACTGGCTGCTGGAGAATCAGGATCAGATTGTGCACTGTTTCCACCAGATGGCTCTGGATGGCCAGATCTGAAATTTCAGTGCGGCTCTGACCGAAAGCAGAAGCTTCAATGACAGCGAATCTGGTGACGATCGATGAATATCAGTGCGGCACGGGTCGTCCGCTGCTGTTTATTCTTGGTCCCTGTGTGATGGAGTCTGAGCAGCTGGTCCTGGGGATTGCGGATCGGCTGGCCGATCTGCGTGACCGGTGTGGTTATCAGATTGTCTTTAAGTCCAGCTTTGACAAAGCCAACCGTACCAGCGTTGACAGTTACCGTGGTCCGGGTCTGCAGGATGGCCTGCGGATGCTGGATCTGGTGCGTCAGAAGACGGGTCTGCCGACGACGACTGACATTCACGAGTCGGGTCAGGCGGAGGCCTGTGCGCAGGTGTGTTCGATCCTGCAGATTCCGGCATTTCTGGCTCGGCAGACTGACCTGATTGTGGCTGCTGCAGATGCCGCCGTGGCACGTGGAATCTGTGTGAATGTGAAGAAGCCCCAGTTTGTGGCTCCTGAGGACACTGTTCATGCCGTGAAGAAGTGTCGCGCTCGCGGCCTGCAGAATATTCTGTTGTCTGAGCGGGGTTCAACATTCGGTTATGGCCGGCTGGTGAATGATTTTCGCTGTGTGCCGATCATGCAGTCCTTCGGGGTTCCGGTGGTCTATGATGCGACGCACAGTGTGCAGCTCCCCGGGGGATCAACA
This sequence comes from uncultured Planctomycetaceae bacterium, assembly GCA_903858815.1. GTDB lineage: Bacteria > Planctomycetota > Planctomycetia > Planctomycetales > Planctomycetaceae > SXXK01. Next base: position 91,088 of record CAIOKE010000173.1, on the reverse strand, counting down.
ACGGGAGGTCAGCGTCAGATGGTTCCAACGCTGTCTCGCGCGGCCGTTGCGGCCGGGTGTGACGCTGTCTTCCTTGAGACGCATCCGCAGCCGGATACGGCGTTCAGTGATGGGCCCAATATGGTGGTGCTGGACGAGCTTGAGCGGTTGCTGGAGCAGCTGACGCGATTCCGTGAAGTCTTTTTGTCGATGAACTGAAAACAGGACAGTAACGATGGCTGCACAGGATCTTCGCACAGCGCATTTTCGGACGATGGGCTGTCTGCTGGTGATGTTGCTGGCGGTTGGCTGCGGGACATCGTCGCAGGAGTCTGCTGACGCTGCGAGTGCGGCATCAGCGGAGGTGGCGGCGGCGGAAGCGAAGGATGAATGTCGTGATCGGCTGAATGCGGCAGTCCGCCGCGTGTCTCCGGAATCGCTCGGTACACAGACTCGCCGTGATTCCGTGGTCAATGCCATGAATTCGTGGCTGGCGTCCTGTGCGGAAGCGGACGTGAAGGCATTGTCCGTCAGCGAGGCAAACGCGAAGCTGTTGTCGGAAGCAGCACTGCGGACGGCCAGGGCCGTGCGATTCTCGGAAAACGATGTGATCTATGTGCGGGACTGCATGCTGCTGAAGGGGCTGACGGAATCGATCTGGAAGCAGGTTCCAACGGGCGACGATCAGTCTGCGGCGGAAGTGCGGCGAGTCACGTCTCTGTTTCGGCACATTGTTCGCAACATTTCTCTGATGCCGGCTGCCGAGCAGCGGGTGCCGGTTGGTCTGTATGAAGTGCTGCTGACCGGGCGTGGCAGTGTAGAGGATCGCATCTGGGCTTTCACGGAAGCGCTGCGTCAGCGGCAGATTGATTCGGTGATTCTGCAGCCGGCGACAGGTGCTGCAGCGACCGGATCGTTTGCAGAGACGGCTGAGCAGCTGGTGGCGGTGGTGCTGGGGACGGACGTGTTGTTGTATGATCCGCTGCGTGGTGTCCCGCTGCCTGCGGCGACAGACACTGCGCCATTGCCGGCGGTGCCGGGGCGATTGTCTGAAATCGGCGGGCTGGACCGCTGGAAGTCGGCCAGTGTCTGGTTGCCGACGCATCCCTCTGCTGCCGCCCCGCGAATGCTGGTTCTGCAGCAGCGTCTGGACGCATCAGATGCTCTTGTGCTGTACGAGGAGCTGGCAGGTGGGACCAGTGAGATCCGTCCTTTTCTGCAGCGGATTTCGGGGGCGGTCAGTTCGGTGTGGCCGGTGGATAGAATTCGAGTCTGGCCGGTGCAGGAGCAGCGTATTGCGGCGGCTGCGACACTGGACGAGCAGCAGCGGCAGTCCCTGACTCAGATGCTGCGGCCGTTTGACAGTCCGTTTGAGCGTGAGTCGATTGATCTGGACAAGATGCTGACTGATCCGACGGTGGATGAAACTAAGCTGACGAAGGAGCAGTTGCAGCAGATGAAAGCGGAGGCGGCTGCGAAGCTGCTGGAGAAGTCAGACGCGTTGTTTGGCAAGCCGTCACGCAGACTGCTGCAGGCGCGAATCAGCCAGATTGGCGGTAACTTTGAATTGTCGATGATCCAGCAGCTGCAGCAGATTCGCGTCGCGTGTCTGCAGGAGGTGGTGGAGTTGTCGTTTTCGATTGATGGAAAGGAAGCCGTCGGCCGACTGCCGCTCCCGGAATCCATTCTGAGTGTGCAGCGCAGTGCGGTCGGTGATACGCTGTACTGGACGGCCATGAGTCAGTTGTCGCGTGCAGAGTACGGAACTGCCGTGCAGACCTTCAGGAATCATCGCAGGCAGTATCCGGAGGATCGTAATCGTCTGGCGGCGCTGATGAATGAGGCTGAGTGTCTGCTGGAATTTGGCGATCCGGCGGGCGCGGCTGCGGTTTTGTCGGAAGCGGATGTCCCGGAGAATCCGGAGTTGGCTCGAGTGCAGTGGCTGAAGGCGCGACTTCCCGCTGCCCCGGTCCAGCAGTGATTCGGAGGCGTCATGAAAATCGGTATTATGGCGGATATCCACGATAATGTGGACAATCTGCGGCATGCGATCGGGCTGTTCAATGCGGTGGGGTGTCGGGCGGTGCTGCTGGCGGGTGATTTTGTCTCGCCGCTGGTTGTGCCCTCCATGCGAAAGCTGCATGGTCAGGTCGTGGCCTGTTTCGGGGACAATGACGGCAATCAGACGGGGATTGCGGGTGGCATGAAAATTGTGGGTGTGCTGGGGCAGCCACCGTTGTGCTGGAAATCGCCGGATGGTGTGAAGTTTCTGATGTGTCATCAGCTGCAGGACGTGCAGCACTGCATCGGGGATGCTCAGGTGGTGATTTTTGCTCACACGCATCGTCCCAGTATAGCGCGTGACCGGCACGGTCGCCTGTTCGTGAATCCCGGAGAAGTGGCGGGCTGGATGTTTCGTCGTCCGTCGGTGGCTGTGTACGATACAGAGACGGGCGAGGCAGAGATTGTGAATCTTCCGGCAATGCCGCCGGCTGTAGAGATCGAGCAGTGGGCCTGAGCAGTCAGGCGGGAGACAGCATCGATGAGCGAGACAGGGGTAAGTGAACTGGCAGTAAAAGCTGTAGAGCTGCTGCGTCGGCGTTGGTTTCTGCAGGATTGCTCTGTGGGTCTGGGGGCCATCGCAGCGGCCTCGCTGATGGCTGCGGAGGGCCGTGCGGGTGGGGTGCCTGAGGACGTTCGGCCGGCCGGTCCGCTGGCTCCGCGGCAGCCCCATTTTGCTCCCAAAGCAAAGCGAGTCATCTATATGTTCCAGGCGGGGGCTCCCAGTCATCTGGAGCTGTTTGATCCGAAGCCTGAGCTGACTCGACGAAATGGCCAGTTGCCCCCTGCCGAGCTGTTGCAGGGGTATCGGGCGGCCTTCATCAATCCGAAATCGGCGTTGCTGGGGCCAAAGTTTCCGTATGTGAAGCATGGTCAATGCGGGATGGAGTTAAGCGAGGTTCTGCCGCACACCGGGGCGATTGCGGATGAGATCTGTCTGATTCGTTCGATGCAGACGGACGCCGTGAATCATGCACCTGCGCAGATCATGATGAACACCGGGTCTCAGCAGTTTGGTCGGCCTGGAATCGGTGCGTGGACGTTGTACGGTCTGGGCAGTGAGTCGCAGGACCTGCCCGGTTTCGTGGTGCTGACCAGTGCCAAGGGGACCAGTGGCGGCGCCAGCAACTATGGATGCGGTTTTCTGCCGACGATGTACGGTGGAATTCCGTTTCGCAGCAAGGGCGATCCGGTACTGTACCTTTCGAATCCTCCGGGTATCGACACGGAAACACAGCGGGCCTCGCTGGATGCTCTGCAGCAACTGAATCAACTGGCTCTGCAGTCTGCTGGTGATCCTGAGATTGCGGCTCGCGTGCAGAGTTATGAGATGGCATTCCGACTCCAGTCCAGTGCTCCGGAGCTGATGGATATCGGCAGTGAATCGAAGGAAACGCTGCAGCGGTACGGGATCAGTGATCCGAACGAAGCCAATTTTGCTCGCAACTGCCTGCTGGCTCGGCGACTGGCGGAGCGTGGGGTGCGGTTTGTGCAGCTGTTCCATGAGGTCTGGGACCAGCATGGGAATCTGACCGGGGGTGTGCGGAAGAATGCTGAGGATACGGATCGGCCCAGTGCGGCTCTGGTGCAGGACCTGAAGGAACGTGGTTTGCTGCAGGACACGCTGATCGTCTGGGGTGGGGAATTCGGCCGGACGCCGATGGTTCAGGGGGGCAGTGATGGTCGTGACCATCATAATCGCTGCTACAGCCTGTGGCTGGCTGGCGGAGGCATTCGCGGCGGAACGGTGTGGGGGGCAACCGACGAGCTTGGATTCAATGTGGCCGAGAATCCTGTGCACGTCCATGATCTGAATGCAACGCTGCTGCATCTGCTGGGGCTGGATCACACGCGACTGACGTGGCGTTTTCAGGGGCGTGATTACCGGCTGACGGACGTGCATGGGAAAGTTGTGGATGGAATTCTGGCCTGAGTGGCACGAGGTGTTGTTGTTTGGGGGGGGCTGCATCATGCTGGCTCAGGGGGCTCGTTGTCGGCGAACAGTGTCCGTTGTGCTGTGGTTGTTGGTGGCGATTCAGACGCTGGTGTGTCCCGCTGCCGGACCTGCGCAGGACGCGGTGTTTCAGCCGTCTGAGCAGCAGTTGGCTGAGGCTGGAATGCAGTTGCAGGAATTGCAGCAGACACTGGCTGGGCTGAAGAATCGCAGTGAGCTGCAGACTGTCCAGGGGGGGCAGTTGCTGGCCGATGTTCAGGTGTATGAAAAAGCGGCTGTCTGGATGCTGCGATTCCGTGAGTATCCGAAGGCCGGCTGGGTGGACCAGTTGCGGCGTGTGCTGTCGGAGGGATGTCGCCGTGCTGATCGGTTGTCCGCCGGGACTCCGGACTGGCATCTGCGGACGGGGACTACGATTCGTGGCTACGTCAGCGCCGTGGATGGTTCGGTTCAGCCTTATGCACTGACACTTCCGGAAGGAGTGGATCCGGCTGTCACCAGACGCTGGCCGGTGCATGTTGTGCTGCATGGCCGAGCCGATCAGATGAACGAGGTCAACTTTATTGAGCGGATGGATGGACGGGGGCCAGGTGCATCGCAGACAGAGCGACCCGGCCAATGGCTGCAGCTGGATGTCTATGGTCGTGGCAATAATGCGTATCGCTGGTCCGGTGAAACGGATGTTTTTGAGGCACTGGCGGATCTGCGTGGTCGATTTCGGATTGACGAGAACCGAGTGGTGCTGCATGGGTTTTCGATGGGTGGTGCTGGTGCATGGCATCTGGGTCTGCATCACCCGGATCAGTGGTGTTCTGTTGGTGCGGGAGCCGGGTTTGTAGACTTCTATCGGTATCAGAAGAAGGATCCCGAGTCTGACCGGCTGCCAGCTGCGCAGCACACGACACTGGGGATCTATGACACTGTGAACTATGCTCTGAATGCCTTCAATGTGCCGATCGTCACTTACGGTGGCGAGAAGGATCCGCAGTTGCTGGCCAGTACGACGATGCAGTCGCTTGCCGAGTCCCTGCAGGTGCCACTGAAAGTCCTTGTTGGCCCGGGGATGGGGCATGAATTTGATCCGGAAAGTCGGCGTCAGTTCATGGCTTTTCATCTGGAGAAATCTCTGGCGGGCCGTCCTCAGTCCGGGCAGCGGAAGCAGATTCGGTTTTCGACGCGGACGCTGCGCTATGGTCGCTGTGACTGGCTGCGAATCGAAGAGCAGCAGGACAGCTATGCTGCTTCCAAAGTGGAGGGGGAGATTCTGGAGTCGGATGTCGTCCGGCTGAAAACGGAGAATGTGACGCTGTTACGATTATCTCGGGATATCGCGGGGACTGCTGAGATTGATGGCACTGCCATGGAGCTGCGTGGTGCGGCGGAGGGCTTGCTGCCGGACGTCTGGTTTCAGCGGCAGTCGGATGGTTCGTGGAGTGTGTTGGGCTATCGGGAATCGCGAGCAGTTTCGCGCAATCCTGAGCTGCGAAAACGGCCCGGATTGCAGGGGCCGATTGATGACGCCTTTATGGGTTCGTTTGTGTGTGTGCGGGGGACACATCCGCCGTTGAATGCAGCGGCAGGGGCCTGGTCAGAGCAGACGCTGACGCAGTTTCAGCAGGAATTTGCGAAGTGGTTTCGGGGTGAAATTCGTGTTGTGAATGATGTGGATCTGACAGACCAGATGGTGCAGGATCATCATCTGATTCTGTTCGGTGATCCCGGATCGAATTCGGTGCTGGCAAAGGTTCTGCCGCGGTTGCATGGAAAGCCGGTGCAGTGGAGTGCGGAGCGGATTCGTGTGGGTGGTCGGGAGTGGGCGTCGGCGGACCACGGGGTTGTGCTGATTCATCCGAACCCTCTGAATTCGTCGAAGTATGTGGTGCTGAATTCCGGACATACGTTTCACGACCGTGACTTTCGGGCGTCGAATGCATGGTTATTCCCGCGGCTTGGTGATGTGGCCGTCTTGAAGATTCCGGTTCCGGCAGAGGGTGGGGATGCAGCGGTGGAGTGGTCGGATGTGTTTGACGGCCGCTGGGAATTGACGACGAAGTAGTCCTGTTCAGGTTGCCATCGGGCGCCTGTCACTGTTAGCGGTAATACCGGATCTTTCGGCTCAACTTGCCTGATTTGTCTGAATTCGGGCGGAGTTTTGCGGGCCGAGTCTGCTTTGCGCTGGAATTCGGTAAGACTAACGGTTGATTTGCAATTCTGTGGAGTCTGTGCGCGTTGGATCACGGGTGATTTCGCAGGTTTTGTGGGGAGCGACTGGATGAGCGTGGAGCAGTCAACAGACGGTCAGGTGCTGTCTGCAGGGCCTGACGCGGTCGGACCGGCAGCGGGACTTGTGGCTGGTTTATCGGGTGGTGCAACCATTCCGATGTTGTTGTTGGTTGCGGCGCATCTGCCGTTTGCCTGTCTGCATTACGTGCGGACATGGAATCTTGAGCATTACCAGTTTTTCCCGTTTGCGCTGGGGATGTTTGCGTGGCTGTTTCACACGCGTCGTGATGCCTCACTTGAACGCTGGGGTTGGTTTTCGCTGTTGCTGATTGGTGTTGATCTGTTTCTGCTTGGTGCTTCGATCTGGCTGGCATCTCCATGGGTGGCTGTGGCCGGTCTGATGGCTCTGCTGACAGCGTGGAGTCGTGCCAGCCGTGAGCGAGGGTATGGCGGTTCACTGTTGTGTCTGTCGCTGCTGGTGATTCTGACTCTGCGACTTCCGAACGACATGGACAACCAGCTGATTCAGTGGTTGCAGGGCAGGACCACGGCACTGGCCAGCGGAATTTGTCATCGTATTGGTCTGATTCATTTCAGTGACGGTAATGTTCTGACAGTGCCCGGCAAGCAGTTTTTGATTGCAGAGGCCTGCAGTGGTGTGAAGTCTCTGTTCACGATCATGTTTATTGCGGCACTGGTCATTTCCATGAAGCGTCGCTCAATGCTGCACGGACTGGTGCTGGTTGTGGTCGGTATGGGGACAGCGGGCTTGATGAATTCGGCGCGAGTACTGTCTGTCATCCTTGTGTGGGATCGGTATCAGTATGATCTGTCGACTGGCTGGCAGCACGATGCTCTGGGGTACGTCGCTCTGGGTGTTGCTGCAGCGTTGCTGATGAGTGCTGATGCCGGGCTGGACCTGCTGTCATCGTGGATTCCGGACATCCGTCGTCCGGGGGCCATGGCGATCTATGCCAATCCCTTCATTCTGCTGTGGAATCGCTATGTGTCAACAGCGCGGCAGAATTCGGAAGCAAGTCGGACCCCCGCAAGGCCGCTGAAAAAGCAGGCTTTGCAGGTGTTTGCAGTTGCAGCGGTTATTGCTCTGGCAGGTCAGGCAGCTCGATTACCGGGACTGCTGTAAGTCCGTTGAGGTCACCGATTATTTGGTATTGGAGACAGGTGTGTCACAGCAACCAGAGAAGGCTCAACGCAATCGAGGCGACGACGCGACTGGCAGTCGTGTGCTTCCGCCGCTGTTGAAAACTCTGCATCCTTCCTACGCCATTCAGTTTCTGTATGGGATGGTGGAGTGCTGGATTTTTTCCAGAAACTATTCGCTGGTTCTGGCCGCCCTGCCATTTCTGGTCTTTGCGGGTGGCGGTGTGGGGTGCTACTGGTGGGTTCGCCATTCGTCTCCGACGGAAGTTCTGCGGCGTTACGAGCAGACGTACAACGAGGCAGTGACCAGTGACAATCTGGCTATTCAGGAGACGTGTCTGCGAGCGTTATGCAATCTGCAACCAGGGGAATTGCAGTACCGCATGCGTCTGGGGCAGTTTCTGGTGAAAAGCGGTCGTGCTCAGGAGGGTTTCCAGCAGATCGCAGCGTTGGCTCCGGAGAATCTTCTGGGTTACCCTGAGGCTCGGATCTGGCTGGTCCAGCAATCATTGCAGCGCGAGCCAATTCAGAGACTCAGTGCAGAGCAGATTGAGGCACAGTTACTGAAGGCTGTGGAAGCAGCGCCGCAGAACTTTCAGGCTCATGAATTACTGGCCGGCTATTACATGTCGAAGGGAGAATTGTCTCTGGCAGAGCGACATCTGCAGGAGGCTTCTCGTGCGAGGCCTGAGCTTAATCTGGACATTGCCATTCTGAAACGTGAAAACAAGCGACCTCAGGAAGATATTGATGCGGCAGCAAATCATGCCGTGCAGGAGCTGAGCAATCTGCTGGAAAAGGATCGCAGCAATTCCAGCGTGCGAATTTCGCTGGCACGCGCGTGGATGCTGCTGAAGGATTTTGACAGTGCCCGTGAAGTGCTCGTATCGGGACTGAATCAGAATGCGGAGGACAGGAATATTCGCGCTGCGATTGCTGACCTGAACATGACTGTGGCTGAGCAGCGGCTGGGTGTCACGCCACTGAATCGTGACAACTGTGTGCCTCTGGTCATTGAAGCAATTACGCTGGATCCGGGCAACCGGCTGGCCGTGCAGGTGCTGACAACGCTGCGATCCCTTGGCGCGGAAATCGATCCGGCGCGCTGGCAGCCAGCGCTGCAGTACTGGCTGGAAGCTGTTGAAAATGAACCAACCAACGGTGATGCTCGTCTGATGCTGTGTCAGCTGCAGTTTCTGTCCGGCGAAAACGCGAGGGCGGTTGAGACGATGCGTCCTGTGACGGAGCAACGTCCCGAGCTGCGTCTGTCGCTGGCACGGCTGATGATGGAGGCTGGGATGGCGACAGACGGCGAGAGCCTGCTGACTCAATTGATTCAGGAGTCTGACCGGGCGGTGCTGGAGAACCCGGCAGCGATTCCGTCCCTGATTGAACGTGCTGAAGCGATGATATTACTGAAGCGTCCCCGTGATGCGCGGCTTTCGTTGTCTGAAAAGGTTGCCAGTCTGCCGCGAAACCTGAGTGCGAATGAGCAATTGCTGCTGCAGGTCTATACTCGCGCGTGCCTGCAGGAGTTCGATTCCATCACCGGGTATTCTTCGGCCGCTCTGGTGCAGGTCAGCAAGCCGGAAGACATTGACTTCGGGAATGCTGATGGAACAGAAATGCTGTTCCTGCTGAAGGAAGCATCGCGAGCAGAATCCAGTCTGCTGGCAGCCGTTGAGCGTCTCAGTCGAATCAGTCTGTCGCCGCATCCGGCAGCCGCTCAGGCGGAGGAGGCGACAAAGGAACTGCGACTTAACGGACAGACCGGAGTTGTGGCTCTGAATCTGCTGGGTATGCATGCTCTGCTGATGGGGCAATATGAACGCGCGATCGTCTGGCTGGAGCAGGCCAATGCGATTTCACGCAGCCGTGACGCCATGGTTCTGAACAACCTCGCTTTGGCTCTTGTGAGGGGCCGTCCTGAAGAGAAGGGGCGAGCTCTGGAACTTTCTGATCAGGCACTGGCGATGATTCCGCAGAACCCGCAGGCTCTGGGAACGCATGGCGAAATCAACGTTCGGCTGGAACGCTGGGATGATGCGCTTAAGGATCTTGTGCAGACGGTGCAGTTCGTACGCAACGATCCCAACATTCATCAGCTGCTGGAGACGACCTACCGCAAGCTGGGTGATAACAGGATGGCGGATGTGCACAAGCGTCTGGCGGAGGAGTTGACGACGGAATCTGATGACGGCAGTGGCTGAGGCGCGGTTCACTTGCTTCAGTGCGGTAAACCGGGGAAGATGCCGGGATCGCTGTTCAGCAGCGAATCCTGCCGTTTCTTTCCCACCTCTCCTGACGCGTCGGAGCACTTCCATGTGGCGATGTGTACTGTCTGTCATGTGTTGTATTCTGCTCCAGTCCGTTGCTGCAGTGGCGGCTGAATCGTGGCAGGCCGGGGCTGCTCGTGTCGTTATCACTCCGCCGCAGCCCATGTGGATGTCCGGCTATGCGTCGCGTGATCGGCCAGCTGAGGGCAAAATCCACGATCTGTTTGTGAAGGCTGCAGCATTCCGTGATCCGGCTGGCCGTCGAGCGATCCTGCTGACCTGTGACCTTGTGGGCGTCGATCGGGCAACTTCGCAGCAGATCTGTCGCCGCATTCAGGAACGGCATCAGCTGGGTCGTGACCAGGTGGCAATTGCCGCCTCGCACACGCACTCGGGGCCGGTTGTTGGTACGAACCTGCTGAGCATGTATTCGCTGGAGCCCGGGCAGATGAAGCTCGTGCAGGAATACACTCGGCTGTTGTCAGACTGGTGTGTTTCGGCTGCTGATGCCGCGATTGCAGATCTGCAGGCGGTTACGCTGCAGGTGGGTGAAGGCGTTGCTGGCTTTGCTGTAAATCGTCGCAACAATCGGGAAGCGGATGTTCCGATGCTGCGAACTGAGGGGCGACTGGTGGGGCCAGTTGATCATCGGGTTCCGGTGCTGGCGGCTCGAACAGCCGATGGGCGTCTGGTTTCAGTCGTGTTCGGCTATGCGTGTCACGCAACGGTGCTCAGCGGTATGGAATGGTGTGGAGACTGGCCAGGATTTGCTCAGCTGGAAATTGAGAAGCGGCATCCGGATACTGTGGCTCTGTTCTGGGCCGGCTGTGGTGCTGATCAGAATCCTCTGCCACGACGAACAGTTGAGTTGGCGATGGATTATGGTCGACAGGCGGCGACCGCGGTGGATCAGGCGCTGACTGGTCAGTTGACTGAGGTCTCGGGAAACTTTTCGTCTGCTTATCGAGAGATTGATCTGGCACTGGATACGCTTCCGAGTCGTCAGCAGGTGGAGCAGGACCTGAAATCGGAGAATGTCTATCTGGCGCGGCGAGCGAAGGGGCTGCTGCGACAGATGGATGAGCAGGGCAGTCTGTCGCAGACCTATCCCTATCCGATTCAGCTTTGGTCCTTCGGTAATGCAGCCACACTCACCTTTCTTGGTGGGGAAGTTGTTGTGGATTACAGCCTGCGGATTCAGGAAGAGATTTCCACGCCTCGGACGTGGGTGGCTGGGTACAGCAATGATGTGATGGCCTACATTCCGTCGCGACGAGTGCTGATGGAGGGGGGCTACGAAGGTGAGTCGGCGATGATCTATTATGGTCTGCCGACGAAGTGGTCGCCGGATGTTGAGGAGCATATTATCCGCGAGGTCAGGATGCTGCATCAGGGTTTGGCAAAACCGTTGGAGGGGCAGCAATGACTCCGGAAATATCGCGGCGGGACCTGTTGTGTCGTCAGGCCCTTGGGTTAGGTGGTGTTGCCGTTGCGTCGCTGCTTTCGGCGCTGCCTGGATCCGCTGCGCCTCCGGAGATCGCAGCGGCGCGTCAAACCTTCGATATGCTGCCCAAAACGCCACCAGCGCCGGCCCGAGCGACAGCCATGATCTCACTGTTCATGCATGGCGGGCCGTCACATATGGACCTGCTGGATCCGCGTCCGGAGCTGACGAAATACAGTGGGACGGAGTATCAGGGTGAGGTCACGTATAGTTTCGTGAATCGGGCCAGTAAAAAGCTGCTGGGAAGTCCGTGGCGATTTCGTCCGCACGGGCAGTGCGGCACGGAAGTGTCCGAACTGTTGCCGCACACTGCTGGTATTGTTGATGAACTGTGTGTGATTCGTTCCATGCACACGGGATTCAATGGGCATGAAGTTTCGATTCGGTATCTGAATGCGGGTATTCCTGCCGTGACAGGTCGACCGTCACTGGGCAGCTGGGTCTCTTATGCTCTGGGAACCGAGAACCAGAATCTGCCCGCCTATATGGTGCTGACGGATCCGGGTGGTCATCCGGTGGATGGAGTTCTGAACTGGTCAGGTGGCTGGATGCCGGCCATGTTTCAGGGAACGGTTCTGCGTCCTCAGGAACCGCGAATTCTGAATCTTGCTCCTCCGGCGCATCTGGCTGGCGTACCACAGCGACAGAATCTGAACCTGCTGAACAGTCTGAACCGGCTGCATCAGCAGAAGTATCCGGGTGAATCTGATCTGGAGGCGCGGATTGCTTCGTGGGAGCTGGCTGCGCGGATGCAGGTCGCTGCATCCGAAGCGCTGGATCTTTCTCAGGAGACGCAGGCGACACAGCAGATGTATGGCCTGGATAAATCTGAGACACGTGAATACGGTACCCGTTGTCTGCTGGCTCGGCGACTTGTGGAGCGTGGGGTTCGATTTGTGCAGCTGTTCCTGGACGGGCAGCCTTGGGATAATCACAGCAGTATCCGCACGACTCTGCCTGCCGCCTGTCGTCGGACCGATCAGCCAGCAGCGGCACTGGTGCGAGATTTGAGGCAGCGCGGGCTGCTCGAGACGACTCTGGTGCATTGGGGCGGTGAAATTGGTCGGCTGCCGGTGACTGAAAATCACGGCGATCCGAACGCGTGCGGGCGTGATCATAACGGCCAGGGTTTCAGCATGTGGCTGGCTGGTGGTGGAATCAAAGGCGGTATGACGTGGGGTGAAACCGACCCCTTGGGCCATGCCGCGGTTGTGAATCGGGTGACTGCGAATGATTACCAGGCCACGTTGCTGCATCTGTTCGGATTTGATCATGCAAAGCTGTCGTTTCTGCATAATTCGCGTCTGCAGACACTGACGGATCAGCGCGAATGTCGAGTTGTGAATGAGATAATTTCCTGAGGTTTTTCATGGCGATTTCCGGTCTTCCGCTCAGCTACTGCTCGAACGTGCATCCTGGTCGGACAGTGGCAGATGTGAATAGTGGGTTGTCACAGTTTGCTGCGGAAGCGCGCAGTCTGTGCGGCTTTCCTGTGGCCGCCGGGTTATGGCTGGGCAGCAGTGTGGCCGAGGAGTTGTGTTCCAGTGAGGCGGCTCTGGAGTCGCTGGCGCAGACGCTCTGGCAGCACGACCTGTCCTGTTTTACTCTGAACACCTTTCCGTTCGGTGATTTCCATGGCGATCGAGTCAAAGAGCAGGTGTATCTGCCGGACTGGGCCAGTCATTCGCGACTCAGATACACACAACAGTGTGCGGAGATCCTCTCGAAGCTGCTGCCGCCTGGAGCGGAGGGCAGTCTGTCGACCGTGCCACTGGGCGGTCTGATGAATCCTCAGACAGGCAATTTCCGAGCGTTGTGCTATGCCAATCTGATTCAGATGGCACGCTTCCTCAAGTCACTGCATGATTCCACGGGACGATTGATTCGACTGGGTCTTGAGCCAGAACCATTCTGTGAGCTTTCCGGAACGCGGACTCACAGTCTGCCGGTCATGCGGGGCCTTTATGAGCAGGCCGATGCGCTGGGCTGTGAGTCGCTGGTTCGAGAATACATCGGGCTGTGTTTTGACGTCTGTCATCAGGCTGTGGAGTTTGAGGACGCGGCTCAGTCGATCAGAGACTTTGTTGCTGCCGGCGTCCGAATCAACAAGGTTCATATCACGAATGCATTAGTGCTGGAACGTCCTGCGGAAAATCCATCAGGGCGGGATTTTCTGTGTTCGTTCGCTGAGCCTCGTTATCTGCACCAGACGTTTGCGAGGTTCGGTGATGGGTCCGTGCAATCGCGTGTGGATCTGCTGCAGGAGGATCTGCGGCGGGATCCGGCCGATCATTTTCTGCAGGCGGACGAGTGGCGAGTGCACTTTCATGTGCCGATTTTTGCAGAGGTTCTGGGGCCACTGAAAACAACTCGTGCGGAACTGGCGGCTGCTCTGCAGCAGGTCGCTTGCCTCGATTATGCTCCGCATCTTGAAGTGGAAACGTATACGTGGCCGGTGATGCCGGGGGAATCGGGAACATCACCAGAGTCGCTGGGGCAGCGAATATCGAGGGAGCTTGAGTCTGCCGCCGATTTACTGGCTGCGGCCGAGTGATCTCCGGTTGCGGAACATCAGGCATCCGGGGGTACAGTGCAGGGCCACTGCGTAGTTCAGGCTGGTTCCAGTACCTGCAATTGTGTGGCCACGACCAGTTCTCGCACCTGGGCTCGGTAGTCGTGCATATGTGGTGCCACAAGGTGTGCCTTCAGTGCATCGAGATTCTCCCACTTTTCGACGATGACGACGACATCGTCGCGGAGGGGAATCTGTGCGGTAAGGCCTGTCTGCAGATCGACTGCGGGGCCGTATTCAAGGCAGCCGTGTTCGGCATGCACCAGCGGCATCAATCGATGAAAATGACCAAGGAATTCTGCACGTCGTCCCGCCTGCAGAGTGACAGTAGCCAGTACGTGAATCATCTGAATGCTCCTGCTGTGCGACGTCAGGCTCTGCGACGCTGCTGTGTGTCCTGTGAGGTCTCGACTTCAGCCGGCTGAATGCGACCCTGCACCAGTTGTACTGATCGATGGGCGGTTGCGGCGATCGCGTTGTCATGGGTTACCATGATGATGGTCAGTCCCTGATCCTGATTGAGCCGGTTGAGCAGGTCCATAATGCCAGCGCCGGTCTCAGCATCAAGGTTACCGGTTGGTTCATCAGCCAGCAGGATCTCCGGTCGGCCCACAAGTGCTCGAGCAATGGCCCCGCGCTGCATTTCTCCTCCGGAAAGTTCCGCAGGACGATGTTTCAGGCGATGCTCAAGTCCCGTCTGCTGCAGGATGCTGAGTGCCGCGTGACGGATTTCGTGCCGCCTTTTCCAGAATCCGAAGATGGAATGGCGAATCATCAGCGGCGTCATCACGTTTTCAAGCAGCGACAATTCCGGCAGCAGGTGATAGAACTGAAAGATGAAGCCGAAGACGTGATTCCTCAGCTGATCACGGGCTGCTGGATTCAGGTTGTCAATGCGCGAACCTCCCAGCAGGACTTCCCCGACATCTGGTGAGTCCAGCAGGCCCATGATATGCAGCAGCGTGCTTTTCCCGGACCCGCTCTGACCAATCACGGACACAAATTCCCCGCGCGCTGCAGAAAGACAGACTCCGCGGAGAACCGGGACTTGATGCTGTCCCTTGAGGTAGGACCGCGAGACAGCTTCAGCAGTGATTAAAGGCTGTGTCATTTTCAGAATCTCAGCCATAACAGAATTCCAGAGTCTCAGAATATCGACAGCACAGCGAATGCAGCCCCGGTGTCACACTACTCGAATCGCAGTGCACGCACCGGGTGCAGTCTCGCTGCTCGTCGAGCCGGCAGGATGCTGGCCAGGACTGCAATCGCGATGGCACCCGCAGCCACTGATATCACCATCCATGGATTGACATGCGTCGGGATCTCAAGAAAGAAGTAGATCTTCTCGTCAAACACCTTGCGGCCAGTCACCCAGCTCAGAACGTCTTCGATCTCATTGATGTATTCCACAAACAGCAGCCCGATAAAGACACCAGCCGCACTACCGGTAATGCCCAGCCCCAGTCCGTAGGACAGAAAGATGGACATGACCCCCCCCGAGCTCGCTCCCAGAGATTTCAGAATCCCGATGTCACGAGTCTTCTCGACGACGATCATGTAGAAAATGGCAAGGATACCGAATCCTGCCACTGCAATGATCAGGAACAGCAGCACGTTCAGAATCGCCGTTTCCACTTCCACGGCTGACAGCAGCATTCCCTGCTTCTCCTCCCACGTGCGAATATTGACCATACCCGGGGGAAACGCCTGTTCAAGAGCCGCCAGGACTCGCGGAGCATGCGAATAATCGGTCAGCCGAATATGGATTGACGAGATCGCGTTACGCAGGTGCATACCACGGTACTTCTGCAGCGAATCCAGATTCATCAGGACAATACTGGAGTCATATTCATTCATGCCACTGCGAAAGGTATCGACCACAGTGGCCTGAAATTTGGTGACATCCGGCGGGGTACCGGATGTGATGGTGCTCAGGATCACGTTGTCCCCCGGCTGGACCATCATGATCTTCTGCTGGCGTCCGGTCTCAGGGTTGCGAGCCATGAAGCTGACCAGACCTTCACCGAGATAGATGCGTGCCTCGAGTGGAACGGCCGGTTCGTGCGAGTCCGGGTGATCACTGTTGAACAACGCCTCCGCATTAACTCCCTCATCGGATGCTGTGGACATGGTGGCTTCGTCAGTCGTCGCCGGGGCTGCCACCACGGCATCACCTTCAGCGGCCGGCTCGCTGTCAAAGACGGGGGCATCTTCTGACGGTTTCGGCTCAGCAGTCGAACCGGACTCCGTCTGACGATCCTCCAGCAGCAGTCGATTTCGCTCCTGTACCATCCGGAAATGTTTTTCACCTTCGTCGGTGAGTTCCCACCCGAGCGGTTCTTCACGACTGCGGAGTGCCGGACGTACTTCAGTGCCGTCTTCAAGCAGCGGATTGTAGCTGTCAAGGTAGTCCTGCAATGGACCAACCTGAGCCTTGCCTGCCGGGTCGATTCCCTGGATCTGCACCGGCGCTGTGTATGTTTCACCGCTCCACGGGTCAGTAAACGTCATCATTCCGGGGATTTCGATGGTTGGAGTCATGGCGGCGATGTACTGGCCAGCCGCTGACTTCACACGTTCCATCTGTTTTTCGGCGTCTTCAATCCCGGCAGTACCTCGCGATTCAATCACAATGTCAGCAAGGAAATTGTGCAGCCGATCACGCATCTCCGTTGTGAAGCCCGCCATTACGCTGTTCACCACAATCATTGTGGCAACACCCAGCATCACGCTGATGATACAGGCCAGCGCGATGTAGCGAGTCTTCAGGTAGCGCACACACAGCAGCAGCTTGTACATCTCAGTGCTCCTTCACCCGATTCCATGGACTGCGTCCGAAACTTCAGTTCCACTGCAGTCTCAGTCACCCGTTCGTTCTGCCTGCGGCTGTTCATGCCGAGTCAGCGGGAAGTAAATCACATCCTTGATGGTATGACTGTTCGTAAGCAGCATCACAAGACGGTCGATGCCGATGCCAAGGCCACCAGCCGGCGGCATCCCAACCTTCAGTGCTCGCACAAAATCATGGTCCATGCGGGCCATCGAATCTTCTTCAGACTGTCCGGCCAGCTGCGTTCTGAAGAGCTGTTCCTGCAGGATCGGATCATTCAGCTCCGTATACGCATTCGCCAGCTCCATTCCCCGAATATACAGCTCAAAACGCTCGGCAATTTCCGGGTTGGTCTGGCTGCGTTTTGTCAGCGGACAGATGGAAGCCGGATAGTCCATGACAAACACCGGACCCGACAGATGGTCCTCTACGGTACGCTCAAAGACATCGTTGATCACAACGTCCGGATGCACGCCCACGGTATCAATTCCAAGGCTGGCTGCCTTCGCAGCAACGGCAGAAGAATCCGACATTTCACAGCCTGCATGTTCCCGAAACAGGTCCGCATACCGACGCCGTGGCCACGGTGGCGTCAGATCAATCTGGTCGCCCTCGCTGCCCCACGGAATGATGGTCGATCCGCAGACCTGCCGACAGGCGTCGGTCACAATCTGCTCTGTGAGATCCATCATGCTGCGATAATCACCGTAAGCCTGGTAGATCTCGATCATCGTAAACTCAGGGTTGTGCGTCGCATCAACACCCTCGTTGCGAAACACTCGACCAATTTCATAGACTCGCTCAATGCCACCAACCAGCAGCCGCTTCAGATGCAGCTCAAGGGCGATCCGCAGATACAGCGGCATGTCCAGAGCATTGTGGTGAGTGATGAAGGGACGTGCTGCAGCACCGCCCGCCACGGAATGCAGTACAGGTGTCTCAACTTCATTGAAGCCGTTGCCACGCAGAGTCTGACGAACCGAATCGATGATCCGCGATCGCTTCAGCATCCGCTGCAGTACGCCCGGAGTGTAGATCAGATCCAGATACCGCTGGCGAACAAGGATCTCTTCGTCCTTCAGGCCATGAAACTTTTCCGGAGGCTGCGACAGGGACTTGCACAGCACCGTTAACTCGCGCACAAAGATGGAAATCTCACCGGTGTTCGTGCGCCGCAGAGGACCATCCACTCCGAGCAGGTCGCCGTCGTCCAGTGCACTGACCAATTCCCACTGCTGCTCGGTCAGGTCGCCGCGTGAACACAACAGCTGAATGGATCCACTCTGGTCCTGCAGGTCAATGAAACGCAGTTTGCCAGCCTTGCGACGACCCATGATGCGACCCGCAACACGCACCGCCGGTCCGTCAGTACCCGACTCGGCTGGACATTGCTCACGCACCTCCGCGATCGCACCATGGCCATCAAAACGCTGACCCCATGGGTCGAAACCCAGAGAACGGATTTTCTCCAGCTTTTCCAGACGCGCCAGTTCCAGACGGTCAGGTTTTGGTCCTGAGTTCATGAGCCACACTGCTGGTACCAGCGCGTGGACAGAAAGGCACTGCCACAGTCGCCGGGATCTGAGAGAATTGAGAAGTGTCCGGCGAAAACTGCCGCCGAGTGCACTGAGATCGGCGGAGTTTGCTGAAAACAGGCAGACAGGTCAACCCCGGGTGGCAGACCGAGGGATCATTGCCCATGAATCGCAGGAAATCGGGCCTGAACTTGCCCGCCAGCCACCAACCTCATTGGGCCAAAGCCGGCAGAATTGCACGAAATGCGACGAATGCCCATGTGGAAAGACATACGCCCACAGCATAGGGAATCCCACGCTTCAATTTGATTCCCTTGTGAACCTTTGTACCTGTTGCTTTACCCGGAGTACGCACGGGGACCAGCAGAACACCCGTGCGAATTCGCATTTTTCGCAGGATCTGCAGCGATACCAACAGAATCAGGGACATCAAAAGGCTGCCCAGCATCACATACAGCGTGTTCTGCAGCCCCAGCCACATGCCAAGTCCAGCCATCAGCTTGGCGTCGCCTGCACCCACACCACCCGCAACCCACATGCCCCCCAGAATGACCAGCGAGATCACAGACGCCAGCAACGGTGAAAGCAGACTGCGAGGACCAAATTGAAATGCAATCACAATCTGAAACAGCAGTCCCGTCACAAAGAATAACCCGGTCAGCTTGTTCGGGATTCGGCGTTCACGCAGGTCCATAAATGCCGACACAGCCGTGAATCCCATGATACAGACGATATTTACCAGATTCATCGGATCCATTGGCTGCCTCAGTCGGGAACAGTGTTCAGGTGAGCCGCATTGTCAGGCGGCGCAGATCAAAGCCGGACAGTGCCCGGCGATTTCCACCAAAAACCTACAACGGCAGCCCACTGAATTCCAGAAGTTTTTGCTGCAGCACACCGTCTGGGGAAAAACACCGGGGAGTGTTCCGGGATGTTGCATTTTGGCAACATCCCCGATCGCCACTCTCAACGACTGATCGCTTCATCCAGATTCAGCAGCACATTGGCAGTCAGTGTCCATGCCGCCAGTTGCTGCGCCGGCAGGTCTTTGGCAGCGGGTGTGGCTCCCACGGTCAGGAGTTTCAGTGCCTCTTCCGGAGCGGCGGAGAAGCTCTGCAGATCCTGTTGCAGTCCGGTTTCCAGCAACTGCAGCTCGGCTTCCGCCGGCAGGCGGGCCGTCACAAGGCGGAAGCCCCATGCCAGACGCTGGCGATCTGTCGCTCCGCCATCCTTCAGGATTCGTTCGGCCAGCTTCCGAGACGCTTCCACGGCCGTGGTTTCATTCAGCAGTGAAAGCGCCTGCAGGGGCGTGTTGGTGCGGGATCGCTTCACCGTGCAGACCTCGCGATTCGGGGCATCGAACAGCGTCATATTCGGGGGGGCAGCAGTCCGTTTCCAGATGGTGTACAGACTGCGACGATACAGTCCGCTTCCCATATCTGCTCTGTACCCCCGCAGGTCCCCGTATCGGCTGGTTTCATCCCAGACGCCTTCCGGCATATAGGGCCGAACCGATGGACCGCCCTGCTGCTCCACAAGGAGTCCGCTGAGAAACAGCATTTGATCTCGCAGTGTTTCCGCGGACAGTCGGAAGCGTGGGCCACGTGCCACAAGGCGATTCTCTGGATCCTGCTGACTGTCGACTCGAGCACTCTGTCGATATGCGGCGCTCATCACAATCAGCTTATCCAGTGCCTTGAGGTCCCATTGATGGACCGGTTGTCCGGCAACCCGCTGAATCTGCGTTGGCTGCATGAATTCGGCTGCCAGCCAGTCCAGCAACTCCGGATGTACGGGCCACTCAGACTGCGATCCGAGGTTTTCCGTAGTCCGCACAATTCCGATGCCAAAAAAACGTTCCCACGCTCTGTTGACCCAGACGCGTGAAGTCAGAGGATGCTGGCTGGAGACCAGCCAGCGTGCGAATCCAAGGCGGTTCTGCGGCTGATCGGCTGGCAGCGGGGGCAGAATCGCTGGAACTCCGCGAGGTACCACGTCCCCCGGCCGATCGTACTGTCCGCGAATCAGAATTCGCGCTTCCCGTGGCTGCTGTCGTTCTTTCATGACCATCACAATTGGCAAAGCTGTCTGACGTTGCTGCATTGCCTGTTCGGCTGTTTTCACAGCCTGCTCGGCCTGTCGCACAACAGCATCTCCGGAAGCGGCGAAGTATAGCGCAAGCTGCTGCTGCTGGGCCTCTGTGCGACTGCCCTGCTCCACCATCAGGATCGTACGAATGGCGTCCGGGAAGGAGGCGCCGGCAGGTGTCAACGTCTCCGGAGGCAACGATGATGCTGACAACCGCAGTCGTCCGATGTTGTGACCGATAATGGCATCATGTCGCAGGGTGACGTGCAGCGTGGCATTTTCCGGCACGGTGACCGGGGCAGCGACGGCAAACACGGCCCGGCAGATCTCACGACGCGTTGGTCCATCGACAGCCCAGCCACGACGATTTCTGCGCCGTTGATCTTTTTCCTCAAGCACCTGACTGACTGTGTAACCCTGTTGCTCGTAGTCAGCAGCGGCGCGACTGAATTCCAGAACGACTGGCTGTGTCAGTCCCGGAGCTCTGATTTCAGCCAGCACACCAGTCAGTACGAAATTGCCGTTGCTGTAACGCCCGAGACTGCTGTTGGGCAGGCGGTCATCCGGAAAACACTCCAGCAGCAGGCCTGTGAGACTGTTGCCGGTCAGCGGAGCTTCGAATTCGTATTCATCGAAATCCGGGTTTTTTCCGCTGGCCAGCCAGGAACCATCCGATTGTCGTGTCAGTTCAGCACCGCCTTTGCTGACAGCCGAACTGATGGCCAGCTGTCGCCAGGCGGGCTCTTCGGACTGCAGGCGTCGACGTGTCTCTGTTTCCCATGCGGCCATCCGCTCGGACGCCGTCAGTCGGGCTGCCTCCACCTGCTGTCGCGCCGCATCGACAGTCTGCTGAAGCTGTTGCAGTTCGGCATTCATGGCTTTGGTGCGAACCTGCAGCACGGGCTGGCTGTTGCCCTGCCCCGGTGATCCACCCTCACTGTCCAGGACCCCCGATTCTTCAATCGAGTTGAAGTAGGCGAACAGCTGGTAGAACTCTTTCTGACTGAGCGGGTCATATTTGTGATCGTGACAGCGACAGCAGTTCAGGCTGAGCCCCAGCCATGTCAGGCCCACAGTTTCAACTCGGTCAATCACCGTCTCAGCAAACCACTCTTCCGCAATTCGGCCCCCTTCACCATTCAGACGGGTGTTGCGATTGAAGCCCGTAGCAATAATCTGCTCCTGAGTGGGCTGCTCCAGCAGATCTCCGGCCAGCTGTTCGATGGTAAACTGATCGAATGGCTGATTGCTGTTGAAGGCATCGATGACCCAGTCACGCCAGACCCACATCTGGCGTGATGAATCGACCTGGAAACCGTTGCTGTCAGCGTAGCGAGCAAAGTCCAGCCACTGCTGAGCCATCCGTTCGCCGTATCGGGGTGACTGGAGCAGTCGGTCAACCACGGTTTCCCATGCCTCAGGCGAGGAATCGTTCAGGAAGTTGTCAAGTTCTGTGGGCGTTGGTGGAAGCCCGGTCAGATCCAGTGTGACTCGTCGCAGCAGTGTGGTTCGATCAGCTTCCGGGGCTGGCAGCAGTCCGGCGGCCTGCTGCTTCTGACGCAGGAACGCATCGATTGGAGCACAGGCGGGCTGTGCTTCAGGGACGCTTGGTCGCTGCACAGGTACAAAGGCCCAGTGCGGCTGATAAACGGCCCCTGTTTTGATCCACTGCTGCAGCAGCGCCTTTTGTGCGGCGGTCAGCGATCGTCCGGAATCGGCAGGGGGCATCTGCAGATCCGGGTCAGTGGAATTGATTCGCTCAATGAGCAGGCTTTTGTCAGGACGGCCCGGAACAATTGCCGGGCCCGATGTACCACCGTGCTGTGCAGCATCTGATTGATCCAGTCGCAGCCCGCCCTGGCGTTTGGCTGCATCAGGTCCATGACACTGGAAACAGTTGTCGGAAAGCAGGGGGCGGATATCGCGGTTGAACACCAGCTCCTGAGCTGCCAGCGGTGATGCCAGACACAACAGCAGAAATCCGAAGTTCAGTCGCAGGCTTGTCAGGTGTTTCATATGGGTCATCGATCCGAGTATATCGTGTCGTCAGGCGAGGATACCGGTGACGACATTGCCAAAGACATCCGTGAGTCGTTCATCGCGTCCCTGATGGAACCACGTCAGGCGGGTATGGTCAAAACCAAGCAGGTGCAGAATGGTGGCGTGCAGATCGTGCAGATGCACGCGGTCCGTCACGGCTTCAAATCCGAAATCATCGGTTGCACCCCATGACATGCCGCCGCGGACACCACCCCCCGCCAGCCACATGGAGAATCCATAGGGGTTGTGGTTGCGTCCGGGAGCATTGGGACCTTCACTGAATGGCATCCGACCGAATTCGCCGCCCCACACGATCAGTGTTTCTTCCAGCAGACCACGCTGTTCAAGGTCCTGCAGCAGAGCTGCGATGGGCTGGTCAACTTCTGCGCCATGGCGCCCGTGATTCTTTTCAATGCTTTCGTGAGCGTCCCAGGTTTCTTCGAGATGACCGCCGCCGGAATACAGCTGCACAAAACGGACGCCACGTTCCACCAGTCGGCGGGCCACAAGACAGTTCCGCCCGAACTCGTCGGTCGGCTCACTGCCCACTCCGTACTGTTTCAGCGTTGCGGCCGTCTCCTGAGACAGGTCAACGGCCTCGGGGGCTGCTGACTGCATCCGCCACGCCAGTTCGTAGGATGCAATGCGCGCGGCAAGTTCTGAGCCACCCGGACGTGATGCAAGGTGCTGTTCATTCAGCTTCTGCAGCAGAGAAAGTTCGGATCGCTGCACTTCGGCAGTGACGTGTGGCGGGCCTTTCAGATCAAGAATCGGATTACCGATCGGGCGAAACAGAGTTCCCTGCCATGCGGCCGACATGAAACCGCTGGACCAGTTGGGTTGTCCGCTGATCGGGCCTCCACGACGATCAAGAATCACCACATAACCGGGAAGACTTTGATTTTCGGTCCCCATGCCATAAACGCACCACGAACCGAGGCTGGGACGGCCAATAAAGGTCTTGCCGGTATTCATGGCCACAAGTGCCGAACCGTGAGCATGACTGTCGGTGTGGCAGGAACGGATCACGGCCAGCTTGTCAGCGTGCCGGCGAACATTCGGGAAGTAGTCGGAAATCAGCAGGCCGCTTTCTCCGCCCGGACGAAAACGGCGGAAGGCGGGGGTCAGAAAACCAACACGCCGGCCACCGGAGTTGATGTACTTTCGCCCCGGTGGCAGAGGTTGTCCGGCGTATTTTTCAAGGGCCGGTTTGTAGTCGAATGTGTCGACCTGGCTGGGGGCACCATTCATCATCAGAAAAATACAGGCTTTGGCTTTCGCGGGGAAATGCGTCTGCCGAGGTGTCAGTGGGCTGACACTGATTTCCCGGGCCTGCAGATTCTGAAAAAAACCATCCTGCTGAAGCTGTGCAGCCAGGGCGACACCGGTAAATCCGCCGCCCATCTGCCAGACCAGTTCGCGTCGAGTCAGTTGGCAGGGAAATCGGGACATGCGGCACCGTGGGGCGTCGATTGAAGTCAGTGGGCGAACCTGTCGTATCTTCGCTGGAGTCGCGGTCTGAAAGCAAGTCCGCATGAGTGTGAGCACCCCTTTCGGCGGCAAATTACCATTGGCAGGCTGCACATTGATTGCGGCCCCTGTTATCCTCGGTTGGTGGCACTTCAGCGGCAGGCATTCGCCTGAGCAGTGTGTGCTTTTGAGCAGTGAGCTGACGGTGGGGTGTGATTTCGGAGTCTGCTGATGAAAGCTGTCTTTGCTGTGCTGTGTGTCGGCTGTTTGCTGGGCCATGGGGCGACCTGTCGGGCCGAGCTGCTGGCGGGAATCGGGCGTGCTGAGATTTCCGAAAAGTCTGTTCCGCAGAATGATCCGCTGTACGTCAAGGCGCTGGTGCTGAAACAGGGAGACGAAGTGGCAGTCCTGATCACCGTGGATGCCGTTTCAATCGGCGGGATCGGGCATATTCCGGATACGTGGTTGCCCGAGGTTCGTCAGACGCTGCAGCAGACGCTTGGCATTCCTCCGCTCAGCGTGTTTGCAAATGCCAGTCACTGCCATGGTGTGGTTGGTCGGGATGTGGGCGAACGGACGGTGGAAGCGGTCACAGCCGCGTGGAAGTCGCTGCAGCCGGTGCGTGCTGGTGCGGGGATCGGGCAGGAGGTGCGAATCATGGAGAATCGTCGTCTGCAGCTGGCGGACGGCAGCGAGGCCGATGTGCGGCGTGCCTATTCCATGCCATGGGATGATGAGGTGACCGGAATTGGGCCAGTGGATCCGGAGATCGGGTTGTTGCAGCTGAATCGACTGGACGGAACACCGCTGGCTGTGGTGTACAATTTCGCCTGCCATCCGATTCATGGTGTGCCGGCTGGTGTCAGCACGGCGGACTTTCCCGGTTACGCCTCTGCAGTTATTGAAGAGACGCTGGGGCATGGATCGCTGGCATTTTTTGTGCAGGGATGTGCTGGTGACATCAATCCGGTGATTTACAAGGACGTTGCCGCACCGCACGACTGTGAACCCTTTGGAAACATGCTGGGGCTGAATGTTCTGCGAGGCCTGCGCACGATTACTCAGTTTTCAGGCGACATACCGCTGCGGGCACTGAATCACAGTCTGCAGCTGCCGCGAGCGACGGACTATGCGGATCGTATTCGTGCGATTGAGCAGGAGCAGCTGCGGATGCTGAGTGCCCTGCAGGGCACCAATCTCAATTTTCGCACCTTTGTTCCAATGTATATCCAGCACAGCCTGAATCCGGAGTATCCGGGGTTTTATGCGCATCGATACATGCTGGACGAGCGACTGGGGCGGACCGACATGCGGAAGCTGGACACCGAGAATCGGGCCAGTCTGGATGCTTACGTCGGGAACATTCGAACGATGGAGAAGCTGACGAAGCTGCAGACCAATCTGAATCTGCTGAAGATGCATCAGCGGCGGACTGAGGCTGCCGGTGATACGCCGCTGGTCGCTGAAGTGGGTGGTCTGCGAGTGGGGGAATTTGTGCTGACAACATTTCCGGGGGAGGTGACCGTGCAGATCGGGCTGAACATCAAGCAGGCGTCGCCGCACAGACTGACTTTCGTCGCCGGCTACACGAATGGTTATCTGTGGTACACGCCAACTTCTCGGCAGCGCAGCAACAGTGGTTTTGCGCAGGAAGACTGTGACTCAATTGTTGCTCCGCAGTGGCAGCCGTTATTTGAATCGAAGGTTGCCGAGCTGTTGCGGCAGTTGTGAATCTGAGACTGTCACGGGAATGCAGTTGGGTGTCTGTGGCCTCGGTTGTGTTCGCGCTGCCTGCCGATAAGATGGCGGTTTTGTGAACAATCCGCGAATTTTCCGTACTCCGAGGTTCCGCGGGCACGTCTGCCGTGGTCTGGACGGCGGTGCGGTCCTGTTGCTTCGGAAGTTTTGCCGGATTTTTTCCGGCAGCCCTCGTCAAAGTCTGGTTTCGATGCCCACGTCACAGTCGCCGCCGCAGGAAAGTTTTCCATCACAGTCTGAACCTATGGGGCAGCTGGCAATTCTGGCGGGGTCCGGTAACCCGCTGTTTGCGGGTCGCATTGCCGAGTGTCTGGGGGTTTCGCTCACACCTGGGCAGGCTCAGGTATTCAGCGAGGGAAACGTCTTTGTTCGCGTGCTGGAAAACGTGCGAGGACGTGATTGCTTTGTGGTTCAGGGTGTGCATCGACCGGTGAACGACAACTTTGTGGAACTGCTGTTCTGGATTGACGCCCTGAAGCGTGCCAGTGCGTCGCAGGTCACGGCGGTGATCCCCTACTTCAGCTATGCCAAGGGGGATAAGAAGGATGAGCCGCGAGTTTCGATTCGGGCGCGGGTCTGTGCCGATGCAATTGAGAAGGCGGGGGCTGATCGAGTATTGACAATGGATCTGCACAGCCCGCAGATTCAGGGATTCTTCAGTGTTCCGGTGGATCATCTCTATGCTCGCAAGGTAATCTGCGATCATGTGCGGTCTCTGAAGATTCCCGATCTGGTGGTTTGCAGTCCGGACGTGGGTTTCGCCAAATCGGCATCGGCCTACGCGAATCTGCTGGGGGTGCCGGTGGTGATTGGCAACAAGCAGCGGAAGGATCATACCGAAACGGCGCAGGTTCTGGAGGTGATCGGCGATGTCCGAGGGCGTAACGTGCTGATGGTGGACGACTTTACGATCACCGGTGGCTCATTGGTCAGCATGGCCGAGGTTTTGAAGTCGCGTGGCGCTCTGAACATTTATGCGGCAGTTTCTCACGGAGTGCTGTCGCGTGGAGCTGTGCAGAAGATTGAACGCAGCGAGATCGTGCGGATGTTTATGACGGACACGATCGAGCCACATCTTGAGGATCTGGGTACTCGGATTGAAGTGATCTCTGTGGCACCACTGTTTGCTCAGGCGATCGAGTCGATTCATCGTCGGACCAGCGTCAGCATGCTGTTCCCGGACGTACGTTCTCTGTAGGACTGTGCGATGACACGGCTGTCCCCGATGATGGAGCGGTACCAGGCGGTCAAGGCCGAGCATCCTGGAGCGATGCTGTTGTTTCGGATGGGGGATTTCTATGAGTTGTTTCATGAGGATGCTCAGAACGCTGCTCGCGTGCTGGGACTGACACTGACAACTCGCGATCGAAACTCCGACAATCCGATTCCGATGGCCGGGTTTCCGTGGCAGCAGCTTGACGCATATCTGCAGAAGCTGGTGCAGGCGGGGATTCGTGCGGCGATCTGTGATCAGGTTGAGGATCCGAAGAAGGCGAAGGGACTGGTGCGTCGCGAGGTGACTCGCGTGGTCACTCCCGGAACGCTGACTGATGACCAGATGCTGGATCCGCGGCAGAGTAATTTTCTGGCAAGTGTTGCTCCTTCGAAGACTGGCATAGGACTGGCGTGGCTGGAGTTGTCGACTGGCCGTTTTCAGCTGACAGACCTTGAGCCATCGCAGTTGGCAGATGAGTTGGCAAGAATCCGTCCGGCGGAGTGTTTGTTGCCGGAAAGTGCTGCTGCGGATGATGGGCCGTTGTCCAGCCGGCGCATGGAGGGGCAGAGTTTTGTTATTACGACTCGACCGGACTGGTGTTTTGCTCGTGACGAAGCTCGGCGTCTGCTGAACGAGCACTTTGGCACGGCGACGCTGGAGGGATTTGATGTTGAGGAGACTTCGGCAGTCACGGCCGCCGGGGCTCTGCTGGATTATGTTCGCGAAACGTCACGGTCGGCTCTGCCGCATATTGTGCGACTGGAATATTTTCGTCGCGGTCGACATCTGGTGATTGATGAGGCGACGCGTCGCAGTCTTGAGTTGACTCAGACAATTCGTGACGGCCGTCGTGAATACACATTGCTGGGGGTTCTTGACGAAACCTGTACTCCCATGGGATCGCGTCTGCTGGCCGAATGGCTGTCCAGTCCATTACTGGATCTGCAGCAGATTGGTCAGCGACAGGATGCGATTGCAGAGTTACTGGAGGATTCAGGTCTGCGTGATGATCTGCGGACGCAGCTGAAGCAGACATGGGATCTGCAGCGTTTGACGTCTCGTGTGGCCACCGGGCGTTGCAGTCCGCGGGATCTGGTCTGTCTCGCGCGGACGCTGGAACAACTTCCGAAACTCAGGGCTCGGCTGACCGCCAGGAATTCCGCCAGACTGCAGATGCTGGAGCAGCGTATCGAGTTGTGTCCGGAGGTGCATACGGCGATCACAGCCGCAATTGTTGAGAATCCGCCGGCAACCGCGGTCGAGGGGGGTGTCATTCGTGAAGGCTTCAATGCGGCCCTCGATGAGTATCGGGATCTGAAACGCGGTGGCGAACGCTGGATGGCCGCATATCAGGCCAAAGAGATTGAGCGAACCGGAATCAGCAGTCTGAAGATCGGACGAAACAGTGTCTTCGGGTTTTATCTGGAGGTGACCGCTGCGAACCGTGATCGAGTCCCGGCGGACTACATTCGCAAGCAGACGCTGAAGAATCAGGAGCGTTTCATCACTCCGGAACTGAAGGAGTACGAGGACAAGGTTCTGCGGGCGGAAGATCGGGCCCTGGCGCTTGAGCTGGAGCTGTTTTCGGCACTCCGTGAGCAGGTGCTGGCGTGGGTGCCGCAACTGCTGAGAACGGCCGAGGCGCTGGCGGAAATCGATGTCCTTGCCGGGTTGGCAGAAGTTGCCGGCACAGCCCGATATTGTCGGCCCGAGCTGCTGGAATCCGCTACGCTGGAAATCCGTGATGGTCGCCACCCGGTGCTGGATCGTCTGCTGCCACCGGGACAATTTGTGCCGAATGATGTGCTGCTGGGAGTTTCTGCGGAGTCAGAGGGACGACCCTCGGCCGGACGAGTGCAGATCATTACCGGTCCGAACATGGCCGGAAAGAGCACCTACATCCGGCAGGCCGCATTGATCACAATCATGGCCCAGATTGGTTCATTCGTACCTGCGCGAGTTGCACGAGTCGGGCTGGCAGATCGTGTGTTTGCCCGAGTGGGAGCCAGTGACGAACTGGCACGTGGCCAGAGCACATTCATGGTGGAAATGACCGAGACGGCACGGATTCTGAATTCCGCCACAGCTCGCAGTCTGGTGATCCTTGATGAAATTGGTCGTGGTACCAGTACCTATGATGGAATCTCGCTGGCCTGGGCGATCACCGAACATCTGCATGACGAGATCGGCTGTCGTACCATGTTTGCCACGCACTATCACGAACTGACAGATCTGACTACGACACTCAGTCAGGCGTCCAACTGGAATGTGGCTGTCAGAGAAAGCAATGATGATGTGGTGTTCCTGCATCGCATCGTTTCAGGTGCGGCAGGACGCAGCTACGGGATTCATGTGGCCCGCATCGCCGGGGTACCGCGGGGGGTAACGGAACGTGCCACATCGATTCTGAAGACACTGGAACAGGATCATCTGCAGGCGGACGGTCGTCCCAAAGTGCCGCAGCGTGAAACCAGTCCTCAGAAACGGCAGCAGAAAGCCTTGTTTGAACTGCCCGAGGATCCTCTGGTGGATGAGTTGCGCAGGATTCAGGTGGATCACCTGACACCGATGCAGGCGTTGCAGGAGTTGTATCGTCTGCGACAGCAGCTTGAGAGTCGTTGATTGTCGTTGTGATCCCGCAGCGAATGGTGGATCTCCAACTCCTGGGGCACGCACCGACACTTCGCCGACCCGAGGGGGCGTGACAGCGTACCCGGGAGGGTGATAGCCATAATGAGTGCGCAAATAATACTGGAGAACATCGTCGTTGGCGTGTCAATGCCTGGTCGGGCGAAGCTCTGGGAACCTGCCGACAGAGCTCACGAACGTCAGCCCTCGGGTGGCTGAGTTGCTGCCGGCCCTGTCTGGGGTGCGTTGTTAGTTCCCTGACGACAGGCGGCTGCGGCGGTTTTCCACATTTCAGCAAGTTCTGGTTTCTGCAGTTCCGAGCAGATCACTGCCAAGCGGTCACGGATCTCCGCATTGAACGGTTCTTCGATGGCTTTCAGGTTCAGCTGTGTCAGTTCTGAGGCGAGGTCGCGATACTTCTGCCATGTCTGCAGAGTGGCATTTGCCTGCTGATCCTGCCCCAGCTGTTTCTGCACGTTACCCAGTCGATAGTAGAGTCCAGCCCAGGCCGGCCAGCGACGAATAGCATGCTGCAGAACTGCTTCGGCTGCGGTGGCCGTACCCTGTTGTTCCAGCAACTCGGATTCCAGCACGGCCAGTTCAGGAGAATCTTCACCCAGTGTTTTCGCACGCTGCACCTGTTCCGTTGCTTCTTCCGGGCGGCCTTCGGCCAGCAGACAGACTGCTCTGAGTCTGGCAGCGGTACCGGATTCAGCAGCCTGGTCGAGGCACTTGCTGGCCTGCTGATACTCGTGCAGCGCTGCATGGGCTTTGGCCAGTTCCAGCAGCATCGAATCTCGCAGGGCAGGATCCTGTGCGCCCTTCAAGGCTGCTGTGAATTCGCGGATGGACTCTGCATGCTGTTCGAAATCGGCATACATGATTCCCAGCAGATGATGCGGTCGATAATCTTCAGGTGCCAGTCGAGTGACAGCTTCCAGTTCCGCAATTGCGGCGTTGTAGGCACCAAGGTCATACCATGTGGCCCCGAGCCACCGATGAGCTTCCACGTTGTTCGGCTGTTCACGAACGAGCACTTCGAGGATGCGTGCGGCTTCTCCGAGCCGTTGCAGGCGATGCAGACATTCACCGGCGAATCGCATGACCACATGCCGCAGCGGACCCTCCTGGTCCACGTTCGCCAGCAGGGACAGTGATTTTTCCAGTCGTCCGCCACGAAGCAGCAGAATGGCCTCAAGCAGGTCTGCTGACGGCTTTCCGTCCGGTTGTGCGCGATAGTGGCGGATTGCGGGAGTTACCACATCGAGGTCACCGGCATCGGCTGCTGCCACGAGGCGATCAATAGAAAGGGACGGTTGCCGCAGCATCAGCACGGCAACCGTCCCGCAGGTCAAAACAGCAAGAGTGGCAATCAGCAGCCAGTATCGTCGCACGGGAGTGCTCCGGGTGCTCTGCAGGTCAATTTCAGTCAGCCAGATTGAAGACAATCTTGTTATTGCTGGTTGAAACATTTTCCTTGAGCGGACTGAGTTTGCGGTCTGCGTATTTTTCAGGAATTGCGGACTTCGGTCCCGAATCCTTATTGCTGGCGGCAGCGGCCGCCGCTTTCGCCAGCGCCATCGGATCCTGCAACATCTGCTCAGGGGTTGGCCCCGATGCCGCTTTTGCCCCGTCCATCTTGCTGATGGTCACGACGTTTTCGCCAGCCAGACAACCATCGTTGATATCAAACATCGACAGTGAAAACTTGCCTTCGGCATCTGTAATGCCCGTGGCTGCACGTGGTGCGCCGGGGCCCCAGAAGGCGACTTCGGCACCCTCGACAGGCTTGCCTTTGTACATCACTGCGCCCGTCACAGGAATGGTCTCTGGTGTGGCTGCACCACCTCCGCAACCAGCCAGTAATCCGGCCAAACCCACTGTACTGAAAACGACTGCACCGCGTCGTGAGATCCTCATTGTTCATCCTCCGGCTCAAAACCACTGCTATCCTGCGTATGAAAAGAACCGCTGCAGCAGTGACTGCAGCGGTTCTGCGATTTTCCAGTCAACTCAGCATTCGGCAAAGCCGCCAGTGATCAATAATCACCAACAACCTGACCATCGCGACGATCACCCAGACGCTGATAAGTTCTGTAGTCGATCGTTTCGCTGATGAAGCGAGCAGATCCGTCGCACAGTACAAACTGAGCACCACCGGTGTGACGAGACTTGAAGCCCTGGCTGGTCTGCCAGTTCTGCCAGTGATTACAGCCAGTCAGGCCGTTACGAGCAGCCCCTTCGTCCCATGCCACGTCCTTCAGGCTTTCACGAACGCACGCGATCGGGAAGTTCACAGGAGCTGTCGTGGCAATCCACATCGAGTTGAAGTGGTACCAGCCGTTACGGCTGTGGTCACCGCACTGTCCGAGAATTTCACCAGCAAGGATGGTGTTTGAAGTCCCGTCGCTGATCTGAGTGAAAGTGGCACCCCAGTTCAGACGAGAAATGATGCCCGAAATGTAGGAACCATTTTCTGTGTTGCCGTGACCCGGAGCATAAATCCCGAAGACGTTGCGGTCGTTGGGGGAATTGTACTGAGTACAGGTACCCCACGGAGTACCGCCACCTGGCATCGACTGGTTACCCATGCTCATCGCATAGTTGGACTTCGCGCTGTGACCATCCAGCTTTGGCTGAGGGTCGGTCGGACACTGGAAGGCCGGAATGAGATAGTGACGGTACAACTTGCCGGTCGGGTCAACCTGACCTTCGAAGTTGGCTGTGGTCCACGGAGCACCACGCAGCGAGAAATTCAACGCCTTGAACAGGTTGTCCTGCTCAATGAACGGCAGGATTCGCACAAGGTGCGAACCGCGGCTGGCGTCGGACCACTGCACCGGACCCCATGTTTCAAACACGGTGATCGGGAACTGGTTGTACACATCGTGATAGTTGTGTACGGCAATACCCAACTGATGCAGGTTGTTCTTGCACTGCGTACGGCGAGCAGCTTCGCGAGCCTGCTGTACGGCCGGCAACAACAACGCCACAAGAATGGCGATGATCGCAATCACCACCAGCAGCTCGATCAGCGTAAACCCGCGCTGACTCGGCTTCCATTTCCTCATGCTGACGTCTCCCTGAAAACAAAAAAGACTGGAAATTAGAACTTACCAGACCTGAACTGACGACCAGAACAAGCGTGCGAGGCACAGACTTCAGGGCCAGGGTAATCTTGTACAGACAGGATAGAACCAGAACAGGACAACAGAACACGGCTGAGCATGCAGGCACTGCCCAACCGCACACCGCCATTTTGCGTCCGTTTCGTCTATCGATCGTTTATCACGACCGGGAACTGCAAAAATGCGGCGTTTTTGGTTAATGACGAGGAAAATAGAGGCAGCTTGGGACGTGACACTGAACACTTTGCGCAGGATGCAGATGTCACCTTGAATTGTCAATCTAAGCGTTGAGAAATCGAGACCGAAGAAAAGAAAAATTTCCAGAATCTTCCAACAAACGTTGACTCAGGCATAGCTCTGTTCATTTGATCAGTTTTCTCCTTGGCGACTTCGTCACTGAAAACTGGTCCCGCGACACCCCATGGTGGCCGCCTGAAACTGGTATCTGACAGGCTGGGATTCCAGCCAGATCCAACAGCCGCCTGATTGAACAAGTCAATCGATAATCCTCTGTGGCCGTCTCCCTCTCTACGCACTCCCACCCACCTCGCTCGCTACCAGCTTGCACATGGCAAATCCGCCGGGAACGAACGTCGTTTTCCAACCCTGGGGTACACACCACTTCGCGCGGTCCTCCGGGGGCGTGGGGACACACCACTTTGGACGGCGATCGTGGGGACACACCACTTCGACGACATCCAGACGATTGGCTGATGTTGAAATCCTGCAACCGTGATGCATTTTCAACCAATCTCAATATGGGTGTGTCCCCGCTCCTGCCCGCTCCATTTTTCGACGTCTCGGTATGCGTGTGTTCCGGCCACGCCTTTCTGTGTGCGCCACCGTGTGCGCCGACCGTGGGGACACAGCACTTTGACAACAGCCCGTCGGTGGGCTGATGTTGCATTCCTGCAACAGTAATGCATTTGACCCAATCCAATGGTGGGTGCGTCCCCGTTCCTCGCGACTCAGCTATCGCTGATCCCAGGGACACGCCAATTCATGCGCTCGCAGCGGTCGGGTCGTGGGGACACGCCATTTTGGATGGGGTATCGGGTGTTGGCGGTGGAATTGCAGCACCTGCGGTTGTTTTTCGAAGTCTCGGTATGGGTGTGTCCCCACTGCCCTCAGTTTTCGATGTGTGTCCCCGCTGCCCTCCCGCCTTCGGGGCGTGGGGACACAGCACGTTGACGACAGACCAACGGTTGGCTGGTGTTGAATTTCGTCAACAGTGATGCATTTTCAACCAATCTCAATGTGGGTGTGTCCCCGCGGCCTCCCGCGGCCCGCAACCGGTTGTCGGCAGCGAGTTGGTGTGTCCCCGCAACTTTGAACGGACGATCGTCTGCAGCTGATCCGGACCGTGGGGACACACCACTTCGACGAGAGGCCGACGGTTGGGGGATGTTGAATTCCGGCAACAGCGATACATTTCAGCTCATCGCAATGTTGGTGTGTCCCTGCCAGTCCCCCCCCCCCAGTTTCCCGAGGGGCGGCAACGTGCTGGTTTGCGGCGCAGAAAAAGGCCCCGAGGGTCGCGACTCTGCGACACTGGGGGCTGTACGGGATTTTGAGACAACGCGGCGAAACTGGCTGCACGAATGCAGCGGTTCTGGCACGTTCTGCCTGTCTATTTCAGTCCACGACGAATCAGCAGGCCGTCCACTGTCGGCGGGCCTCCTCGGAAGGCTTTGTAGGATTCCATAGGGTCCCGACTGCTGCCACGTGACAGGACTTCGCGACGGAATTTTTCGCCGTTGGTCGCAGTCGGTCCACCATTCGCCTGCATCCATGCAAACGCATCGGCTGCAAGCACTTCGCTCCAGATGTAGGCGTAGTAACTGGAGGAGTAGCCACCGGACCAGATGTGGGCAAAGTAGGTCGTGCGGTAACGCGGTGGAACAGCCGGATGATCGACTCCGTATTTCTTCAGTGTGGCTGCTTCAAAGGCTTCCACATCCGTCGGGATCTGATCCGGACTCAGGCTGTGCCATTCGAGGTCAAGGATGGCTGCAGCGAGGTACTCCAGTGTGTCGAAACCCTGGTTGAAGCGGCTGGCTCTCACAACTCGTTCCAGCAGTTCTGCGGGGATTTTTTCACCCGTTTTGTAGTGGCGAGCATAGTTTGCAAGGATTGCTGGCTGAATGGCCCAGTCTTCCTGAAATGTCGAGGGGAACTCGACAAAGTCGCGCGGGGTATTGGTGCCAGCTACGGATGGGTAGGTGACGTCAGAAAACAAGCCATGCAGACCGTGTCCCATTTCGTGAAACAACGTGACGACATTGTCGAAGCTGACAAGTGCCGGTTCACCGGCTCCGGGTCGTGGAATATTCAGGGTGTTGACAACGACCGGGCGTTCCTGCAGCAGTCCGGACTGATCCACAAACGAGCTCATCCAAGCTCCGCCCCGTTTGGTTTCCCGCCGGAATGGATCGAAGAAGAACAGTCCGATTTGTTTCCCATCCTTTTCGAACACATCAAAGACTCGCACATCCGGATGGAAGATCGGCAGGTCAGTGCGTTCCCGGAACTGCACTCCGTGCAGCAGATTCATGGTATGGAAGACACCATTTTCCAGTACTGAGTTGAGTTCGAAGAAGGGTTTGACCTGTGACTCATCCACGTCGAAGCGGGATTTCCGTAATTTTTCGGCGTAGTATTCCCAATCCCATGGGGCCAGTTCGTGTTGGGCCTGTCCAGTTGCCATAATCTGTTCAAGATCATGGGCTTCCTGCCGTACTCGTTCCATGACACCGGGTGCCAGATCCGTCAGCATTTTTCGCGCGGCTTCCGGAGTTTGTGCCATCTGATTCTGCAGTTTGAAGGCTGCATGGCTTTTGAAGCCCAGCAGCTGGGCACGTTCAGCTCGCAGCTTTGCCAGTTCCAGTACCAGCGGGCGATTGTCCAGTCCGCCGTTCTGTCCCAGTCCGCGTAGTGCTGAGGCTTGCCAGACTTTCTGGCGCACGCTGCGGTTGTTGAGTGATGTGAGGACTGGCACGCGGGTGGTGTTGGAGATTTCCAGCAGGTATTTGCCATCAAGTCCGCGTGCTTTTGCTGCTTCGGCCGCTGCGGAGATGTCGAGTTCGGACATGCCGTCCAGTTCGGCTGCGGAATCGACAATGACAGCGCGTTCCTTCAGCAGTGCC
The DNA here is from genome assembly GCA_903858815.1 of uncultured Planctomycetaceae bacterium. Classification (GTDB taxonomy): domain Bacteria; phylum Planctomycetota; class Planctomycetia; order Planctomycetales; family Planctomycetaceae; genus SXXK01. The sequence continues at coordinate 55,519 of CAIOKE010000173.1, read as the reverse complement.
AGCAGATGTTCTTCAAATTTTGTTTCGAGCAGCGAGATCTTTTCGTTGAGGGCCCGAATGCGGGATTGCTGCTCATCGGTCAGTCTGGCACCAGCCCGGACAAACCCTTCGTAGTGCTGTTTCAGAACTTCCTGCTGCTCGGTCGTGAGTCCGAGTGCATCGCGACGATCCCACAGCGAACTGACGCGAGCGAAGAGGCGTCGATTGAGCAGGATGTTATCAGAGTGAGCAGCCTGCAGCGGCGCCAGTTCGGTTTCGATGGCCTGCAGGGCGTCGTTTTTGTGTGATGATGTGAGGTTGGAGAACACATTGCGGACGCGAGTCAGCAGGGCTCCGGATTTTTCAATGGCAGTGATGGTGTTTTCGAAGGTGGGTTCAGCCGTCTGAGCTGTGATGGCGTCCATTTCTGCCAGTTGCAGCCGCATGCCTTCGATAAACGCGGGACGAAAATGCTCGTCGCGAATGCGGTCAAACTGGGGAGTCTGGAAGGGAAGTGGACTGGGGCTGGAGAATGGATTGTCGGGCGGCAGATCCCCGGCAGTGGCCACAGAAATACAGGAAGCAGCAGTCATACAGGCAGCCAGAAACAAAAGGGGTTTGCTGATCATGAAAACCTCACACATTTTTCAGGTATTGCGGTAGGCACGAATCTGCCAGCCGGCGACGGCTTTGGCGACGCCAATAATAAACGCGGTGTTGGCCAGAACAAAACTATAGGCTGCACCGGTTCCTGGCAGCAGGCGTCGACGGCGTTCAAACAACCAATGGAAGGCGGCAGCGGCAAACAGAGCTGCATAGGGGGTTGCCAGCAGCAGTCGCGGGATCGTGACCTGCAGCAGCAGGAGTCCGGCGGCAGATCCCGCAGCAGTCAGCAGAAAAACGGGTGACAGCCAGCGCAGGATCTTGTGGGACCACAGGGCGAATGCGTAACCCGGATGCCGCAGAGGGTTCAGCAGTCGACTTCGCTGCCATGTGCCCTGCCAGTTACGCAGGGTCATTCGCACTCGACGGCGCATTGTGACGCCCGTGTCAGTTTCAAATTCATCATAGTGCAGAGCGTCAGGGTCGTGAATTACCAGCAGTCCCTGGCTGACCACATCCAGAGGCACGATACAGTCCTCACCAATGGCCGGATCCATCGGGACGAAGGCTGTCCGTCGCAGGGCAAACCCGGCACCTGACAGCACGGCCAGAATTCCCAGTTGCGATTCCAGTCGTCGCAGTTTCATCTCGTACAGCCAGTAACGTCCCTGGCTGGCCTGGACCTGAGCGATGGCCGGACTGCCGTAACACAGTCGTCCATCAACGGCACCAACTTCGGGATTCTGAAAATGTCGAACGATCTGCCTGAGCCAGGATGGGGTGAAGATGATATCTGCATCGGTGAACGCCACGATTTCCGATGTGATCTCCTGCAGTGCAGCGTTCTGAGCGGCGGTTTTCCCGAGTCCTGCATACTGCAACAGTCGAATCCGCGTGTCAGCGAAGGAGCTGACAATTTCGCAGGTGGAGTCTGTGGACCCGTCTGAAGCGACAACGATCTGCAGGCGTTCGGTGGGGTAGTCAAGGGCGAGCAGGTTCTCCAGTCGCTGACGAATCACTTTGGATTCATTATGAACGGTCAGCAGTAGGGTGACGTGGGGCCATTGGTCGGGGGCAGGTTCGGCGGGAGGTGTGCGGTGGTGGCGATGCAGTCTGTGCAGAAGCTGCAGGAAGCCGCCATATCCGCCATAGATCCAGAACAGCATAAATGTTGCTGCGGCCGCCAAGGCCCAAAGAACGCTCATTCCACACCTCCCTGTCAGCGCAATTCTTCTGCAGAAGTCTACAATTGAGGGGGCATTCGGAACAAGCGAGGCTGTTGCTGGAAATCCTGTGTGAACAGGGATTTGCGATTCCGTGGGTAGTCCTTTGTCTGCAGCAGAATCTCGGCATCCGGCAGGCTGTCGTTTTTTCCGGATTTTTGTTGCAATTCGCGGTATTTGTGATCTGAATTTCTGCCTGCCGAAATTGGCTGGTTGCCAGTATGCCTGATCCACCTCCCGCCAAACGTCGAACTCGAGCTACGCAGATCAGCGATCCGCGTGAGCTGTCGGCGGTTTATTATGGTGGTGCGGGCGACACTGCTCCGGTGCTGCCACCTTATGCGGAACTGCACTGTCGCAGTAATTATTCGTTTCTGGAAGGGGCATCGCATGCTGACGAGCTGTTCGCGCAGGCTCGGCAGCTGGGATATTCGGCGCTGGCGATTGCGGATCGCAATTCTCTGGCCGGCATTGTGCGGGCTCATGTGGCTGCTCGGGAGGCGGGAGTCCGGCTGATTGTGGGTGCGGAGATCGTCCCGGAGGACGGGCCGACGATGGTACTGCTGCCGACAAGTCGTGCGGGGTATGGCCGTTTATCAACGCTGATTACGGTTGGGCGGCGACGTTCGGAAAAGGGGCAGTGTCAGATCCGCATGGCGGATGTCGCGGAATACTCGGGCGATCTGTTCTGCTGTCTGCCTTTATCCACGGAAACTCGACAGCGTTACGAGCGTCGTTATCAGCCGGGAGCCGGTAGTGAGCTGCCGAGCGGGACGCTGGAGATGATTCGCAGTCTGTTTGGCAGGCGCTGTAGTGCGCTGGCAGAGCTGCATGCGGGTCCGCGGGACCGTGAGCGACTGAGCCACTGGCTGGAGCAGTGTCGTGCTGCAGAGTTGCCGATTGCGGCGGCGAATGATGTGCACTTTCATGCTCCGCGGCGTCGGGCGTTACAGGATGTGGTAGCGGCGATTCGCAATCGCAGTGCGCTGCAGGAACTGGGGCACGAGCTGTTCCCGAATGGCGAGCGGTATCTGAAGCCGGTGGATGAGCTGTTGAGAGTTTTTGGTGGTCGGCGGGAATTACTGGAGCGGACACTGGAGATCGCGGAGCAGTGTCGTTTTTCGTTAACGGAGTTGAAGTATGAGTATCCGGAGGAGCTGGTACCGGCTGGTCTGCGTCCTGTGGAGCATTTGCGGAATCTGACGTGGAGCGGGGCGGCGGAGCGTTATCCGCAGGGTGTACCGGAGCGGATTCGCGGGATGATCCGGCACGAGCTGGGGCTGATCGAGGAGTTGCATTATGAGGCGTATTTTCTGACGGTTTATGATCTGGTGAGATTTGCTCGTGAGCGGGGGATTCTGTGTCAGGGGCGGGGCTCAGCTGCCAATTCGGTGGTCTGCTTCTGTCTGGGTATCACATCGGTGGATCCCGGTCGGATTGATGTGCTGTTTGAGCGATTTGTCAGTCGGGAACGCAACGAGGCACCGGATATTGATGTGGATTTTGAGCATGAGCGTCGTGAGGAGGTGCTGCAGTACATTTTCGAACGTTACGGAAGAGAGCGAGCCGGGATGACGGCGGCCGTGATCAGTTATCGACCACGTTCTGCCATTCGGGATATTGGCCGGGCGATGGCACTGTCTGCCGACATGGTTGATCGGCTGGCCGGTCAGCTGGAGCATGTGGACAGTGAGGAGCAGTTACCGATGCGACTGCAGGAGGGCGGTCTGGACCCGGAATCGCTGCTGGGGCGTCGAATCCTGGATCTGCTGAGATCTCTGCTGACCTTTCCGCGACATCTTTCGCAGCATCCGGGTGGCATGGTGATGTCCCGCGGACCCTTGAATGAGCTGGTGCCGCTGGAGAATGCTGCGATGGCCGGCCGGACTGTGATTCAGTGGGACAAGGATGATCTGGACGCTCTGGGCCTGTTGAAGGTGGACTGTCTGTCACTTGGCATGCTGAGCTGTATAAGGCGGGCATTTGATCTGGTGGAACTGCATCATCAGCGGCGGCTGACACTGGCGAACGTGCCGGCTGAGGATCCTGACGTGTACGATATGATCAGTCAGGCGGACACGGTCGGAGTGTTTCAGATTGAGAGTCGTGCTCAGATGAGCATGTTGCCGCGACTGAAGCCGAGATGTTTTTATGATCTGGTGATTGAAGTGGCGATTGTGCGCCCGGGTCCGATTCAGGGTGACATGGTGCATCCGTATCTGCGTCGTCGATCGGGAGAGGAGGAGGTGGACTATCCGAATCCTGAGGTGCGTCAGGTGCTGCACAAGACTCTGGGGGTTCCGATTTTTCAGGAGCAGGCGATGCGGCTGGCGATTGTGGCCGCGGGATTCACACCGGGTGAGGCGGATCAGCTGCGTCGTGCGATGGGGGCGTGGCGGAAGACGGGGGTAATCGCTCGCTTCCATGAAAAACTTGTGGCGGGGATGCTGGAGCGGGGGTATCAGCAGGAGTTTGCGGAGCGAGTGTTCAAGCAGATCAGTGGATTCGGGGAGTATGGGTTTCCGGAGTCGCATGCTGCCAGTTTTGCTCTGCTGGTTTATGTGTCAGCGTGGCTGAAGCGGCATCATCCGGCGGTTTTTGCAGCGGCACTGATCAACAGTCAGCCGATGGGATTTTATGCACCTGCACAGCTGGTGCGTGATGCTCGGCAGCATGGTGTTGGCGTGCTGCCGATGGATGTGTCATACAGTGACTGGGACTGTACGCTGGAGCCGAGTGCGAAAGCGACTCGCGGGAATCCGTATCGGCATCGGGATGAGTCACTGGGGTTGCGTCTTGGGCTGCGATTGTTGCGTGGATTTTCGGAACCGTATGCCAGACAGATTGAGCAGGCTCGAAAGCGTGGCGGGGCATTCCGCAGCTTTGAGGATTTTGCGAAGCGGACCGGTCTGCCGCGACAGGCGCTGCAGGTGCTGGCCCGCGGAGACGCACTGGCGTCTCTGAAGATCGATCGTCGCAGTGCATTCTGGAAATCTCTGCCGGCTCGTGAAACGGCTCCACTGATGGATGCGCGGGACGACTATGACGACCTTGAACCACTGCCTGACCTGCCGCGGATGAGTGCTCAGGATGAAGTGGTCGCTGACTACACGACTGCCGGTCTATCGCTGCGTCGGCATCCGGTGTCATTTCTGCGGACGCGACTGAACGAGCTGCGGGCCGTGACGGCGGAATCGCTGGCGGTTCTGGAGGTCGATCGGCGAGTCCGGGTTGCGGGCCTGGTGCTGATGCGGCAGCGTCCGTCAACGGCCGCCGGGATTACTTTTGTGACGCTGGAAGATGAGACTGGAGCGGCCAATCTGGTGATTTATCCGAATGTCTGGCAGGCCTTTCGGCCGGCCGCGCGATTTGCCGGGGTGTTGCTGGCGACGGGCCGATTGCAGCGGGAGGGGGACATCATTCACGTGGTTTGCGAGCGACTGGATGACCTGAGTGAACTGTTGAAAGACCTGGACAATCGTTCGCGGGACTTTCATTGAACGCGTTTTGCGGCAGTTTTTGCCGCATTCAACGTGGAAAATGCGGGAAGGCAGGAGTATTCCGTGCAACCGTCAAAATCCGCCCGATCAGATTAATTGGAGCAAAGTTCAAAGTTGGAACGGGACGATATCGACGACAGCAGATCGTGTTTCAGGCACGATCCTCGTACTTCTGCCTTTTGAAAAAAGGTCCGGCTCGAATGATCCGTCCGAACCTGCGTCGATTCCTGTCTGCGGCCCTGGCCCTGCTGGCGGTCCCCTGTGTTGCTCATGCCCAGCATGCTCCGGCCGGACCACCTCAGCCGGTCATCTATGCGCCGCAGTATTCGTCCACACCCCAGCTTCAGCACGAGATCACCGGCGATTATTCGCTGTGGGATGAGTCTCGACCGATTGAGCGGTTTCTGAGCGAGACCGTGCAGCAGAGTTGGCTGCGTCTGGAGTTCATGTACATGGACTTCGGAGATCTCGGCAGTGGATTTGTTGGAGCACCTGTGACAGGGCTGAACAATGGGCCTCTGCCTGGGGTTTCGGACGGCCGGAATGTTCCGATTGATTACAACGACAACCTGACCGGAGGAACTCCGGCTGGTGCCACTCTGATTCCGACTTATGATGGTCTGAATCTGGATGGTGTGCAGGGCATTCGCGGTACGTGGGGTGTTGCCCTGCAGGACGGCGAAATGGAACTCAGTTTTTTCGGAACGGGTCAGAAGACCGCAATTCGGGATTACGGTGATCTGGCCGCACCTCGAATTGGCCGAGCTCAGATTGATCCGACGATTGATCCGGAACTGGGTCTGTCACAGGTCCCGCTGTTGCCAGGTAAAATGCCGTTTGCTCCGAACTACGCTGTACCCCTGACGACCAATGGCGTGGTGCAGGACATTGCCGGAGCGAATGCTCTGGTGTTCAATGATTCGTTGTCTATGAGTATGGGTAGTCAGGTCTGGGGAGCAGAGATGGCCTTTCTGACATCCCGGAATGCTCCTGGTGGTGCAGGCCCATCCTGGCAGTGGCTGGGTGGCTTCCGTTATCTGAATCTGGATGAGCGATTCAATCTGACGGGTACCTACGGCGATTATGATAATGTTTCAGCGATCGTCCCGAATCGCTTCACCAGTATTACATCGTCTACGGTCAATAACATCTATGGTCCTGAGTTTGGTGGTCGACTTGCCCTGACCAGCAAGTACATGTCATTGAGTGCAACTCCGCGAGTCATGTTTGGTCTGAATGACTATCAGTCGACCGTCAACTCCAGTCCTAACAGTCTGGCGTCTGTGGTGACGCAGAACGATTCGATTGACTTCTCAACAGCCTCTCAGCTGAATCTGCTGGCCGAGTTCAATCTCAGCCCGCATTTCTCAGTATTCGGTGGTTATGACTTCCTGTGCATCACCTCGGTGACTCGACCACAGGACAACATTGAGTGGGATTCGACGACAGCAGCACTGGGCGGAGTCGCTGCTCCGAACATTCACGAACGTACCATCATGGATGACTTCTTCTTTGCTCAGGGATTCAGTTTCGGTGGTGTTTTCCGCTACTGAGTTGAGTTTGTGAATCTGGTGTGAATACTGAGTCGAGCCCGCGATTCTCGCGGGCTCGCTTCATTTGCGGATCTGTGAAAAATCCTGTAAGCAGCGGCAGATTGCAGTTTCATAGGGTTGGCGCAAAACGCACTGGATCCTGCTTGCGTGCCAGGAAGAGCACAATCGCTCAGACGCAAACGACAACAGCCGTCAGCTGACGCTGACGGCTGGCCGTTGGGGGGCTTGAACGCGGTGTACGATACGGGCTGAAGCCCATGCTACGACTACCGAGCACCAGTTGGGTGACGATGCGGAGGCACCGCTTTGCTGAGTGGTTGTGAGCCCACGGAATGGTTGAGTGACGGGCAAAGGTGGGCCGCGTTGGGGCTTTGCGTGGGTAAGAGGCGGCCGGGCAGGAATGCCCGGGCTACGGTTGTGGGCGAACAACGATAGTTGAACACTGACAGTTGACTTCGGCTCGGCAGGAGCCTCGCCCTCCCAAGGGGAGCATCGCGTGCACTGACCACTGACCACTGACCACCGTGTCCTTCGGTGGTGAAGTATCACCAACAGTCAGACGGCACAGCAACATCGCGCACAGCATTTTACATAGAGCTTTATTTTGCAGGTGTGGGTTGTTCGCGACGGGCAGCCTGCAGGATCAGCAGCACAGGCGTGCCTTCCGGGGGGATGCGTTCAGTCCAGCCTTCATAGCTCTGGGCTCCATCAGACGCAGAGCTCTGCTCGCGAATATCCAGCAGGGCATCGGGGAAATTTGAGGTGCAGATCAGGTGCCCGCCCTCGGCCTGATAGTACTCACGCCCTGTTTCCTCATCGCGGAACATGGAGCTGCCGGCAAACACGAATTCCGCCTGCATTGGCCGTGACTGCCCGGCTTCGTGAAATCGGCGAATTGCCGCTTGATAGGGTTCGTGGTCCCATTTGCTGAGCAGGTCATTGCGGTCTTCGTCCGACATTGGGCCGTACCAGAGAATCTCCTTGTTGAATTTATCCCACCGCAGCGCTTTGTAGGGCAGTTCAAGGTTTGGTGGGGGGCCCTGCATGGCTGCAGCGTGATAGCGATGCGTGTTATTACGAATCCATTCCTGCAGAGGTCTCTGCTGACGTTCACCACGGTCATTCAGCCACACGGCAGTCACTTGAATCACAGGACCGGATGGGGCCTTGAATTCGGGCGAGAATGAGGCTGGTTTTCCGGGCTGCAGTCCCAGCGCCAGCAACCCGGCATGGATCACGAATGCCTTTGAGCGGATCCGCAGAATGGTCTCGTGTTCGCGATTGCCTTCGGGTACCAGTGCCATTTCCAGAATACAGTCCGGGCAGGCCACTTCAGCCCGCAGCAGCAGACGATTTCCGGCGGCATCCAGAAAGACCGTGCCTTCCGGATTCAGTGCTGTCCTGCCAGCTACTTCCTTTTGCAGCAGTTCGGGCAGTGGCTTCAGGGGCTTCAGCACGGGCTGTGGCGCAGCGGGATCGTCCGGTGCTGGCTGGGGGACTGCCGGTGTCCCCGCAGCAGGCTTCTTTGACGGGTTGACTTTCGGTTCATCTGCGGTCGCGGAGCACAGCCAGAGCGGCAGACACCACAACAACAGCAGATTCGTAACGGCTGTGTTTCGCCGCAGTGACCGATGTAACATTCGGGAGCTCCTTGTGGCGGCACCTCACATTGACTGCAACCATTTGTGCCTCGGCTGCAGTGTTGTCTCTGACGTCAATTCAACCTCAGCTGCGCTGTGGGGTGTAACCGAGATTGGGAGCGAGCCAGCGTTCCATTTCAGCGAGGGTCAGACCCATCCGATTCGCGTAATCCTGGACCTGTTCGCCTGTGACCCGATCAACACTGAAATAGCGGGCTTCCGGATGACTGAAATACAGGCCACTGACGGAAGATGCCGGCCACATCGCGTAACTGGATGTCAGACTCATGCCAATCTTCTGTTCCACTTCCAGCAGCTGCCACAGTCTTCCTTTAGGCAGATGATCGGGGCATGACGGATAGCCGAATGCGGGTCGAATTCCGCGGTATTCCTCATTGATCAGTTGTTCGTTTGTGAGCTGTTCGGCACTGCCATATTCCCACTCAGCACGGACTCGGGCGTGCAGATACTCGGCAAAGGCTTCGGCGAGGCGATCAGCCAGTGCCTTGATCATGATTGCGCGATAGTCATCGCCTTCAGCTTCAACTCGTTTGGCCAGCTCATCGCAGCCATGTCCGGCTGTCAGAGCAAAAGCACCGATGTAATCCGGGGTACCGACAGGCGCAACATAATCAGCGAGGCAGCGGAAGTCGCGTTGTCCGACACGTTCCCACTGCTGTCGCAGCATCGGGAATCTGAGCAGTTCCTGATCACGTTGTTCGTTCTTCCAGAGAACGATATCGTCCCCGTCAGAATTGGCCGGCCAGAAGCCATATACAGCCCTCGCTGTGAGTTGCTGATCCGCCACCAGCTGCTGCAGCTCCTGCTGAGCGTCTGCGAACAGCCGCCGTGCCTCTTCCCCAACGATTGGATCCTGCAGGATTTTCGGATACTTGCCGATCAGCTGCCACGACATGAAGAAGGGCGACCAGTCGATCCACGGCACCAGCTCGGCCAGTGGCAGGCTGTCGATCACCTGCAGCCCACAGATTCGGGGGCGAGGCGGCTGGCAGGCTGCCCAGTCAGTCTGAAATCGTCGTTCGCGGGCTGTGGCGAGGGGCACGAGCGTCTGCTGCTGTCGCTGTTCAAACGATGCCCGAGAGCGCTGTTGCTCAAGCAGGTTTTTCTGCACAAAATCTGCTCGCCGGTCCTGATCGAGCAGCGATTCAACCACTGCAACTGACAGTGATGCATCACCGACATGCACGACCGGCTGGTGATAAACGGGAGCAATTTTGACGGCTGTGTGACGGGCACTGGTGGTGGCTCCGCCAATCAGCAGTGGAATCCGGAACCCCTGTTCTTCCATGGTTCGTGCAACTGTAATCATTTCTTCCAGCGATGGAGTGATCAGGCCGCTCAGTCCAATGATGTCGGCCCGATGACGAAGAGCTTCTTCCAGAATTCTTTCGCAGGGGACCATAACCCCAAGATCGATGACTCGGAAGTTATTGCAGCGGAGCACCACTGCGACAATGTTTTTGCCGATGTCATGCACATCCCCCTTGACCGTGGCAATCAGGAAGGTTCCGCGAGCACTGTCGGTGGCCTGTGCCCCGGGAGCGTTCTGGGCGGAGGCGGCCATGGTCATGGCTTCGTCGCGACTGCCGTCGAACAACCCCGTGGGGCTGAATCGTGCCTGCTGTCCGAGGACTTTGGCGGCCTTCTCAGCCTCCATGAAGGGTTCCAGCCACGCCACTGATTTCTTCATGACTCGCGCAGATTTCACGACCTGTGGCAGGAACATTTTTCCGGCGCCGAACAGTTCCCCGATGACATTCATGCCGTCCATCAGGGGACCCTGAATGATATCCAGTGGTCGGCCATATTTCTGCCGCGCTTCTTCCGTGTCTTCATCGATGAAGTCTGTGAGTCCTCGCAACAGAGCGTGCTTGAGTCGTTCTTCGACGGTGCCACTGCGCCACTCATCTGCTCGCCGCCGGCCACCGTCACTGCGCCCCTTGACCTTTTCAGCGAACTCAATCAGTCGTTCCGTGGCATCCGGCCGACGATTCAGCAGCACGTCCTCGATGTACTGCAGCAGTTCCCGGTCAATTTCTTCGTAGACTTCCAGTTGTTGAGGATTGACGATGCCCATATCCAGCCCCGCCTGTATCGCGTGATACAGGAAGGCTGCGTTCATGGCTTCCCGGACAACTTCATTTCCGCGGAATGAAAAGGAGACATTACTGACGCCACCTGAGGTTTTTGCACCGGGGCATTCGATTTTGATGCGTCGCACTGCTTCGATGAATTCGACGGCGTAGTTGGCATGTTCTTCCATGCCTGTGCCAACCGTCAGAATGTTGGCATCAAAGATGATGTCTGTGGACGGGAAGCCGGCTTTTTCCGTCAGCAGGTGCCACGCACGTCGACAGATTCGTACTTTGTCATCGCATGTTGTGGCCTGCCCCGTTTCATCGAAGGCCATGACGATCACCGCGGCACCGAAGCGCCGGATCAGACGTGCCTGCTGCAGGAATTTCTCTTCACCTTCCTTCAGGCTGATACTGTTGACGATGCATTTTCCCTGACAGCACTTCAGGCCGGCTTCGATGACATTCCAGTCTGAGCTGTCAATCATGATGGGAACCTTGATGTTCTCGTCATGCAGCAGCCAGAGGAATTTCTCCATGCAGCGAGGGCCGTCGAGCAGACCTTCGTCCATGTTTACGTCAATGACATTGGCGCCACCCTCGACCTGCTCGCGAGCAATGCTGATGGCTTCGTCATATTTTTCCTCGCGAATCAACCGGGCAAATCGGCGAGATCCGGTGACGTTGGTGCGTTCACCGACGTTCATGAAGCGGGAATCCGGCGTGAGGGCGACATAGTCAAAGCCGGAATATGTGGAGATACCGCGGTGGGCTGGAATGCGTCTGGGGGGCAGTCCCTCGACGGCTGCCGACACTCGACGAATGAATTCGGGGGTTGTGCCGCAGCAGCCGCCGACAATATTGAGCAGCCCGGCCTGAGCACACTGCCGCAGAATGTCGGCAAACTCTTCGGCTGAACTGTCGAAACCACCCATTCCATCCGGCATTCCGGCATTCGGGTAGCAACTGATGAAGGTGGGCGCCATCGCGGACAGGATTTCCAGATACGGCTTCATCTGCTTCGGGCCCAGCGCGCAGTTGAAGCCGACGCTGAGCGCCGGGAAATGTTCGATTGACGTAAAAAAGGCCTCGACGGACTGACCGAGCAGAGTGACGCCACCTGTGAAAACGGTGCCCGAGATCATGACCGGCAGACGCTGTCCACGCTCTTCGAAGACCTGTTCGATTGCAAACAGACAGGCCTTCATGTTCAGAGTATCGAAGCTGGTTTCAGGCAGCAGCAGATCGCAACCGCCATCCATCAGCCCGTGAATCTGTTCAGCGTAGGAATGGGCGAGCTGATCGAAGGTGACGGGTCGAGTTCCGGGGCGGTCAGCATTCATGGAAAGCTGGACCTTGGTCGGTCCGATACTGCCGGCAACGTAGCGAGGCTTTGCGGGGTTCTGCAGTGTTGCGTGGTCGGCCGCAGCGCGGGCCAGCTGCGCGCCGACGCAGTTGATTTCGCGGGTCAGGTGGGCCAGCTGGAATTCTTCAAGCGAAACAATGTTGGCATTGAAGGTGTCGGTCTCAATGATGTCCGCACCCGCATCCAGATACTGCTGGTGAATACTGGAGATCAACTGCGGCTGGGTCAGTACCAGCAGGTCCGTCGCGTTCTTCACGTCGATCGGATGATCCTTGAAACGCTGACCACGATAAAAGGCTTCGTCCGGATTGGACGACATGATGAGTGCACCCATCGAGCCGTCAATTACCAGAATCCGTTCGGTCAGCAGCTGGTGAATATCAGGGCGCGTGATCGTCATGAATGGGAGATCTGTGCAGGGGCCAGGGAGTCGGGTGCGTCAGAGCGAAGTTTGTCGGATTCTACTGGGAATCAGAGGCATTTCCACACTGCCGATCGAACAAAGCCGGTTCCCCGGGAAAGCTGTTGCGACAGGGAATGAAAAACAGCCCGGCGGAGTCTTCCGCCGGGCTTGAATCATGGCATAACCGGTGCAATCGGCACTCCGCCGTCAGTCTTCGTCCAGTTCCACATTCCAGTAAGCTTCGCTGACAAACCTGGACCAGCTTTCAATGCGGACGCCGTGGGGTGCATAGAGCGGATTCCACATGGGGCGAATCGGCTTCTGTCGCAGAGGCATGCTGGCCTGCTCGGGCGTTCGATTTGCCTTGCGAGTATTGCAGTCGATGCAGGCGAGCACGCAGTTTGTCCAGCTGGAGACACCGCCGTGAGATCTGGGGACGATGTGGTCAATGGTCAGTTCTTCACTGCCCGGGCGACAGCCACAGTACTGGCAGGTGTAGCCGTCTCGTTTGAATACGTTGCGGCGACTGAAGGCCACGATTTTGATTGGCAGGCGATCATATCGTGTCAGCGTGATGACTTCGGGAACCCGCAGTGTCATCCACTGAGTTCGAATGACCGGATCACCGTCTTCCGGACGCAGCTGGGACCAGTCTTCCCAGGTGTATTGCTGATAGCTGGCCGGGTCGACAATTCTGGCGGACTCGTTCCAGACCTTGATCAGGGAACGAGCGACGGTGGACACAGCCACCGGCTGCCAGTTTCGGTTCAGCACCAGCGTTGGTCGCTGGAGAACAGTCATCGCCATTATGGTCTCCTGCCTGTACGCAGGGGCCTGTCGCCCCCTCGACTGATGCATTGACTGTGCACTGAGTGCACTACGACAACAACCACCAACTGTGAGCATGGGACTGCTGCAGCATAATTGGTGTGAGGCGAGAAAAGCCAATGTCTCTGATGAAAATTTGTCACAGGTGGTCCGGGTTCTCGCCGAAACGTTCTTTATCACCCGTCGGCAAATCCCCGAATTTCAAAGAAAACGATGGATCCCGACGCTTTTTCGAACAGAATGGCCGCCACGGACACGGTGACCTGTCAGGCTGCTGACAGTCCGCAGCCGGTCGGGTTCACTCACAATCCTCAGGATTTCTCAGGAAAAGTCTCCATTTACAGCGCCGTGTCAGACGTCTTTCAATCTTCAGCGGAAAACCCGCATGCGGGCAGTACGGCTGTTCCGCGACCGGAATTTCGCGGGCCGGTCAGCTATGGTGCTCTGGCTCTGCAGTCCCGTTATCTGTTGTCCCCACTGGCGGGCTTTACCACCCTGCCCTTTCGGCGCATCGTTCGCAGGATTGGCTCGGTTGGTCTGGCCACGACCGATCTCGTCAATGCGCGGGCTTTGGTGACCCGCAATGAACGTACGATGCAGATGGTGGAATCGCATCCGGAAGACCGTCCGTTTGCCGTGCAGATTTTTGGTTCTGAGTCCTCTGTGATGGCCGATGCTGCCCAGCTGCTTGTGGAGCTGGGTGTGGATTCGATCGACATTAATATGGGGTGTCCGGTCAACCGAATAGCCGGTGCCGGTGCAGGCGCGGGGATGATGTGCAGCACGACCAGCACTGTCAGTCTTGTGCGTCACGTTGTCGAAGCTGTGCGAGTGCCGGTTACGGTCAAGATGCGTCTGGGCTGGGATGCTCAGAATCTGACAGCCCCTTTTTTTGCGAGGGAGTTTGAGCAGGCTGGAGTCGCGGCGGTCGCCATTCACGGACGCACGCGCGAACAGGGTTTCAGCGGCACCGTCTCGTTGCCCGGTATCCGCGCGGTTGTGGAAGCAGTGCACAACATTCCGATTGTCGGCAATGGGGATGTGCGAAACGTTGCTGATGCAGCCCGGATGCTGCGTGAAACCGGCTGCCATGCGGTCTCAATCGGCCGCGCAGCACTGGCCAACCCCTGGATTTTTCGACAGCTGGTGCAGTGGGAACAGACAGGGTATTATGCACCAGCCGGAACGTTTGACGAGCGACTGGAACTGATGCTGTCTCAGTATCAGTTTCTTGCCGAGCGTCATTCAGCAGAACGAGCGATCGTGCTGTTTCGCAAAATGGCCCACTGGTATCTGAAGGGCATGCGAGTTCGCAGGAAACTGCGAGGCAACTTTCAGTCAGCGTCGTCCCCGGAGGAAATGTCGCGGCTGCTGGAGCAGATTCGCAGTGAGGGGCCGGTGGACGGAAATCGCACTGGTATTCTGACTGACGCCGAAATTCCAGTGCCCCGGGGTCCTAATGCACAATGGTAATTTCTCTCTCCACCTGCTGTCGGAAAACTCATGAATTCTGAAACTGAGGGTCGTCATTCCGCTGACTACATCGAACTGGATCAATTCCTGAAGCTGGCAGAGGTGGTCAGTTCGGGCGGAGAAGCCAAGCGACTGATTCAGTCGGGTGCCGTGCAGGTCAATGGTGCCGTGGAAACTCGCCGCGGGCGAAAACTGCGTGCCGGGGATTCAGTGCTGGTCAACGGTGAAGAATTCGTCATTGCCAGCGACGAGGAGCCGGGCGATGATGATCAGTCAGAAGATCCGTCGCTGGTGGTCTGAGCTGAGACGGTGACTGGTGGCGCTCAGAATTTTCGCAGCGTTGTGCGGGCGGATTTCTGTTCCTGCCCGAGGATATCCATGCGAGTAATTTTCCATTCGCCGTCGCGAGGCTCCACAGTCAGTCGTCCGTCGAACAGATTCTGACGCTCGTGCACATGCCCCCAGTGCTCGACTGTTCCGGCAACCACCCAGCGGACCTGGCAGGAAAAACCCGGATATTGAGGGGTGTCGGAACCAGTTCCACGTGGCAACAATTCGGTCAGCTCGTAATCGACACTGCGAATACGTGCGGCTGCTCCGCCCTGCTCTCGCACACGCACGCTGTCCATCAGTTGCAGGTACAACTGTTCAAGCAATGGTCCGTCGACGGTCGTCGAAAGCACATCAAAAATGCGGTCCTCGGTTCCAAAATCCAGCGACCTGTACATACCTCGATGCAGTGACTGCACAACTTCACTGGCAGCTGCAGCAGAAACTTCCGGTCGCTTCCACGGGTGATCGAATTCGAGGGCACCCAGTGGCAGAAACAGCAGAGCCAGTCCGGCTGTCGCAGTCATACCGAAAATGCCCCACCGTAAAGGGCTCTGAGCAGTTCGTCGAGGCACAAGCCACAGTGTTCCGATTGCGCATAACAGCAGGAACAGTCCTGCAACAGGAATTCGAAAGCGATCCGGTGCAGGCAATTGAACGGGGGCAGGAGCGACTGGCTGCGGCAACTGGTCTGCAGGGCAGGCCCATTTCAGGGTGTTTTCTTCGGGCTTGTTGAAACGTGAGAATTCGAATCGCTCAACTTTGTCCGGACCGGCAATGACGACAGCCGGGATTTTGGTCATAGACGAGTAATACTGGTTCCACGTCAGCGCGGCGTCGCGGACAACCCCGTCCACCGGTCGATAGGTCAGAATGATGCCCACTCGCCCGCTGGCCATGCTGACTCGCCGCGGTTCGGCCTGAGCTGCGAAGTCAGAAAGATCGAGTGAGTAAAAATCAATACGAGAAAACAGCGGGCTGACCGACTGACCGTTGATCAGTACGGGATTCTGGTTTTCCAGCCACTTCTGAATGTCTGACCGGATCTGTTCCTGCTCGGGCACATCCACAAATGAGGGATCCTGATGTCTGAGCTGAATGATCGTGCCCAGAGTTGCCAGAGGAATCAGCAGCTCATGACGGACCTCGGCAGGTTCCAGATAGACGAACGAGTAGACGCTGCTGTAGCTGGTGATTCCCAGCGTCTTCTCACGCTGCTTTTCAAACCACAGTTCCCATTCGCTGTCTGACGCATCCTCGGACAACGGAGCATCCCAGTCGAAGCGGACGGTTGTGGAGGCTCCGGGCAGCAGACGCTCTGCATAGTTGAGTGCGGTGCCACTTTGATGCACATGCAGACTCATCTCGCTGGGAATAATAAAGTTTTCGTCTGCAATGTCCTGCTGAATCGTGAGGAATTCAGGTGGCGCATTGAAGGCATGTTCAATCTCGTAAACTGCCGAGTGTTTCATCATTTCCGTGGACGGAATTCCGTCGACCGGAATCTCAAATGGCTTCAGGTCGGTGATACGGCCAGTCAGTCGTTCACCATTGGCATCCCGCACAACAAATTTTTCGAGCAGAAACGCTTTGTGGTCCTCAAGGCCACGGCGCAGGTCAGCTGCTGAGATGCGGTCTGCTGCGTCGGGCTCCAGCCCCTGAAACAGCACGAGGTCCTCAGCAAACATCTGCAGCCTTGTTCGGGCGGATGTACGAGTCACGAACATGCTGGCTTCGGTAATCGAAATCGGATGCTGACTTCGATTCACGGCCGGCGATGTTTCAGATGCTGAAACCACCGGAGCGGAAGCAGCCAGCAGCCACAACAGGCCGAACAGCAGCCGAATCGCTGCCTGACGGAAAGACGCCATCACACGCCACACCTGACACCACCATCCCATACTCAGATTTACCAGAGGAATTCCCGGTTCAGCTTCTGCAACAGTTGCAGACTGCTGTCCGGTTGCCCGTCAGAATCCAGAAGTCCCGCACCCGGAACCTCTGACTGCCAGTCAGACAGCCAGAGGCCCGTGACTCGCTCTTTCGACAGGCACATCAGCATCACACTGCGCAGCCAGTCATTGCGTGTCTGAGCATCCTCGTCCTGAAGCAGTGGAGGAATCGTAATCATGATGTTCAATGGAATCTGAAACAGCGACCAGTGATCGATCAACTGCGACAGACTGAGCGAGTCTCGGCGGAGAAACTGCGATCCTGACTGTGGCAGACGCAGGTCAAGGTTCACTTCTCCAATTCGGATTCCACAGCGTCTGAGCGTGTCAAAGAACTGGATGGGTGAGAGGCTGCAGGGGACTTCGCCGAGATATTCTCCCCAGGGTTGCACAACCCTCAGACTGACCTGAAGCGTATCGTCCAGTCCGCGAACTGCAGACAGGACTGCGGAGGTGAAACTGATTCGCTCTTCTTCTGACATCCCGAATGCCCCGCCACGATTTGCACCGGTGATCACCTCCCAGTGCCGAATTCGTCCGAGATATCTGCCGAGTACGGTTTCCACGAAATCAGCGGCAAAGCTCTGCAGGTTCTGCCGGGTGCGACTCCATCGCTGCATCCATGCAGGCAGTCCATTGCGAGTCAGATCAAGCAGCGGTCCACCCGTCATGAACAGTCGTCGTTCCTGTGCCCAGTCGACAAGAGCATCGATGCGTTCCCACGCATGCTGTCCCTCTTCGGATTCAATCGCACTCCAGTCAGCAGCCACCTGAATCGCATTGAATGTTCTAAGAAATTCGGATTCCTGCTGCGGAATCTGATTCAGATGACAGCCCAGCAGAACGGGAATACGAGTGGCACGCTGGCGACGGAATTCAATTCTCTGAGTGACATAGTGTTCGCAGAGCATGTCAGTGGCCTGAGCTGAAAGCTCCATCGACAACACGGCAGCCGCCGCGGATGTTTCCGGGACTTCGGCGCGTAAGGCCGCCGCTCGAAAAGACCGATGAGACTCACGAATCAGTTCGTCAAGCTTTGCGGAACTCTGGAGGCCGGATCCATGCCAGATCGAAAACTGATTTCGCAGACGCGATAGCTGCCCTCGCGCCAGCTCCAGTTCCAGCTCATACGGATCGGGCTGCTCACGCAGACTGGTGCTGTGGACGACCTGACTGGAGCCGTTGAAACGCGGCCACGAGAGGCGAAATTGACCACTTTCCGAAACCGAACGACGGCAGATCAGCCGGTCTCCCTGAAGTGTTACGTCAGCCGGAGAGATCCGTCCGTCGTACATCAGGAAGTCCATCATGGAACAGCCACCTGCTCTGGCGAGCAGGTCAGGTCGCTGTACATGAAACTGAATTACCCCCATGTCCTGTTATCCCGGGAATTTCACGGATAAAAACCGAGGACGGAATCAGTCAAGTCCCGTCAGCAGTCCGCGACTGTCTCCCAGGGAATCCAGCGGAGCTCCCATACGATGAGCCATTGAGAGGAACAGGTTGTTCAGCGGTGTGTCCTTCTCGTACTTCAGGTAACGCCCGGATTTCAGCGTACCACCACCACCACCAGCCAGCAGAATGGGCAGGTCGTCGTGGTTGTGACGGTTGCCGTCCGAAATCGCACTGCCGTACAGAATCATGCTGTTATCCAGCAGACTGCTGCCACCTTCATCAATGGATTTGAGTCGTCCAAGGAAAGTGGCAAATCGCTCCACAAGATACCTGTCGATTCTGGCAATCTTCTCCATCTTTGCCGCATCATTCTGATGATGCGACAGTTCATGATGCCCGTCCCGCACGTCCACCTCAGGATACGTGCGATTGCTACCCGCATCGGCCAGCATCATCGTGGCAACGCGAGTCGAATCCGTCTGGAAGGCCAGCACAAGGATGTCAAACATCAGGTTGATGTGTTCCGTGAGCTCGGTTGGGATCCCTTCCGGAAGTTCCAGTTCGGGGATCTGCTGAGGTTGCTCGGCAGCCCGTTCGACACGCCGCTCAACATCCCGCACACTGGTAAAGTACTCATCCAGTTTCTGGCGATCGGCCCCACTGAGCACAGGCTGAAGTCGCTGCGAATCGGCCCCGACGAAGTCCAGAATGCTGCGACGATTGCGAATCCGTCGCTGCATGTCGGCCGCCTGCTGCGGCGTCCCGAAGAGACGCTCAAACGCCGCTCGCGGATTGGACTCTTTCAGGCACGGAGTCGTCGCGGTCTTCCACGAAATATTTGATGAATAACTGCAGGCATAACCGGAATCACAGCTGCCCGCATTCCGACCACGATCGATCCCCAGTTCAATCGACGGTAGTCGCGTCTGGTGACCAATACGCTCGGCAATCGCCTGATCAATCGACTGGCCAACGCGGATGTCCGCACCGGACGTCTTCTTCGGCTGAGCCCCGGTAAGGAAGGCACCGGCGTTCCGAGCGTGATCGCCAGGGCCATCGCCGTTGGCGCGAGCATGATGCTGAGTGAGTCCTTCGAGAACCAGCAGATGGTCGCGGACGCCCGCCAGAGGCTCAAGCGTGGGACCAAACTGAAACTCAGACCCCTCACCCGTCGGTCGCCACTTGTCCATAATCGCCCCGTTGGCGAAGAACAGACAGGCCATTCGCAGAGGACGAGTTTCGTGGCGATTTGCCGCCTGCACCCGCGTCTGCAGCGACTCAAGGAAAGGTAATGTCAAACTGAGGCCAGCCGCCTGCAGCACTGTCCGCCGATTTGTCGTTTTGCGAATCATCTGACCATTCCCGATGAGACACGTTGCGAATCACCAAACACACCGACGACAACCGCCGGGACTGTTCTGCTCGCTTGCAGGCGACCTGATCAGTTTCCCAGCATAAGGTATCGATTGCCCCAAGACCAGCCCTCAGCCTCCGGATCCGACCTCAGGTGCCAAATCCCGGCGTCCAGCCCGCCTGAGAAATGCATCGGATGTCACGATCGCTTCCACCAGAGCAGAAAAGCGATATCCGTTGTTTTTCAGCTGTATCAGAGCATCCTCAACAGCACACCTGTCATAGTACTCAAGGCCACGGCCAAGCGAATAAATCAGCATTTTTTCCGAAAAAGCACGGAAAAAGCGTTCTTTTCGAGCCTTCAGGATCCCCAGCAGCTCGCCGGGGCCCGAAAATCGGTCCCCTCCGAACAGCTCGCCCGATGCGTCCACAGCTTTTCCTGCGTCCTGATCACGCCACCGTCCCGTGCCGTCAAAGTTCTCAAAACCCATCCCCAGCGGATCCAGAATCCGATGACAAACCGCACAGGCGGGGTCTTTCCGATGCAGTTCCATCCGCTCACGAAGGCTCAGCCCGGAGACATCCTTGCCGGCTTCTTCCAGAGGAGGCACACCGGCCGGAGCCGGCGGAGGCACTTCAGCAAGAATGTTCTCCAGAATCCACTTACCCCGCTTCACCGGACTGGTACGACCAGGATTTGAGGTCAGTGTCAGAATACTGGCATGCGTCAGAACACCGGCCCTCTGAGTCCCAGCGAGCGAGACCCGGATAAACTCTTCGCCGGTGACCCCTGCAATTCCATAATGTCGCGCCAGCCGTTCATTCACAAACGAGTAATCTGCTGTCAGGAATTCTTCGATGGAACGGTCTTCTCGAGTGATCGTCGAGAACAGCAGTTCTGTTTCACGAGACATGGACTGTCTCAGTGCGTTGTCGAAGTCCGGATAGACTTCCGGGTTCGGCCGCACGTCTGCCAGATTTCGCAGGTTCAGCCATTGGGCCGCAAAGTTGCGACTCAGTGCCTCGGACTTCGGGTCCTGCAGCATGCGCCGCACCTGCTGTCGCAGAACGTCCGGTTCCAGCATCCGTCCCGCTTCCGCCAGCTGCAGCAATTCCTCATCGGGCATTGAACTCCAGAGGAAATAGGACAGTCGCGAGGCCACTTCGAAGGGGCTCAGCGCCCGATCCTTTGCATCCGCCGGCGGGTCTGCCTCCACCCGAAACAGAAAGTCGGGTGATACCAGCACAGCCTGCAGTGCGACATATAACCCATAGTCATAGGTTTCTGAGAGCTCGGTCATCGTGCGCTCAACCAGTCCCGTATAACGCTGCAGCTCGTCCGACGTCACAGGACGGCGAAAAGCACGTCTCAGGAACGGACGCAGAACCTCGTCGGCAGCCTGAGCCGCCGACTTGCCCTCGGCTGGACGACTGGTCACAAACTTCCGGTGAGTCTCATGCCAGAGCTCGACACCGCCACCCTCGGGACCAGTGACAACAATCCTGCGGATGCCAAGGTTACGATCACGACGACGCTCGGGTGCTGCCGGATCATAAAAGTCATTCAGAAACTCGCCGGCAATTTCATGTTCACCAGCCTTCAGTTCGACCGTCTGGTCAAGCTCCTGCTCACGACGCAGACCGGGAACCTCGGCCTCCTTCGCCGACTGACCATCAACAACAATCGCCGCTTTGGCAAATTCGTCACCAGCCTGAGTCGCCGTGAGATCCAACTGAATACGATAACGACCATCAGCAGGCACTGAGAGTCTGGTGCTGAGGCGACCATTGGTGCTGAGCCACGCGTAGCCCCTGTCGTCAACACCCGGCTTGTTGTCGCCATTTCTGAGCAGATCTGCAGTGAAGGTCTGGGTCACACCCTTCGAAAAATCCCGCAGATCGATAACGGCTGCGGCGACCTCCTCGGCAGCGTCCAGATATTTTTCCATCAGGAGCGGAGGCACACTGAGAACGTCTCCGATGTTGTCAAATCCCTCGCCCACATCATCCTGAGGAAATCGGTCTGCCGGAGTGATCTGCAGGCCAAACAGATCGCGGATCGTGTTGTTGTACTCGGCCCGATTCAGTCGACGAAGTGTGGAACGCCCCGGACTGCGAACAATGCGACAATCGAATTCATACAGTTCCGAGTGCAGAATCTTCGCCACGGCCTGCTGCTGTTCAGCGGCTGGCAACGCTGTGTGATCGGCCGGTGGCATTACACCCGCATGAATCATCCGATACACGCGCTCCCAGCGGTGAAAGTCGGCAAGGAAATCCTGAGGTGCCCGCAGATCATGCACCACGATGCCGGCTTCCTGGTTCTCTTCACCATGACAGTCAATGCAGTACTGTTTCAGGTAAGGTATGACCTGCTGATCAAGCTTGTCCCTGCGAGCTTTCTCATGGGCTGCCTGAGCTGCTGCCTGCTGCTGAGCAGCAATCTGTTCGGCCGTCAATTGAGGTTCAGCCGGACTGGACACTGCAGGCTGGCTGGAGGCAGCCTGCAACTTTGCCGGAGTCAGCCAGAACTGTGCCACCTGCAGCACCAGCAGCGATATGCCTCCCATCGCAGCGATGCCAAGCACAGCCAGTGGCCAGCGACCGGGATTGCTGCGGGGAACAGGAGTCACCCTGACTGCATTGCTGAGATCAGAGTGCAATGCTGCAGGCTGCACGGCCGATTCGCTGAGAGGTTGCAGAAGAACTGCCTGACCACAGGCGGAATTCGGGCATCGCACGCGGCGGCCAATGTATCTGCCGTCCGCGCGAAATCGAAAGCCACACGCTGAACAAGCAAACGACGGCTTCATCCTGAGACATCCGAGCAGGGAAGTAGAAGTCAGCGGACTGACGAGGTGGGAAAGCAACGGGCAGGTGTTTCCATCTTAACAGCGCCAAGGGCAAGGAATCCACAAAACTCCGGGAAAGGTGGACGTTTCCAGGTCTTGTGCTGTCAAAATACCGGGCTTCACAGCTGGTCAAGATGAGCACGCACAGCCCGCAGAACTTCGTCGTCGGAAGGTAGATCGCTGGGCAGCAGCTGTCGCAACGGGATCGGTACTTCATCCATGCGATAAGCCGTTCCACGGCGGTGAATTCCATACACAGCGGTCCGAAATCGCACAGCCGGACGTACATGCACCTCCGCGAATGACGGATCCAGCAGAATCACAGGAACCTTGTCCAGATGCCGTCGAGCAGCAGCAGAGAATCGGGGCACTCGCTCACCACCGACCAGCACAACGCAGTCGGGTTCCCCCGCCGCCAGCAGGTTCTCTGCAGAATACTCCCCCGGACCGTACCTCGGAAAACCCCGCGTCAGGCTGACACTGAATGGGAAGCCCGTCTGCCAGCACAACACACTGTCCGCACCCGTGACATCACCCGGAACTCGCATCCGGCGAACTACAAAACGAGTCCATTGATTCAGATCGGTGACCAGCCGCAGCAGTGCTTCCACTGTGGCATGTCCACAACGTCCCTGTGCGATGCTGACGCCAAAGAAGACGGCGCCGTAGCGAGCAGCCTTCATGCGTTCCGCCAGCTGCTGCAGAACATCCTGTGGCAGGCCACCCACGTGACTGGTGCGGAGCTGGCGTCCAGTCAGCAGCAATCGCAGTGCACTGAAGATTTCGAGGTCACTGCCGGCTTCTGCCTGCAGAAACTGGTCGGCTCGGTCTGCCGTCACTGTGCGCTGACTGTCCACCACAACCACATGACGCCCGGCTCGACCCTCAGGAACTGCAAGGCCACCTGCATCCACCAGTCGCTGCATGTGACGTGGGTGAGTTCGGAGCGGGTCACAGCCCCAGTAAATGATCAGGTCCGAACGATGCCGCACTTCGCCAAGCGTTGATGTGGATTCTCCTGCTGACTGAAATGCCACGATTGACGGGCCGTGCCCCAGCGAGGCAGTTGTGTCGATGATGCCTCCAAGCTGATCAGCCAGCTCGCAGACCGCCCGCTGACCATCTGTGCTGGATCGGGATAAGCCGAAGAATAATGGCAATTTTGCTGACTGCAGCAACTCTGCAGAACGCTGGATGGCATCGGTCAGCGCAGCCGGCTGACCATCGATTTCTGCCGGCGCTGCTGTGGCAGGTTGTCCCGCCTGCCGAAACCATTCCTCAGCCAGAGCACAGCCGGGCTGGATGCGGTGAATCGCGCCATCACGGATTTCCACCTGCAGATCGTCACAGACGCAGCCACAGCGAGTGCAGGCGATATTCGTCAGCAGCGTGTCGGTGCGAGGCTTCGTCATCGCAGGGTCAGTCACGGTGTGTTCAGCCGCAGATCTCGGCTCGCAGTGTCTGCAGCAGCGAGACCGCATGGCCAATGTCGGCCTTCTGCCGATCGCGATCCTGAGGAATCTCGCGCTCGATCGTCAGGGGACCGGTGTAACCGATTTCCTGCAGTGTACGCAGATATCGCTCCATGCCCACGTCACCATCACCCAGCGGAACCTCCTGGCCCCATGCTGTGCCTCGGACTTCCGGAGCTGCCCAGCGGGCGTCCTTGCAGTGAATGCTGCGGACATACCGACCCACCTTCCGCAGGGCTTCGATCGGTTCACCTGTTCCGTACAGAATCATGTTGGCCGGGTCGAAGTTGATGAACAGGTTGTCGCGATCCACATCAGCAATGAACTGCAGCAGATGATCGGCAGACTCCTGCCCGGTTTCCAGATTGAGCTGCTGGCCGTTGGCCTTGACGTGATCGAGCAGTTCTCGAGTGGTGTTCAGCAGATCGCGATAGCTGTCGCTGGATGTGTCGTGAGGGACGAAGCCAATGTGCAGGGCCACAGTGCTGCAATTCAGCAGTTTTGTGAAGTCGCTGATTTCCTTCATCTCCTGCAGACGGGCTGCCCGAGTTGCTTCAGGGACGAGGCCAACAGTGCGAGCCGTGGTGGCAATGTCAGCATAGCTTTCACCTTCAAAGCCACCAAACACAGCGGTGACACGGATGCCAGCGGCGGCACAGCGTTTCAGGAATGCTGCGGCTGCGCCAGGGTTGCGAGTTCCAGCGTGGGGAGCATGCACCTGAATGGTCGGAACACCCAGTTCCTGAGCAACTTCCAGATGAACTCCCAGGCCAGCATCAATCGATGCAAAAACCCCGATCTCCCAGCTTGACATACCCTGCACTCCTGAACGCCGTTCAAAAAGCTGTTGTTTATTGGCGGACATGGTAAGCCAGAAGCGGCTGATCGTGCAAGTGCACGCCGGAGTTCCCCTCGGGAGGGCGAGGCTCCTGCCGAGCCGAAGTCAATTGCCCGTGTGCAGTGGTCGTTGTTCGCCGACAACTGCAGCCCGGGCATACCTGACGCCGAGCACAAAAGGTAGCCCGAGCATTCCTGCTCGGCCCCATCGTTTAAAGAACACTGGGGATTTCAAGGGTGACCAGAAGTTCGAGCCCAGGCTAAAGCCCAGACTACGACTTTTGTCCCTCGCATCATTCCTGCCCGGCCACCTGTTGCCCACTCAAAGCCGCCACGCGGCGCACGTTTGCCCGTCGCTCTGCCATTCCTTGGGCTGATAACCACCAGGTAAAGGGGAGCATCGTCACCGAACTGGTGCTCGGTGGTCGTGGCATGGGCTTCAGCCCTCGTCGTCTACCGCGTTCAAGCCCCCCCACTGGCGAGCCGTTAGCGTCAGTTGACGGGTGTTGTCGATTGCGTCTGAGCGGTTATGTTTTTCCTGACACGGAAGCAGTATCCCGTGAGTTTTTCGCCAACCCCATCAAACTGCAACCGGCAGGTGTGGACGTGAATTCGTGTTGATCCAAAAAAAAGCTGCAGGCAGAGCCTGCAGCTTTTGTCTCGTACGACCACAGAGAGCAGAAGTTGTGGTTCGTGGGCTGTTCAGCAGATTATTCCAGACCGCTGACGATCTGTCCGTCGGCAGCACCGCCAAGACGCAGCAGCACGTCGGCATCGGTATTGACCGAAAGGGCACGGACCGAACCGTCGCCCATGGTGTACTGAACAATCCCGGTGTGGCGACTGCTGAACTTGGCCGCTTCCAGTGTCGGGCGAGTACCACCGTAGGTGACACCTGCCAGTGACTTGGCGGCGTAGTGCATGCCCAGCGGGCCGACCAGCCACGAGAATGATCGCAGACGGCCGACACCCTTGTATCCGTCAGTAAAGTCACCCGTGACTTCACCGAACATGATGGTGTTCGACAGACCATCATTGATGTCAGAAAACTTCTTCTGCTTGTTCATTCGCAGCATTCCTTCGTAGTCGTTCACGCTGCGATAGTCAGGGCTGGTGCTGGAAATTCCCAGCTCATCGGCCGTGGCGACCAGTCGTCCGGCACATCCGGCGTAGTTTGTGACTGCCGTCTTGCTGGTGATTGGGTCCGGAGCCACGTCATTCATGACGAAACCACCGTAAAGCGGACCTCCGGCTGTACGCACCATCCACAGAGTAAAGTCACCGGAGCCTGGTTTTTTGGCGGCTTCGGCATTGTCTGAGGGGCACAGCAGGACGGAGAGTGAAGTTGCTGTGACGCTGTTGATCGCAGCGTAGTTGAAGTAGGGCTGCTTCTGAGCACTGGCGGAATTCGGCTCGTAATCTTTGGCATCCATCTTCAGGTTGGTTCCGAAAGGCTGGTAGACAGCGTCCTGCTCCATGTAGGGCAGCAGGTAGGCCATGGTGCCGACCCATGAAACGTTGTCGAGCAGTGCGAAGTCGGTGTAACCGGACACGGTGAAGATCTGTCCTGGAGGCAGTTTCTTGTAAGTGCCTTCGAAGTTGTGGACGGCCACACCAAGGTTTTTCAGATTGTTCTTGCACTGGGTGCGGCGAGCAGCTTCGCGGGCCTGCTGCACGGCCGGCAGCAGCAGCGAAACCAGGATGGCGATGATCGCAATGACCACCAGCAGTTCGATCAGGGTAAAACCACGACGAACAGCGATTTGGCCGGCAGGATTGCCAGCGGGCAACTGGAACTTCTTCACGAGCACCTCCAAATCAGAGCAAAAAACCGAGAATAATATCCCGTCGCACCAGTGTTCGCCGGGAAAACGTGAAATTCATGACATGTTCATACCGTATTAACGCAGAAATTTCGGGGAATCAAACAGGAAATTCCTGCGAAATGCGTTTTCGAGGGTTTCTCGGTCTGCCAACGGTCAAGGTTCGCTGTCTTGCGGAAACTCACATTCTGCAGGTTTTGCCACGGGATTGGTTTGTAGCAAAGCCGTCAAAACCGGCACGATTCGTTGACTCTTCACAACATCTCACTTGCGTTGCCCCTGCTGAGCTATAAAATTTGACGAAAGAGGAAAAATGCGCAGGATATGGCGTTGAGCGAAGATTTGAGTGCGGCCCATCCATCCGGCGGCCGTTCCCACGTTGCACCTCAGCAGTGACTCAGCTCATTGGGTTTACGTTTCTCACGCTCCCCTGTTCGCGTCTCGTATTCCTGTATTGATGGCCTGGGTGGCCCTCCTTTGGAGACTTCCGGATCATGGCAAAGAAATACCTCAGCCTTGAAGAAGCAGCCAGTCTGCTGGGCATGTCCGTGGACGCTGTCAGGCGTGCCCGTGAGAAGGGTGACCTGCGCGGTTTTCAGGACCGTGGCAGCTGGAAATTCCGGGAACAGGATATTGACGAATTTCGTCGTTCCCGGCAGGCTGATTCCTCTCCTGACATGCCAATGCTCAGTGCCGATGGGGCAATTGACCTCGCTTCGTCAGACAGTGACGTGCGTCTGATGGCCGATCCCGGTGACGATGATCTTGGGGATCTCGTCAATTCCGGCAGCGATGTGCGTCTCAGCGGTGATTCGGGTCCGAAACTTGAAAAAAGAACAATCGTTCCGGATTCAGACAGCGACGTGAAGCTGTTTAGTGCTGACATTCTGGGCAGCGACAGCGACAGTGATGTCAAGCTCTCCGCAGAGCCAGGGCGGACGGACAGCGATATTCGGCTGGCACCACCTGACAGTGATTTGAAACTCGTACCCAGAAGCTCGTCCACAAGGGCGGGTGACGACAGTGGTATCAGCCTTGAAGTGGCTGGCAGCGGTGCCCGGTTGAATTCCGGCGCTGATCTGCTCGCTGAAGTGGACAGTGGTATCAGTCTGTCCGCAGATGACAGCGGTATCAGTCTGGAAAGTTTTGACAGCCAGACGAAGGCTGACGACAGCGGCATTTCGCTGGATGCTGGTGACTCCGGAATTTCTCTGGACCTCGACCTCGATGCCCCCAGCCCGGCTCCTGCTGACATGAGTCGCACGATGCCGATGCAGGCTATCCCCGGGGCTCGTAAGGCTCTGGCTGACTCCGGCGCAACCACAGAACTGGAAGTGCCCTCGCAGGTCGTGGGTCGCGAAAGTGAATTTGAACTGGCTGGTCTTGACGATGATGACACTGTCGGTACAAGCACCAGTGTTCTGACATTCGATGATGATCTGGCAGATTCCAAGACAATCGCTGCCGGGACGATTCCTGCTGCCTCGGACGATGATGAAGAGGTTGTGGAAGAATCCTACGATGACAGCGAATCGTACGAAGAAGAGTCTTACGACGAGTACGATGCCGAATCTGGCGAAGGTGATGAAGAAGGGTTTGAGGTCGGAACCAATACGGTTTCCGGCGGTCCTGCGGTCTACGTCCGTCGTGCAGATGTTGACTGGGGCGTAGCTGTCAAAGCCATGATTGGCTTCTCCGCAATCCTGTCTGTCGCCTGTGCCGTTGTGGGTGTTGAACTGATCCGCACAATGTGGATCTGGACGCAGCCTGATGCTGCGGCACCAGCTTCAGCAATTCTTGATACGATTGGCAGCATGTTCTGACTTTCCAGTCTGCCGCCCCTGTTGGACTCGGGACCTGCGTTGATCGCAGGTCCCTTTTTTTGGGGCTCGACGTAAAATGAAGTGCTCAGTATTCCCTCGGGCAAGTTGTCAGCGTAAGCGGACATGTATTGTCGTTGGTCGTCATCGAACTGATGTTCGGTGGTCCCAGGCGACAGGCCGGCGTCAACTGACGGTTGCGAATTGGCAGGCCCTCTTTAAACCACAAAAGTCCTGCAAGGCCCGAACAGGAATTCCTCCGCGCTCCTGCCTGCGCTGCCGGTTCGTCGTCAAGACACAAGCTGCGGCAGAAGAAACCCCTGATCCCTGAAGCTATCCGTTCAGGAACAAATCCGGATTAACACCTGCGTTAATGCAGTTTGCAGATGTGCACCTGATTTTGCTTTGAGCCGTTTTTGTGTCCGCGCAGAACCTGCCCCTGCATGTCACTACCGCACTGTCATGAAATCATTGTGATTCAGCAGGGCAAGGATCACAGCGGTGCGAGCCTGCAAAGCGACTTCTTCGTCTGAGCCCTTTGACTCGGTTCGCATCTGTCGCAGAAACTCAAGACCGGCCGTCAGTTCGGCCTGCGTTGCCTCACAGCACAGAATCAGGCGGAAACCTCGCCGCAGAAAGTCCTCGTCCGAATGCACGCTTCTGACAGCGTCTGCATCTGGTGCAGCCAAACGCATGTCAGTCATCAACCGCTGAGTAATCCCGGTCGCCGTTCGCTGGGCCAGTGGACTGTTTTCCAGAGCCAGAGCCTGCTGGGGCACGATACTGTCATCACGCCGGTAGCATTCAAGGACACTGGCGTCATCGAACATCGAGAGAAATTTCTGATATTCATTATGGGAATGAAAGTAGTAAAGGCTGCGTCGACGTGATGAGTCATCGCCGGCAGGTACTGGTGGTCCACCCATGGTCAGATCAATGTTGCCGGACAGTGACAACAGACTGTCACGAACACTCTGTGCCTCCAGCCTCACGGGATTACTGCGCCAGTACCAGCGATTCTCCGGGTCTGCAGCGAGAGTTGCCGGGGCCCCGTTCAGTGCCGAAGATGACAGCCTGTAGGTTGATGAAAGAACGATCATTCGATGCAGATGTTTCAGGCTCCAGTTGTGTTCAACCAGTTCAACTGCCAGCCAGTCCAGCAGCTGCGGGTGCGTTGGGCGAGCACCTTTTCGGCCGAAGTCAAAAACCGTTGGCACAAGGCCGCGCCCGAAATGCCGCACCCACACATGATTCACCGCTACTCGAGCCGTCAATGGGTTCTGCGGATGTGTGATCCATGCGGCCAGATTCCGACGACGTCCTGTGCTGGTCTGCGGGAAGGGGCGCCGTCGTGAGTCTTCTGATTCAAGGTTGCTTTCCAGTGTCTTCAGAGCCCCGACAAGGGGCGTCCATTTTGCCGGAAGAGCTGCCGAGTGAATTGCTTTCAGCTCTGCCTCAGATTTTTCAACCGCCTTCGACAGTTCAGCCACTTTTTCCGGGACCGCTGCCAGCAGCACTCGCTTCGACTCGGCGACTGCGGCTTCTGCCGCGAGGATTGCCACGGCTCGTTCCGCCTCGATCGCTGCAGTGGTGACTGCGGCCACGGTGGCTGCGTCTTCTGGTGAAGCGACCGCTGCCAGCTCCGCTGCGGCCTTCCGATCAATCAACTCAGCCTCTGCTCTGGCCTTCTTCAGCTGCAGCTCTGCGGCATGCACTGCCGCTGCTGCAGCTGCCGGGCTGAGCTGAACCGAAGCGTCACCCTGCATCCGCACACCTGCCGGCAAGGTCTTTACCAACAGTTGGTGAAAAATGGCCGCGCAGTCAAAGGCCATCAGTTCAAAGCCTCCGTTGCGTCGAGCAAACGGCAGGACTTTGACCAGTGCCAGTTCGTCATCGACCAGTACATTCAGCTGCTGTCCACGCACTCGCACCGTCAACCGGTGACGCTGATTCAGATCCACTTTTCGCTGCTGCAGCGCATCCTGCGGATAGTCCTGAACTCCGCCCTGTCGCCATGCAATCTGCACCTTGGGGCCCTCAGC
Organism: uncultured Planctomycetaceae bacterium; assembly: GCA_903858815.1. Lineage (GTDB taxonomy): Bacteria > Planctomycetota > Planctomycetia > Planctomycetales > Planctomycetaceae > SXXK01. Next base: position 24,979 of record CAIOKE010000173.1, on the reverse strand, counting down.
GTAACTGCTGAGATAGACAGTAACACGATCGCCGTTTTCTGTGTCGAAATGCAGGCCTGCCGATTTCCAGAGATCTCCCGAGATCGGCGTGTATTCCAGCGTGGCCTCAAAGTCTCCGTGAATCGGTTGCTGTAACTGCAGCAATGCTTCCTCGGATCCAACGAGCGACTGCTGCAGACCGTCAGCGACTCGAGCCCACGTGCCGCCGGAGACTTTCCAGCGCTCCGCAGGCCATTCTGTGAAACGCTCATCCAGTAACACTGACTGCTCCTCGGCAGGTTTCGGCTCTGTCGCTGCAGCTGCTTCCTGCAGCACGTTCGCCTGCTGTTCTTCTGCGGATGCCATCGCTTTCTCAGCGCGAACAATTCCGTCGGCAGCGTTTTGTCTCAGAGCCCGCAGAACCTCAGCACGTAACGCGGGCTGAATCGCCTCTGGTGGCAGCCTGACTGGCTCAATCGGTGCCAGGGGAACAGACAGGAAGGCAGGTATCGTGGGCACGATCGGTCGGCTTTTGTCCGGGCTGCGATCGTCTCCACGCAGATGAATCCACGTTTCTGCCGTCAGGTTGCAGTCGAAGGCTCTGGGGATGCCGTCCTGTTCGAAATCCAGTATCCCTCCGGCAGATTCCGTTCGTATCTGATAGGGCTCAAAAAATGCTCGCAACTGATAGTACTCCTGCTGTGACAGCGGGTCGTACTTATGGTCGTGGCACTTGGCACAGTTGAAGGTCATCCCCAGCATGGCTTTGAAGGTGTGCTGAATGGTTTCATCCAGCCAGCTGGTGCGGTTGAATTTGAAGTATTGTCTCGCCAGAAAACCGGTGGCCCGCAGGCGATCCATATCGTCCGGATACAGTTCATCTGCAGCCAGCATCTCACGCAGCATCTGGTCATAACCCTTGTCGTGATTCACGGATTCCACGACCCAGTCCCGCCAGTGCCAGAGGTGCTTTTGTGAGTTTCGTACTTCAGCGCCAAGACCCCACCAGTCACTGTACCGCCAGATATCCATCCAGTGACGTCCCCAGCGTTCTCCGTATTGAGGCGAGGCGAGCAAGCGATCTGCGACGCGGTCCCATGCTTCGGGCGATTCATCTGCCAGAAACATCGCCTGCTCTGCCGTGCCTGGAGGCAGGCCTGTGAGGTCAAGTGTCACGCGCCGCAGCCACGTTAATCGGTCTGTGGCCGCCTGTGGTGTCAGTCCATTCCGACGATGTTCAGCCGAGATGAATGCATCGATAGGCGTCCTGACCCACGCACTGTCAGTATTCTGCGGAAGAGCGGGGCGCACGGGAGGCAGAAAGGACCAGTGATTGCGGGGATCTTCTTCTGCCTGTTCGTCAGCAGGAGCCTGAGCGCCGGCGGAAATCCATGCGCGAAGAGCAGCCAGTTCGGCCTGTTTCAGAGGTTCGCCTTCCGGAGGCATACGCTGTGCCGGATCTGAGGACTCCGTACGCTGCACCAGCAGGCTGGTGGCTGCATCTCCGGCTTTCAGAACGGCACCGCTGTCACCGCCTTTCAGCATGGAACTGACGGTATCCAGTCGCAGCCCAGCCTCCTGTTTCAGGGCCCCGTGACAGGCAAAACAGCGATCACGCAGAACCGATCGGACTTTGGCATAGTCGTCAGGTGCTGCGGACACAACACCACCGTGTCTCAGCAACAGAATTGACACGAGGCACACAATGCCTGATCTCAGAATTGCCGTGTCAATCTGCCCCATCGCTGCAACTCCAGGCATACGACCATTACGGATCGCGGATACCCCACAGTCGTCCCGCGAAACCAGCGTCTGATGTGATTCCGTTCAACAGTGTATCGCTGGCAGCCAGTGCTTGCCACTGCCAGGACCCGATCGGCAACTTCCGCCGGAGCGTCTTCGAGGTGGAACCCGGTGGGGATTCCGACTTTTCCATCTGCGCAATTTGTGTAGCTGCTGATCGACGTGATTCGGCTGCCGTTGGCCGATAACGAAACGAGGTGGTGCCCATCTTCAGATACGATATTGTCTCATGAACCAGGGTGTCGGAATGCGGAAGACTCTTGCTGGATTACTGGTGCTGCTGCCGGCTGTACTGTCAGGCTGCCAGTGTTTTCCCGGCAGTGACTCTGCCTTTGCTGCAATCGATGACGTTTCCGACGGGCTGCGTGCCACACCGCGGCTGGATAATCTGTATTGCGAGGATCTGGATCCATCTCGGTGGACGATGGATGACCGGGGGCAGCGGATGCGTGTTCGAGGGACCCATCCGCGCCATCGACCGCGTTAAGCCTGTCGCGGTCGCTTCAATCGCTGCACAAAGTTGACAGCCATCACCGGATTCTGCGATGGGGATATTGCAGGACGGCTGCTGGCTGTGCAGAATAACGGGGTTTCTGACCGGATCGGGGCATCGTGTCGCCAGCCGGTTTTCCCCCGTTGTTTGTGTTCGTCGCCGTACCACCGGAGTGCTCAGATGTTGTCCATCTATGGCAATCCGCGTTCCGTCTGTGATGGCTCGACTCGCCGTTGCATCCTTTCGGCAGGTACCGGGTTATTCGGCCTTTCACTACCCCGGCTGCTGGCAGCAACGACGGTCTCACAGCCTCAGACACGGGCTAAGTCCGTCATTTTTCTGATGTTGTTCGGTGGCCCCAGTCAACTTGAAACGTTTGATCTGAAACCCCATGCTCCTGAACAGATTCGCGGTCCGTTTCGACCGGCGGCCTGTCGCACACCCGGGCTGCTGATCAGCGAGTATCTGCCGCGACTTGCTGCGGTATCAGACAAGTACTGTGTGGTGCGCAACTTTTCGCATTCATTCAATGATCACAGTGGCGGAGGGCATTATCTGCAGACCGGGAAACGCTGGCATGTTCCGATCGGCGGTGGTTTTGCTCCGACACCCAGAGACTGGCCATCCATGGGTGCTATCGTGGAATATACGGACCAGCAGCGTGCAGGACTCAGTGCCGAATTACCATCCTACATGGTCCTTCCCAATTCCCTCGGGGCCCTGCAGGAAAAGGGACAGTATCCTCGACCGGGAGAACACGCGGGCTGGCTGGGTCCTCGCTACAACCCACTGACAACTTCCATTCAGAAACGTGACCTTCAGGACAATCCGTACTGGCGTGAATGTACCGATGATGAACTCTCCTTCCAGATTGCAGATCTCAAGCCTCCTGCTGATGTCTCGGATGTGCGTCTGCAGCGACGTCAGTCGCTGCTGCAGCAGTTCGATCTGCAGCGGCAGACCGTTGAGCGTTCCGGCAGGGCGGATGGATTTGACGCATTTCGACAGCGAGCTTTTTCGCTGATGACATCGCCTCGAACTCGTGCCGCACTGAACATCAGAGCTGAGTCTGCTGCGGTGCGGGAACGCTATGGTCGTCACTTGTTCGGTCAGTCTGCTTTGATGGCACGGCGTCTGGTGGAAGCCGGTGTGCGTTATGTCACGGTGCACTATGACTGTGTCGATGGTTACAGCTGGGATTCTCACCGCAACAGTGATGATGTCAGACGTAACCTGCTGCCCACGTTTGATCAGGCCTGCTCTGCCCTGCTGGCAGATCTTGATGAACGCGGACTTCTGCAGGAGACGCTTGTGATTGCTGTCGGCGAAATGGGCCGCACTCCGAAGGCCAATCCGCAGTGGGGCCGCGATCACTGGAGTACTCTGTTTTCCGGACTTGTTGCCGGAGCCGGTATTCCCGGGGGCACATTATACGGTGCGTCGGACAGGGATGCTGCGTTTCCTGTCGATACGCCCGTGCGTCCAGAGGACCTCGCGGCGACCGTCTACTATGCGATGGGAATTGATCCGGAATTACGAGTTCCCAATTCGGAAAACAGGCCAGTCCCCGTCGTCGATGACGGCATCCCGGTCACGGCACTCTGGAATTCCTGAACGAACCCTTCGACGCACTTCAAAAGCCCGATTCCTGCCATGCTACCGCCGTTCGCGTGTCACTGTTGATCAACGTGGTGGCTCCACCGTCGGGTTCACAGGGACGCATCAGAGCGGCCGGCAGCAGACGAAAACTGTGCTGCAGTGTGCCGAACAGACGCAGGCTGGTACGTCCGGAGTTCTCCAGTTGCAGGGGACGGGCAACCCAGCGGGCCGGATTCATCTCAACTCGCTGACGCAGCACATCCAGTGATCCGGAGTTCGTGGAACTGCCGAACCACGGTCGAGCCGGATGTAATGGGTCATCCGGGCGGATTGCGTAGTGATCCGCGTCTCTGAAAACTCCTGCCCGCACTTCTGTGTGCTCGAGGCTCAGGGTTGGCACGAGGTCCAGCAGTGGCTGCTGTGCATGGAAAACACGAATACACTCGGGGATCAGAGACAGCATGCTGCGATGACGCAGCAGGCCGGTTCCTGGTGGATTCAGGATCGACACTTTTCCTTCCTGCCAGTGTCTGACAATGCCCGGGACTCCAGTCAGCGAATCCGGTCGACCACAATTAGGGTCCAGCAAATCATCATCCACTCGGCGGATGATCAAATCAACAGGTTGATGGCTGCGACCATTCTGCAGCAGTAATTCGTTGCGATCGATGGTCAGGTCCGTTGCTGTCACCAGTGGTACATCCAGTAACCACGACAGAAACTCATTACTGAGTCGTGATGTGCCGGTTGAGTCCGGGTCAAGCAGCACGGCTCGCCGACCGCTCCACAGGTTCTGGCCGCAGCCAAACAGCTGATTCAGAATCAGAGCCCTCGTTTCAGATGCACTGTGAATGCCGGAACTGCATAAACGGTCCAGTCCCGAAGGGACTGAAAAATCACAGTCCATGATCTGCAGCGAACCATCGACGTGCAGTTGGACGTCCACTGCTGCTGGCCACGCCCACGTTACTGGGCGGTGACTGATCAGACAGTAGCGACGTCGCCATTCATGCAACTGCTGCTGTTGATGCGGGCTCAGGAGACGCTCAATTTCGGTGGGGAGCCTGCGACCACTTGCAAGGCAATTCAGGAAGGCTGCGGTCGCCTGAAACCATTGCTCAAGTCCCGCCTGCAGACGTTGCCAGACGTCCGTGCCGGGTTTGTTCATGTTGGTCAACTGCCGGGTCTCGAGGGACGCCGACTGTTCAGGTCGAGTCAGGACTGGCATGGGATACAAGCGTACTAAAAGGAGTTCAGAATCTGACTTTTGAGCTCAGGAGCAAAAAGTGTTCCAGATGTGAGTAATCCGTGGGGAGATAGCCGGTAGTTGGTGTTTTTCAGCGTTTTTCTGATGTTGCAGGTCCGGAACTGTTGGGGCACATGAAGTTTTCAGGCTGAAATTCGCTGCAGACTGACATCTTTTTCAGCGATTCAGAATGGACTTCGCGTATTGTCTGGTCAGGGGTGACTGCGTTACAGTCATCGCCATGTTCTGCGATTTCCTCCACTGTGCTCGCTATCGGAGCAACTCAGGTTGATCAGCGACGATCCGTGCTCAGCAGAACGCTCGTTGCCCCGCGAGGACTCCGCAGGCCATCCTGTGGCAACACCGACTGTCGTGGGGGTGAATCGAGCGATTGTGTTTTCCGTGCTCGCTCGTGTTTGGCAGGTCTGCACCGGGCCGGTGACACAGATCCTGCTGATTGCCTGCCTGCTGCCGGCGACACGTGACTACTACTATGCCTTCAGCAGCCTGCTGGGGATGCAGGTATTGATTGAGTTGGGCCTGCATGTCGTGATCATCAACATGGCCAGTCATGAATGGGCTGGCTTGAGGCTGGAGCAGGGAATTCTGCTGGGGCAGCCAGCTTCAAAAGCCCGCCTGATCTCGCTTGGCGTTCTGATGGGGCGTTGGTATCGGCTTGCGGCACTGATCTTTCTGTTGGCGTTGTTTCCCTCCGGCCTCGTTTTTTTTGGCAGTCAGGAATCTGTGGGGGTGTCCACGACCAGTGCTCGCGCGACAGTGACGTGGCAGCTTCCCTGGTTACTGCTGACGGCAATCACGGCGATCCAGCTGACACAGCTGCCGTGGCTTTCGATCCTTGAAGGGTGTCATCAGGTGGAATTGCTGAATCGGACTCGATTCTGGCAGGCGATTGGTGGGACAGTGGTCGTCTGGTGCTGTTTGATGGCGGGCTTCGGTTTGTGGTCCCTCGTCATGTCGGCCACTGTTCGACTGGTGTGCGATCTTTGGCTGATCCATCGTCGTTACGGACGGTTTTTCAGTGAATTCGTCTCGGGTGACTCCGACGCTGCGCGGATTGACTGGCGTCAGGAAGTGCTTCCACTGCAATGGCGAATTGCGATTCAGGGAATCATGTTGTGGCTGGCGATTCAACTGCCACTGCTGTTCGTCTTTCGCCGGCAGCCGGATGGTGATGCTGCCAGACTGGGTATGACGTGGAGCATTCTGACGGCGGCTCAGGGGGCGGCACTTGCATGGGTCGAAACACGACGGCCGCTGTTCGGCAGTCTGATTGCTGAGCGACGTTTTGACGTCCTCGATCAGATCTTCTTTCGCAGTGCTCGAGTCTCTATTGCTCTGATGGCGGCTGCAGCTGTGGGGCTGACTGGTATTGTCTGGCTGGCGATGGGCAGCAGCACGCGTCTCGGTGAATTACTGTCGGCCGGACTGCTGCCGGTACGGGCGACCGCCACACTGGCGTTCGGATTTCTTGCAAATCAGCCAGGACTTTGTGCTAATCTTTACGTCAGAGCTCATAAGCGAGATCCTTTTCTGGTCGCTTCGGTGGCTTCCAACCTGACGACCGCTATCGCTCAACTGACGCTGGGCTGGTTCTATGGTGTCGAAGGAATCGCTGTCGGATATGCTGCCGCTGTCGCGTTTGTTCAGACTCCATTGCTGCTGCGGGTCTGGTGGAGGACTCGGCGTGACTGGCATTGACCCGAACAGACTCCGGCGTGTCTGCTGTCAGCCTCCGGGCCGACAGATTTTCAGGAGCCGACCATGAGTGAGCTCAGGCTCAAATCCATCGCCTGCCCGCTTTGCCACGACGTCAGCCACCGGCCTCTGTTGACTTCTGCTGACGTTCGCTGTCACCTGCCGGGACATTTTACCGTTGTGCGCTGTGATCGCTGCAATCACCGCTATCTGAATCCGCGCCCTGCTGACGAGTGTCTTGCAGACTGTTATCCCGTGGGATATGCGCCGCATCAGGCTGTTGTTGCAGCACTGCAGACGAATTCTGCGGCAGCTTCAGCCGACAGCGCTGTCAGCCTGCCGGCCGAAAGCACCCCCTGGTATCTGCGGTGGCTGCCATTGCGACGTCTGCCAGGACTCAGGCGTCTCTACTACTGGCTGATGGATGATCGAACACAGCCGGTGCCCGAGGCCATTCGGACGGCTCCGGGAGTTTCGCCAGTGGCTCTCGAACTGGGTTGCGCTACTGGCGCGTGGCTGTTGAAACTGAAGTCGCAGGGCTGGTCTGTCAGTGGAGTCGAAATGTGCGAGGGGCCGGCAGCAGTTGCTCGCGCGGCCGGATTGCAGGTGCTGACAGCGACCCTTGAAGCGGCCAACCTGCGCTCTGAATCGCTTGATCTTGTCGCTGCGTGGATGGTGCTGGAACATACCCCGCAACCGCTGCAGACCCTGTCTGAGGTGCGGAGAATTCTCAAGCCGGGCGGTCGGCTGATCTTCAGCGTACCAAATGCGGAATGTCTTGAGTCCAGGATCTTCGGGTCAGCATGGTACTGCCTCGACCTGCCCCGTCATCTGCAGCACTTCAATGCTCTCAGTCTGCACCTGATTCTGGAGCAGGCTGGATTTGCTGAAATCTCGATCGAGCAGCATCGGACTTTGATCGGGTTGTGGGGCAGCATCGGAAACCTCCTTCGCCGCATACGGCCTCACAGTCGCTTAGGCGCGTGGCTGCAGAGATATCCGGAGCAACCCCGGCTGATCCTGCAGCTGTTGTCGGCGCCTGTTGCGATTGTGCTGGCGTGGTGTGGTCAGGGCGAGGGATTAACCGTGAGTGCACGGCGTCCCCTGTCCGCTCAGGTTGATTCATCGCCCTCTGGCGATACTTCAGGCCCGGGCAGAGCTGCAGGTGGTTGAACGCCAGTGGGCGCCGCTGAAATTGCGGCAGAGGCCGCAGCCTTTGCCGCTGCCTCTACAACAACATCTCCGGGTATCACTGCACAGGATGTCAGTGAATCACCTTCGTCAAGACGGATGATGCGAACACCCTGTGTATTGCGACCGATGGTACTGATATCCGACGCTCGCACACGCTGAATCTTTCCTCGCGATGTGACCATCAGAACTTCATCATCATCGGCGACCGACAGGACATCCACAACGCGTCCGTTACGAGTCGTTGTTTTGATGTCTCGCAGACCTTTACCGCCACGCCGCTGACGACGATATCGCATGTTGCCACCCGGAGTTGATTCATCGGTGGCCTCCTCAGATGAGTCGGGAACAGCAAGCTCCTCGGCAACAGCCATACCATCTTCCGGAAGAGGTTGCTCTGAAGACGCTGGCTCAGCAATGCCGAATGGAGTCCGCTTGCCATACCCCTGCTCGCAAATGCTCAACAGAGTTCGATCAGAATCGGCGACAACCATCCCCACAACTGTTTCATCACGGGACAGCGTAATACCTTTCACACCGCGCGTGGCACGGCCCATGGGACGCACATCTTCGTGATTAAAACGAATTGCCATGCCGCCCGATGTTGACAGCACCAGATCCTGGTCACCTTCCACAATGCGGACATCGATCAGGGCATCGCCATCGTCCAGTCGAATGGCGATAATGCCACCTTTCATCGGTCGACCATAGGCCGACAGGGCTGTCTTCTTGATGATGCCCTGACGAGTCGCGATAACGAGATATTTTTCGTCGGGGAAGTATCGCACGTTGAAACAGTTGGCCACCGTCTCACCCTCGTCAAATTCCAGCAGGTTCGCCAGTGCTCGACCCTTGCCCGTGCGCGCCTGCATGGGAAGATCATAGACCTTGATCCAATGGACGCGTCCGCGATCCGTGAAGAACAGCAGGAAATCGTGAGTACTGGAGACGAACAGATGAGCGATTGGGTCTTCTTCGTCCGTGGCAGCACCGCGAATGCCCTTACCACCGCGATTCTGAGCCTCATAGACGTCCAGTGGGACTCGCTTGATGTAGCCACGCTGTGACAGTGTGACGACCATGGGTTGTTCAGCGATCAATGCTTCCTTGTCGTAGTCGCCGAGCTCTTCTTCGGAGATTGTGGTGCGGCGACGATCCGGGAAGCGGGCTCGCAGCTCTTCCATATCACCGCGAACGACCGCGCGAAGATGGGCTTCGTCTGAGAGTAATCGCAGGTATTCGGCGATGTTTTCCAGCAGATGCTGGTGCTCGGCCGCCAGCTTCTCACGCTCAAGGTTAGCCAGTGAGCCCAACTGCATCGAGACAATTGCTTCAGCCTGATTCGCGGACAGGAAGTACTCCGAGGCATCGCCGTTTTCGGCAACGTATGAGGCAAAACCGGAGTCACCGAGGGCTCGCGAGACCAGCGGGGCCGGGACTGCGACCAGCTGCAGAGCATCTTTGGCTGCGGCACGGCTGGCAGAGTCGCGAATGGTTTTGATGATGCGATCGATATCCGTTTGAGCCAGCAGCAGACCTTCGACGGTGTGTTTGCGTTTTCGAGCTTCTCTGAGCAAAAACTCGGTACGCCGCCGAATGACGTCCACTCGATGACGAATGAAAGCATCCAGCAGCACACGCACGGTCATCAGCTGCGGGCGGTTTCCATCCAGCGCCAGCAGGATGACGCTGACCGTTGCCTGAAGTGGCGAAAACTGAAACAACTGATTGAGTACCACGTCCTTATCGGCATCGCGTTTCAACACAATGTGCAGACGTACCTGCCACGGGGGGACGTTGCGGTCCGTCAGGTCGACAATTCGCGAAATCCCTTTGATGCGTTCTTCCGCGACGAGCAGTTCCAGTTTTTCACGGATGCGATCCCGAGTCTCCATGTAGGGGATTTCGGTGACCACGATGACGTCGGAATTCTTTTCAGTTTCGAAGTGAGTCCTGGACCGGAGTGTGAGCGTGGAACGACCCGTGAGATATGCCTGGCGAATGCCCATGCAGCCGCAGATAATTCCCCCGGTCGGAAAATCCGGGCCGGGCATGACGTCCAGAAGTTCGTCCAGTGTGACGTCGGGGCGATCAATCACGCGAATGACGGCTTCACAGACTTCAGCCATGTTGTGAGGCGGAATGCTGGTTGCCATCCCCACAGCTATACCATTGGATCCATTCACCAGCAGATTGGGAAACCTTGCGGGCAGGACAACAGGTTCAAGTCTGTCGTTGTCGTAAGTTGGCGCAAAATCGACGGTTTCTCGATCCAGATCGCGCAGCATCTCTGCGGCGGCGGTTGAAAGCCTGGCTTCGGTGTAACGCATGGCTGCCGGGGGCAATCCGGCAAGCGAACCGAAGTTGCCTTGTTTGTCGATCAGGACTTCTCGCATGACCCAGTCCTGAGCCATTCGGACCAGAGCCGGATAGATGGCACCTTCACCGTGCGGATGATAGTTGCCGCTGGTGTCCCCGGCGATCTTTGCGCATTTCTTGCGGCCGGCTCCGGGGCTGAGATTCAGGTCGTTCATCGCCACAAGAATTCGTCGTTGGGACGGTTTCAGGCCGTCTCGAACGTCCGGCAGCGCCCGACTGATGATCACGCTCATCGCGTAAGTCAGGTAACTGGTCTGCATTTCCGACTGGATGTCGGTCCGAAACACACGTACATCAGTTGAGGCTGAAGAATCGCCCGCAGAACCGTCTGTAGACAAGCTGAAGCACTCCTGATTGGTGGTCTGCCGCGGGATTTTTCGAGGTGCGTCCGGGCACCACGCGTAACACTTGATGAAATAACACTTTACGGCAGACTTGTCGCGAATCTGAAGTATAGCAGAAAACGGCGGTTTCTCAAACACTGACTGATGTGAGATTGAGCCAAAAAGCGAACTTGACGATTTTTTGAAAAAACCCGTATAACGCCGTGATGCGGGGGGCCTGACGTTCAATGCGATGTCGGGCGTAGTGTTTGCTGCCACTCAGGATGTCACGGCAGCCCGCGGTCATTCTTCTGAAACTCCGGAGTCTCGTCATGGAAGACCAGGTCCCAGCTCCTGTTATTGCACCCACTGCGACTCGTCCCGGCCGTTTCGGACTGCTGTTTGGTGGCACCTTGATGATTCTGCTGGCTGGCGGAGTCGGCATGCAGGTGTGGCGTGCGCGGAGTGGACAGGCGGCGGAACAACCGGGGCGAGCGAATGTGACGGCCGAATCTCCCGATGCGACGAGGCCATCCTATGCTCGAGTGAATGGTGAGGCCATTACGTGGGATGCACTGGCTCGCGAATGTGTTGAGCGTCATGGGCGGGAAGTGCTGGAGAATATGATCAATCGGGTGATCATTCAGCAGGAATGTTCGCGCCGTGGTTTGACGGTAACTGAGTCGGAAGTGGATCAGGAGATTCTGGAGATTTCGAAGAAATTCGGACTGGCTCTGGACCAGTGGTACAAGATGCTGGAGGCAGAACGGAATCTGACACCGCAGCAGTATCGTCGCGACGTGATCTGGCCGATGCTGGCTTTGCGGAAACTGGCGGGGCGCGATGTGACGATTACACGGGAAATGATTCAGGAGGCGTATGAGGACAATTATGGTCCGCGAGTCAAGGCGCGGATGATTGTGCTCGACAACGTGCGGCGAGCGACTGAGATCTGGGAAAAGGCTAAGAACAATCCGGACGACTTCGAAAGTCTGGCTCGCGATTATTCGATGGAGCCGAACAGTCGGGCTCTGGGTGGTGTGATACCTCCGATTCGCAGGAATTCGGGAGCTCACGAAAACCTGCGTGCTGCAGCTTTTCGCGTGAAGCAGCCTGGCGAACTATCCGGCGTAGTGCAGGTGGGCCCCAGTCAGTATGCGATTCTGAAGTTTGAGGGCCTGACGGAACCAGTGGAGCATGACATGGCGGACGTGGAGGCTCAGTTGCACGCCGATTTGACGGAGCGAGAAGTGCAGCGGATGGTCGGTGAGACATTTGAGAAGCTGCAGGAGAGTGCTCGTGTCGACAATTTCCTGACAGGGGAATCTCGAGGTGCGGTGGAGCAGGCATCTTCGACAGAGCAGTGATTCTGTTTTGAATCGCGAGAATTCACGAGGGGCATCAGCAATGATGCCCCTTTTTCATTGGGTGTTCGGGTGTCAGGGGCTGTGTATTTGTGGGGGGGAATGCGGGTGGGGTTGTGTTTGAGTGTTGCGGGATTTGGTGGGGTGGGGGTGGGAGATTTGGGTGGGGGCATGTACGCAGGCAACCAGTGTGCGAACTGTCGTGGGGCCACCCAGCAGTGGTTGTCGAATATAGAGCAGCCGGCAGTTAGTAATCGACTCGCTCAGTGTTTCCTGAACAAACAGTCTGGTGGGCAACTGCCAACAAGAGATTCAATGAGCACACCTTGCGCAATAACGAGTGCTCAACGGACCTCTTGTTGCCTCTTCCTGATGACTGAGGACTGTCCTTGGGACGCCGGCCTCAGGCTTGCCATCAAAAATGGGGCCACCCGGTAGTGGTTGTTCACTTGAACAGAGGACACTACTGCCTGTGAGTGGTCTGTTGCTGGAGGATTCTCAGTAATTCAGCTGAAGGCTCTCAAAGCGGATCTTCGGAGCGGGGTTGGTTCCGGCAGTGCCGCATTTTGGTGAAATCGCCTGAGGATTTCCCACAACGCTGACACTTCGATAGTGTTTGATTGAACCGTACGACTCGGTGACAGGCATCGCTTTTAAGACGTCGTGCAAGGATCTGACACGAAGCCTCGAGCGAGTTTCTGGTGCGCTCAGTGATACGGAATACCGGGGACATCCAATGGTGGTGGATGTGCGGATTGATCGCGAAGTGGCTTTGGCGAGATTCATGATTCGCATTAAGGGAATGGGACAGGACAGAAGGGGCCACCCAGCAGGGGTAGTTGATGATGCGATGTTTGGGGCGTTTCTGGAGGTTGTTGCAGGGGGTACTGCATGACGCGACTCGACCGGCTTGTCTGTTTGGGGGGGGAAGCAAATGGTTCCGTGCCATGCGGTGGCAGTAGGCATACGGATCGTGGGCGTAGTGGCCTGCTGATGTTGGCGAAGTCGGCTCTGAACTGCGCGTCTGATGGCTGGGGCGGGCGGAAAGCGTACTGGCCGGCAGGAGGATCCGATGATTGATCATCGGATGACTTTCACTCGTGGTGGGCAGATCACACAGCAGCGGGGCGGGTGTGACAGACAAGCACAACGAGGTGCGGGCGAATTCTGTGCGCGGCAGGCAGAAAACACGTGGACACAGTGGGTTCCGTCTGAACGTCCAGCGGAATCTGTCAGTTGGCAGACTGTGTGACAGCAGCGGTTGCAGGTTGAGGAGGTTTGCACCAGCCACGTGTCTGCAGTTAACGGTCGATCGGGTTTCCCCTGATTCCTGCAACCGGGCCGGGGGCACCGGTCTGGAATATCTGATTTATTGGAAAGGAGCACCTGCGACGTCTGGAGAAACTACTGAACAGTGTGAGCCACGCTGGGCCATCGAGTTGCAAACGCCGCAGGATCTGCGGCTCTAATTCCTGGACGCAGATTGGTCCACCAACACGGATGCATTCCAGAGTCCACTCGGCCAAATGTCGGTAGTCGTTGAGAGAAACGTCGACGCAGCAGCGATCTGAGGCTCTCCGTTGCGGAAATGCACTGGCGGAAGTCGATGCCGACGGAGCATCACTGCCTTTCATTGGAGACAGCCAGTCAGCGGAACGAGCTACAGGCTGTTCAGGTCCAGTATTCGCTGCAGCAGTTCGTGTCGACTGATTCAGTGCGTCACGGATACGATCATTCAGGCCCGTAAATGTGGATTCTTCCGGCGATTTCGCGAAGCCCCTTTGGATCGCGAGGAGATCGACATGAACTAAACTGCCAAGTATCGCGGCCTCGTCATTCAGGACTGTGCATTTGAATCGACCTTCCCAGAATCGCCCGGTGCACTGATCCTCAGCGTTTGCCCAGCGAGCAATGACTTCAGACGTGCATCGCATGAACCACGAAATGCTGGACAGTCGGGGACGCAACTCTGCAACTCTGGCGACAAGTACCCGCAGTTCCAGATCCGTGGGCTGGTCCGGAGTGCCATCCTGAAGACGCCGTTGGGGGAAAAGCCTCCACCAGCGTTTCGCCACATCGAGGTCGTCCCATTGACCAGCGATATCCGGTCGGCTGCGAAGTGTCAGGGTCAGCTGATCGGAAAGCACAGAATACGAAAGGATATCGATCGAAAAAATGCCGGCGAGGAAGGCCAATCGATCGCGGATCCAGACTTTTCGATGGTCCAGATTCCGCCCGGTCAGGGGGTCATCGCCACAAAGAAATGCTCGGCGAACACAACGGTTCACACATTTTACGGTCTGGATTTCGGTCTCTGACAGGACGAGGCGACGATTAATTCGAGCCACAGCAGATGCTCCTTTGGTCAGGATGCGAGGTCCACTATGCCTCCATGCCCACTTTTGCTCCAGGCAATGACACTGCTATGAGACTGCTTTGACGGGAAAGTCCTGAGGCCATTCGCAGTCAGAGACTGCGAATGGCCGTCTGGTTACAGGCGGTTCATTCGTCGTCTGCTTCCGCCGCCGCTTCGGCTTCCGCTGCAACACCAGCCACAGAGCTCAGGTTTTTGACTGTCAGTACGCGTTCTTTGATTTCCGCCGCAATAGCGGGATTCTCTTCCAGGAAGACTCGTGCCCGATCCCGTCCCTGGCCAAGCTTTGTGCTGCCGAATGTGAACCAGCTGCCACTACGATCCACAACCTTATTTTCTGCTGCAAGATCCAGCAGGTCGGCCTCGTAGCTGATGCCGTGTGTGCTGTACATGTCGAATTCTGCCACACGGAACGGCGGAGCAACCTTGTTCTTCACGATCTTGACTCGCATACGCATGCCAATCGTGTTTTCGCCCTCTTTGAGCTGATTGATTCGTCGTACATCAAGCCGGCAGGAACTGTAGAATTTGAGCGCCCGCCCGCCGGGTGTGGTCTCAGGGCTACCGAACATCACTCCAATCTTCTCGCGAATCTGGTTGATGAAGATTACGGTGGCCCGAGCTCGAGCAATGACGCCGGTGAGTTTACGCATTGCCTGGCTCATCATGCGTGCCTGCAAGCCCACATGAGAGTCCCCGATCTCGCCATCCAGTTCCGCTTTCGGGACGAGGGCGGCTACTGAGTCGATGACAATGATGTCGACAGAGTTGGATTTCACCAGCATTTCTGCAATTTGCAGTCCCTCTTCACCGTAAGAAGGCTGACTGACCAGCAACTCCTCAAGATTTACTCCCAGCTTTCTGGCCCACTGGGGATCAAGAGCATGTTCAGCATCGATAAATGCAGCAATACCCCCGGCTTTCTGAGCACTGGCGATGGCATGCAGAGCGAGCGTCGTTTTGCCGCTGGATTCCGGTCCGAATAATTCAATGATACGCCCCTGAGGAAAGCCACGGCCTCCGAGCGCAATGTCGAGGGACAGAGCCCCGGCAGAAATGCCGGGGAATCCACCGACCTGCTCGGTGGCATCCAATTTCATGATGGAGCCTTTGCCGAACATTTTTTCAATCTGTCCGACAGCATTTTCCAGCATGAGATGCTGTTCGCTCTGTGGCTTGGCGGGGGTTGATTTACGAGGTGTTTTTGCGGCCATTGGAGAAAACTCCTGAAAGACAGGATTCCGGAATTACATAGTGTTCAGGAATCCCAAAACCAAATAACGGCCGATTCCCTACTGCCGTGAAGGACGTACCTGAAGAACGGGAGTGTAACGATTCCCTGAGTCTTTCAAAGTGAGAGATTTCAGGGCGATGCAGGATCGTGAATTCCGGATGCCAATCCGGGAGTGAGTAGTGTGTGAAGTATATTAAGCACGGGGGGTAACACAAGACGCCCTGTATACTAGTTGTCAGATTTGTGTGAGGGAGTGTCAGACGTGACGATTTGTCGCGCTGCGGCAACACCTGCAGTCAAGGAATCGTTTATCTGCGAATCCGGCGTGAATTGCAGAATATGACAGACAATCGGCGGGGCCACCCGGTTCTGGTTGGAGGCTGCTTTGCTGTGGTTGCGGCTGACAATTTCATGCACTAGAAACCGTGGGGTGGATCCGGGAAGTGGCGTCGGTGCATGGTTTGGGGAATCAGGAAATGAATACGAGGGAGCTGGAAAAGTCTTTTGCGGCTGCCCTTGCGGGGTGTGCTGGTGGAGCGGAAGTCTCGGCTTCTGAATTGGTGGCCGTAATTCTGCGGGAAGCGGCGTTACATCGTGTCAGTGACGTACATCTGACGCCTGAAGAGACATTTTTCAGGATGCAGTGGCGGATTGATGGCGTGCTGCACCTGGTTGCGGGGTTTGCTTCAGAGTTGGGGCCACGTCTGGTTGCTCGTCTGAAAGTGATTTCCGGGTTATTGACGTACCGCACGGATCTGCCGCAGGAGGGGCGTGTCGCTTCAGAGTTTTCTGCTGCCGAGGTGCGAGTCTCGACATTTCCGACACTCTTTGGTGAGAAGGTTGCCATTCGGCTGTTTGGAGAGAATTCAGAGCGGCAGTTGCTTTCACAACTGGGTCTGTCGGAGGCTGCTGAGCAGAGTTTGCGGCAGCAGTTGCAGTCAACCTCAGGAGTCCTTCTGGTTACCGGGCCGTCCAGCAGCGGGAAAACGACAACGGCGTATGCGCTGGTCCGTGAGATTCTGCGGCAGAGCGGTGGGGCTCGTTGTGTGATGACGATAGAGGATCCGGTGGAATCGGCAATTCCCGGGGCGGCTCAGTCGCAGGTTCGACCGGCAGCGGGTTTTGATCTGGCGACTGGTTTGAAGTCGATGATGCGACAGGATCCGGATGTGATTCTGGTTGGAGAGATCCGAGATCCGGCGACTGCCGAGGCGACGTTTCAGGCGGCGTTGACGGGACATCTTGTGATTGCGACGTTTCACGCGGGGTCAGCGGTTGAGGCTCTGGCAAGATTGCTGGAAATGGGACTCGAACCGTTTCTGATCTGCAGTGCTTTGCAGATGGTGACCAGTCAGCGTCTGTTGCGGAGGCGCTGCGGGGCTTGCTGGCCGGCGTCGACAAATTCTGCTGAAATCACGAGTTCTTCAGACAAACGATCGAACGGGAGTACTCCTGTTGGGCAAGGCTGCACTTGTGGCGGCACTGGCTACGCGGGTCGCATTGTTTTGTGTGAGAGTCTGGCTGCGAGTCTCCCTGGGATGACCGAGGCAATACTGCGGCGAGCGGACGTTCGTGCTCTTGCGGAGGTGGCATCAGCATCGGGAGCTTTGGGGCTCCATGAGTTGGCACGGCTGGCACTGCGGGACGGAGTCACCAGTCGAGAAGAGTTGTTGCGTGTATTCGGTGGTTTATCTGCGGATATTCCTTGATTTCAGCTTTATTTGTACGTTGGTTTACGCATGCAGTTGCAGCTTCAGGATATCGAAGATTTAGCGGACGAGGTTCGACGAGCGGTGTCAGCCGGGGTACCTCTTGAGAGCAGTCTGTCATTTGCTGCGGCAGGTCATGGCAGCCGGCTGAAGGGATACATGCAGCGACTGGCTCAGCGTCTTGAGCAGGGAGAATCTCTGGCTGCGATTCTTGGGGAAGTTCCGGCGGGTGTGGGTCGTTTACTGGCAGCTGCAGTCGGTGCGGGTTTGCGATCCGGTCGTCCGGCTTTGACTCTGGAGTTGCTCAGTGACTATGTATCGGATGTGATTGAACTGCGATCGCGCATCGCTGAGGCTGCTGCGTATCCGCTTGCCGTGCTGGCAACTGCTTCGGTGTTGGTTTGCGGGGGATCTCAGTTATTTCTCGAACGTTATCAGGAATCCGTCGTGAATGGACTTGGGGTTCAGCCGGGAACAGCATTGGCGTGGTTGCTGAGATTGAATTCTGATTATCCGTGGTGGGTGTTTGTCTTCCCGGCGGTGCTGGGTTTTCTGCTGTTTTACTGGATGATGTCCGGTCGTACTGCGAGGGTGTCTTTTGGCGGGCCTGAGCGTCTGTTGCTGTGTCTGCCCGGTCTTGGGGCGATGGCTGGCGATCTGCAGAGTTATAATTTGACGAGGATGTTGTGGCTGCTTCTGCAGCATGAGTTACCGTTGTCGGATGCGCTGCTGCTGGCTGGGGCTGCCTGTGGCACACCGCGTCTGGAGCGAGCCTGCAGCGGGTTAGCTCGCGAGGTATCGGAGGGGCGAGCGACCTGTGATTCAGAGAAGAGTTCTTCTGTCGGTCTGCCGCCGTTGCTGCGAGTCAGTCTGTTGCAGACGGCTGGGCAGGAGGATCGGCTGGTTCTGCGACTGCAGGCGACAGCTGGTTTCTATCGTCAGAGGTTTGAGCGTGGTCTGCTGTGGGTGCGTCTGTTGATGCCCGCCGTGCTGCTTGTGGTGATTGGTGGAGGTTGTGTGCTGGGCTACAGCCTGCTGGTTTTCTGGCCGGTCCTGGAACTGTTTCAGGGTCTGTCTGTCGCGGCAATCGTCGGAGGACAGTAGCGATGCCGGTGTTTCAATACAGTTCGCGACACCTGAGTGGTGTTCCGGTGTATGGGGTTGAGGAGGCCGTGGACGAAGCGCAACTGAGTGTGCTCCTGCAGTCGCGCGGACTGCAGCTGACAACAGCAGTGAGTCTGGATCTGCATACTTCTGTGACGCTGCGACATCGCCCGTTGCCGCGATTGCTGCAATTGAGGATTGGTGAACGGTTGCGTGAGGCGATGTTGACTGACTTGCCTGTGCATCTGGCGGTGCGAGCGATTGCAGAAGAGCCGTTTGAGCATCCCGTGCTGATTCTGCATTCATGGTTATTGCTGTTGAGTGGTCTGTTGACAGGGGTGCTGGGGATTGGGCTGTTATATGGTGTCGTTCCGGTGCTGTGGTTTCTGGTGGGCGCGGGGGTATCGGCCGCGTGGCTGCTATTGCGTCTGGCGTTGTACAGGGTTCTGATTTCAAGGCCGAGGAGTGTGCTTTTACGATATGCACAGCAGTTGGAATCCGGAGATTCCGATGTGGCCCAACTGGGCGAGCTTGTGCCGTGGGAAATGCGACAGTTGTCGAAACTGCAATTGTCGGAGAGCGTGCGAGCGCGTTCTTTTGCGGAGTTACTCTGGGTGGCAAATCAGAGTGCTCTGCACAATATCCGTGTAGCGGCTCAGAGTACGGGGCCGTTGCTCCTCGGAGGATTTGCTCTTTGTGCAGTGGCTGTATTTCTTGGCACGGTGAATGTGGTCGCAGCTGAGATTATGCGTGGATTTGGTGTTGCGTTGCCGTGGGGTTCTGAGGTTTTGATTTCGGCGGGTCTGTGGATTCGGGGGCGTGGTTTGTGGACAGTGGTGCTGGGTTTGTTGACATATTTCGTCGTGGTACTGATGCTGGGGTTTCTGATTCTGACCGGGAAGGCACCATCGCTGCTGTATCGTCTGCCTTTTCTGGGTACCAGTCTGAAGTGGCTGTCTCAGGGAAAGTTCTGCAATCTTCTGAGCATTCCGCTGCGGCATAATGCCGGTCCGGCGGACGCGTTGAGGATTGCAGTGGCTGGTTGTCCGCGAGGTGATTTGCGGTCTGCGGGTGAACAACTGGCGACTCAGATTGAGTCAGGGAGCAGTCATTTGTCAGTTCCAGCGGCTTTTGATGGCCTGCCGGTGTCGGTGCTGCAGCAGCAGCAGGGTGAATCTGTGGGAGAGCAGCAGAGTGCGTCAGCCGCGGAAGTTTTTGCGGGCCTTGGACAGGTACTGGAGAATGCGGCGACGGGGCATGGTGCAATTTTTGTGGTTATCACAGAGATTGCGGTGGTGTTATTTACAGGTGGCTTTGCCGTCATCGCTTATCTGTTACTGGTGATGCCACTGGTGAAGGTGTTGGTTGGTCTTTCGGTCAATATGCCTCTGTTTTCGCTGTTTGCGGGAGGCTGAGATGGGCTATTTGCGGCACTGGTTTTATCTGCGGAATCGGCCTGAGCCATTGCGACAGTCAGCATTGCTGCTGATGCTGGCTGGGGCTGTCGGGGATGCTCGAGTCCTGCTGGAGACACTGAGATCACATGAGTCGGAGAGTCGGGGTGAATGGGGGGAGGCGATTCGGCAGTTGAGATCGCTGCTGGAGTCTGGTCACTCGTTATCTTCGGCATTTATGTTGATCGATGGATTCATGCCGCCAGCAACGGTTGCTGCGATCGCGGTGGCTGAGGGTGGAAGTGGACTTACGGAGGTTCTACTGGATGAATCTCGACGACTCAGCGGGCGCATGTCTCGTGGTGATGGCAGTGATGCCACGATCGGTGCTGTCGTATTATGGGGGTTGGCGGTATTTACGGTGATGTGTGTCATCGGGGCCTATCTTGGTATCTGGATTGTTCCGAAAATGAAGGCAATTTACCAGGGTTTTGGCGCGGAGCTTCCGTCCGTGACCGGGGCGGCTGTGGGGGCATGGGATGTACTTGAGGGGTTGCTGCCTCTGCTGGTACTGCCTTGTGCTGGTGGTGTGATTTACGCGATGGTGTTGATCTGGAAAAGCTGTTCCCGACAGATGCGACTGGGCTATCAGCCGATTCTGTGTCAATGGCCCCGCTACTGGACTCCGGTGATTCTGCGTTTGCTGCGGACTGGTGTGACGACAAAGACTCCGATGACTCGAGTGATGGAGTCGATGGTGCTGATGCTGCCAGCGGGCCGAACTGCAACTCGGGTACTGGATCTGCGGGAGCGAATTCTGTCTGGGGAGGACCTATATCAGGCGCTGGAGATTACGGGATTAACGAGGGCTCGCGAACGGCGTTTTCTGGAGTCTGCGGCACGCAGCGGGCATGCAGACTGGGGGTTGCAGCACGTGGCGGACAGTATTGACAGGGCGAGAAGACGACGTGTGTGTCGTCTGCGGAGTCTATGCAGTCCTGTGATCACAGCGGGGTTTGGTGTGGTGGTGCTGTTCTACTGTCTGGCGGTGTTTCAGGCATTGACAGGGCTATTGGAGAATCTGTCATGAAAAACGCTGTGCTGCGGGATTCTGAAGTGAGTCGGCAGGATTTCCTCCGGCGGGGTGCACTGCTGTCTGACATCATCATCTCTTCCATCGTTACCGGAGTGATTGCTCTGAGTGTGGGGCCCGCGATGTCCGGAATTCTAAGACAGCAGGATCGTCGGCGTTTTGAAACATTGGCGTTGATTGAGCTGGGAAATCAGCGGTGGGCGGCGAGTGGCGAGGTTGAGCTGAGCCAATGGTTTTCGGAGCGTTACCCGGACGCGATTCTGATGAGAGAGGTGTCAGCCGAAGTGGACGGACTTTTGCCATTTGGAGGAGCGTTCCGGCTGACGATAGAGCGTCCCGACCGAGAGGGTTTGCCGAGTCAGTCTGTGGAAATGGTTGTCTGGCCGGAGGCTGGGAGGGGTGGCACATGAAACAGTTTCGCGGTGAGGTGTTGTCTCGGCGCATTTCGGTTCTGCGAGAGCGTTCCGGGTACTCGTTAATCACGATGATGATCAGGATGTCGATCCTGTCGACCTTGCTGGGAACATGTGGTGTTTGTCTGCACGCGATGTTTCGGGTTGATCATAGTGAGCGTGTTACATCACAGTTGCTCAGCAGTCTTCGTCGGATGGAGCGGCAATTGCGGGCGGATGAAGTCGCTGGAGTGTCAGAGAGCATCGACGGGAAGTGGCGGATTGTCTCAGCGAGTGGCAGGACACAGATTCTGTGGAGTGAATTTCGTGGGGTTGTTCAGCGTGAGGAGTGGGAATCTGAAACTGTGGCGCGACGTGAGCGTTTCATCTTTCCTGCAGGAACTCGGGTAGAATTTGGCAGTTTAACAGCGGGGACCGGTGTGGTCCGGGTTTTCGAAGGTTCACCACTCATTCGCTATCCGGAGGCGGGAGATGGTGGGGCGGTGCTGAACAAGCCGGAATCGGTTGCACTTCCGGAGTCGCCGCGGGGATTTTCGAGGGAGCGTATGATTGAAATCCAGATCCGGTCACCGGTGGCTGGAACGGAGGCGGCCACATGAAGGCGAAGTCGGTAGCGATCGCTGAATTTTATTCCGCCGGAAAGGTGGGGCGTGGGGCTTGTCGCAGGGGCGTTGCGGCGGTGATGGCGATGGTCGTGCTGCTGGCGATCTCTGCGATGATTGCGCTGCAGGTGGAACGGGTGCGAAAGCAGTGGGATCAGGATCGGGTGCTGCAGCTGCGTGGCCAGTTGGAAGTTCTGCTGGAAGCTGCATTGCAGGATGGAATTCAGCGGGTTCGGAAAGATTCCAGCTGGACTGGGGGGCGTTGGGTACTGAGTGCTGGCGTGTTGCAGCGTTGCGACACAGTGAGTGTTGAGATCAGTGTGTCCGGTGCTGATGTTGCGGTGCAGGTGCGCAGCCCGGCGGAATTGAGTACGGCAGCCGTCTGTCGACTGACGGGAAAGAGGAGTGTGAAAAATGAAAACTGAAAACGGGCCAGCGGATGTCATCTGCAACTCAGGCGTCGAGGGTCGGGGAGCGACTTTGGTCGGGGTGCGTGCGATTCGCGGTTTTACATTGATTGAGCTGCTGGTGGTGATAGCGATTATCGCCATTCTGATGGGGTTATTGCTGCCGGCTGTCCAGCAGGCTCGTGAAGCAGCACGGAGGACTCAATGCAGGAACAATCTGATGCAGATTGGAATTGCCCTGCATAACTACGAAATGGCATTTGAAATGCTGCCACCAGGTGTGGTGGACGTGGCAGGACCGATCAGGAATCTGGAAACGGGCTATCAGATGGGTTGGCAGGTTCAGGTGTTGCCAGTGATGGAGCAGTCGATGTTGTTTTCGATGATTGACTTTTCGCAGGGGGCATATGCCGTTGCGAATACTCCGGTTCGCACTTCGAGGATTGCAGCATTTCGATGCCCCAGCGATCCTGCTCCACCGCTGGTGGCTGCGGGTGGTGTCATTGGTGACAGCAGTTATGCGGGGTGCTTCAGTGGTACAGAGAAGGCGATTGACAGTGATGGGGATGGTTGTCTGTTTTTGAACAGCAGTGTGAGGTATCGGGAGATACGTGATGGGGCATCGAATACGCTGCTTGTTGGTGAGAAGCAGATTGTGGCCGAGGCGGGGGAATTTGGCTGGATTTCCGGTAATCGATCGACGTTGCGAAATACGGGTACAGCGATCAATGGGAGCTGGGACATCGTGAAACCCGTGGCCGGGGGAAAGCCACCTGCAGTTGTGATTCCGTCTGATACGGCGACCAGCGGATTCAGCTCGCACCATACCGGTGGGGTGCAGTTTGTGGTGGCGGACGGTTCGGTACGCTTTGTCAGCCAGAACATTAATGCTCTGATTTATTCACATCTTGGAAGTCGGGCCGACCTGCAGATTGTGGGAGATTGGTGATGACAGCGAACCGCATCATCGGTAGCAGGCGAGGATTTACATTCCTGGAAATGTTGAGCGTTGTGGTAATTATCTGCATTCTGGTGGCTTTGCTGTTGCCTGCGGTTCAGGCTGCGAGGGAGCAGGCACGGCGACTGCAGTGTCAGAACAATCTGCGGCAACTGGGGGTTGCGCTTGGTCAGTATCAGGCGGTATTCCGGACGTTGCCATCAGGTGCGGTCACGACTGCGGTGCCGGTGATTCCCTTGAATGCTCCTGAAGGTATCGGATGGATTGGTCAGATTCTTCCGTATCTGGGTGAGCAGGCTATTTACATGCGGATTGATAATGAGCAGCCATTAAGGTCTTTCAGCCGGGGTGAAGATCGGGCTGCTGAGGTGCCGGGTGGCGGAGCAGGTCGAGGGGAGTTTTCGGGGGCGGGACCTGGTGAGGTGGAGTCGGCGGCCCTGCCGTTTCGGATTCCAGAACACCCTTTGCTGAGTGTTCTGCGTTGCAGTTCGTCGCCATTCGGGAATCAGACGGAGAGTGTTTCCAGCTATGCCGGGTGTCATCATAGCAGTGAAAAGGCGATTGACGTGGATGCAGACGGACTGTTGTACGCCAATAGTTCTGAGTCGCTGGAGGCGATTCCGGATGGCAGTGGAAATACACTGCTGCTGGGGGAAGCCTCGGAACGGTTGCGTGGGTCAGGCTGGATCTTTGGTGATCGTGGGACGCTGCGAAATGGTCTTCCGTTGGGGCAGGAGCAGGTACGGAACCAGTTGAAACAGCAGGTGGATGAACTTGTATCGAATCAATCTGACGAGCAGCAGGCGGCGGAGCGGATTCGTCTTGCTCTGGAGGTCGGGGGATTTGCCAGTAAGCACAGCTATCACGTGAATTTTCTGGTTGCGGACGGGAGTGTTCGTGGGTTGAGCCGTCAGTTGGATGCGGATGTTTTTCGTCGGCTGATTAACCGGCACGACGGATCAGGGGTAGCTGAGTTCTGAAGAGTCACCTGTTGGCAGGTGAGTGAGTGCTTTGGTGCTTGAGTGATTCTGCCCGTTCATGATCAGACAGGTCGTTGTTTTTTGTCAACGCAGGGTTGCGGATACGTTTTGCGGCCGTGAGTCGCGTGAGACGCCTGAGTCATTTCCGACGCGTGAGTCGTTGCGGTACGGTCGCGGAGGTGAGCACTGAAACGCGTGGCTGGATGCTGAGTGCAGTCACTGCCGTGCACTGGCTCTTTGGTGGCATTGAGGGCACAGGTGGGGAATTGTTCAGGTGCTGGGTGCCAGTTGACGAGACTGTTGTCCCGAGGCTTGCTGGGGCCATCCACAGTTGCGTGTCGACCTGGCTGTTTGAACCGTAGTGGGGTGCTGCGGAATAAAGGGATGGTTAGCGGTAAATGCACGATGCCTGGCAGTCGCGTGTGGCTGGATGTGATCATCGTGGATGGGCCAACTCATGGGGCCATCCACTGGGGGTTGTCTACTGAGGGGGCTATTTGCTGGGGCCATCCACTGTTGCGTGTCCATTTGGCTGGGGGAACCGCAGTGGGGTGTTGCGGAATGAGGACATGTGTTTCTGCAAATGCGGAATGCAGGTCAGCTGCGTGTTGCTGGATG
>CAIOKE010000172.1 GCA_903858815.1 uncultured Planctomycetaceae bacterium | reverse complement strand
CGTCCGGAGCACGTGCCCAAAATCACACTCAGAAAAATTCTGTTGGCCCCACTGTTCGTTGTCAACGACCACTGATGCATGTCGTACTTCAGGATTCGGAAAGCTGGTTTTGTCATGCAGTTCGAGGATCCGACCTGGAAGGATGGATTGTTGTTTCGCGGCTTTCTTCAATCGATTCGGGACCGAAGCATTTGCGAATGGTCGCCAGTGGGTGACTTCAGTCTCAGCCCACGAAACAAAAACCGGGATTTTCCGAGTTATCGCCGCATAGATCCAGACCAAAGAGGCCAATTTCGTCGGTAATGACAAGCTCGAAAACCTTGAGCCCTCCACCCCTGCGATTCCGTTGCGATTACCTGCGACTGGCTTTCTGTGATCGGCGGAGCCGATCGGAAATTTTTTTCAGTGATGACGGGTCGTGTGTGCATTCGCGGGGTTGCAGATCCCTCTATTCTTGTGACGGCTGATTTGAAGGTTTCAGTCGCCATGCAGAATTGCGTGTTAGTCAACAGCCAGAGGTGTTCCATGAAAGTCGCGTATGAGAACGATGTCCCGGTGACGCCCAGCCCGCGATTTGTTGGGTGGGGTTGTCTGAAGGATTTCAGTCAGGCTGCACTGCGTGAGCTGCTGCAGCGTTGTCGATCGATGTTTGCTGTACCCCGCAGGCGTTCTCGTCGTGACCAGCTGACGGGCCTGATGATCTGCACGGAAGTGCCGGAATCGCGGTGTGTAATGTCGGCAGTCAGTCCGACAGTGGACCTGGTGGGTTCGGTGACCTTTGATTTCGGGACGGATCAATCACCGGTTGACCCTGGCAGTATTCAGGTGAGCCACACGATCCGCTACAGCGCGGGTCGTGGCTATGGCATGACATCGGTTGTGACGGGGACGGATCGTGGTCAGGACGACGACCTGCAGCGTGATTTTGTTGAAGGTGGTACGATCGGGTTTCGGGTTGATGTGCCGAACGGTCTGTATCAGGTTGAGCCGGTGCTGGGAGATCGCCGTCAGGTTCGTGAGCGGGTGCAGGTTTCGATCAACGGCGAGGTGCGGGATACGCTGACGACGCTGGGGGGGACTCCGGTGACTCCCAGTTATTACGTCACGGTAACGGACGGCAGTATTCGTCTGGAGGTGACGGATCTGGGCGGGGAATCGCAGCGGGCTGCTCTGGCGGCCGTGACGATTACCGCCTGTGACAGTTCGGCCGGGATTCCGGAGGACAATCCGGCCGATCCACTGAATCTCAGCCCACGACTGGTGGTGATGACTCATGGTCGCGTGACGCCGCCGAAAAAGGACGGTGGTTTGCTGGGAACGGTGGTTTCCAAAGTGGCTGGTGAGATTGTGAAGAAGGAAATCGGCGGGGACGAGGGTGAGCTGGCAGGTGGAATTGTCGAGGACACGGTGAAGTCGGCATTTCCGTCTGAAGGGCGTCCGGATGTGTCGGATTGGGTGTATGAGCTGCCACGTGCCATGGCAAAGGCCACTCGCCGGGAGGGTCTGGGGAAGCTGAATCCGAACGTGCGACCGATTCCGTTGCCGAAGATCGAGCAGGCTGCTGACGATGCAGCTCTGTTGAAACTGCACAAGGGCAGTCCGGACTTCATTGCGACCAACTGGTCGATTGAATCCAGCTACGGCACGCCGCAGGATTCTGGAGATGTGAAGGAGCGACCGTGGGACGTCTACAACGAGATTGAGCATCGCGCTGCCGTGATGCGTGCCGCGACTGCCACCTTGCGGGTGCTGGAAGCGAGGATTCGGCAGGAGCTGCAGCGAAATCCGCAGGCTAAAGTGGATCTGCTGATCGTGGGCCACAGTTTCGGGGCCACGGTGAATCGCGAAGTGATTCTGCTGCTCAATCGGTCGGAATTGGCTGCACATCTGGATTTTGTCAAAGTCGTGGAACTGGATCCGGTGGCGATGAAGCGGGATCCGAACCCCGCGGAGCGAGCTGACTCCCACGATCGCTACTTCTGGAATTCACCGGAGCTTGCCAGAAACGGCAGGCCGATCGTCGATTCCATTGTGAATTACTATCAGACCGAGGGGCTTGCATTCACGGGCGTCATCGAGAAGGGGCTGCTGACAGGTCGTCCGCTGGATGGTCAGGATGGAGGTGGCCTGCTGGGTTTTCGCAATGGCCACACGATGGTCTTCAGTCCTCAGTCCGGAGAGACACTGGACCAGTTCCGACTGCTCAACGAACAGACAGGGAAACCATCAGCAGGCGATCTGCGGAATGCTGTGTACAGCGGCAATGGTCGATTGATGGCGATTGCCTCCGAGGACGGAACGGTGAGTCTGCGTGATGCGGTGAACCATCGGGAATTCCGTCGCCTTGTGATCGGGAAGGCGATGGTGACGGATGTGCAGTTTCTGCCGGGCTCGGAGGAAATTGTGACGGTCAGCAGCGATGGCCGGATTCGGGTGTTCCGCGTGGCGGATGGTTCGATGGTCTGGAGTGATCGACATCAGGCACAGTCGGCGGAGAAGGCGTCGACATCGGTGGATGCGGCCGGCACTCGTGTGTATCGCGGAGCGAAAGTCGTAGCGGTGAGCAGCGATGGTCATGTGCTGGCGACGGCAGGAACTGCAGAGCGAATTCGTCTCTGGCTGCGTACTCCGGGTGCCACCACGGGCTTTGAAGTGGCCCAGGCGATTCCGGGGCATGTCGGCGGAACGACATCCCTGTCGTTCGCTCCTGATGGGACACTGGTCACCGGTGGCCGCGACGGTCAGTTGCGGATGTGGAAGCGGGGCAGGGAATTTTACGAGCAGGTGCAGGTGATTGATCTGACGGATCCGATCCTCAAGGTGCAGTTTTCCGGGGATGGCAGATTCCTTGCCACTGCTTCCGGCAACAGCGTGTCAATGTGGATGTCCGGAGCAGCGGGCGAGCTGATTCGCACGCGGGATTTCCGCGATCACATCGCTGATGCTCAGGCCCTCGCATTCACCCGTGACAGCCGGTTGCTGGCCACCGGCGGCTCTGACCGCACGATCTTTATTTACGACACCTCAAGTGGTGCAAAAGTCAACGTGCTCAATCAGGCGATGCTGAAAGTCCGCAATCTGGCATTCAGTCCGGATGGCAGTCGATTGCTGGCAACCTACTTCGACATGCAGGGGGGGCCGATTCGGGACATCAATGTGACCGAGCAGGTGCGGTCGCGTGTGGGGCTGCTGGAGAATGTGCTCAGTGGTGGCAGCAAGCACCATAGTGAGGTGCCATTTGTGTATATCGACCTTGTCATTCGCCAGACCAACGATGCCTTCTTTGAGATGCGTGACAAGCCGCGAGCCAGTCGGTACGGGGACTTCGAGCCGGGTGATTTGTCAGGGCCGGATGATGACATGGTCGTCGGACCGGCTCCAGGGGAAGCTGAGATTCCGGCTGATGATGTGCTGGCCTATCCGTGGATTGATCAGATTTCCAACGTTCACGCGCCGGAATTCATCAATTCGATTGCGGACATGACAGTGACGGATACGCTGGCAATTTCGCTGAACGGTCTGGCGCTGGATGCCGATGGAAATACACTGCAGTGGACGGTGCGATCGTCGGATACTGCGACGATGCTGGCCACGATTGAAGGCAACTCGCTGCAGCTGCGACCGTTGCAGGAGGGTCGTGCCGAGATCGAGCTGACAGTGAACGACGGTCGCTGGGCGGGTCAGATTCGGTTCCATGTCACTGCTGATGGATCTGTCTGGCGAGAGAAAGCTGCGACGCTGCGGAAGGAGGCTGAGTCCGTTGTGTCGCGGCTGCGTGTGCTCGACTCACGGATTGACTCGGTCGAGAGCGTGCTGGCCGAGGTGAACTCGCAGTGGAGGGACCTCGAAGATCGCGTGGGTCGTCTGCGCAGTGGTGTTGCTGATCTGCAGAAGGAGGTGGCAGCGGCAGCGGGGCGTGCTGAGCGTCTGACTCAGAACCGATCCGATCTGCTGACGGCTCGTGCGGCAGCAGAAAGTGCGGTAGCGCGTGCTGAAACGGCGCTGCAGTCTGCTTCGGCGACGCATGCTGGTCTTGATGCCACAACGCGGCAGCTGTATCAGGTCTTTGAACAGCGTCAGAATGAGCGTCAGCAGGCTCGGCAGAGGCTCGATAGTGCCAATAAGAGCAACCGAGCAGCTCGACAGGCCGACTTAAATCGTGCCAGCGAAGCGGCTGCCGCAGCTGAAGCGAACTGGCGCGCCTCTCAGGTCCAGCGCAATGCTGCTCTGGCGGTTGTCGAAGACTGCCGCAGGCAGCGAAACAATCTCGCCGCAGAACTCGCACGCCAGAATCGGCTGCTGTCCGACTGCGAAGCGGATCTGACTCGAGCCCGGAAGGACCTGGCAGACTCCTCGGCTCGTCTGGGGGCTCGACTGTCGAATCGCAACGAGCTGCTTGCACAGCTGAATTCCCTGAACAAACGACTCGAGGAGCAGCAGACGCAGCTGCAGTCACTGCAGGGGGAACGCAATGCTCTGGATGAGCAGCTGGGAGTGCTGCGCGACCGCCTGGTGATGTTTAAGCAAACCAAGTGGGTGACTCGAATCGGCCTCGACCGGATTGAGGAGACGCTGCTGGATCCAGCGGCGAGACAGTCACGGCAGTTGAACGCACGGATTGGTGAACTGCTGTCCAGAGTCGGTGGGCTGCGTGAGAAACTGGACGGGGCCAGCAGTCAGCTGCGGGCTCTTGGCTGAGACTCCGGGGTATTTGGGTGGGTTTTGGCGTGGATGCCCGGCGGGCCTGACAGGGTCCGTCGGGTATTTCTTTGTTTTTCCGTCTTTCCGATCAGATTCTGCCAGCGAGGGCTGATTCGAGGCCTTGTGGATCCCTCTGTGGATTGCAGCCCGACCGCGTGGGATGTCCTGGCCCGTGTGTTTTTGTCGGGTGGGAGCTGTGCAGGAGTGGTGATCGGGATCCGGCGACGGTATTGTAAAACGCGAATCCGAGTGGTTAAATTCCTCTATTCCGTGAATGAGGAGGCTGAAAGTGGCAGAAGCTGATGACACAAGCCTGAGTGGAGAGCGTCTGCTGAGGGCGATGAAGATCCTGCGGCTGTCGGGTGATCCGGAATCTCTGACAAGCGAGGATGTTCGGGTTAAGTCAACGTGGGTTGAGGCGGAATTTGACGAGGAGATTGACCGCCTGCAGTCGACCGGGCGTTACGTGGACAGCAATCGTGCAGAAAAGCTGCAGGCGAGGCAGAAAAAAATTCCGAAGGCTCGTGATTACATTCTGACGTGGCTGGAGGACCGCAGGCGGGTTGTTTGGCGGTGGCAGTCGGCTGCGGTGAAGTCGGCTGCGGTGAAGTCACACGGTAAGGTGTTGTTCACGGGTTTGACGGACGCGGAAGCGGAGTATGCTGGCAGGTTTTACGGTGAGGGCGTGCTGCGGCTGCGGTCCGGGGAAGCTTTTTATAAGGCTTTCAAAGCCGGGCAATTTAACCGTGTGGATGAGGCGCTGGTTGATGGCCTCGAACTGGACGGCGTGGATAGTGGCAGCGCAGCAGTTCGGCTGGTGCAGATCGGCTGGCCATTTCCTGAGTCTGCCGACAGTAAGCGGGAATTTCGTGGTGCAGTTCCTGTGATTGAATTCCTGCGGGGTCTTGTGGGCAAGCCCACCGCAGACATTCCTCCGCTGCGGAGATTACTGATTGAGGGCAGTTGTCTTTATGCGGACGACTTGAACAGCCAGCGGCCTACTGAAGTGGACATCGACGTTCTTGACGAGTATGTGACGCGGCATGCGGATGGAAGGTTTCAGGATTGGGACAAACTGCAGATCGTGCTGTGTTATTTTCTGGGCGTTGATCGTACGTCTGCAGAGGCCAGCGCGACTGGCCGGTCTGTCATGTTGTATCGCCTGAATGAGAATATCGATGAGATCGAAAAGAGGTCGGGCGCCCTGATTCAGGATATCACCCGCCACGGTGTGGCTGCGGTGGAAAAACGCACTATTCGGGTGGAGCTTTCAGCGAATGATCTGCTGAATGCGTTGTTGTCTGATTTTACCATCGCACATGCTGTTGCGAAGGGCGACCCCCATATGCTTCCGGAGGACGCTGTTCCCTACATTAAGCGTCAGTACGATGTCCTGCAGGGCACTCCCGGCGAGAAACACGCGTATATTGGGCAATGTCGCGGAATTTCTTCAAAAACTGTCAAACAGGGGAACCGAAGTTGCCTCGAGCGTGATCTGATCCATCACCGACTGGCCAGTTGGCTGAGAAAGGATTGCCGGGCTGCGAGCTGGCCTCAGTCCTGTTCCAATCTCGTCGGCACGAATCGACCGGATTTTCTGCCACTGGCCGACTATGTCAGTCTGGCGTTGGGTATGCCGACGACGGGTTGTTTTGCGGTGGAGTTTCAATCGCCGAGTGATAAGAAGGCCTCGCAGAAAGCAAAGCTTGTTCATAGCTTCAGTGCTCGCGGACACGTTGATGACCTGATCGCAGGTCTGCTGGGGGGAGGAACCGATCCGGTGCTGCGTCGGGGTCAGGTGGCCTGCTGCACAAAATGTAAAAGGCCTTTACTGAATCTGGCGTGTACCGGCAGTGAGGCAGACCGCACGGCTGGCGAAATGAAGAACGGGATTGCGAGCCCCTGTACAGAATCGGGCCGGCCGACCAGTGAATTTGGCACTGTCGACAGGCTCATTATGCCGGATGCCGCGCTGTTGTTGGAGCTTAACTGCATCGCAACCCAGACGGAGGGGCAGTTCAGGATAGCAGATTGCGATTCTAACCGCAGGAATCTGAGGACCGTGTGGTTTGCATTCACGGCCGATGAACTGGAACGCTGGTCGGCCAGTAACAGCGTTGAGTGGATCGAACAGAGTTGTCAGCAGAAGCTGCTTGATCGATTTCCTGGGTTGATGGAGAAACTTGAAAAGCGGTCTGTCGTCAGACGTCCGGACGTCGATTATTCGGCGGCCCGGGCATTTCGCCATGTGTTCGGCTTTGGTAGCCCGGGCTGTCCGGAAGCTCCCCGGCGTTCGATCGGCTGGATTCGGGCGGATGCCGGCGACTTTTCCTCGTGGCCACCTGATATTAGGCCACGCGGAGAATTCCAGAAAATACTGCGGCGGGAATTCTGGGATGTAGTGCGGCAGGTGCTGCCAGAGCAACCCCTGGCATCTGCGGTACTTGCTCTGGTGCCGGATGTCAGGGGGCGAATGATCGCACTGAGATGGCTGGGTCTGTATCCGAAAGATCCGAAGTGGCGGGACCGGAAGGCACGGATCCCGAACCCGCAGGATCTGCTGCGGGAGACAGGGCTGGGTCTGTCCAGCGAGGTTGCTGCCCTGGATGAAGTGGTCCGCCTGACCTCGCAGACACTGCTGGACTGGTTGATTCCGACTCTTGAGTATCCGTGGCTGAGCTTTTACCGAGTCACGCAGTCTTTCAGCGAAATGCTGCCGTGGCGGGACTTTGATGAAGTGGGTGACTGGTGGCAGTCGTTGTCGGAACCGCAGCGACAGGAAAGGCTGGAATTGGTGGCAGAGATTTCAGCGACGGCGGGGCTTTCAACGAAGAGCTTTGCTGCCGCCCTGAAGAGCTGGGCTCCGCCGGATCCGGAAACGTTTAGGTCACTGAAGGAAGCGGAAAAAGACTACTGGAATCAGGTTGCCTGCGGACTGTTGTATCTGTCCTGCCACGAATTGCGTGAATTCCTTTGGCATCAGATGGAGACGTAGACTCCACCAGAAAATCGCAACACAACACACCAAACTCCAACGAAGCACGAGGTGCAGTCATGACCAGCATTAATACTCCGGCGTCCTCCGGACTTTCCGGGCGATTGAATCAGGCCCTGGGTTCCGTGTCATTCCGGGCGGGGGGACCGTTCAGTCTCCGCGCGGGCGACCTTGTCCTTGACTTTACCCCTGCCTGGGATTTTCGGGACATCAATCATCGCAGGCTGTCGCTGAGTGGTGGCTATGGATCGATTCTGCGACCGGCTTATGTCCGGGTGATTCTGTCGGTTTCGGGAGCCTTTCATCCGGCCTGCGATGAGCCGAATGTCTGGGTGATCGAGGATCTGGGTCTGCTTGAGCTGGGTGGGTCGATAGACATTGATATTGATCCTGAGGCGGAATTTCGGCTGGTGTTTGTGGACCCTGTGGGAACATCCTGTGAAGTCCCGGTAGATGGCGGGCAGAGCTGCAGGGTGAATTTGCCCGGGTCGGCAACGGGCTGGTCCGTCAGCGATCGGCGATTTGTGATCAGGGCCGACAGCGAGATGCGGGGGATGGCCTATGTGGCTGCGGCTGTCGCCGTTCCCCTGGTGACGGCTGCGGTGCCGGTCAGACGGATCAGCGGGCGGATTGAGGTGAGGATGGTTGGTGGCGACGTTCGGCGGGAGCCGGTGAGGATCGGCCCCCTGCCCCTCACGGGTTGCCCGCTGGGTCTGGTAAAGCTGGTGGTTTATGGGGTGGGAACGCTGCTGGAGCGACCGATTCTAAAGCAAACGTTGTGGCCGGTGCTTTATTCGAAAAACAACCGTAACACCGTTGAGTGCGAGATTCCTGCCAGTTTTGTACTACCGGAAGGCGTACCGGGCGGCGAGTGGGATGCAATTCCCGTGGCCGAATCGGAGTTGGGTGGCAGCGATACTGGGCGGCTCCGGGAAATCCTGAACAGCAGTGAGGTTTACAGCAGTGACTTCCCGGCTGAGTGTCGGGACAGATTAGAAGTGGCATTGCGAAAGCTGAGCGGGGAGCAGGCAGGATGATCACGATGACAACGTTAATTGATGCTTTCCGAGATTACCGGAAAGACCGTATTTTTTTGGCAGCGAGAACTGCTTTCGGCGGGCGTTGCAGGATGATCAGTCGTCGACTTCGAGGCACTGGCAAGGTGCATTTGGGCAGGCGACGGCTGGGCAGATCGAAGCTTTATTAAAGGCTCGTGAGGCCGATGATTGGCATTCAGTGCGTTGCCTTGCCGGAGGCGAGGAAAAGCGTTTCCCCACCGCGATCCGCGGACTATGTTTTGCAACGGCGGGGTTATTACAGCGTAACAGTGTGTTGATTAAGGAGGCAATCATGGCCTTCAGCGAACTGGAACTGGCTGGAAATCGCACCGTGTACAGCCCCGTGCCGGCCGCGCAGCGGGAGATCGCGGGCATTCGGGATCTGCAGAACGGGGCAGGTGGTGATGTTGACGAACTGTTGGCTGATTTCACAGGTTCGCAGGATGAGTCGATCGCGACGGCCGGCTGGATGGTGGCGGATCTTGCGTCAAGGCCTGCAGCAGACCTGCGTTCTGTCTGCACGTGTCCGGTGGCTTATGCGTGGTCTGAGAGCGATGCCTCCATCCTGAAGCTGTTGGTGCGTTGTCTGCCATCTGACCAGCCGCGAATCACGCCTGATCTTTGGCCTGGTGGAGCGTTGCTGTGGTCGGTCAGTGAGATTCCCCGTACACACATCAGGGCGGGCTGGAAGTCTATCGCAGCTGTGTGGGAGAAGCTGCAGCCGTGGTGTCCGGGAGTGCGTGTGAGTATCGGTATTGAAGAATGGTCGGCAAGTGAAGAGTTGCCGAAGCCTGTGCTTGAGGGTGATTCCATTCAGGCGGCAACAGCTGTGGCCATCTGGCATGCGTGGAGCAGGACCGTATCGGCAGCGAAACGGCGGAGTGAAATTGAAAAAATCGACGTTCGACTGCTGGATTTCGATCTGGACCCACTTGCGATTGTCACTGCTGCGCTGCGGATGGAGGGTGCGTCACCTGCGACGTGGGAACTGGCAGGGGTAAAAAATGTGAGAGCGAAGTTTCAGGCGGCGGGAAGGTGCGGTCTGCAGTTGGGGCTGACGGCCCGCACGAAACCAGGCGAGGCAGCAATCGAGCTCAGCGGTACAAAACTGACCCGCATGGATGCCGGCACATACCCGGAGCTGTGCGAGCAAATGTGCCTGACAAGTCGTGAGGTCCGTGAGTATCAGAAGCGGAATCTGGCTGAGTGGGACCTGGATTTTTTGAGTGCCGAGGAAGCCAGCGCATTGATCGCTGAGCGGGACAGAGAACAGTCGGAGCAGGAATCATGAGCCACCGCAGCCGTCCCATTTTCATTGAAGATCAGAGCATTGAGTTGCTGGACGGTGATCCGATCGATCTCAACGTCCAGCTGCATCCCAGTCGCTTTCGCAGCTCAGCAGACAAAGACGTGCGTGCGGGCGCGGCTGATGAAGCTGCAGGCAGTGCAGTGAGGTGGAAACCGCTGCAGCAATCGTTGGCGGTGCAGGTTGCGGGGGGCATCACCGATGCGGATGTTCTGCTGTATCGGCTGGACCCGGCCCTGGCGGCTGTCAAGGGTGTGCGAGTGGCCGATACGGAACGTTTCCATCGGCTGGTGCTTGTGGCTGACAGCGGAAACGGCAAAACGGTCCGGCTGCGCTGGATTCGCCGGGAATTGTCCCGACACAGGTCACGGCTGATTCCGTTTCTGCTGAATGTGGATCAATTGCCCGATACAGACGCGGGGTTGCTGCAGTTGCTGCGGCAGCAACTGACCCCTGGTGAAGATTCCAGCGACACTGAAACTCTGAAACGCTGGCGCGCCACCGGTCGGATCCTTTTATTGCTGGACGCAGCCGATCAGATTCGGCAGTTGCGGACGCTGAGTCGCCTGTTGCAGCACAGCCAGTGGCAGCATTGTCCGATAGTGATCGCGGGACGCCCGGAGGTGATTCATACGCACCGCAGCATCTTTCCGCAGAACGCCGGTTTTCAGTACGTGCGGCCGCTGGAACATACTGACGAACAGGTGGAACGCTACATGGGGTCTGAGCGTTACAATCAGCTGGAGCACCTTGAGGACGCAAAAGACATCCTCCGAAATCCTCGCGTTGCCTGGTATCTGGGCTACGTGATCAATTTTTCGGAGCTGAAGATGCTGAAGTCTGCCAGTGATGTGTTTGAGTCCGCTGCGGGGCATCTGCTGCAGGAGGGGTTGAGGAATCGCGGAGCGTGGCGACTGGGTCTGGCTACGACGATGCAGGAGCGAGCCGAAAACCGGGAACCGGTCGAGAATTTCTCGCCGCAACAGGATTCTCAGGTGCAGCGTGCTCATCGGCTGTTGTCAGCGATTGCCTTTGAGCAGATGCTGCTGCCGCCTGAAACTGAAACTGACGATGCTGCGGCGGGCAACCATGTGCCGAATTTCAGCGGTGTGAACAGCGATGAACTGCCGCGATTCATGACCCATGTTTTTGAACGTCTCAGGGAAATCGATCCGCGTTACAACAGTCATGATGGGCGTGATCTGTTCAATTTCGATCTGCAGTGCCTGAGCGAGGCCAACGTCGCGATCACTCGCGGCTTGCTGGATGTGGGTTCACCATTTCGGGAGATTCGCTGGCGAAACAAGAGCCTGCAGGAATTCTACGCTGCCCGGTGGCTGTCGAATCATGCCACGGAAGGCGATATTCAGTACCT
Source organism: uncultured Planctomycetaceae bacterium (assembly GCA_903858815.1). Classification (GTDB taxonomy): domain Bacteria; phylum Planctomycetota; class Planctomycetia; order Planctomycetales; family Planctomycetaceae; genus SXXK01. The sequence continues at coordinate 1,506 of CAIOKE010000172.1, read as the reverse complement.
GAAAGTTCATCGTTATCACCCGTTGCTGCGAGACACATTCTGGTTTTACTGGGTGGAACGCTATCTGTGTGAGATGCCGCGGCGAGCGGGCGAGCAGCTGCGGTGGGCGCATGCGGTGCAGCCGTTTTTTCAGCCCGGAGACGGCACTGTGGCGGGGACCCGTCGCAGTTGTGAGATGATTTATCGGGCGTGGCCGAGGCTGCAGCAGGCGGCCAGACACAGTGGCAGTCATGAAGCCACTGTCAGGGCGGAGTTTCTGGGAGAATTTGAAACGTGGATCGCTTCCGGCAAGCGGGACAAGCTGGCGGATCTGTCCCGCCCGGGGGCTGTGACGCCCAGCAAAGCTGCGAAGGAATTGAAAGACAGTTTTGTTGAGATCCCCGCGGGACGCTTCCGGATGGGGGCACCGGATGACCGGCAGGGCATGGGCCCGCAGCTCAGAAGCGACTGGGAAGCGTTCATTAACCGATATCGTGAGAAACAGTCGCTGGATGCGTTCCTTGAGAACCGCCTGCGGTCGTACAAGGATCGGTCGCGAACCGACGCCCAATTAATTCAGTACCTGAGACAGAAGTACACACAGGCTTTTCACGAAGGAGTGCAGGTCATCGAAGACTGGAGCTTTCCGCATGACGAGACTCCGGAGGCTGACTGCGCTGAACTGGACATCGACGCGTTTCTTCTCAGTCGTTATCCAGTCCTGAATCGCTGGTATCGCCTGTTTGACCCGGGGCACGGGATCGACGGCAGTCCATACGAGGACTATGCCACAATCAGCGGTACGGAAGATCGGCCGTTGATTTATGCAGACTGGTACATGAGCTGGTGTTTTGCTCTGTTTTGTCACTGGGACGGGCAAAGCTGCGAGCTGCCGGGCGAGGATCAGTGGGAGTACGCGGCGAAGGCGGAGCGAACGGTGGTGAGCTGGCCGGAGGATTACCGGGATTTCTGGTGGGGGGATGATTTTGAGAAGGGTCGACATCACTGCACATCGCACGCAACGCAGACCAGTGCTCCGCCGGAGTTCACGAAAGCCAAAGCGCAGGGGCAGCACCATGAGAATCCGTTCGGGCTGGTGGATATGCTGGGGAATGTCTTGGAGTGGACGGGGGATCGTTACCGCAGCAGGTATTCACGGACGGCGACGGAGGGTAAATCGTCCGCCTTTGTTTTGCGGGGCGGCTCCTGGTGCAGCAGTGGTGCGTCCGTTCTGCGTTGTGGCAGGCGGGGCTACTACCGGCCGACCTACTCCGACGACCGCACGGGTTGTCGTTTGAGTCGGGTGGCCAGGGCTCGAAAACCTTGAGCCCTCCACCCTTGCGATTCCCTGCGATTCCGTTGCGATTCCCTGCGATTGGTATTCGGCGATCGGCGGAGCCGAATAAAAAAAACGCAGTTGCATTGCATTTTCGAATTCATTCTGTCAATCTGGATTGAGGGCAGCTGACCGAAAACCGCCTTTGTTTTGCGGGGCGGCTCCTGGAACAACAATGATGCAACCAATCT
>CAIOKE010000171.1 GCA_903858815.1 uncultured Planctomycetaceae bacterium | reverse complement strand
TACCCCGCATAAACCAGCTTCTGTTCGACCCCTGCTTTGTCAACGGCTGTGAAATCAGTCCTTGTGCTACCCGGTGGCAACAGGTCCCAGCCCAGTGCTCGATTTCCAATACAGCATTTCAGAATCATCACCGGTGCATCGATCGCGTTGCCCAAAGTATGTCCGATGCCATACTCAGGACCAAGATTGCGACCGCTGACCGTCATCCACTCATTACGCAGTGGCCCTTTGCCCGACATGTACTGCACGTAACGCACATCGTTACGTACGACCCACGCCCCTGACTCATCAACAAGGTACTGATACTTCTGAGACTTTTTGACGGCGTGCTCAAGCGAAATCTCGGGGCCCGTAATCTTCCCCAACCCCACCATATTCGACTGACCAAGCAGAATAAATACTTTCACAGGCTGCGTCAGATCCGCCGGCTTCCCATCCGTACGTGGAATCGTCCGAGTATTTTCCTGTGCTGAACAATGGAATGCGGTGGCCAGCACTGCCACAAAAACAAACCGAGCAATCAACGTCAACATGGCGGAAGTGCCTTCCATCCGGGATCAGATTCCCGAGCAAACGCAAGAAAATTCCAAAGAGATCGGTCCGATTCTCTTCGATACCCCAGCCGCACTGCAAGCGAATCCCTCACGTTGCTCCCGGATCTGCCGCTGCAAATAAGCTCACGCAGTGCTTCCCAATTCCAATCACAGCAATAACTTAAGGCTCGAATGGGGGATTTGGAAATTCACGATTCTGACGCATTTCCATACGCTCCGATTGGATGTCGTCAGCCGACCGTTTGAGTTCTCCATCCAACGCATCGCGACGTCCATCCTTCAGTTCTCGAGCAGTTTCAATTGAACTTTACTTGCTGTCGAGGCTGACCGGAAACAGGATGCTGGTCCCCGCACTACCATCGGTGGCGGTCTGCTTGCCGCAGGCATCCTGACGCTTCCAACGGCACTGATGACACGGCTGTTGTCCGGTCAACGTCGAAATTGATCAGGCTGTCGTCAACTCAGCAACTCGCGTACGACGTTGCCGTGTACATCCGTCAGGCGATAATGACGCCCCTGAAACTTCCATGTCAAACGCACATGATCAATGCCCAGCAGGTGCAACAGAGTCGCATTCAGATCGTGCACATGCACCGGGTCACGCACAATGTTGTAACTGAAGTCATCGGTTTCGCCCCAGGTCAGCCCAGGCTGCACGCCACCACCAGCCAGCCACATCGAAAAACACCGCGGGTGGTGGTCACGCCCATAGTCCGCCGGGGTCAATTTCCCCTGGCAATACACGGTCCGTCCAAATTCTCCGCCCCACGTCACCACAGTATCGTCAAGTAACCCACGCTGCTCAAGATCCACCACCAGAGCTGCAGCCGGCTGGTCCGTCATACGACACTGCATTGCGATATTCTTCGGCAGTTCAAGATGCTGATCCCAGCCGCGATGAAACAGCTGCACAAATCTGACGCCACGTTCACACAGCCGCCGGGCCATCAGGCAGTTCCAGGCAAAACTTCCGGGTTTACGCGAATCCTCACCATACATTTCAAACGTGGCTGCCGTCTCATTCGACAGATCTGTCAGCTCTGGAACGGATGTCTGCATGCGAAATGCCATCTCGTACTGAGCAATCCTTGTTGCAATCTCCGGATCGCCCGTCTGTTGCAGATGCAGGCCATTCAACTGCTGCAGATCATCCAGCAGTCCCCGACGCACGTCGGTGGTGATCCCTGCAGGATTTGACAGGTACAGCACAGGGTCTCCCTGCGAACGGAACTTCACTCCGGAATACCGAGTCGGCAGAAAACCGCTGCCCCAGAGTCGGTCATAAAGTGGCTGATCACCGGTTCCGGAGATCAGCGCCACATACGCCGGTAAATCCTGATTTTCGCTGCCCAGACCATAGGACAACCACGCCCCCAGACTGGGACGGCCTGCCAGCTGTGCCCCCGTCTGCACAAAAGTAATCGCCGGGTCATGGTTGATCGCCTCCGTGTGCATCGATCGAATAAAACATAATCGATCGGCAATGCCTGCAGTTCGAGGCAACAGGTCACTGACCCACGCACCACTTGAACCACGCTGGCGAAAACGAAACATACTCGGAGCAATCGGGAAGCTGGCCTGTGTACTGGTCATTCCCGTCAGCCGCTGCCCCTGACGCACCGATTCGGGCAGCTCTGATCCAGCCCACTGGCTTAACCCCGGCTTGTAATCAAACAGGTCCAGCTGAGATGGTGCGCCCGACTGGAACAGTGAAATCAGGCGTTTTGCCCGGGGTGGCTGCGGCGGTGCTGACTGGTCTGCCAGTGCACGACCTCGCAGCAATTCACCCACGGCGGCCAGGCCAGGCACACCGGCTCCGCTTGACAGGAATCCACGTCGCCCGACCGGTAGCTGCTGTTCAATCGTGCGATCCATCAGCTCACTCCTTCGTGATCACTTCGTCAAGGTTCAGCAAGACACTGGTGACCGTGGTCAATGCCGCCAATTCCGATGGATTCAGGCTGTCGTCAACCGGATACTCCCCGCTGCGTGATAGCTGCAGCGCCGACTCAGGCCGCTCCCGATAGAGCTCAAGATTGCGGCGATATCTGTTGCACAACACCTCCAGTTCATGTCCCGCTGGCTCACGCGCGGTCACCAGTCGAAATAACCGACCAACACGTTCCTCGATGGAATCGGCAGGTTGTTTCAATTCGTTCTGAGCCATGACGCGGGCAGCTTCAACAAATGTCACGTCGTTCATCAGCACCAATGCCTGGAGCGGCGTGTTCGTGCGACTGCGATTGACGACGCACGATTCACGAGTGGTGGCGTCGAAGGTGACCAGCGTCGGCGGAGCCACTGTGCGCTTCCAGTAGGTGTACAGACTGCGACGATACAAATCCTCGCCCTGTGACTGTTCATAGGCGGTATCCGTGGCGATCTCCTGCCAGAGCCCGGCCGGTTGGTAGGGCTTGACCGACGGCCCGCCAACTCGATGTGAAAGCAGACCACTGAGAAACAGCGCCTGATCGCGGATCGTTTCGGCTGAAAGCCTGCGTCGTGTGCCACGCGACAACAACCTGTTTTCCGGATCGCTGTTCTGCAGCTGAGAATTCTGACGAGACGACTGACGATAGGTCGCGCTTTGAACAATCAGACGCTGCAGAGCCTTCAGATCCCAGCCGCTGCGGACGAATTCCACGGACAGCCAGTCCAGCAGCTCTGGATGGCTCGGACGTTCACCCTGCGAGCCAAAGTCCTCGGTCGTACGCACCAGACCATGCTCAAAAAAACGCTGCCAGATGCGGTTCACAGCCACGCGAGCCGTCAAGGGGTTTTCCGGGCTGACCAGCCATTCCGCCAGATCCAGACGATTCCCATGCTTCGGCACGAATTTTCCCGCAAGGGCCTGCGGGATATCCGGCTGCACAGGTGCTCCCGGACGATCATACTGCCCGCGCAGCAGCACATGCGTCTGCCGTGGCACAGGCAACTCCTGCATTACCATCACAGTTGGGATCTGATCATGCAGCGCACGAAGCTCTCGACGCAGCCGGATCACATCGTTGAAAGCACTACTCAGGTCGGCGTCGGCGTGTCGCTCCAGAAACATCCACTCCAGCTTATCCTGCTGCGCCGGTGTCCGCTGCCCCGGCGGAATCTGCAGGATTTGCTGTACTGTCTCCAGCACACTCAATCGTTGGACTTCCTGCCGCGTCAGATCACGGCTATAGACGCGCACATCAGACAACGTCCCCCGAAATGTGCTCTGACCACCGCCCAGTCGCAGTGGTTCGGCTTTAACCGCAAATGTCTGATTCAGGCGATCAAGGCGTACCTCCAGTGGCCACTCCACGCCGTTGACGTACAGGCGAATTCCCGATGCGAGGCGGGTGCCGTCGTAAACAACAGCCACGTGGCTGAGTGTGTTCAAGGGTAGTTGCGACTGACTCTCCACACGAATTGCATCATCCAGCCACCGCTTTACGAGATTGATCTGTACGCGACCGGCTTCCAGATGGACGTAGTAGCCTTCCCCGTGTTCCACCGGAATCATTCGCGAGATCAGCGTCCCAGTGTCTGCTGAAGGCTGGACCCATGACGAGAAAGTAAAACGGTCGAAATAGCCAAATCCAGCCACGTTGTGCAGGCTGAACACAGTGCTGCCATCGGGCATGACCTGCTGCTGAGCCTGCTGCTGCGATACAACGTCGTGCAGATTGCCAGCCAGCGGGAAATGACTGGTTAAGCCGTCGGTAACGGACCAGTCCGGCTCTGCCATTGCCGAATCACTGGACTGCCATGCCTGCACGGCCCTCGCCAGAGCGGGCTGCAGATCCTTCGTTCGCTGCTCTGACACCTGTAGGGCAGCGCCCAACCGCTGCAGTTGCTGCTGCTGTTCAGGTAACGGAGCCTGAATCAGGGGTGGCGAGTTGCCTTCCTTGATCGCTCGGCCGGATTCGGGCAGATTATTGAACCACGCAAAAACCTGATAGTAGTCCAGTTGACGCAGCGGATCGTATTTGTGATCGTGGCAGCGCGCACATCCCATGGTTAACCCCTGCCAGACGGCAAAGGTCGTGTCGACTCGATCGGCGACATACTCCACCTGAAACTCTTCAGGAATGATGCCCCCTTCAGCGTTCCCCCGGTGATTGCGATTGAAGCCCGTCGCAATGCGCTGATCAGGAGTTGGGGAAGGCAGCAGGTCTCCCGCGATCTGCTCGATCGTGAACCGGTCAAACGGAATGTTGCGATTGAAGGCGTCGATCACCCAGTCACGCCAGCGCCACATACTGCGAGGACCATCGTTCTGGTAACCGCTGGTGTCTGCATATCGCGCTGCATCCAGCCAGGCCACGGCCTGGTGCTCGCCATAGGCAGGCGTTGAAAGCAGACGATCAATCACGGTGTCCCACGCCTCAGGGGACGTGTCTGTAACAAACGACTGGACCTCAGCGGGAGTCGGAGGAAGGCCGGTCAGGTCCAGAGAAACACGGCGTATCAAAGTTCTTCGATCGGCCTCGGCAGACGGTGTCAGACCAGCCTTCTCAAGACTCGACAGCACGAATTGATCGATCGGGTTCCGACACCAGCCGGAAAATCGACCACCTGCAACGGGGGGCTGCACTGCCTGCGGTTTGATGAAAGACCAGTGCGCCGTCCAGTGGGCACCCTGCTGAATCCACCGCTGCAGTAACTGCACCTGCTCGGGCGATAAGCGACGTTCGAAGTCCGGTGGCGGCATCTGCAGATCAGGGTTAAAGGATGTGATTCGCTGAATCAGCACGCTTTTTTCAGGCGCACCTGCCACGACGACAGACTGTCCATCGCGAACCCCAAACAGGCCTTCACGCTGATCAAGTCGCAGATCGCTTTTTCGCTGTTGCGAATCAGGGCCGTGGCAGGTGAAGCATAAGTCTGAAAGAATTGGCCGAATATCGCGGTCGAAGCTGACGGTAGACTGTCCATCCTGCGCAGCAGCCCTGAGGCAGATCACCAGCAGGCAGCCTGCCGGGACAGACAATCGCAGCAAACGTCGTATCTGCAGCTGCACGCTCATTCGCAGGACTCCGACCGGATGTGTCGCAACAACACTCACTGCCGACAGACTATCCGAAAACCGTTCGAGGGGAAACCGACCGGAGCTGACTCAAGCAACAGTGCTGCTGACAGCGTTAAGAGACACTTTCGCGAGCACAGGGCCACCGCCGAGCCAAAACTGCACCTGATCACCGGACAGCATCAGACAGGATTCAGTCAACATGTCGGTGATCAAACCGGGCTTAACGGAAGATGAAGAGTGCCTTGTGCGGAAGTATTTGGACCAGGATAAACCCGAAAGGCGCCAGGTGACGAGGCCATCCGAGGGCGTGCCGTTGGCGGATGCCAACGGGGGTTGTCGTGAATTGGATCCCCGAGTTGGTGCCTGGTAGTTCCGGGTGGATGTAGAAAATTGGCCGGTGTTGGGAGAGCAGGGCTCGGCAGTGCCCAGGAATTTCTCGATTTAACGGGTAAATCGGCTCAGCGGTGGCTTCTCCCTTCCGCAGTGGCCCTACACCATCACTCGGGAACTCTGGCTTATCGTCAGCGATGACGCCGAGGACAAAATGTAGCCCGAGCATTCCTGCTCGGCCCCATCCATTAAGACACACTGGGGATTTAGGATGACGCGAAGTTCGTGCCCGGGCTAAAGCCCAGACTACGACTTTTGTCCCTCGCGTCAGCGATGCACAGGCTGCGCGGGAAGCCCCCCCTGACGCTGAAGTCTTCTTAAGCGGGGCATCGCGGTTCTGCGTGGGCGATTTTTGTCGACACGAATCGCTGCGCAGTCTGCGGCTGCCCAGAGAATTTCACATTGAACCCCAGGGCAGCGACATGTCGACTGCACGACCGCTCAATCCCCAATTGCCCAGTCACCCAGACACTATTGTGCCGCAGGCGGAACGTTCCCGATCCGCGGTCGACTGCGACCGGTCATCTTTGAGGTTTCCAGCAACTGCTTCAGCTCTGCAGCAAGCGTCGGATACTGCTCGATCAGATTGTTCTCTTCCTGAGGATCGGTCTGCAGGTTATACAGTTGAGCGATGGCATTCGGTGCGGAGTCGGGCTTCTGATAGATCTGCAATGACGGGTCCCGGTCATAACGATTTCCTCCAGACCCTGAGTGGTCGATGTACTTCCATTCTCCGCGGCGGATCGACAGCGTCCGAACACCCGCAAAGGCCTGCTGCAGAAGATAAGGGCGGATCGGGGCCGCGGACGGATCACGCAGGCAGGGCAGCAGACTGAAACTATCTTCGGCCGCATTTTCCGGTAGCTGTGTACCGACAATTTCGGCGGCTGTCGCCATGACGTCCGTCAGGCTGATCAGTTGGGAGCAGGTGGTTCCCGGCCGGATACCAGACGTTTCGCTGTTACCGCTTGCCGGCCAGCGAACCAGAAACGGAACTCGATGCCCACCCTCCCACGCATCCCGTTTCATGCCACGCCACGGACGAGCCGGATCGTGGTGAAAATCCTGACGCATGTGAACCACACTTGTGACTTCCGGTCCATTGTCACTGGTGACAATGACCAGTGTATTGTCAGCAATTCCCAGCGTTTCCAGTCGGTTCAGCAATTGCCCCACGATCCAGTCAAATTGGTGAATGAAATCACCGTGGGGGCCAGTGTGGGTTTTCCCCTGGAATTGCGGTGCAGCAAACGACGGCAGGTGCACGGCCTGCGCCGAATGGAAGAGAAAGAAAGGCTGTGCGGGTGACTGCTGCACATGCCGGTCGAGGAATTCAAGACTGCGTTGCAGGAACCGCAGATCAACTTCCTCCATCGGAAAGTTCGGTGCGATCAGGCCAGGGCGGCAATCGTGGGCGTAAGGATGGTTTGGCAGTCGTGTTTTGTCGATGACTGCCGACGGAGCCTCTGGAATACGGTCCTGTTCGATGAACGCATACAGCCAGTCCGTGGTCGGACAGCAGGCCGTTCCAAAAAACGACTGAAATCCGTGATCAAGTGGTCCACCATCGATTCGGCGCGTGAAATCAACCTTGCGCACGGCGTCGACCCCATTGTCCCTTATCGGCAAACCCTTCTGATCATAAAATGTCAGCCCCACATGCCATTTCCCGACGCAGGCCGTGGCATAGCCTTTGTCACGAAGTATCTGCGGCAGTGTCAGACGCCCCGCAGTGATCAGTGATGGCCCGCCGACTCCCGTGAATACAGTACCACCGTTCTTCACACGAAATGCCATTTGACCGGTCAGCAGGCTGTAACGGGTCGGGGTACAGACGGTGGCTGGACTGTGAGCATCAGTAAACCGCAGGCCTTCGCGAGCCAGTCGATCCAGATGGGGCGTTGGTACGCGAGACTGATCGTTGTAACACCCCACATCGCCATACCCAAGATCATCGGCCAGTATCAGCAGAATGTTGGGGTGCGACGAGTGCGTGTTTGTTTGCCGAGGCTTGTCCCCCGCAAGGACCTGCACCGTGTGCAGTGGATCCTGACAGAACAGCAGGACGGCAAACAGAAGTCTCAGCATTTTCAACTTCCTGATTGATGCACTCAATACTTCGGGAAAATATCGGGGCGTGGAAATCGCTCTTCAACGCCATCATTCAGGTACTCCTCACGCGGGACCTGGACCAGCGGCCAGCCTCCCGGACGGATCCGCACTGTTCGACCTGCCCGAATGCCCTCGATGATCAAATCTGTTTCGAACTGAATCTGCACGCCACTGCTGCCCAGTGGTGGTGCGGTTTCTGATCGAGTAACACTCAGAATGGTTCCTCGCGATGCCATGTGTGCCGGACCATATGCACCGTGAGTGTGCTTCAATGTCGCTTCCACAGCGTTGATCATGGCCGAATCCCCAGTGCGGAAGTCCGCATAGAGCGTTTCATCCATTCCGCCAAACAGAGTGGCGGTCACCGTGGCTCGCCCGAACTTTCCATACTCCACTCGGTCAATCCACGCCGGCATCCAGCGACTGCGCATGAAAGCCCGATGAACCTCTGTCTGCTGCTTCGCAGCACGCTGCATGGCCGCCTCATCCAGCCAGATATCTGAAACATGAAACCTTGTGAATACACCATCGGGCGTTGGACGCCATGTGATTCCCAGCAATAAGCCCGTCATCTCCATCGATCGCTTGCCTTCGCTCGGCCAGATCTGCTCCTCCACCAACTCTTCTATCGACAGCAGTTCACGTCCCCGCCAGACCCTTGTTGCAGCGTCAAAGGTGAGTGTTTCTGCTGCCTGTGGAGCTGCACCCGCAGTGGCTGATTCACGAACTGCGGTCAGTGAACCGGCAAGATTGCGAATCTCGATATCGGTCAGCCTCCATGTCAAACCGAGGCGTCGACAGTGGCTGGGGTCGTCCTCCAGCAGCAGCACGTGGTTCTCGGCCGGAAAAATTCCAGCTCCGCGATTATGATTGGCGTCCTTCTTGCCACTATCCAGCGGCAGCACCGGAACTGATGACGTCAGTGGATCCGGTGGCAGGAAGGCATGTGCATGCATCACTGTACCCAGAGGAACGTCGCGCAGATCGGCCGGAGCCGTGCGGTAACGAACCACTGCGTAAGGCAGCAATGCGAAGGGATGCGGGTCGTTTCGGAAAAACATTCCGGACCCCTGAACTCGCAGACTGCCACGTCGGTTGGCATGGTCCACGAAAACCAGCTCGCCACGATACGTAACCGCGCGTTCGAGTGGCGGAAAACTGCCGGCTACAGGCCGAAACACCGCAGCGTCACCCGCTTCCCCTGCCGCGTTCTGCTGGGGTGGCTGCGCTGGGGCGACAGCGGTGGACAGCACCAGAGTAATAACCGCGAGGCATGCTGGCCGCAGGACCTGTCTTCTGTGAATCCCAATGACGATAGCACAAATCCACATGGGCCTGCTCATAGTTCCACCGCACGATTACTGTCACCGAAACTGTCGGCTTCAACCCCCATCCGTTGGGCCATCAAAAGCAGCAGATTGCTCATATGAGCCTCGCTGTTGGCCGGGCGACTGCACAACGCATAGTGCTCACCGGGCTTGTCCAGCTGATAACCACCAAAATGGCCCTGATTGAAGTCCAGATGGCTGCCGTGCTTCAACCCGAGGTCCGAGCCGCCGGCCAGGACCAGCGGTAGATTTGCGTTCCCATGGCTGTGCCCATAACTCATACCACTGCCGAAAAGCGACATGGTGGAGCCCAGCATGGGGCGTCCGTTCAGGTCATTGGTTTCTGCCAGTCGAGTCAGAAAGTAGCTGAACTGTTCGATCGCAAACGTGTCGTACTTCGTCAGCTTTTCCATATAACCGGCATCACCGCCGTGATGGCTGAGCTGGTGGCGGGACTCTGTAATCCCAATCTCCGGGATCGAAAAGGCATCACCCTCCCCGCCAAGACTGAAGGTTGCCACGCGGGTCACGTCTGTCTGGAAGGCCAGAAGAATGAGGTCATAGACGGTACGGAAATAGTCACCAGCCTGTGTCTGCGGTACATCTCGATTCGTACGTTTACGATCCGAGTCAGAGATCTCGGGCAGAGGCGTATCGAGCCACGCATCCGCTCGACGAGTGCGGATCTCTGCTTCACGCACCGACGAAAGATATTGGTCCAGGCGACCGCGATCGGCAGTGCCCATCTTCTGTTCCAGACGGCGGACTTCTGCAAGATTGTCATCCAACACGCTGGCTTTCCGCCGCAGAGCCCGTCGCTGTGCTGCAGTACCGCCTTTAGGGGCCTCAAACAATGCCGCAAAAATTTCACTGCAGCGACGCTGAGCCGGCAGCTGCACGCCATCTGCTGTCCACGACAATGCACCCTGAGTCAAAGCGATTTCCAGCGATGCGTACCGAGTATGCTGAGCCGTTAATTCAGCCATTTTCTGGTCAACAGAAATGGTATTGCGATCGGCAGGACCCAGTTTTCCACCCGTCAGCCAGACAGAAATGCAGTTGTGATGATGACTGAGCGCCCCCGGGTGATGCAAACCGCTGATCGGGGTCAGCACTTCACGATGCTTTTCCAGAGGCTTCAGAGACCGCGAGAATTCATAGTCACGACCTGCTTTGGTGATCTGGTAATTCAGCGAGTGCACACCATTCGCCAGATAGATAAAGGCGCTGCGTCGCGGAGTCTCAGTCTGCTGCGGAGCAGCGTTCAAAGGCACCATGCATTCCAGGTAAGGCAATGCGATGCTGGTACCGGCTGCACGCAGCAGATGTCGACGATCAATCAGCCAGCTGCCCATTCGTGAATTACTCATGGAAAACACTCCTATTCAAACTAACCCGTCGACCAGCCAATCAACCGCCTCTACCGCCTTTTGATCAGTTCTGATGTGGCGACTGCCTTCACAATGTCCCGCACAGCGTAGTTGCTTCCAGAAGCCCGCTGAACAATCGCATCGACCTCATCGGCATCATCCACCGTCAGAACTCTTCGCAAAGCATATGTGCAGAGATGTTCGATGAATGCTTGAGCAATCTGCTGGCGATCCTGCATCAGCAAACGCTTGAATTCTGCGGCATCTGCAAACTGCCTGCCATCGGGCAGGCTGCCGCTGGCATTAACCGGTGGATCGGCCCCTGCACCTGTTGGCACGTGCTCAAGCGTTCTCCACTGGCCGATCGCGTCAAACTGGTCAAATGCCAGCCCCAGCGGGTCAATGGTTCGGTGGCAGGCGGCACAACTGGCATTCTTTGCGTGCGACTCAATTCTCTGACGAATGGTCAGCTTCTCCCCGTTCGGTGGAACAGGCTCGATCGGATCGACATTTGCAGGCGGAGATGGTGGAGTCCGGTTGTAGAATGCTTCGCTGATCCAGACTCCCCGATGCACCGGACGATGTCGTGTGCCGTCAGAAGTCAGACCCAGCACAGCACCCATGGTCAGTAAGCCACCACGATGAGCCTCCGCGGGCAGCGATACCCGCTGAAAACCACCCGAAGGCGGCTCGGGCAGGCCATAGAAGTCGCACAGCCGAGCATTTGCAATTGTCCAGTCAGAATCGACAAATGCGTCGATCGGTAGATTTCTGGAGAACATTTCGCGGAAGAATTCGACGGGTTCAGCCTGCATGCTGCTTTCCAGCCAGTCGTCATATGCTGGATACAGCTTCCGGTCCGGTGGAAACATCCCGACCCGATGCAGCTGCAGCCACTGCCGAGCAAAGTCTTCAAGGAAACGATTGATGCGGCCGTCACTCAGCATACGATCCACCTGCGGCTCGGTATCGGCAGCCAGCAGACTTCCCTGCTCAGCCGCCGCGAACAGCCCCTCATCCGGCATTGAACTCCATAGAAATGCAGCCAGCCGAGCTGCCAGCTCCCAGTCATTGACCCGTTCACGCGGGGTCGGATCACCCTCGACAAGATAGATGAAATTGCGGCTTGTCAACACGCTCTGCATGGCCGCACGATAGGCTGCAGCGACAGATTCACCTCCAGCACGTTCTTCAGAATATGACACGAGGTAGTTCTGGAGTTCTTCAGCAGACACCGGGCGACGCCAGGCACGTTGCGCAAATCTTTGCAGGTGCTGGGCTATTTGATCTGCCGTCGCATCCTCCGCCGGAATCAGTCCATCGCGTCGCGAACGCTCTGCGTCACTGACCAGCGGACCCTCCCACTCGATCCAGTCCAGCAGCACCGTTGAGAACAGTCCGTTTCCTTTGTCGTCGAACATCTGTGGGGCATTCGGGTTGAGCAGGAGCGTTTCACTGCTGTGAGTGAAAAGATGACCGCTGCGGCTGCCGAGTGCATTTCGAAAGGCTGCACCCTGTCGACGGTCCACGATGTCGGTCGCGACGACACAGAATTCCAGACTGGCAGGCATCTCCAGAAAGACCTCGAACTCGTAGATCTGCGGACTGTCCTCGGGGGCCGTCAGGTCGAATTCAATCAGGCCGTCAACCGTTTCTTCACTGGTGCGCCTGCCAATGCTGAGGTGTGCCGTTTGTCCGCCGATCGGGCGGATTCCACTGGCCTGCAGCCTGACCCGATACAAACCGCTGTGTTCCGGGCCGGTTCGTCCGAACCAGTTGGGCGACAAAGCCTGCTCGACGGTCCCGGGATACAGCAGATACCTGAGCGGGCGCTTGATTCCGAATCGGTCAAGAATGGCTTGCTGCTCCTTACCTCCACCGTACCGCAATTCAGCTGCCGTGCGACGAACTTTTCGCGGTTCAGGAGAAACCGCCGGGAAAGCGCGATCAAGGACCAGTTCGGCCGCTTTGTAATAGCGATCCATGTGTGACGGAGACAAAGACAGCTCTGATCCAATCCGTTCGTAGCCGTGCCACAATGTATCTTCATTCAACTCGCCCGGTTTGGTCGGGTCATAGCGTACTCCCAGCAGATCATAGACAATGTTCTGATACTCGCGGCGACTGAGTCGGTAATGGGCGACTGTCGGTCGGGCAGCCATTCGAGCCGCACGACCGGCACGCAGTGAACTGTCGAGACTTCTGACGAAATCAGCGATTTCCTGAATCGCAGGCTGTGACCGATCCTTCGGGGGCATCTGACCACTGTTGACCTTATCAATGACTTCGGCCCAGTGATGAGTGTCAATGCCGGCGTTGAAATCACGCGATAACTGATCGATACGCAGGTCACCTTCGACCTTGCCGGCGGCGTGGCAGTCCAGACAGTGAGTTCGCAGGAAGGCTTCGAAGGGCTCTTCTGCCGGCGTGCGAGCTGCAGACTGGGCGGCGATTGTCGCAAACAGCAGCAGATGTCCGATTGACAGCAGAAGCCGGTTCGATGTCATGCTCAGATTTCTAAACCGTGGTGCAGTAGGGTGAATCCATTTTAAACTGAATATGCAGAAGATACGGTCGATTGCAGGGCAGGGCAATCCCGACGTGGTCTGTTGTTGTGCGGTTCGTGGTGTTAAACCGTTCCAAACGAACCAGAATTGTCGGATCAACGAAGAACCATGCTCGCAACTGCAGGTTGCAGTCTGGTGGGGTTGGCGAAGATACCACCGGATTCCGCTACTGTATCAGGATGAACACAACCGCTCAGACGCAAACTCAAACACCCGTCAGCCTCCGCTCACGGATCGCCAGGGGGGCTTGAATGCGGTGGACGACACGGGCTGAAGCCCATGCTGCGACGACCGAGCACCAACTCGGTGACGATGCCTCGGCGCCCTTTGCTGAATGGTGATCAACCGACGCAATGGCAGAGCAACGGGCGAACAAGCAGGGCGTGGCGGCTTTGTGTGGGCAACAGGCGGTCGGGCTGGAAGGACGCCGAGGACAAACAGGTAGCCCGAGCATTCCTGCTCGGCCCCGTACCGCAAAAACACGATGTTTTTGAATGACATGAAGTCAATTTGAGGGCCTCAGCCAACTTTTGTCCCTCGCGTCAGGAATGCCCGGGCTACGGCTGAGAGCGAACAACAACAACAACAACGGAATTCGGACAATTGACCTCGGCTCGGCGGGAGCCTCGCCCTCCCAAAGGAACCTTTGCGTGCACTGAGAACTGACCGCTGGCAGTTGATCACCGTGTCCTTCGGTGGTGAAGAATCACCAATACTCAGGTGGCGCGGGAACACCGCGCGTGCATTTTACGAAGGGCCGCTTTCCTTACGCTTCGTGGAATGTCTGTCAGTAGTCAACCAGAGGATGGACATGATGACGGCACCCATCAAGGCACCGGTCAAAACGAGAGCACATCCTGTGACGGCCTCACCGAATGCTGCCATTCCGCTAAAGCAGCCCTGCGAGCGAGTAGGGTTCCAGAACAGGGTCAGGCAGACAGCAATCTGGAGGATGAGGCCTGCAGCGGCAGAACCGCAGGCAACCCGGAAAAGCCTGTGGGAACTAAGGTACAGGCGCGCAGTGGCGAGCAGTGTGCCGGTAAACTGCAGAATGGTCGCGACTGCAGTCGCACAACAGAGTACGATATCACGCACGGCCATGGCTGCTGCGGCCGGGTTGGGATTCAGGGCCTCACGCAGAGCCAGTGTGACGAAAAAGAAGAGTGAAAGAGCCAGTGTCGTGTTCAGCAGGCATAACAGAGCACTGCAGATCACTCGCCATGTTGCAGTCCCGGGACGGATCGGTCGTGCAGCGATGTTGTGAGTGGATTTGTTGGCCCACGGATTGTTATCGCGATTGTCCATGTCCGGGTGGGGCACTTGTTTTCGAGCTGTTAATTTGTTTTCCGGGGATGCCGCAACTGTCGCGTCAACCTGTTCCGATCTGTTCCCTGCCTCCTGAACATTCAAGTGGAGAAAAGCAATTGGAAATCGCTGCCTACCATTCCGAATTTGATGAAAAACACCGCCAGATCTGCAGCCTCCTGGCTGCAGAAATCACTCGTGGCCTGCCGCAGGCGACAAGCAGGATCTGGCATTCACATCCTGTCTGGTTTCTTGAGGAAAACCCAATCGTTGGCTACAGTCGACAAAAGCACGGCCAGCGCGCACTCTGGGGGTTTTGCGTTGAGTTGGTAAATTTGCGCCAGGCACGCTGATCTGCTATGAC